>NZ_VAWF01000001.1:0-632804 GCF_005869845.1 Fodinibius saliphilus | reverse complement strand
GGCAGGATCGTTCATTTTTATAGATTGGAATATGTTCAATCCCAACCAAGTTGCAGCCCTTATTTTATTTCTAATTAGTTTTCGAGGCATTTTTATTTTATCTGAGCCCCTTTATAAATTTGTACTCTATTTTGAGGAACGAACGCTCATCATTGAAATTAGTAAAGGCACCTTATATGAAAATACTATAAAAATACCGGTTGATAATATTGAATCATTAAAATTTACTTCCCACAATGAGCGCAAACCTTCAGAAGCTTTATTCGACTTTTCCACTTCTTACCATCTTATGTACCAAAGTCGTGAAAATGCCAGCTATCACAAACTTATTGATGTAGAGTCAGCCTCTATCACACTGAAAGTTGAAGACATTGCTGATATTATGCGATTCATTAAAAAAGAAAAACCAGAAGTACATATCCCAAAGGAGCAGGCGACCTATTTCAATCTGTAAAACCAATATCAGATCCTAATAAACCTTCTCTATTAGCCCCGATAGATAAACTCGATTTTAGACTTCTCCTGAACACTCCTACCTTCTCTTCGATTTAAAATTCCTTCAAAACAAATTGCAATTAAAAAACAATACTAACGAATGATCACAGTAGGTCAAAAGTTTCCAGAATTCAAAAAAACAGCATGCATTTCCTTAGAAAAAGGGGAAGAGTTCACTGATATCGCTGACGATATCTTAGATAATGATGTTGATCAGTGGACAACCATGTTTTGGTGGCCAAAAGATTTTACTTTTGTTTGCCCCACAGAAATTGCTGCTTTCAATGACAGTTTTGACGAGTTTCGTGACCGGGACTGTACCCTCATCGGAGCTTCCACAGATTCTGAATTTGTTCACCTTGCATGGAGAAATGACCATGAGGATCTTCGTGATCTAAAGTTCCCAATGTTGGCTGACACCTCTAAGTCTCTTGCTGAAGAACTCGGCATTCTGGAGCCCAATGAAAAAGTAGCTTACCGTGCTACCTTCATCATCGATCCGGATGGAATTATCCGTTGGGTAAGCGTTAATGACCTTAATGTTGGACGTAACGTTGATGAGGTTATTCGGGTTCTTGATGCGCTTCAAACAGATGAACTCTGCCCATGCAACTGGGAAAAGGGTGAAGAAACTCTTACCGTATAATTTAAGCTCTTACGTTTTATGTTTGGAATAGCAGATACTAAAGATGTAAAAGATGATCTGGTTGAAGATTTAGGGCTAGAGGAAGAATACTCTTCCTCTTCCCTTGATGCACTCGTTGATGGCGATTCTCGCTATATCAAAGATCTCAGAGTTAACCTGAAAAAGACGCTAAAGTCAGATCATTTGAGCAAAAAGGAAGCAGCTATTATTGCACTGGCTATAGCTGTCAATGAAAAAAACGAACCGCTTAAAAAGTACTTCCAATCACTGGCTAGAGACCATGAGGCCACGGAAGAAGAAATTGGTGACGCCGTAGCTTGTGCTTCTCTGTTGGCAGCTAATAATGTACTGTACCGGTTCCGCCATTTTGTTGACAAAGAAGAGTACGACAAGCAATCAGCCGGCATCAAAATGAATATCATGGCAAAGCCAAAACTTGAAAAAGAGTTTTTTGAGCTTGTCAGCCTTGCTGTTTCAGCAGCTAATGGATGTGAATTGTGTGTACAATCGCATGAACAATCACTTCTTAAACTAGACAGCAACGAAAAACGTATCTTTGATGCAATTCGACTGGCATCAGTTATAACGAGTCTTGACAAGGTTATATATTAACTTATATCCTTTTTACAATCCCCAAGGGCGGCCACCTGGAATATCGGTACCGCCCTCTTTTAATAGGTATAAGGATTGTTACTATTTGCCTACCAGATGCTCAAATAAGGTTCAGCCTAACATAGGTAAAAGTTATGCTCAAGGTCAGAGTATTCAAATTTACCATTAGTTACATATCTCTGAGCTGCCGGTTCCCCAGCGTAGGCTCCCCCCCTGATCATTTACATATATTTCTCCAAGATCATAATCGCTTACATCTTGTCTGCATCTTGGACTAGCTCCATTAGACCAGCTATTTCCGAATGCCGGTAATTCACTCACTACCTCACCACTACGCGATACCTGTACATCCCATCCCCTAACATTTTGGAAAACATTGTTACCCGGATCCTGATCAGTACCCAAATCCACAGAAAAGTTATTGTCATTGGGCAAATTAGGTCCTCCAACATCTATTGCACTGGTATTAATATCTTTGAATGTAGTTCCACGCACTATCAGTGTACCATCGAGTTGCCTGATAGCATCATAGGCTAAATTCACATTAGACTCTTGTGTAAGCACTCCTTCAATAATACTATCAGTTATTTTAACAACAGAAGCACGCATTAAAACTGCTGACCACTGCGTATACTCTATAGTAGAGTTCAGAATCTCGATATTAGTATTTGGCTGATCATTGTCCATTACTATCCCATATTTAAAACGAGCACCTGATGTTGACCCGGTACTGCTGGTAATAGTCGTATTTTCTAATGTTAGATCCACATCATCTTCCAGGTCGAAAGCATAGGCATTCACATGCCCTGTACCGGGTTTAAATACCGAATTGGTGACATTAATAGTAAGATTATGAACATCATCAACCTCGATAGCTCCAACATCTCCCATATTTGAAATATCCGTATCTTTAATATTTAGGGTTACATTTGAAGTGTTAAATCGGTTTAGATAAGCACGTCCAACATTATTCCCGTTAATATAGCTCCGGGTACCGTTATAGCCCCGAACATCTACTGTCATATTTGAGCCGGTTGATATGGCTACTCCTTCCCTGGCATTCATTGTTATTTTAATATCCTCCAATGCAACTGTTGATGAGCTCATGTCGCTTCCGCTCCATATATATACCGCATCGGGGTCGCCATTAAACGTTCCCCCGGTATAACCATTTTCAATATGTAGGTGTCTTAATATTACTCCCTCTCCAATTTTAATTGCCGGGTCCCTCTCAACATCTGGACTCAGCAGGTGTATACTGCTACGATCGACACTCTGGTCTCCCTTAACAATCAAGTTGCCGATAAAGGACAAAGGATAACTTTCTCCGTTATTTTCGTCATAGGTCCCTTTTGCAACACGCATGGTATCGATTGCCAAAAAGGGATCACTATCATTATTGCCAATGCGTGTCAATGCTGCGGATACCGTTTTCAAAGGTGTTGCCTCCATATAGCCGTTAATATCTTCATCAGTACCGCTATTTGCATCAACAAATATTCTTTTAGCTATTGCTGAATATACAACAGTATCAGCATCTGTTTCACCGTCAGAACTCACCTCCAGTTCCAAAATATACTCCCCAGGCAGATCAGGTGTAAAAGTAGGGGTTTCTGAGGATGCATTTGACAAGGTGACTGTACTGTTGGCAGGCTGATTAGTAAAACTCCAGGAATAACTGATAGTTCCACTTCCCGTCGAACCGGATCCATCTGCTGATATTTCAAACCCAACAGCTTCCTCCGAATCTGTTCCTGCATCTGCAGTTGCAGTAGGTGTTCCGCCATTTCCGCCTCCATCATCACCTCCTCCATTGTCTGGGCTAGTACTGTTTCCTGAACAGCCGAAGAGGATTAGCACTGACATTATTAATCCGAATATTGTAGCTTTGTTAGTCATGATTTAGTAATTTGATATTAGAAATCTTTAATTTCAGGAACATTTATTACGGTCTTCCATTGTTACATACGACAAGAGATTATAAAACAGCTCATCCAGATTAATCATCTATGGTATCTCAATCAGAAGTCACTCAACTACTTTGCCAGTTAAAAGATGGTCAAAAGAAGGTCTACGAAAAGCTTTACCCACTTATTTATGAAGAGCTTAGGAAGCTAGCTTATTCACACATGCATCGTCAGTCACCGGACCACACCCTCTCAAAGACTGAACTCGTGCATGAGACCTATTTAAAGATGATAGATCAGTCGAAGATTAACTTCACTGATAAAAGCCATTTTTTAGCAATTTCCTCTCGCTGTATGCGTCAAATTTTAATCGATTATGCCCGCAAGAAAACGGCTGAAAAGCGTGGAGGTAAACAGAAAGATCTCACGTATATAGACGAAATTTTTAAGAATCAGAATAAAAAGTCACAAGAACTTCTGGATATTGATGCAGCACTTGATAGACTGGAAAAACTAAATAGCAGACTCAGCAAAGTTGTTGAAATGCGTTTCTTTGGAGAAATGACAATTACAGAAACAGCAAATACCTTAGGCATTTCTGAGAGTACTGTTAAACGTGATTGGATGAAGGCTCGGGGCTGGCTATACAAAGAATTGAAAGGGCGGTTTAAGATGGAGTAATTTGACCTACCTTACATATTCTTTTACGTAGGTGCATAATGAAGGACCACAATAACTATTAATTGACTCGTACTTGGCATGAGTGAACTCGACTGGCAAGAAGTAGAGACTATTATTGATGAAGTATTAGACTTACCCCAAGATCAGCACCCTGCTTTCATCCAAAAAAGGTGTAAAAATAATAAAACCCTCAAAATAGAAGTCACCCAACTCCTTAACTCGATTTTTGAGTCAGAAGGCTGGCTTGACAACCCATCTACATACAAGAAGGAGTTTTATAACGAACTAGGTAACGAAATTGAGAGTATTACTGAAGAAAATTCCCTAATAGGTAAAAAAGTTGGCTCCTATTCTATTAAAAGCATCTTGGGAGAAGGTGGTATGGGTACAGTCTATATGGCTGAACGTGATGATAAAAAATTTGATCACAAGGTGGCTATCAAAATAATTCGACATGGGAGAGCTACACAATCAAATATACAACGATTTAAAAGAGAACAGCAGATTCTAGCGAACCTTAGCCATCGCGGAATAGCCCAGCTTTTTGACGGCGGAGTTACCGATGACGGGTTTCTCTATATCATCATGGAATATGTTAACGGCATGCCTATTGATGAATATTGCCGCAAATACAATACTTCGATTGATGATAAAATTGAGCTTTTTAAACAAGTACTACAAGCCGTTCGTCATGCCCATGAGAACCTGGTTATTCATCGGGATTTGAAACCTGGAAATATCCTGGTCGATCAATCCGGGAATGTTAAAATACTCGATTTTGGAATATCCAAACTCCACCAAGAAGAGGATGCTTCTTTAACACAGACAGGAGCACGACTTCTGACTCCAAAATATGCAGCACCTGAACAAATTAAGGAAACCAATATCACAACAGCTACCGATCTATATGCCCTCGGTATCATATTTTATCAATTATTAGCAGGGGCCTTTCCTTTCAATTTTGAAGATATCTCACAACATGAAATTGAACATATTATATTAAAAAAGGACCCCTCATCCCCAAGCTCATCAGTTGATTCGATAACCCTTAAAAAAAAGCTACGAGGCGATCTGGATGCAATTGTACTCAAAGCCATTCGTAAAGAAGCTGACCAACGCTACCGTGTTGCCAATGATTTTTTAAGTGATTTAGAAAATTACCGTAAGGGATTACCAGTTACCGCACGTCAAAATTCAGTGCAGTATCGGTCAAAAAAGTTTTTCCAACGACATAAACAAGGCCTTGCTACAGTTGTAGGTGTTATTTTACTCATCATCGGTTTTGCAAGCTTTTATACTTGGCGCATTGCCAAAGAGCGTGATCAGGCGCGTTTTGAAGCAGAACGCGCTGAACAAGTAAAAAACTTTATGCTTCAGATGTTTAATACCGGCAATCCAGATATGAAAAGCTATGCTGGCAATAATGCCACAGTCAATGATTTACTCTTGGCTGGATTCCATAGAACAGAACGAGAGCTAAATGATCAACCGAAAATATACATTGAAATGCTCTCTGCAATTGGGGATGCTTTATCAAATGTGGATGCATTCGAAACCGCTAAAGAAGCTTTAACAAAAGCATTAAATAGAAGTATTACACACTATGGTGAAAAGTCATTACAAACTGCTAACATTCATTCCCATCTCTCAAGTTACTATCACGAAGTCCACAAATACAACTTGGCTGAAAAACACATTCGCAAAGCAATTGATATTAAAATACAGTTATATGGAGACAATTCACCTGAGTTGGCAGAACCTTTTGCGATATACGCAAGTAATCAATTTTTGCAATCTCAATATCAAAAAGCAGAAAACTTATTTCTAAAATCGGATAGTCTTAAAAAAAGATATCATAAGACAGACAATATTTCTTATCACGTTACTTTAGCAAACTTAGGAGAAACTCAGTTATTTTTGGGTGAATATGGGCTAGCTGAGAAACATTTTAAAAAGGCTCTCTCCTATTTCAAGAATTATTATGAACACTCCCATCCCGAAATTGCCCGTACAAAGTATCGAATGGGATTATTATATCATCGTACCAGCAAACATAAGAAAGCTGAATCATACCTACTTGAAGCATTGGAAGAGTTCATCAAGTTGTATGGTCCCAATAGTTCTGAATTAAGTGCCAGCTATGGATTATTAGCCAGAAATTACCGCGTCTTAAGCGAATGGGAACAAGCCGAAAAATATGCACTCAAGGATATTGACCTAACTAAAAGTATCTATGGCGATTCCTCTGTTATATATGCAAAGAGTGTTAATAACTTTGCCATTATTCAAAAAGCTCAAGGCAATTTACAACAGGCAAAGAATAACTACGAGAAATCACTGGCTATTTATCGAAGTAAAATGGACAGCACCAATCCAGACTTGGCAATTCCTATGTATAACCTTGGAGATGTATTAATGGATCTAGGAAAATATAGTAAAGCCCAAAAGTTGTTAAAACAGGTAATCACTATAGACAAGCTACGCCTAGGAGAAAAACATCCTGAAGTTGGCTTAGACCTGAATAAATTAGGTTCAATCTTAATGAAGGCCAAGAAATATGCAAAATCAGATTCCATTTTTACTAAGGCGAAACCTATCTATGAAAACCATTTCCCGCAAGATCACTACCGGATTGGGGAGTTTTTTATGAATTATGGTCTCCTTAAATATCACCAACAAAATTTTTCAATATCAGAAAAATATTTCTCAAAAGCGGTTTCCATATTCAAGAAAAACTTTAATGATAACGATTTACGTATACAAAAAGCCCTGAGCTATATTAAAAACATAAAAGAAAGGCACCACAAGCGTTAGCTGCCTATCCCCCTGGTATTCTATAAGCCGTATAGGGGCTGCGTAATACAATGTATTGCTCCTTGTCCCCATACTAGATCGGCACATGGTATGCCAACAATATCGCGACCAGGGTAATATTGTCTGAAAAGCCTAAGGGCCTCTTGATCATAACGCTCATCATATAATGGGACCAATACGACCTCATTTGCAATATAAAAATTGGTATAGCTGGCCGGCACGTGACTTGACCCATCAACTGTTCTATCCTCTATACGGGTTTCAGGTAATGGCAAGGTTTCTATCGCAAATGAATATCCATGGCGGTCAGTGGCCCGCTGTAATATTTCTAAATTTTCATCTAACACCTTATAGTTGATATCATGCTCAATATCAGAACGCATTGCCAGTATTGTATCTTTATTTAAGAAACGGGCAACATCATCCACATGGCCGTCGGTATCATCTCCTGCCAACCCTCCTTTTAGCCAAATTACTCTCTGTATCCCTAAAAAATCTTGTAATCGTTGCTCAATATCATCTCTTGTCATTTGGGGATTCCTATTGCGATTTAATAATACAGATTCCGTTGTTATCAAGACTCCATCCCCATTGGTATCTATAGACCCACCTTCCAAAACCATTTCCGGTTCATAACGACTTATACCATACTTCGAGGCAAGGTAGCTAGGTAACTTATTATCTGAATCATATGGAGGATATTTATCTCCCCAACTATTATATTCCCAATCTGTTATCGCATACTCAGCCTCTTCTTCCCCCTCTCGATAAACAAAAATGGGGCCACAATCTCGAGCCCAAACATCATTAATTGATTGGATATGAAATATAATCTTATCTAGATTAATATTTCGCTCCCTCAACAAATTTACAACATGCTCATGTAGTATCCTGTTATCAACAAAGAGGTGAATATTCTCATAGCGATGTAATACCTCAATAATATCCAGATAAACATACTCCACCTTTTGTAAACGTTTGCCAGGCCACGTCTTCTTATTTGAAGGCCAATGCATTTGAGTAGCTGAGTGGTTATGCCACTCGGGTAACAGGGAATAGTTCAACTCTGCAGGTATCTTTTCAAGCATATTTCAATCTAATTTTGAGATGCCAGTAGCTCTACACTTCAAGTTATGAGGGTTGCTCAAATATACTATATACAGACAAAAATAAAAGGGCAGTGAGTATCAACCCCACTGCCCTTAACCTTAATATGCGTCATTTATTGACATCTCTCCGCGACCCTCTAACGCTGTATTTTACAGCGGTTTAACATAACATCACTCCTGTGATGCTTAATATGCGCCTCTCTTTAATTTCCTACCTTTTACAAATACCCTCACTTATATAATGCGTAAAATTTATGAGAAAAGTGACAAATTTTCCTAATTTATTTCAATTTTACCTGAAAAATGCTTTTTTAATTAAGGGAATTAATAAAAAAGGGGTAGGATATGACTATAAAAAAGGATGATACAAAGAGATCGTATTTTGTTAATAATATTCACGTCAACACTCAGAAAGCATATAACAAACTATTCTCACTTCTTTATGAAGAGCTAAAAAAACGTGCGTATCTACAACTAATGCCTGAGAAAAATAAAAATGGTATTAGCAACACTGACCTGGTACATGAGCTATATTTAAAGATGCTGAAGCAAAAAAGTTTGAAATGTAATAACTACAATCACTTTCTATCTATTGCTTCTAACTGTATGCATCAAATTCTAATAGATCAGGCTCGTAAACAGGATACAGAAATACGTGGTACCAACTACCAGGAAATAACTTTTCATGAAGAGTTGGGATCAGCAAATGAATGCCCAAAAAGCTACAGCCTTGTAAGTAAATCGGTCGAAGAACTTTCAGTTTATAACAAACGGCTCGCCAAAGTAGTTAGAATGCGATTCTTCCATGATATGACCATGCATAATATTGCCAAATCACTAAAATTATCAGAAAGAACCATAAAGCGTGACTGGAACCAAGCTAAAAACTGGTTGTATAATAATTTAAAAAGTGATTAGCGTTCAATCATTTTCAATATACCGATTTCCTATAGGTTGATAAGTATCTATCCTTCGATCTCTAAAGAATGGCCAAACTCTTCGCTGATTTTCAATTTCTAAAATGTCGATTTCAGCGATCACAGTCTCTTCATCATGACCTGCTTCTGCCAATACTTTTCCAAAAGGACTTGCTACAAAAGAATGTCCCCAGAAATTGACCTCTCCCTCCTCTCCAGTTCTATTCACACTTGCCACAAAACAACTGTTAGCGATTGCATGACTTTTTTGTATTGTTTGCCATGCATCTAGATAGCTCTTTCCAATCTCACCTTTTTCATCCGGCAATGTCCCAATAGCAGTTGGATATACAAGCAGTTCAGCGCCTTTTAGTGCTGCAATACGGGCAGCTTCAGGGAACCATTGATCCCAGCATATCAATGGAGCAATTTTAGCATATTTGGTATCAAAAACCCGATATCCCCCATCTCCGGGTGTGAAATAATATTTCTCATGAAAACCAGGGTCATCCGGGATGTGATGCTTGCGATATGTCCCCATTAAGTTACCATCTGCATCTATAACACAAACGGAATTATGGTAAATACCAGCAGCCCTTCGCTCAAAAAACGGCGCTACAACTACGACCTCCAGTTCTTTTGCCAGTTTTGAAAGCTCTTCAGTAACTGGACCTGGTATGGATTGTGCCAAATCGAAATATTTTTCATCTACAGTTTGACAAAAGTATGGTGTCTGAAATAACTCCTGTAATAATATTATTTGTGCCCCATCATTTGAGGCCTGTTCAATCTTTTTTATAGTCTTCTTCATATTTACTGTGATATCAGAAGAGCATCTGCACTGTATTAGTGCTAACGTTACCTTTTTTATATTCATGGAGCGCACTTTTAAAATCAACGATGAATGTAAATATACAAATCCTCTAACAAGAGGATAAAAAAGAGTTTTAAATAAAAAAGGACTGCCAGATTAACGACAGTCCTTTAAATCATTTATCAATTAGCCCATTATTCTAATAATCATAAAAATCAGAGTTTGAATTATCCAAATAAGTGATATTTGTTCCCGCAACGGTAGCACCCCGGGTTTCCCGTACCATGAAACCATAATTGGCACTATTCTGGATCTCTGTATTCGAAATAGTCAGATAAGCATCGTTATATACCCCTAAATTCCCGGCTGGCATATAAGTCGCCAAATCGCTGCTTCCTCCATACTCTATTTTAACATGATCCATCTCGTTATCAACAGAACCAGAAGCTATTAAGACACCACGCCAAGCTCCTTTCACTTTAGAACGCCCTGTGAAGATAATAGGATTACTACTAGTCCCTATCGCTTTTATTACGCCCGGATCAGTACCACTAGATACTAATAACTTAACATCAGTCCCCATTTCAAACAGCGTTCCGGCCTCGATCGACACTTCCTTTTCAATACTTACCGAACTTGAAAAATAGAACGTCCCGTTGTTAAGGTTACTCCAGGTTTCGCTGCCAGTGGCCTCTGTATCTCCTCCATAGACTTCCACATCTCCGTCATTAAAGTTGGTTAGGTTGTCAATAAAATCAACCTGCGTTGGATGAATTCGCATATCAGAGTTCTGATTATTATCAAACAAGGAGTTGGTTAGAGTGAATGTAGATCCATTTCGGCGGGTTTGAATACCATAACCTGCACTTCCGGTTATTTCGACATTGTCTAGCTCAACTTTGGCCCGATCAATGACCATATTGGCCTTATTGAAGTAGGTAGCCATATTTATACTGCCACCATAGCTGATTTCAACATGCTTCAAGATGTTATCAACAGAAGGTGACCCGATAAATATGCCTCGCCAGGCCCCTGGAGTTTTTGCCGTACCGGTAAATATAATTTTATTATTAGCTGCCCCAATGGCTTTGATGGTTCCATTATTACCTACCTTAAAACCCGCATCAGCTACAAACTCGATTTGGGTACCTGCATCAATAGTCACAAGGTGATCGAAACCTACATTATCCAAAATACTATACTTTGCCCCATTCAACACCGAAATATCCAGGTCAGCTTTTGTTGAGCCGCCAAAGCCTTCTACATATCCACCGTCAAAAGAACTTCCACTGTCAAAATAACCCAATTGACTGATATGGACATATGCATGTTCATCATCATTACTACTGAACTCCATATTTTCCATTGGGAATTCTGAACCACTTCGCCGTGTTTGAATCCCAAACATTCCACTGTTAGATATTTTAGTATTGGCAAGCTGAACTTTAGCCTGATCAATCGTTATATTTGCAGCCTCAAAATAAGTACCCGCAGATTTACTGCCCCCATAACTTATTTCGGCATATTTGATAGCGTTCTCTACAGTATTTGAATAAATATTAATGCCTTTCCAAAATCCATTTACAGATTGGCTTTCACCAGTAAAAATAATTCTATTACTGTCAGTACCAACTGCCGATAATATACCGTCGCTCGCTACTTTTAGCCCCAAGTTTTCTTTAAAATGTATTACAACACCTGGATCAACGGTTAACTTAGCATTGACGTCAACATCACCAACTACTAAATAGTCCGGAATACTAGGTTCTGAAAATATATCTGTTAAGGTACTGTCGGTATTAATATCACCTTCAAGTTCTATTGTTGATTCAGATGATATAACGGATATTGTTGTAGTGGCATCATCGATTATGCCTTTTGAACTATTTTCTATTTCCAGTTTAACTTCATAGTCACCCGCGACATCGGGGATAAACTTTATCTTTGGTTGAGTGGTATTACTTAAGGTAACTGAACTATTTGTTGGTTTGTTCGTAAGTGACCACTGAATATCATAGCCGATATTCTGTTCGTCTTTGGAATTGCCGGCATCCAAGTTAACTTCAACATTGGTTTCGGGTAAACTAGGCGAATGATCGATTACCGCATCTAAGGTAGGTGGATTAGTCGACTTTCCTGAGCCTGAAGGACTGCTGCTACACCCCTGTATTAAAAAAACAGAAGCAATAACCGCTATAACAGTAACTAAATATTTCATAATTTTATTTTTTATTTATTGAGATTAAGATCCAAGACATCTATTGTTATCTACTCTTGAAGAGCCTTGGGGGCTACTGCTTGTAAATGCGAGCCGGTAAGCACAATTGGTTCAAAGTATTTATTATATTCATCACAAATATATCTCTACACAATTATTGGAATCTAATACCCCTTTTGCACCTATGAAATCCCAAGCGGAAATAACCCAGCTATTGGTACATATTAAGGAAGGTTCGGAAAAGGCCTACGACGCTTTATTTCCTTTAGTGTATAACCAACTTAGACAGCTTGCCCATGCTCGGCTAAACAAGGAATATTCTGAAGTAACCTATTCCAAAACAGCATTGGTCCATGAAGTGTATCTAAAAATGGTGCAGCAAGGGAGTATAGAAGCGACTGATCGCAACCACTTTTTTGCCATTTCATCGCGCTGTATGCGTCAGATATTAATTGATCATGCTCGTAAAAAGAAGGCTGAAAAACGTGGCGGGAACCAGCACGAACTAACATATATTGATGGTCTTTTAAATAAAGACACCAGTGCTGAAACCCTTTTAGAAATTGATAAAAAACTTGCTGAACTAGCCCAACTCAGTCAACGGATGGCAGATATAGTAGAACTTCGCTTCTTTGGGGATATGACCATTGATGCAACGGCTGATGTTTTGGATATTTCTGTAAGCACCGTAAAAAGAGATTGGGCTAAGGCCCGGGGATGGCTTTATAAAGAACTGAAATGAGAGACCAACTTTTTTGCTGCATATAACCACTTAACTTAAATACTGGCTATAAAGCCTAACAGCTAATCCTTATTTTAATTAATTAAAACTTTTTGTTCCTTCCTTAGAGTTTTTAAACAATAAAAAATGTCATCTTTCGGCCAGATAAAATTACCACACTAACAGGGTATAAAAGTATGGGACAAACAAATTGGGATAGGGTTGAACAGATTCTTGATGAGGCCTTAACCAAGCCTAAAAACACACGCCTAACCTTTATTGAACAGCAATGTGGCGATAATAAACAGCTGAAGTCATGGATTACCGAACTCTTAGAATCCATTGAGTCCTCAGAGGGTTTCTTGGAAACCGGCAGTGTAGAAAAAGATATTCTGATTCCTAATATCATTGAAGATTTACCTGATGAGCATTACTCTTCTCTTGTTGGAAAACAACTTGGGGCCTACTCCATCACAAAATTGATTGAACATGGCGGAATGGGATCGATTTATCTGGCCGAACGTACTGACGGGGCTTTCCACCATAAAGTGGCTATTAAAATAATTCGGCGCGGTATGGACACCCCCTCCAATATTGCTCGTTTTAAACAGGAACAAAATATCCTGGCCAGTCTCCACCACCCCCATATCGGGCGGCTTTATGATGGCGGTGTTACCAACGAGGGACTTCCATACCTTGTGATGGAATATATCAATGGACAACCTATTGACGAGTATTGTGATGAGCATACCCTCTCTATTGATGAACGTCTTACCCTGTTCCGAAAAGTGTGCAACGCTGTGCAGTATGCCCATAATAACCTCGTTATCCATCGCGATTTAAAACCTGCGAATATACTCATCACCCCGGAAGGTCAAGTAAAAATATTGGATTTTGGTATCGCAAAGCTGCTTGATTCCAACTCCGAAATAGAAAATATCCATAAAACTCAGGCCGGTGCACAAATGCTTACTCTGGCATATGCTGCCCCGGAGCAAATAAATCATGAAACCATAACCACCGCTGCTGACAATTATGCACTGGGCATAGTTTTATATAAACTGCTGATAAGTGTTCATCCATTTGAACCTGGTGAAACAAAAAATCGGGGAGAGCTAAAAAAGCTAATTACTCAAAAAACTGCTCCTAAACCTTCTTCTCATTTTCGAACTTTAGATACCGATACCCAATCAAAAATCGCAGCAAAACGAGGCTTTTCGCCTCATAAGCTTGTTAAGCTTATCTCCGGAGATCTGGATGCTATTGTGCGTAAAAGCTTGCGCAAAAAAGCTGCTAACCGATATAACTCAATTGAACTCTTTGTTGAAGACTTGCGTCGCTATGGTACCGATCAACCGGTTACAGCACGTGCCGAACATTTTCGCTATGTAGCAACGAAATTCTTAAAACGGAATAAAATAGTCATTAACACGGCAGCGGCCTTTTTAATCATATTAATAGGCTTATTCAGTTATCATAGCATCCAGGTTTCACAAGAACGCAATCAAGCACAACTGGAAGCTAAAAAAGCATCTGCCGTTACTAACTTTCTAACAAGTATGATCGAGGCAAACACCCCCAGTGAAGCCCAGGGAGATACCGTATCTATTACAGATTTTCTCGATAGTAGCTTTGAAGAAGTTCAAAATCTTAAAAAGACCCCGTTGGTTCAAGCTGAAGTATTAACTACAATGGGCCGGACTTACCGTACACTAGGCGACATTCAAAAAGCATCTACACTTATAAATAAGGCCCTTAATATATTAGCAAAAGAACAAGTTAAGAATGCCAAAATAGCAAAATCTTATAACGTATATGGTATCATCCAACGTGACTTGGGAAACTATAGTAAATCTACGAAGGCACTGCAGGAATCAATAAATATATATCGTCACATTCGACGTAAAAATACTGATGAATATATTAAATCGCTTAGAGATTTAGCATATGTAGAACGCTTACAGGCAAACTATGGTAACGCTTTGACGCTCATAAAAGAAGCTTTAAAAATAAGTAAAACTCTTTATAAAGAACCAAATGTCAAGACAGCTGAAACGTTATTTATTTATGCCTCAATTCTTCGCTTTCAGAAAAAGTATAAAAGTGCAATAACTATCCAAAAAGAATCACTCGAAATGGTTCGAGAAGTAACAGAAGCTCCCCACCCAGGAATTGCCGCAAATTTAGTCAACCTGGCTAATCTCTATAATAACAAGGGTAAAATAAGAAAAGCCATAGAACTCAATAAGGATGCTTTAAAAATGAGTAATAGTCTTTATGGCGAAGAACACCAAGAAATTGCAAATATTTCAGGTACACTAAGTGGTAACTACTTAGATGCTGGCAAACTGGACTCAGCAGAACAGTATCTCAAAAAAGCATTAAAAATTCAGCGAAAAATAAACCCTGAGAATCCACGACTAGGCAATTTTTACAATAAATATGCTAAAATATACTTTCTTAGAGAAGAGTATAAACTTGCCGAAACTTTCCTAAAAAAAGCACAACATAACTTAGAAAAAAAACATCCTGAAAATCATCCGAGAATAATAAATATCAAAACTAATCAAGCTGAACTTGCTGCCAAGCAAAATAAATTTGATAAAGCCCGTAAGCTTCTCTCTGAGATTTCTAACATTTCGAAAAGTAACTATAATAAACTCGACAACTCGTTGAAAAAAAAGATAGAGAGTTTAAAAAAACTGGTAAATAGTAAATAAATTATATCATTATTTACATTTCATTGTGATCAATTAAATGCAAAAGTTCTGTTATTAATATAATTGGGTTGGAGCAAAACAAATTACCCCCCTATCCTGTAAAAATTTAGGTTAAATAAAAATAGAGAGTCACTTAACTCTCTATTTTCAACATTAAGCTTTAAACTATTTCTTTTTTTCTATCTCAATTGGCTCTTCATTATCATTAATTAGATTACCGATAATGCTCCAGGTGAAGTCCACCTTTACTTTATTTTTAAAATATGGAGCATCCATAGAGAAATATTGATCCGTTAAATAAAAGTGTGTCCCTACTGATTGCGGATCATACCGCGCCTGTCCGTGACAACTCATACAATTTGTCTGCATGCCGTAGAGATTCATCTTTTCCCCAACTTTTTGATAGGATTTAGGATAATATTCGCGAACATCTTTATTTCCCTCTTTAAATACTTCCAATCCAAATCCCGCTTCAAGGTACGGGTTATAGGCATACAAAGATGCTGCATTTTTTCCAGAACCGCCCCGTTCGGCCTGTGCAGGTTGAACCATATTATATGCAACAGCCATAGCATAGTGATTCGCAGCACGATCCAGTTGTTCTATGGGGCGATACCCCGCTATAATACTAGAGCTTGGACTGTAAGGCTTGTCAGGATTTTCGGACCACCAAAATGTCTGCCATGACCAGCGCGTAATCTCTCGCGTAGTAACATGCATACCTAAAAGCACAGCGTAGTCACCAGCTTTGGCATCCTTTCGTTGCTTTGCCTGCTCTTTATCTAGTTTAAAATGGATAAAATCATTTATCGAATAAATATTTTGAGAGCGATCTGTTTCCCCATCTTCTGTAACATATACACTATGGTTCCATTCCTTACTACCAAAAGGCCGCTCGGGCTTACCCCCATCTCCCGGCCAAGCAGCAATACTATATACACCATCTGCATTAGGTTTCGTTAACACCTTAAATACTGGTTTTAAAGAAACACCACTATTGGGAAAGTTAGAAATATTTGCAATCCTCCCCTTGACCAACATCTCATCTAGTGTGCTTTGATAGAATAAATTATTTTCAAATATATGGTCTGCAGCAGTTGGATCATACTTCACAAATCCTATGACTCCGGCCTCTCCCGGTTTAGGCAAAGCTTTCATACTTGCATGAAACTGACGCAGAGTTTTAAGCTCTCCTCTGTTTCGTTTAACATGATGTAGTTCTACCTGATCGTTCTTTTTCCTGTTCTTGTAAGCAGTAATAATATCATCTGGCGTATACCATGTTTCAAAACGACGTAACTTCTGACCATTGATCTGTTGGTCAGTAAATTCAGTTAACGCCTGCCATATTCCCCAACCATGGCTAATAATATTTCGGTTTGTTTCTAGGTTATTCACCTCAGATGATGAACTTACCCATTTTTTAATAGTTGTAGAATCCGTTGGATACGGGTTCCCCGTTATCAGTTCACCTGGCATAGGGACAGCCTCAAAAACATTCGCTGATAGAAGCTGTGATTTTTCTTTTGACTTATTATCTGTATTTGAATCTTCAGTTCGGCATGACACTAAAATTAGAAATGTCAATGCTATAGTAATCCCTCTCTTAAACATATTTCAATCCTCTCTGTTAGTTAGTGATATATTTTATATTACTAATGTTCTTGATATATACGCAAAAGTCAACCTTGAAAACTCTCCATTATATGGCGTATAATTATTTAAGCAATATTTTAAAAATTTTGGTTCCGATATGTATACCTTCAAAAAGAATTACCATAAAAGAAAGGTGCTATTGTTATAAGGTTTTATTACGTCTAACTAAATAGTCATCAATTGCACCGCGATTTTACTTTTCAAAAAAAGGTATTACACATATTTCATCACCTGTATGGACTAAAAAAGTCACCTTAACCTACTATGGTTTTAAGATTTTTTTGAGCCTTAATAAAGCAATCCATGCAATATTTTTTCATGAATTTGCAATTTACCCATTTCCAATTTAGATAATATCAATATTTCTACTCCGTGAACAATACACACAATAAAATACTACCGCAACAAGCTCAAAGCATCAAATTTACTCTTTTATTAAATGTAGGATACCCCTTATAAATCCGCTTTTATTTAGTGTAAAAGTACAAAATCACCTAATTTATATAGGGTTAATAGACCCTATCCATCAAAAATTTTGCATTCTATTTTCCTCCCCATATTCACTAGAAAAATCCTTATACTGACTTCTCTATTTAGAAGTACCTAAGATTGTTATCTCGATTACTAAAAAGCCGATAATTACAACTTAAAAATATCCCAAAATCACTTATCAGATGAGTAATCAAACACACCCGCAAAGCTCTGTGGGACTTGAATATTTGAAGTTAGAAAACAACAGTAAGACACTGTGGAATCTGACTCCTCCTGAGCTTTATGAAGAAGCAATAAAGAATGGTGAGGCTACATTAACAGACGATTATGCAATTCGCATACTAACAGGAGAATATACCGGCCGTTCTCCCAAAGATAAGTACGTTGTTGATCAACCCTCAATCCATGATGATATTGACTGGGGCAAGATTAATCAACCTACAGACGAAGAGGTGTTTGATAACCTTTTTGAAAAAGTTACTAACTACCTACAAGATAAGAAGTTATATATTAAAGACTGCTATGCGGGTGCCGATGAGAAATATCAGCTCAATGTACGGGTAGTAAGTGAAGCGGCCTATCACGGGTTATTTGCCCATAATATGTTTGTACGCCCCTCTAAAGAAGAACTTGAAAGTCATGAACCGGAGTTTACTGTTTTAGCCGCTCCTAACTTCAAGGCAGATCCTGAAGTAGACAATACTAAAACCGAAACGTTTATTTTCGTAAACTTTGATAAGAAAATTATTCTTATTGGTGGTACGCTGTATTCCGGCGAAGTAAAGAAAGGTATCTTCTCGGTAATGAATTATCTGCTGCCCAAGCAAGATGTTATGGCCATGCACTGCTCGGCGAACATGAGTGAGGATGGTGAAACAGCAGTATTCTTTGGTCTCTCCGGAACTGGTAAAACAACGTTATCATCTGACCAAGACCGTATCCTTATCGGTGATGATGAGCACGGGTGGAGCGAAGATGGTGTTTTTAATATCGAAGGAGGTTGTTATGCAAAAACAATCAACTTATCTGAAGAAGGAGAACCATTAATTTATGCAACTACGAAGATGCCGGGAACGATTCTCGAAAATGTAGTACTTGACGAAAATCGTTCACCTGACTTCAATGATACCAGTTATACACAAAATACGCGTTGCTCCTATCCTATCCACTATATTCCCAATGCAAGTGAAAGCGGTACCGGGAACCATCCAAACAACGTGATTTTCTTAACTTGTGATGCTTTTGGAGTACTGCCTCCCATATCCAAGCTTACCCCAGAGCAAGCAATGTACCACTTTATTAGTGGATATACTGCCAAAGTAGCTGGTACCGAACGTGGGGTAACAGAACCACAAGCAACATTCTCTGCCTGTTTCGGTGCACCTTTTATGCCCCTGCATCCTACTGTTTATGCAGAATTGCTGGCTAAGAAAATTCGCAAACATAACTCAACTGTTTGGTTACTCAATACTGGTTGGACCGGCGGCCCCCATGGTGTAGGTCACCGTATGGAACTTACCCATACTCGCCAGATGCTTAGCGAAGCACTGAATGGAAATATTGCAGATGTGGAGTTTAAGATCGATCCGGTATTTGGATTAGCTATTCCGAAACATGTTGATGGGGTACCTAACGACGTGCTTATTCCCCGTAATACCTGGGATGACCAAAATGCTTATGATGAAAAGGCCGATCAGTTAGCCAAGATGTTTGCGGAAAACTTTGAGCAGTTCGAAAATGAAGCAAGTGATGAACTGATTAAAGCAGGTCCAAAGGTAACAGCTTAAATTCGTACAAGCAGGATCCAAAGCTTAATTATTATTTGTACTTAATCGTTATCGGTTATTGAGAAGCAATCTCAATAACCGGTAACGAATTATTTTTGACCCAATACAGCAGGTATCACATATCGATCAAAGATAGTCTGTACTCGGGTAGGCCTTTGCAAATTCCAGGCAGTTATAACACAAACCAATTCTTTTGAAGGCCAAACTATTAAGTGTTGACCACCCGCTCCCCGACCAAGAAAAATTCCCGTATTGTCTATTTTCCACTCCGATTCAAGCTTATTTAATGGATTTAACCACCAAAAATATCCATAGCTATAACTGTAAAATGCATTTTCTTCTGCATGGGATACATGTGTAGAAACCGCATCCTTAATAAAGCTGCTGGAAACAATTTGCTGCCCCTGCCATCGACCTTTATTTAGATAAAGATAGCCAATTTTTGCAAGATCCTGCGAGCGCATGTTAAGTACCACGCCACCATTTTTTTCAGCACCTCCATTAACATCCACAAAATGAATGTTATTGATCTGGAGAGGCTCGAACAGGTATTGCTGGTAAAAGTTGGTCAGTGTCCCATCACTCACCGTCTGTATATACCCATTCACTAGTATTGGATTTCCACTCTGGTATTCAAACATACTGCCCGGTACTTTGGTCACAGGTGTATCCAATATTTTTTTGTACCAATTACCCTTGTATTCAACTATTTTCCTCCAACTATTTTCGGGACCATTCCAAGCTCCCTCCTTCCATTTAAACCCGGCCTGCATCGTCATAAGATCATATAATGTCAGGCTTTTTTTATTATCGTTTAATGCTCTAACTTCAAATTTATCCCTAAACACAGGTAATATTCGTTCGTGGACACCCTCAATTATACCACTCTGTATAGCTATCCCCACTCCTGTTGCGGTTATACTTTTAGTAATGGACTGAAGGGTGTGAAGAGAATCACGATGACTTCCGTTGTAATATGATTCAAAAATCAGTCGGCCATTCTTTATTACCAATACAGAATGAACTTCTCCAAAATAGCCTGATTGAATGCTGTCTTCCATCACTTTAAAGTATTCCACCTCAACCCCCGCCTTTTTCGGAGACCACATTTGCCAATTACTGCCATTCAGTGATTGTGCAAAAGAACCATGGTGGAAAGCTAGCAATAAGAGTGTAAAACTGAAGAAGACATTATCAGGCATAATACTATACTTATCATACTATATTAATAGTATTATACTATCTAACTATGCAAGCTGCAACTGAACGACCATCTTAATGAAATAAAAGGTAGAAGTTTAGATAAGTTACTCCATAACAGCATTGAGCTTATCGAGATTATCCTGCACGCGTAATGCTTCAATAACCTCTTCAATCTCACCCTTCATAATATCTTCCAGGTTATAAAGTGTTAGATTGATTCTATGATCGGTTAACCTGCTCTGAGGAAAGTTATATGTACGTACTTTTGCACTTCGATCTCCTGTCGATATCTGACTTTTTCGCTCTTCATCACGTTCTTTGCGCCGTCGCTCTACTTCCTGTTCATATAGCTTGGAACGCAGCATCTTCATCGCTTTATTCTTATTTTTGTGCTGCGAGCGTTCCTGTTGGCATTCTACCACTACTCCCGTAGGCTCATGAGTAATACGTATAGCAGAATCTGTTTTATTTACGTGCTGCCCCCCTGCTCCACTGGCACGAAAGGTATCAACACGGAGATCCGCTTTATTCACTTCTACATCAACTTCTTCTGCTTCTGGTAAAACGGCAACAGTTGCAGCCGATGTGTGTACCCGTCCCTGCGTTTCTGTTTGCGGAACGCGCTGTACGCGATGAACACCACTTTCATATTTCATCTTCCCATACACTTCATCCCCTTCCAAGCCAAAAGTGAGTTCCTTATAGCCTCCCTTGTCAGACTCACTTAATCCCAACAAATTCAGCTTCCACCCCATCTTATCGGCATAGCGGCGATACATATCAAACAGATCTCCTACAAAAATGGCGGCTTCATCACCACCAGTTCCCGCACGAAGCTCTACAATTACATTTTTAGAGTCATCAGGATCTTTGGGAATAAGCTTGAATTTAATATCCTCTTCCAATTCTTCTAAATGAGATTCAAGCTCCTCATTTTCCATGCGAGCCATCTCGGTGATTTCAGCATCATCCCCTTCTTCAATAAGCTCTTTGTTACCTTTAATATTCTTTTTGGTCTCTTTCCACTCTTCATATAGTTCTACCAACTCCTTTAAATCACTGTGCTCTTTCGTAAGCTCGGTATAATGGTCAGGGTCATCATATACGGCAGGGTCGCTCATGGCCGCCGTAACTTCATCAAATCGTTCGCGAACCTGCTCTAGTTTTGCTTCTATATCCATGTATAATCTTCTATTTCAAATAAGTAGCTTTTGTTAGATACACAAAATACCATTCTTTAATCAAAATTAAGAATATACAAAATAAAACTATGCTCTTAATTACCAGCCGAATAATTCTTATGTTCCGTCTAAATTTTTAAGCATAAAAAACGACTGGGTAATGAATAAAAATCCTTTATCTGCAACCTTTCGCCTTGGTTTCCTCGGTGCCGGTCAGCTGGCACGCATGTCCGGGCTGCAAGCATTTCGATACGGCATTCAGATTGGTGTCTTTTCTGATCGTGAAGAAAATGAGCCTGTTCAATTTATGACCCCTTATTCACAGACCGGCTCTTTTGATTCTTTGGAGGATTTGACCTCTTTTGCCGAAAGCTGTGATGTACTTACCTTGGAAAATGAGTTTATTAGCTCGAATATCCTCAAACAAGCCCAAAAAGATAGTGGAACACCTATCTTTCCTGCCCCGGATAGCTTTGCCCTTATCGAAAACAAGCTGATAGAGAAGCAAACCTTTGAAGACGCAGGTATCCCTGTTACGCCATATGCCCTTATTAAAGATGAAGATCATCTCGAAAATTTTGGAGACGAACACGGTTGGCCCTACCTGTTAAAGTCATCTAAAGGTGGTTACGACGGCTACGGGAATGAGACCGTCCGAGATATTAGTGAAGCCATTATGGCGTTTGAAAACCTGGGTGGTAATAGTGATCGGGATATTATAGCCGAAGCATTTGTTGATTTTACCCACGAATTGGCCGTACAGGTTGCTCGAAACGAAACGGGGCATGTTGTCTATCCGTGTTGCGAGACCGTCCAGGAAAATCATATTTGTGTGGCTGTAAAATCTCCCGCCCCGGTAGATGCATCTGTTCAAAAAAAAGCACAAGAATTGGCGGTACAAGCTACTGAAGCAATCCATGGAAAAGGTATTTTTGCTTACGAATTTTTCTTAAAGCCTAATGGTGATTTGTTACTCAATGAATCAGCTCCACGTCCCCATAACTCGGGCCATTATACTATAGAAGGCTGTGTAACTTCTCAGTTCGAAAACCATGTGCGTGCTGTCATGGGACTGCCACTGGGATCAACTGAGTTACGGACACCCGCAGTAGCTATGATAAATCTACTGGGTACCGACCGGCGAGATGCAAAAGTAGAAAATGCTCTCAAGGCCTTGGCAACATCCGACGGTCACCTTCATTTGTACGGAAAACTCGACAGCAAAGTAGGTCGCAAAATGTCCCACTATACACTGCTGGGCGATGAAATGGAACAAACTTATACAAAAGCAAAGCAAGTGACCGATGGTATTAGGATTTAACGGTAGATGGTACACTCTGAATTTAGTATCCCAAATACAGAATTTTTAAAAAAGGATTTCTGGAATTAACGTTCTAAATTCTATATTAATTTAAATTAAAGCTATTTTCTAATTAACTAGACAGATTATGAGTAAAGCAACACCCCTTGTCGGCGTAATCATGGGCAGTGATAGCGATTGGCCTACCATGAAAGCGGCCTGTGATATTTTAGATGAGTTCGATGTACCTTACGAAAAGAAAGTGATATCGGCACATCGTACTCCAGACGATATGGCTGAGTATGGAAAAGAAGCACGAGATCGGGGCATCAAAGTAATTATTGCAGGAGCAGGCGGCGCAGCTCACCTACCGGGAATGACGGCTGCACATACCACACTGCCGGTTATTGGGGTACCTGTAAAAACGAGTACCTTAAGTGGCTTGGACAGCCTCTACTCTATCGTCCAAATGCCCGGGGGTGTTCCTGTCGCTACCGTTGCAATAGGCAAAGCTAAAAATGCAGGATTGCTGGCAATTCGTATGTTAAGTAGTCACGAAGCTGATCTTGCTAATAAACTGCAAGATTACCACGCAGCTATGGCAGAAGAATCACGAGCTAAAACCAAAAACCTGACTTAAAAAAGCTATTGCCACCTTAAATCAAGGTTTAATGAGTAAATTCTAAAAGCCTTAATTTTGTAGCAGCGGGCAAAAGTTGCAGGGATACATTAAGCCGTTCTGTTTTCAATATTTTTCGTTATAACCGGAACGGGAATTCCGGTCTTGAGTGTAACTGCCGTATTAAAATATGTTGGCTCATCAAAGTTATCTTATTAAAACTGATTAATTAAACCCATGACTCTTTTTAATACTATGTTAGGGCTATCAAAGTATCTTTTCAGGACTTAGCTGAAACTCTTTTATATAACTGTTATCAAGTTTTTATTTGTTGATATAAACAGTATTTCCAACACTAATACTAATGATTACAGACCATTGTTATTGATTATTGATATAAGGAGATGGCTTAAAATGAATAGCAGTTACTTGTATCGCATTTCTTACAATGAATTGATGTATAATACCTCTCAGCAAGATATTACTAGATCTGTAGCATAGCCATAACCGTTATGATAGATAGTTCAACTTAAAACACGAACCATCTCAAATTAACATGTATTCCCTTGTTTATTATGACACTTTTTGAACAAGATTTTCTAATGCGACAGATTCAATATCTTACCCAGCTGTTGCAACAGATTATCTTCAAAAAAAATAACAACCAGAAACAAGAGGCAATACAAAAGATAAATAATGCTCTTGAGCGTGTCACAAAAGGCCATCCAAAACAGTTCCACAAGCTGGAGCTAAAAGAAACAATTTCCCTTTTTATTCAAAATGAAACCTATCAAGCAGAGTTGGCCTTAGCAGTAGCCGACCTACTTGTAGAAAAAGCAGAAATGTTAGCTAAGAAAAAATATAGCCAATCACAGAAAGCATATCTGCAAGCTCTGCTACTGTATAAAAAAGCACAGTTCGATGATGAGGCGGCTGTACCGTTGGATATCCACCAAAAAATTACACACATTAAAAAAAGTTATCTGGTAAGAATACATTAGCGAAAATGAAACAAATTCTTTGTTAGCCTTTCCCAGTGTTACCGATTTAAGGTATCGAACTAAATCTCTAGCAGACCTTAAAAATTCAAATTGTAATATCAGGGAAAAGATGAAATATTAGTGTTCTACACTTAGCTATCAAACAAACTATATTTTGGCTGATTATAACCAACATTTAGAAGACCTTCTTGACCATCACCTTATCGATAATGAGGAATTGGAAAAAAAGAAAAAGCTTGGCGGCGTAGGGTATTTAATAAACGGCAACATGTGCTTGGGAATCTATGAAGACCTACTGATCGCCCGTATTGGGGAATCTCTTGCAAAAAGCATTATAACCAAGCACGGTATTGACCCCTACCTACCCAACAATGATGACTTCAATGATTTTGTATCAGTAAAAAAGAAGATATATAGCCATTCTAAAGCCCTCAAAAAATTTATCGAAGAGAGTATTTCATATACTTCTAAACTGCCACCTAAAACACATGACCGACCCGACCTAGAAGGTTAATACTTTCTATCACCATATTTACCCAACCTTTTCTACTCTTCAAGTAGTTTTTTAATACCCTGATACATTTTTGATAACTGCTCTCTGGTGGTACAGTATGGTGGCATTAAGTAAACAACATTACCCAACGGCCGTATAAGCAATCCTTTATCAACACATTCCTTTTTTATCTTATTTGCTACGGGATTCAGGTAGCCATCAGCATCCTCAGTATCTATCTCCATAGCTGCTATTGTACCGGTAACACGATGCTTCTTTAGCTTGGGATGGTCACGAAGTGGTTCTAACTCTTCTCGATGCCACTGTTCCATCTCGCTAAATACCGGCTCGTTTTCATGCATCAGCTCCATAGAAGCCAAACCTGCTGCACACCCAATAGGGTTGGCGGTATAACTGTGACCGTGCCAAAACGTTTTTATCGGGTCTGAGCTATTAAACGCCTCAAAAATGGTATCTGAAGCTATAGTCAATGATAGGGGTAGAAACCCACCGGTAAGTCCCTTGGCTACTGCTATTAAATCAGGCTCAACCTGTGCCCTTCTACAGGCAAACCAATCCCCAGTACGACCAAAACCGGTCATCACCTCATCAAAAATAAGGAGGGTATCAAACTGACGATTTACCCAGTGCAGTTTTTGCAGAAAGTCTTCTCTACACATACGCATGCCGCCAGCACCTTGGATAAGCGGTTCAATTATAATACCGGCATAGGTTTCCGGATTTTCATCCAACATCTTCTCAAGTTGTCGAATGATTTTATCTTCACGATCCCCTACAGTGTCGTCATCCATCCAAGTATCTGGATAGGGTAAAAAATCGACGTCAAAAAGCAAGTCTTCAAAAACCTCAGTAAATACAGAACGCTCACCGGCCGACATCGCCCCAAAGGTATCTCCGTGATAGGCCCCTTCGAAGCAGATGAACTTGGTTCGCTCTTCTCCCTGATTATGCCAGTACTGGTAGGCCATTTTCATTGCCACTTCCACTGCAGTAGAACCGTCATCAGAAAAGAAGACCCTATTTAACTCGCCAGGCAGTTGCGCGGTCACTTGTTCAGCCAGCCGTTCGGCAGGGTCATGGGTAAAGTTGGCAAAGATAACTTGCTCAAGCTTTTTTGCTTGGTCGGCGATAGCTTTGGCCATTTTAGGGTGCGCATGGCCATGTATATTTACCCACCAGCTAGAAATACAATCCATGATACGGCGACCATCTTCAAGCTCTAGCCAAAGCCCATCTCCCTTTTCTACCTTGACAGGAGTGGGAGCTTCTTTCAAAATTGTAAATGGGTACCAAACATTGCGATGGAAATCGGGCACAGGTTTTAAAAAATATTTTTGATTAAAAAGTAAATGCGTTACAAGTTAAAATGCAGATCAAATGTTTCTTCTAAACCAGAAGCATTTAGAGGATCAATGGTATCAATTTCAGCAATTATATCAATATCACCGTAGTGCTGAATGGCTTCTCGGTTACTTTTATGTTCCGGCCCATTCAATACAACTCCTAAAACAGGAATATTGCGATTTCGAAGTGCTTCCAAGGATAGAAAAGTATGATTCAACGTTCCCAGTGTACTTCTTGCAACGAGCAATACCGGGATCTGTAATTTTTCGATGAGATCAATAATCATCACATCATCGTTAAAGGGTACAAGTAAACCACCGGCCCCTTCTACTACTAAATGATCAGTTTCATAGTCAGGCAACTCAAAATCAGACATCTCGATATAGATATCATCAATTTGGGCTGCTCCATGGGGAGACATTGGAGTTTCTAGCCGATATCGCTCGGGAATAATACATTGCTTTGAAAAGCCGGTTGCTCGCTGGACAAATTCAGTATCAGTTTCTTCTTCAAGTCCGGCTTGTATTGGTTTCCAATAGCTTGCTGAAAGAGCTTTTGTTAGTATAGCAGAAACCACCGTTTTACCAATTCCTGTATCGGTACCGGAGACAAATATTTCGGATGGCCATTGGGAAGTACTCATTCTTCAATAACGTTATGTCGATTTTTAGTTGTTTGTTGTATCTAATTACACTTTAAGCAGTAACAAACCTTATTCCGAATCAAAGTCTCTTTTTACAGCTAAGAATACCAAGTGGTAACTGACAGTTATATCTCCGTTGGCAGATTCATTCCAGTGGTCAATAAGAAGTGATAACTCCTTAGGAGATAATGACCTACCCTTTTTCTGAGTAGCAGTACCAATTGTTTTAAATTTACGGAAAAATGCCTCAGCACTCGTAAACCTTTGAGTAACAGTGTCCTCGTAATAGTCTACCTGGGCCGGTCCCAATGACATCTTCACAACCATTTCCTCTACATCGGGTAGTTCATTGCCCGTATAGGGTAATCCCAGCTCTTTACATTTCTGTTTCCATTCAGGAAAACTTTCGCTACCCGGAAAAGAAACCAACAACAAACCTCCCGGTTTTGTAGCCTCCAGCCACTTTCCCAGTACTTGGGCAGGGTTCTTAAACCACTGTGCTGTAAATCCGCTGATCGTTAACGCATATTTGGGGTTCCCTGCAGGTGTATCCTCAGCATCCTTAACTCTAAATGAAAGATTGCCACGATCACCCAATTGTTCTCGACAATATTGAACCATTTGATGCGAAAGGTCGGTAACTTCTATTTCCCTGTTGGGGTACAACTCCGCCAGCCTTTGGGTAACAAATCCGGTTCCACATCCCAACTCAATGATAGGACCTTTAGGTAAAATATCTCTCCACGGCTTTAATGATGCGATAAGCCGCTTTGCCACTTCTTTCTGAAGGTTAGCATGCTTATGGTATTGTGAGGCTGCAGATCCAAAATTTGCAGCTATCTGTTCTTTTAAATCGTTGCTGCTCACTACTTGCTGATTCATATAAATTATAAAACTAATCCTGCTTTTCTTTTAAGACCTGTCGGATTTCAGGAATTATAAACTCCAGACACTGCCGATGATGTGTTTTAGGTAATGCATGACCGGCGTTTTTAAGTTCAAAATACTGGGCATACTGCTGTAACTGGTTATATATTTGCCTACCCTTTTTATAAGGAACTACCTGATCTTGTGACCCGTGAAGGATACAAACTTTCCCTGCCTTTTTCAGTAACTCAGCATCGAGCCTGGAATCTTGTAAGCGCTGTAAGTCATCCAAGAGTAACTGTAAGTTAAGGTCTTTGAAATTAACTTCTTCGGCTTCCAAAGGAGAAAAACAGTTATCGTAGAATCGTTTTAGTACTTTTTCAGGATTGATCTCCAGTTCATTGACCATCTCCTGTATTATAAGTCGAGAACGACGTTTATACTGAGCAACATAGGGATGGAAGTATAAAAAGCCACCTGTTATAACTAAAAGATCAGCTGTTTCGAGTAGATTTTTGGTAATCCAATGTAAGCCAAATGAATGGGTTAGTAAAACTATTGGTCCACCGCTGTTATCAACCTTTATCTCTTTGGGATCATCAAAATAACCTCGGTCATAGGCATGGAAAGTGCCAAATTCAGAGAGTTCATTTTTCCAAGTATCCCAAGTGTGGCGATCAAATCCCCATCCATGGTGTGCAAAAAACTGGCAGTCAGCCATTACTCCATCGATTTAATGCTGTTAAAAATTCTTCTATCTGTCCTTTTTTATGGTGAGAAGAGAGCGTAATCCTTATTCGAGCACTGCCCCGAGGCACTGTAGGGGGACGTATTGCTGTTGCTAAAAACCCATTATTTTTTAAAAACTCTGCTAAATTTAACGCATTCTCTTCAGATCCCACCATGATAGGTATTATCTGAGATTGTGAACTTCCGATACTAAAGCCAGCCTCCGTAATACCCTTTTGCATAATCTTTATATGCTTATATAGCTCCTCACGTTCCGAATCCATGTTGGGAATCAGCTCTAATGAAGCATCAACAGCTCCAATTACCGCTGGGGGCAGCGCCGTAGTATAAATAAAACCGGGACAAAAGTTCAGCAAATAATCCCTCATTTCTTTTCCACAAAGAACAAAAGCGCCAAATGCTCCAAATGCTTTACCACATGTTGCAAGTACTATATCTATGCCTTTAACAGAGTGGGTAAATCCTAAACCTTGTTCACCCCATACTCCTACAGCATGAGCATCATCTACAAATAGCAGCGCCCCAAATTTATTACATAAATCTGCTATTTTTTGTAGTTCTGCACAATCCCCATCCATGCTAAATAATGATTCGGTAACTACAATAATTCTGGAAAAGTCTTCTTCATCAGCATTTTTGAGCTGATCTGCCAAATCTGTTACCGAATTATGTTTAAATCGACGGAAGGCAGCTCGGCTTGCCAATGATCCCTGCAGTAAACTACGATGACTCAACTTATCCGCAAGAATAAGAGAGTGCCGATCTGTTAAGGTGCTGATAATGGTACTATTAGCCTGAAAACCGCTATTAAACACCAATGCAGATTCCCACCCAAACGTTTGAGCTAACTTTCTTTCTAGCCGGTCATGAATATCAAAGGTTCCATTTATCAACCGTGAAGCAGTAGCCCCTGCCCCATATTTTTCGGTATATAACTGTGACCGTTCTGTCACTTTAGGATGGTGGGAAAGGCCCAAATAGTCATTACCGCTAAAGTTAAGATATTGCTTATCTCCATTAGACAAAGTAACAGCATCTGATGGTATAAAAGATGTTAACTCACGAAATTGATGCCGCTTTTTTCGCTTTGCAAGAGCTTTATCAACAAAGTCGTACTTTTGAGATGAAGACACGTTCTAATTTATTGCCATCGATTTTTGGGAATTAGCTTGCCATGTTGAATCACTTTTGAAGGTCCGCAGCATGGCACGAAATTGACGTACAAATTTGCGTTTATCGTATTTTGGAGCAAACTGGGCAAACTCAAGCATAAAGAGACGACTTGTTTCTTTGTCATAGACCGTAAAGTTGACAAAAGGCCCGGCCATAGCATCTTCAGTCATCCGCCAAACACCCCGGCTTTCATAAACGAGGTCGCCATTCATACGAAAGGTTTCGGTCTTATGAGGGCGCTTGTATGCAGTAGTTACAAAAGAATTTCGCCTTGTGCTGCTACCTTCAAACCATTTTTTATTTAATGAATCGCGCTTGGTATTAATCCAGTCATCATCCACATGGTTAATATTATCTACCTCTTTCCACCATGCCCAAAACCATCGATCATTATTGGGCAGAGGACGTCTCATCGTTAAGAAATGAACCCGTTCATTGTTTTCAGTATAGGTGGTATCTATACTTTTTATCCAGTCATGCTGTACACGGATTTTCCATCCATGATTTTGCCATAAGCTATCTTCGAGAGCAACCTGTTCTCCCCGTTCATAGATTTCTGCCGTCCATCGATTGAGCTCTTTATCAATCAGGTTATCTACAAGTGTTTTTTGGGAGTTTTTAATCTGTGTAGCCAATGCGGAATCACTGGGAGCAGCAAGTAGTAATAACCATTGATCGCGATACCACTGATCTTTTAAGGGAAAAGCAAATGCCTCTCCGTCACGAACTTGACGTTCTACCTCATCACTGAGCAGAGCCCGCATAAATTCTGCGACATTTGTACTATCGTCAATAGGTGAAGCGACAATAACATTTCGGAATTGTTTTAATTGTTCCAGTTCATTATTGCTATCAAAATCACGGAATGTTAAATCAAAGCGTGGAGGTTTGCCGGGAATAGTCTGTGTCCAGCCACCAAATGTCTGGCGAAGTGCCTCAGCTGTTTTACTCTCAAAATCAGCGGAGTCCATTACAACAATAAGCTGTCCAAAACTACCGCTTGCCTTTCTACGATAGTCGCTATCACATCCAACCCAAATAACTGCTAATAACAATATCGAAGCTAATTTGCCTATCTCCTTCATAGAAAATTAATTCTTAATTTTAATAATTACTCCGTACCATACTTCAACGTTCTAACAAAAGCAAATACTTCATCCTTCCAACCTTTTTTAGGGTAGTTTTCTCTTATAGTATCAATGAGGGCACTTCCCACAATAAACCCATCCATATCAGCTGCAATTTTTTGAGCATCTTCATGAGATTTGATACCGAAACCTACCATTTTGGGATTCTGACTGATATTGGTTTTTACTCTATCAATAAAGCGTTGTACCGATTGAGCTACCTCCTCACCTTCCCGGGCTCCGGTAACGCCCGTTACTGAGACACAATAAACAAATCCTTGTGACTGTTCATCGATATTACGCATGCGCTCATCTGACGTATTTGGAGCTACCAAATATATTATTGGCAAATTATGCTGCTCTGCTTCTTTTGTCATAATACCTGACTCTTCAATAGGAATATCAGGAATAATAAGACCATCGACACCAACCTTAGAAGCTTCTTGGCAAAACCGTTCAATTCCATATTTAATAACAGGATTGATATATCCCATTAAGATAATAGGGATCTCTGATTTTTTACGAACTTGCTTTACAATATCCAGGATTTTTTCCATAGTAATGCCCTGCTCTATAGCTACATTGCTGGAATATTGTATTGTAGGACCGTCAGCAAGAGGATCACTAAACGGCATTCCCAGCTCGACCATATCAACTCCGTTTTTATCAAACCCCAGGATTAAGTCTACACATGACTCTACATCAGGATAGCCCGCAGTAAGAAAGAGACTCATTATTTTTGATGAATCATCATGGTTTTCAAATAGTTGTGCAACTCTGTTTTTCGTCGTAATCATTGAGCTTTCATTCTTTTTAGTTCGGTATGTGTTCATTTCCCACACCGTATAATCAAATATTAAAGATTCTTGGAAATTGTAGTCATATCTTTATCACCCCGTCCGGAACAGTTCAAAACAACGATCTCATCTTCTGATGTTTTAGGCATTAGTTCATCCAGGTAAGCAATGGCATGAGCAGTTTCAAGAGCGGGTATAATACCTTCTGTCTCTGAAAGTAATTTTACTCCCTCCATAGCCTCATTATCCGTTATTGAATGATATTTAACCCGCTTCGTCTCATGCAGATAAGAATGCTCTGGCCCTATACCCGGATAATCAAGCCCTGCACTAATAGAATGTGCAAGCTGGATTTGTCCATCGGTATCATGCAGTAGATAACTCATGGAACCGTGTAGTACCCCAGGAGTTCCAATAGTAAGAGTAGCAGCAGTCTCATCAGTATTTGCCCCTAAACCTGCTGCTTCAAGACCATACATTTTGACTTCTTCATCTTCGATAAAAGGATAAAAAGCTCCGATAGCATTAGACCCCCCGCCTACACAGGCCAATAAATGATCAGGCGTCTCTTGACCCTCAGCCTCTTTAAGCTGTGATCGAATTTCATCACCTATTACCCTATGGAAATTACGAACCATCTTGGGGTATGGATGCGGGCCAACAACAGAACCGATGATATAAAATGTATCCTCTACGTTGGTTACCCAGTCTCGAATCGCTTCGTTCGTAGCGTCTTTTAATGTTTGCGACCCACTAGTCACAGAACGAACTTCGGTACCAAGTAGTCTCATCCGTTCAACATTCAGCTTTTGTCGCTCCATATCCTCAGCCCCCATGTATACAATACAATCGACCCCGAACTTGGCACAGGCCGTAGCAGTAGCTACCCCATGTTGCCCGGCGCCGGTTTCGGCAATAATTCGATCTTTCCCCATACGTCGAGCCAATAAAATCTGCCCGATAGCATTATTAATTTTATGAGCTCCTGTATGGCATAGGTCCTCTCGTTTCAAATAAATCTTGGCCTTTCCATAGTACTCAGTCAACCGATTTGCATAGGTCAATTTAGTAGGACGTCCAACATATTCATTTAATAAGCTACTATATTCCTTCAGAAAAGAATTATCATGCCAAGCTTCATTATAGGCCTCTTCCAGTTCTTCAAGCACCGGAATTAATATTTCAGGCACAAACTTCCCTCCAAAATTGCCAAAATATCCTTCCTTCGTTGGTAAATCGTATTTCATATTCTCATTCTCAATATACGTTATAAATAATTAACCTATTTTATATAAACTATTGTCACACATAAGTATAAATTCATTTTGGAAGCTGTCTTTATTACGCATATACAACTTAAAAATGATAAAGTTTAACAGCTATTCAGAAGCTTCTAAATAAATTATAACTCACCCATTTCTTGTTTCTCCCAAATATCTCGCATCTCTTCCATAAATGCATCAACCTTATCAAAATCTTTTATCCCAGGATCAGCTTCTAAACCACTGGAAACATCAACAGCATAAGGTTGAACCTGCTTACAGGCCTCACGGATATTACTCGCATTTAATCCCCCTGCCAAGAAATAAGGTATTCCTTGCGCCACTTCATCCAGTACTGACCAATTAAACGACTGACCGGTACCTCCCCACTGTCCATCAATATTTGTATCAAAAAGGATATACTCCACATAGTCGAGGTATGGCGAAATTCGATTATTAAGATCTGATGCCGTGTCGCCCTTTTCTACATGGATTGCCTTTATGACCGGTTTATCAACCATTGAACAATATTCTGGGTTTTCATTCCCATGAAGCTGCACATAATCTATGCCGGTCTGTCGTCCAATCATATTCACATCATCTAATGGCTGATTTACAAAAACACCGACACATTTTGGGCCATGCAACCAGTTAATCATGGCTCCAGCTTCAGCAGGTGTAATACTGCGAGGGCTTTCTTCATAAAAGATAAATCCCATATAGTGGGCCAGTGCCCCAGATACAAATCGGGCATCTTCAAGTGAGGTAATTCCACAAATTTTTACTTTCGTTCGTTCTTCTGGATCTGCAAACATCTATTCTGTTTCTGAAGTTATTAATTTCTGAAGTTCTGATTTCATTGCCGACACGGCTTCTCCGGGATTACTTTGTCTCATAAAATATTCTCCAATAAGAGCAGCATCAATATTTTGTTCAAACAAAAACTGTAAATCACCAGCACTACCCAGTCCACTTTCAGAGACCAGTACCGTATCATCGGGTGCTTTATGTAACAGCTCTACACCGCGATGTAAGTCTACCTCAAAAGTTCTGAGATCACGATTATTGACTCCCAGAATATCGACCTCTTCAAAGTTAACATATTGAAAATCCTCTTCCGAATAACATTCTACCAGAGCTTGCAATTCAAACTCCTTGGTAGCATGTAACAACTCCTGCAGCTGATGTCCATCGGTAATTGTAGCAATAAGTAATACCGCATCAGCCCCAAAAGCTTTAGCTTCTTTTATTTGATAAGGATCAATAATAAAATCCTTGCGCAGCAATGGAATAGATACTTCCCTGGAAGAAATTTCAAGATACTTTAGGCTACCTTTAAAGGCTGGCTCATCGGTTAATACTGATATCGCTGAGGCCCCTCCCTCTTGGTATTGAGCCGCTATTTTTTGTGGATCAAAGTCCGGTCTTATAAGTCCTTTTGATGGAGAAGCTTTTTTAATTTCCGCAATAATAGCCACATCATTATCTTGTAGTAATGATTCAGCAAAATTTTGTGATTTTTCTTCATAAAGCTCCAAGTCTCCCAGATCACTAAAACTACGTTCTTTCTTTCGCTTCTTAAGATCTGATGCCGTTTGTTCTACAATTTCTTCAAGTATATTGGACATAATTACGACTGATTTGCAACTTCTGTTGTTACCTCTATAAAATCATCTAATGCCTGCAATGCTTTTCCCGATCTTAAACTCTCCTCTGCCATTTCCCTGGCTTCGGATAGATGATCTGCTTTTCCGGAAGCATGTATACCAAAAGTAGCATTTAACAGTATCACATTCTCTTGTGCTTCGGTGGCATTATTAGCCATAATAGAGCGAATAATATTGGCATTATATTCAGCATCTCCACCCTGGAGTTCATCAAGATCAGTCCAATTGAAATCAAGGGACCGAGGATCAAATGTCGTCGCTTCTTTGACCAAACTCCCATTAAGCTCAAATATCTCTGACTGAGCACATAAACTTACCTCATCAAGACCATCATGGGCATTCACGGTGTAAGCAAAATCGGTCTCAAGGTTTGCAAGAATATGAGCAATCTGTCTAGCAACATCTATATTATATGCTCCTATCATTTGCCGACTCACCCCAGCTGGATTTAAAAGTGGCCCAAGAATATTAAAAAATGTTCTTATTCCCATTGCTCGCCGGGCAGGCATCACGTGTTTCATGGCTGGATGGAAAAACGGAGCGAACATAAACACCAATCCCGTTTCTTCAAAAACCTGCTCTACCTGACCCTTCTCCAACATCACAACACCCCCCAGAGCTTCTAACACATCTGCGCTACCGCTCTTACTGGAAACACTCCTATTTCCATGTTTTAACACCGGCACGCCGGCTCCGGATACTACAAACATAGAAGCCGTAGAGATATTAAAAGTCCCTGAGCTATCTCCACCTGTGCCACATAGATCTATAGCACCTTCTGTTTCAACTTCTGGTTTAATGGCCTCTTCACGCATTACTTTTACAAAAGCGGTTAGCTCATCGGTGGTCTCACCCTTTGCTCGCATGGCTGTTAAAAAAGAAGCAATTTGTTCATTTTTGATCTCACCATTTACGATCTGCTGCAGGGCTTGTCGTGCTTCTATATCAGTAAGATCTTTAGAGTTCACTGCTTTATCTAATATTGAACTAAAGTCTTTAACCTTTTGCATACCTTATATTTATAGATTTCATATTGAACATTTACCAATAGTTTATTACTAGTTTGCTGTTTTCAGGTCAAGCCAGTTTTTAATAATATTTGGCCCTTCAGTAGTTAAGATACTTTCGGGATGAAATTGGATTCCCTCGATTGGAAACTCTCGATGACGAAGCCCCATAATAACCCCATCGTCACTGCGGGCTGTAATCGCCAACATCTCTGGAATCTGTTGCGGGTCCAATATCAATGAGTGATAGCGTGTAGCAGTAAAGGGAGTTGGAATATTTTTATAAACTGATTTCCCGTCATGATCTATTGGAGAAGTCTTCCCGTGCATAAGCTCGGGGGCATGGATCACTTTTCCTCCGAACACTTCCCCTATCGCCTGGTGACCAAGACATACGCCCAATATTGGAGTATGGGCTCCCAGCTCTTCTATCACCGACTTGGTTACTCCGGCATCAGCCGGACGCCCCGGACCAGGCGAAATAAGCACCTTGTCCGGGTCTAAAGCCTTTATCTCCTCCATGCTAAGGGCATCATTACGCACTACCTTATAACTTTCAGTATGCTGAGCAACTATATGTACCAGGTTATAAGTAAAGGAATCGTAATTGTCTATAATTAGAACCATAATAAAGATATCAATGGATTAGCTGCTATAGTCGTATGTTTTAAACAGTCCTGTTACCTCACGCACCGGCCCCATTACTTTCTCCGCCCGGGCACGGGCTTTCTTGCCACCGTCACGCAGAATATCACGTACGGTGTCTATATCCTGGGCCAATTCTTTGCGTTTTTCACGAGCCTCAGCAAAATACTCTTCTATCATACCCAGAAGTTCTTTTTTAGCATGACCGTAGCCGTAGCCCCCAGCACGATACTGTTCAGCAATCTCTTTCTGTTTATATTCTTCGGCAAACAGTTTTATCAGTGCAAAGACATTACAACTATCCGGATTTTTGGGCTCATCAAGTGGCGTAGAGTCTGTTTCTATCGACATTACCTTCTTTTTCAACTCTTTGCCTTCATCAAAGATACCAATCGTATTACCATATGATTTACTCATCTTTTGTCCGTCAATACCCGGAACTACTGCCACTGATTCTAAGATATGTGGCTCTGGAAGTTTCAGATATTCATCCCCATAATTATGATTAAATTTACCGGCCAAATCACGGCAAATCTCAATATTTTGCTTTTGGTCTTGCCCTACCGGCACTAAATCAGCATTGTACATCAAAATATCTGCGGCCTGCAAAATGGGATAGGTAAACAAACCGATATTAGGATGTAAGCCCTGGGCAACCTTGTCTTTAAAGGCTACGCCCTTTTCCATCAAACTTACCGGACAGAACGTACCCAGTATCCAAGCGAGCTCAGCATGTTGCGGCACATCACTCTGAGCAAAAAAGGTTGCCTTATTGGGATCAAGTCCCAAGGCCAGATAATCAAGGGCTACATCGATAGTGTTCTTATAGATCTTTTCCCCATCATTAATAGAAGTTAATGAGTGATAATTGGCAATAAAATAGAAGGCATCTCCTTTTTCCTGCATCTGGATATGTTGACGCAAAGCCCCAAAGTAGTTTCCCAGATGTAATTTCCCAGAGGATTGAATACCAGATAAAATAGTTTTCATAGATACGTAAATTTAAAATTAATTATTCTTTATATCCTTAATCTGTAATTGATAAAGCTACACTTAATGCTTCTACTAAAGCACCAGCTTTATTCTTTGTTTCTAGATACTCTTTTTCGGGATTACTGTCGGCAACAATACCGGCCCCGGCTTGTATAAATACCTTTGACTCAGTCACCATCATTGTGCGGATTACAATGCAGGTATCCATATTTCCGGAAAAGTCGAAATACCCAACAGCTCCGGCATAGGGACCTCGTTTTGTTGGTTCAAGTTCATCAATAATCTCCATGGCCCGAATTTTTGGTGCTCCACTCACCGTTCCAGCCGGAAAACAGCGTATCAGTGCATCAACTGAGGTTTGATCATCCCTCAGCTCTCCTTTTACATCAGAAACAATATGCATAACATGCGAATAACGCTCTATCACCTGCTCACGAACCGGGTGTACGGTGGCAGGTTTACAAACTCGCGACAAATCATTTCGTCCCAGATCAACCAACATCACATGCTCTGCAATCTCCTTGGGATCGTTCTTTAAATCTTTTTCCAGTTCTAAGTCTTCTTCTGGCGTTTTACCGCGGGGACGTGTACCTGCAATAGGTAGCAGCTGGGCCGTATCGTCCTGCACACGAACTAACACTTCGGGCGATGATCCAACGAGTGCAAAATCACCAAATTCCAAGAAAAACAGATATGGAGAAGGATTTACCATCCGAAGCGCACGATACAACATAAATCGATCTCCGCTAAAGTTGGTCTCAAAACGCTGTGAAAGCACTACTTGGAAGATATCACCTTCATAAATATACTCCTTCGCCTTTTCTACCATCTGCTCAAACTCTGGCTGGCTGATATTGCTAGACAAATCATCCGGATCTATTGAAAAAGTATCAGTCGTTTGTCCCTGCTGATACACCCGATCTTCCAGCTCATTAAGCCTCTGCTGTGCCTGCTGGTATTTCGCTTCTGCATTATGCTCATCATCAATAAACACTGTTTTTATGATAATGACCTGCTGCTTTACATGATCAAAGGCAAATACCTCATCATAAAAGGCCCAAATAGCTTCCGGTATATCTATATCATCCTGAGGATGATTTTCTAACTGCTCGATCTCACGAACCGTATCATAAGAAGAAAAACCTACAGCTCCACCAGATAAACGGGGAAGCTCGGGCATATCCGGCTCGCTGTGTTGAGTGGTTAGCGCTTTCAGAGCTTCAAAATAGGGTTGATCGATGCAACTAGTATTGCCATCACGTTCCAGTACCACTTCTTCCCCATCGTATTTTAATACCTGATAGGGATCTCGCCCCAAGAACGAATAACGAGCAACTTGCTCTCCCCCCTCCACTGACTCCAGCAAAAAAGGATACCCTCCGTTATCGCGAAGCGAAAGGAACAGGGATACTGGTGTTAATACATCAGCCATCAAACGACGGTGAACTGGTATCGCAGTATATTGCTTTGCCAAATCTGTAAACTTATCAATATTCATATCTGATATACTCTGCTAATTATTTCCCGAAAAGTACCTTCAGGAGGTATCAAACAAGTTGAAAATAAAAAAACCCACTCCAGTTTCCTGCAGTGGGTTCGCTAAAAAAGTGCTTATGTGAATCTAGCTCATAAAAATGCCACTGCCCGTGTATGTTGTTTCACGAGCCACCACCAATTGATATTTTTATGAGCTGATTTTTTCATAACGCTCTGAATATAATAGCCACCTGTACTAAAATCAACAAGTTTATTTAGGTGAAATAAAACCTATATTACGATTCAATAATAAATCTATTTTTCATGGTGCTGTCATCACGATTTCTTTTATGCTTTATCCTCTTGTCTATAGGGGGTAGTCTATCTCTTAAAGCTCAAATTGTAGGCCCTGTTCCCTCTCCAGACCGATCCATTAAGAGTAATTCTGTTTCAAATATGGAAACATTTGGTGATACCTTATGGATAGGTCCCGGTTTAAATCGTACCATAGACAATAGCGCAAATTGGTATTTTCCTGAAAATGCGCAAAAAATTATAAATGAAGAAGGAAGCGTATATTCCCTTGCCTTGGCACAAGATACCGTTTGGGCAGGGTTAGGTTACACAGCCTCTACACCAAACGGGGATGTACAATCAGGACTTGGATTCCACTATTCCACAGATGGAGGGGAAAACTGGAAGTTTATTAAAAATCCGAATGACGAAGAGGATGACAGCACCTTCGTTTATGGTGGTACAAGATATGCCAAGCTTCCTGTTACGGCACAGCAACAATCTCCGTCTTTTGAGGTAGCTTTTAAGGGAGAAACCGTTTTTTCTGCAAATTGGGCCTTGGGCTTAGTCAGAAGCCAAGATTTTGGTGCAAACTGGAAACGAATTATACTCCCTCCTCAGCAGGTCGATACCTTAAGTCCAGACAATGAATATACATTTAACAGCAATGGCACCAATCGTTATGATCCCCGTTTTGACCAGAACCTATTGGGGTTTTCGGTCTTTATCGATCGCAGTAATAGGGTGTGGTGTGGTACCGCAGGAGGGCTAAATATCTCTGATAATGCACTCACTGCTCCTGCCGATAGTATTCGATGGCGACATATCCAAGTAGACGGCTCTTCAGATGGTTTATTAGGCAACTGGATCATCACCATTAAACAGCAGCCCTCTACCGGAGATATCTGGATGACCAACTGGTCATCTGGGCTTCGTGATAATGAAAGTTTTGGTATTGTTCGAACCAGGAACGGGGGAAAAAGCTTCGATCGCTACTTGCAGGGAAAACGTATAAATGACATTGATTTTTCTGACGGGGTTATTTATGCCGCTGGAGATGATGGGTTATTTAAAAGCAGTGACGGTGGTGCTAATTGGACAACTATACCACAGATAACTTCTGCAAATACTTTTATCAAAAAGTCTGCTGCATATTATAGCATTGCCTCTACTACCAATCGTCTATGGGTCGGCACCGGTGATGGTATCGCCTCAACCGCCGATGGTGGAGAGAACTGGGAAATTACACGGGTTAACTTCCCTCTTGATGGGAACAATCACTACCAACAGGATGCTCCGGACGTTAACGCTTATGCCTATCCCAATCCCTTTTCACCCCGACGCCACAGTCTCGTGCGTATCAAATATGAAGTAAAAAAGGCCGGGCAAGTCACAATCCGGTTATTTGATTTCAGGATGAAACTGATCAAAAAGATTGCATCAGGAGACTATACTCCAGGGACTTATGAAGCGGTATGGGATGGCACTACAACCAATGGGAAAGACGTGGCAAATGGGGCCGTATTTTACCAGATTGATAGCCCGGGCAATACGATCCGGGGAAAGATATTATTGATTAATTAAACCATGCAAAAACCAACTGCATACTGTAGATCATTACTTTTATTTTTAATAGTAACAACCTGTACTACCGCTGTACAAGCTCAACATGGCGGGCGAGCTGGTGCTTTCAGTCGGTTGGGTTTTGGCCCCCGAGGGATGGCAATGGGCAATGCTTTCACGGCTACAACACAAGAAGGGATATATAGCTACTATAACCCCGCTGTTGTTGCTCATGCCGGAACAGGCAACCAGATCGATCTTTCTACCGCAGCAATGAGCTTCGATCGCAGCCTGCACACCATCAGTAGTACCTTTCGGTTACCACCCAGTGCGGGAGCATCTATCTCTATTATAAACGCCAATGTAAATGATATTGATGGGCGCAACGCTGATGGCTATCACACAAACATGCTTTCAACTCACGAATACCAACTTACAGCAACAGCCGGACTATCCCTGAGAAACAACCTTTCTGTTGGTCTTGGGGTTAAATATTACCTATCTGATCTACACAATGCAGTTGACAATGCTACTACTGTTGGCCTTGATATCGGGTTGTTGTATAAAATTTCTAATCAACTTCAGCTAGGGGCTACGGTTCAAGATTTAATTGCTGCTTACAGCTGGAACTCCAGTAATTTCTATGGTGATAACCTCTCTTCCCAAAATGACCCATTCCCAACTCAAATAAAACTGGGCATCTTTTATAACCCCATGGATAAATTTCATATTAGCTTGGATGGTGGACAACAGATCCATGAAGAGGGAACTATAACTAATATTAACCTCGGAATGGCATATGGACTTCATGAGCGGGTTACTCTCCGAGCTGGTTGGCAGATTGATGCGATTTCAGCAATTAAAAAAACAAACCATGCCAGTGCCGGTTTCTCCATACATCTCCCCTTTGATTTTATGAACCCATCCATCGATTATGCATTTGTTCAAGAATCCAATAAAATCGCGTATATGCACATCTTTGGTATTCAGTTGAACTTGTAAGAACGAAAATAATCTATTTACTTTTGCTGATGAACAATACAGATAAATGCCATAATATATTTCCTTTGTCTTTTCTCAAGAAACAGAGACCACCATATTTGTTCTTACTTGGTTTGTGCTTAATAAGTACAATGTCAACTAATATAGCTTATAGCCAGCAAACAGGCCTTGACCTTTTGACTATTGGTCCGGGCACACAAGCCTTAGGTTTTAATGAAGTGGTAACAGCTGAACAGTTAGGAGCATCAAACCTGTATTCCAACCCTGCTAACCTTGCATTAGAGTCCAGCTCATCACTCAATGCTGATTATACCCTCTGGATTGGCGACCTTTCCCACACTCATGCTGCGGTAAATTTCAAAAAAGGAGAACGTGGAATAGCTTTTGGATTTACCGGGGCCCAAGATGATGATATTATACTACGAAACCAGGCTGGACCTGCCGAAGGTTCTTTTGCTATAAACCTGCTGTCGCTAAGCGCAGGCTATGCTTACAAAGTAGGCCCCATTGCTATTGGCGGAACCTTTCAATACTTGCGAGAGGAATATTATATCTATAATGCTTCTGGATATGCTACTAATTGGGGAATAGCTAGTCGTTTCTGGAATAAACGCCTACAAATTGGGGTAAGTTTACTAAATCTGGGCAAAATGGATGAACTAATTAATGAAGCTACCCCTCTGCCAACTACACTGCGAGGCGGATTTAATGCCAAACTTTTTACCTTTACACCTCCTGAGAATGATGATCTCCCTGTAACAGTGAATCTTAAGAATGACTGGACCTTTCCTCTCACAGTATCGAACAAGACAACACAGACGACAGAAGAACGGGAACTCTATACGTCTGTTGCTCTTGAATTTAATATCGCAGAAACAATTATGTTAAGATCGGGATATAAAACGGGAGATACCGTTCGTCCATGGACAGCAGGTGCCGGAATAATAGTAGGCTCTGTTATTGCCAATTATGCTATCATCCCGTTTGAAACAGGCTTTGGAACTGTACATTCATTGGGGCTTAGTTACCGGTTTTAAGCTATATTCTTCTTTATCCCTTGCATTTCTGCCTCCTCTTTCCTGATTCCCTAACTCTGACATGCATGTTTAGCCTCTGTCAATCTGCCTATAAAAATAGAAAGACAAAGTAACAGGCTAAAATTACTGATTCTCAGGCCCTATTTCCTTTTTCTAATCAGAAAATTCTTCATCTCCAAAGGCTTCTTTCCAAAAGAAGTAGCCCCCCAGGAGAATTCCCTTGCCCACAAAGGCAGAAAAAACAATCATTAGTCCTACTTCCTGAAATAATAGAATAAGTAATCCATAGAAAATAAAAAGGGAAAGCTTCATCTTATGTTTTTTAATGGATTCTTTATCAAAACTTGGAATCTTATCAAAAGGAATAGTGCTAACCATCAAAAAGGAGAGCAGAATAATTAGGGGTACTAAAACCGTATTTAGTCCATATTCCAAACCTTCAAAAATCTCAATCTGATTATAGAAGGTGAGGTAAAAAGCTGCAATCATTATTGCCTGCCCGGGAATAGGAAGCCCCTTAAAAAAATCGTCTCGGCCCTTGTCATCATCAAAGTTCTCATGTACATCTACATTGTACCTTGCTAACCGAACAGCTCCACAAAGTGGCGGAAGAGCACTTAAAATAATTCCCACAAAAGGCATCTCTGCTAAACCGAAAGCATAAAGTAGAAAGCCCGGGGCAACTCCAAATGATACTACATCGCTAATAGAATCCAATTCAATGCCAAATTGAGAAGTAGCATTTGACAGGCGGGCCATAAAACCATCTAATGCATCAAATAGGCCGGCAAAAACAATGAGCCAAGCCCCAAAGAAGAGTCGTCCTTCGGCAATGCTAATAATTGCCAAAAAACCACAGAACAGATTCATCAAAGTAAAGAAACTGGGGATTACCGTACGCGGTATCTGCTTTTTAGTATGTTTATCCCCATTTCTTTTACGTTTTCTACGACGACGAAAACGCTTCCACTTCTGTATAGGATATTTCATTTTATGCGTTAATGGTAGCTAAAATTGTTTGGCCGGCTACAGCCTTTTCTCCTTCTGAGACGTTAACTTCTACCTCAACCGGAACAAGTATATCCATTCTGGAGCCAAACTTCATCATTCCAAAACGCTCTCCGGCTTCCAGATTATCCCCTTCTTCAATATGATACACAATGCGTCGTGCTAGAAAACCGGTAATTTGCCGAAAAAACACTTTTGTGCCGGATGGATGTTTAACTCCAAAGTCTGCGCGTTCATTAAGCTCAGAAGCTCTATGGTCATAAGCTACTAAGAAAATCCCCGGTTCATATTCCAAGTATTCAAGCTTTCCATTAACGGGAACTCTGTTAACATGAACATCAAGTGGAGAAAGAAATATACTAATCTGTTTTGCAGGACCTTTAATGTATCGGTCTTCTTGCACCTCTTTTATTTGCACAACATTACCATCAGCCGGTGAAATAACCAAATTATCACCTGTGGTTATTTCCCTGTCCGGATCTCTAAAGAAAAACAAAATAAACCCTACGAGCAGTACCATCGCCGTATAAATTATATAGGCCGTCCAGTGGGGCTCAAGATAACGAGCAATACCGCTGACAATAATTGCAAAAATAATGGTTACGAAGATAGTAGTGTATCCGTCGCGTGCAAACATAAATAATGATGAAGTTAGCCGAATTGTCTGAGTATATCGTTGAATGTAACAAATATAAAGAGTGCTATTATAAGCAAAAACCCAATTTGTTGTAGCGCCATCCGAACTTTAGGAGAGGGTTCACGACGTGTAATGCCTTCATAAATCAAAAACATCAGGTGGCCACCGTCAAGTACAGGAATAGGTAAAATATTCATGATGGCAAGTGTTACACTTAAGAAAGCAGTAATATTCCAAAAGCCTATTGCACCTCCGGCATCTGTTGCCTGTTTGGTAACATTAGCAATAGCTACCGGTCCGCCTAAGTTTTCGCGAACGGAGATATCCCCGGCAAACATTTTACTGAATCCACCAAAAATTCCAGAAACCGTTTCATTAGTTTTTTTAACTCCAACATTCAGTGCTTCAAAAAGGCCATAATTAAAACGTTCTACATCAAATATTTCTTTATTAGGGGCATAAATACCCAGTTTATTGTTTTCGTTAGGTGTTACCGCTACTGAGATAGTTTCACCAGAGGAACGCCTTACCATTAAATTAAGAGAATCTTCAGCAGTAGATATCTTCTCTACCAGCTGTAGCCAGTGTGAAATATTATCACCATTAATAGCAGTAATAAAATCACCTTCTTTTAACCCCACTTTATCAGCCGGACTTCCTTCTACCACAGATCGAATTTTACTGGGAAGTGCATGCTGAAAATTAATAAACCCCCGTTTCCCAATCTCATTAAGTAAGCTATCGGGTACCCCAACGGTAACTGTTTCATTCCCTCTTTTAACCGTATAGCTCAATGAAGACGCCATCATTTTATTGGGGGCAAACAGGTCGGAAAAATATGGAACATCTTCCCCATTAACCCCAATAAGCTTATCTCCTGTTTGGAACCCCACTTGGGCTGCCAAAGATTTTTCGGGTACATAGATACTACCTACACTATCCAGATCAACCTTTTCTTCACCAGTACTAAAAGCTAAACCGCCAAAAATAAGTACAGCAAGAATCATATTAAAGATAACTCCGGCAGTAATTACAATAATGCGTTGCCAGACAGGTTTGCTACGAAACTCCCATGGCTTGGGCTCTTCATCCAAGTAATCGTCATCCATGGTTTCATCAATCATACCGGATATTTTCACATATCCACCAAGAGGAGTTGCTCCTATACAGTAATCGGTTTCTCCCTTTTTAATACCAAAAATACGGGGAGGAAAACCCAGAGAGAAGCGCTCTACCCGCATTCCAAAAAGTTTTGCAGCTAAAAAGTGCCCAAGCTCATGAAAGAAAACCAAGATAAGTAGAGCAGCAGCAAAAATTCCGAGTGTTGATAATAAACTTAAAATCCATTCCATGTAGCGAGGTAGTACTGATTAAAAAGTTAATGCCAGATCCCTGGCCTGTTGATCAATATTTTTCAGTGATTCTAACGTAATAGTTCCAGAATTATTTAATGATTCCAGACAATGATCTATCACTTTAGGGATATCAATATAGGTAATTTCTTCGTTCAAAAATCGTTGCACAGCAACTTCATTTGCCGCATTCAAAATTGCCGGGGCCAATCCTCCTTCCTTGGCTGCTTCAATTGCTAACTTCAAGCAGGGAAACCGATTATAATCTACAGGTTCAAATGTTAAGTCAAAAGCCTTTCTCCAGTCCAATTCCGGAGCTTCAAGTTCGAGCCTGTCAGGATAAGTCAAAGCATATAAAATAGGTACCTTCATTGTCGGTGGCCCCAATTGGGCCTTGCTTGACCCATCGGTAAAGGTAACTACCGAGTGAATAATACTTTGGGGATGAACTACAGCTTCAATCTTTGATAGCGGCATATTAAACATCCAGTGTGCTTCTATAATTTCAAGTCCCTTATTCATCATAGTTGCAGAATCGATGGTGATTTTAGACCCCATCGACCAATTGGGGTGATTTAAAGCATCGCTCACTGTTATATCCTGCATCTGTTTCTTAGTCCACGTGCGAAACGGTCCTCCACTTGCTGTTATAATAAGCTTTTCGATCTTCTCAATTGGTTCACCCACTAAACATTGTAACATGGCACTGTGTTCAGAATCAACCGGAATAAGATTATTTCCATTCTCCTGAATAAGTCTGTTGATAAGCCCACCACCCACTACAAGCGATTCTTTATTGGCAAGTGCCACTTTTTTTCCCGCCTTTAATGCTTCAACAGTAGGTTCAAAACCAGCATACCCTACTAAACTGTTAAGGATAATATCAGCTTTATCAAGTTTAGTTAACTGGAGTAAATCCTCATTGCCAACTAAGATCTCGATATTGTTATCATCCAACTTATCCCTCAGTAAATCGCTGTACTGTTCATCACCTAGCAGTATATACTCAGGCTTATATTTATTAGCCTGTTCTGCCAGCTTTTGCCAACTGCTATTACAGCTTAATGCCAACACATTAAATTGAGAAGGATGCTCACAAATCACCTCTAAGGCTTGTTCGCCAATAGAACCGGTGGAACCCAGTATGACAATATTTTTAGACTTCAAACGATTTACTTATTTCTTTTCAAAAGAGCTATGAAGATAGAGAAAAACAGGTAGAAGTCAGAATATGATTATTAACTTTAATCCGTTGTTTTGTCCTTCATCCTTTCAATTACAGAGCCAATTCTAAGGCTGTTTCATACATTAGCGCATGTGCCCTCACCGTATCTCCCAATGTGGGAGCATAACCGCCCGACAACAATAATACAAGTGGAACATCATCATCTATTACTTTTTGTATTACTATACGATCTCTGTTTTTTAAACCATTCATCGTTAAAGAAAGTCGTCCGAAATGATCCGCTTCCAACGGATCTATTCCGCCAAGGTAATAGACCAAATCCGGGGAAAACTGTTCAAATATCTCGTCAAGTGCATCTCCCAAGGTAGACAAATATACTTCATCCTGCGTTTCATCCGGCAACCCAATATCTAATGTAGAGGGAGGCTTTTTAAAGGGATAGTTCTTTGCACCATGCAATGAAAAGGTAAATACGTCGTCGTTATTTTTAAAAATTTTAGCTGTCCCATTCCCTTGATGAACATCACAATCAATAACTAATATCTTTTTAGCCCACATCGACTGCCGCAGTACTTTAATTGCGACGGCTACATCATTAAATACACAGAACCCTTCGCCATAGTCGGGCATAGCGTGATGAGTGCCTCCTGCCAAATTTCCTGATATTCCATCCTGCAGTGCCATTAAGGAGGCGTTGATCGTCCCTTGCACGGCCAACCTGGATCTGTGAGCCAACCTCTTCGACCAAGGCAACCCTAGCTTCCGCAATTCTCTTTTTCCTAAATCCCCATTCACAATACCGTTGGAATAACGTTGAGAATGTACTGTTGTAAGGTTGGGAATATCCACCGGAGAAGGTTCTACAATATCACTGCTATCAATCAGATTTTGTTCTAAAAGATAGTGATGCAGAGCAGTAAATTTTTTCATCGGAAATATATGCTCATTGGGAATAGGAGCATAATAGTCGGGAGAATAAGAAAGTCGCAATAGGCTATGAAAATTTAATATTCTTATTATTCAGTTATCTGGATAAGAGCCATCATCCTACCACTTTTCTTCCCTTCTCGTCGGAAAGAGTAAAATCGTTCCTTATCTTCAAAAGTACAGCCTGGGGCCACTTCAATATGTTTCTGGGGGATGCCACCTTCTTGTAATTGATTTCGAATAAATCTCCGAAGATCTACATGAGGCTTTTCAAAATGCTCATAATCCACAAAGTTATCCGGAAACTGCTCTGCAACTTCTATTCCCACTTCAAAGTTTTTGAGCGATATACAAGGACTTACAAACGCCTTCATATTTTGAGGATCAGCTCCCTGATCAGCCATATCATTAATACCTTTGGGTACAATATCACCAACAGCACCACGCCATCCAGCATGTAAAGCTCCAATAGTTTTTGATTCTGCATCCCATAATAAAATAGCTGCACAATCAGCCACCTGAATAGCTATTGTTAAACCTGGAACAGAGGTAATTAACCCATCTGTATTGGGAAAGGTACCTCCCTGTATCACAATCCTAACTCTATTACTGTGTACTTGATCAGCAAATGCCACCCATTCTTTATTTACTTCTAACGAAGATAATAGGTTAAGTCTGTTTTGAGTAACAACTTCCTTTTTCTCAGATGTATTATATCCAAGGTTTAGACCAGCAATACTATTTTGCTTTCTATATTGATTGTTTTTGAGTGTGAACCATGCCCGAACCCCTTCCTCTTTAAAAAGATTCGTGGGCCGAATAACAGCAAAGTCAGTTTTTAATTTGTTCATGTAATTTACCTCTAACCTTTTTTACAGGGAATGGATGTCCCGTCCATAGTTCAAAGGACCGACTTCCTTGTTGGATTAACATCTCCAGGCCATTTATCGTTGTCGCCTCCACTGAATTTGCCTGTTTCAAGAATTTGGTTTGTATTGGATTATACACAATATCATAACAAATGCAATCCGATAGGAATGCCTTTTCTGTTTCCCGGACTGGCGAATCGTTAACATTGGGATGCATCCCCAAAGGAGTAGCATTAATAATAAGGGCGGCTTCCTCTGCCAATGAGGTCCATTGATTATAAGAAACCATAACCACATGGTTGTTTTCGGAAAACAAATTTCTACGAGCAGGATTTCTAGATACCAAGTATAATTCTTCAATCCCTATATTTAATAGGGCATAAACAATTGCTCTTGAAGCACCTCCGGTTCCAAATATAATAGCTCTTCCGCCCTCTAGTTCTCCGCTATATTGTTTCAACGGGGCCAAAAAGCCAGCACTATCGGTATTGTAACCAACCAACTGATACCCCTCTTTTACAATCGTATTAACAGCACCAATTTCTTGAGCTGAATTGTCAATACGATCCAAGTATTCAATAATTATTTGTTTATAGGGAACAGTAATATTCGCTCCCTTAAAAGAATCATTGTTAAGATATGAGGCCAAGCTATTGAGCTCACTATTATAAAGATCAACCGTATAATATTGAGCATCAATATCATAATAATCTAATGCTAAATTATGCATGAGTGGTGACCAACTATGCTCTATGGGGTGCCCAAAGAGTATATAATGAGGAGACTGGGCTTTTTTACTCTTTTTAAAGGTAGATAAACTCATTTACAAAAAGTAAAGACAAAAAAAATGCGCACTATTAAGTGCGCATTTCAATATCAGTGAGAGACTATTTTTAAGCAGCCGCTTCTTCTTCAGCTTCTGCCTCTTCGTCTGCCTTTTCAATAGCAGCAAGAGTATCATCCGCATTTTGTTTGAAAGTACCTTCTTCGGCTTCTTCCTTAAAACGCTGTAGATCCTTCTTCATCTGTGCAGAAAGACCTTGGATAAAGTTAGCTAATTCTTCCTCTGGCTCACCGTAGAAAGTACGGTAATCAAGGCTGAAATCAACCCGGGTTCGTTCTCCGTTATCCAGCGGAGTAAATCGAATAGTACCAGTCTGATTCAAATTGCCATTGATAGTAATCCACGCAAAACGTGTATTACGGAGATCATCAATGACGTTTGTTGTCCACTCAAATGGTTTCCCACCAAGAGTAGTCGAATACTCAAACGTTTGTGAATTTATTTTGTTAACTCGCTCAATCCGTTCGAAGAAGTGAGGGAAATAGGTTGGGTCACTTAAGTATTCATAGACTTTGGCTAGGGGCAGATCAACATCAATTCTTTCGTGCGCCATAATTTATATACTTCAGAGTTGGTTAAAATTAGTAGTTGAAACGATGAAAAAGGAGATTTTTCAGTTTCCAATTAGGTTTTACCCACAATGCAATAAAATTAATGATTATTTCGCTAATCAGCAATTAATTTCATGCTCGATTTAAGTTTCAATATAGCCCTTAACGCAATTTAACCGTACTTCTAAAGGGCATTTAAAGAAAATAAGACTTTTTTAACCCGCCACTCAGCGCATAATTTGTAAACGATCAATCAAATAATACTGTTAAAAATAAAATGTGAATGAGATTTTTTTAAAAAGAACGATCAATAAGAGTCCAAATCTTATGGTGTACTTCTTCTGTCGGCAATCTCGCATCCACAGTAAAAATACGCTGCTCTTGCTCTGCTAACCTATTAAAACCCTGAATAACTTTGTTATAAAATGAATCTCCGGCTTGCTCCATCCTATCCTTATTTTTTGACATCCTCTTCTTAGCCGCATGCAGCGGTAATTTCATATAGATAGTAAGATCGGGCTCACACTTATGGCTGGCTACCCGGTTCATCATATGAATTTCATCCAGCCCTACTGATTGTCGTCCATATCCCTGATAAGCTACCGTAGAATCATAAAAACGGTCTAAAATAACTGTCTTTCCCTCTTCAATAGATGGTATAACATTTTCTGCCATCAACTGAGAACGTGCAGCGGAAAAAAGTAAAAGTTCGGTAACTGGATCTATATCATAATCAGGATTAAGTAAAAGCTCTCGCACCTTCTCTGAAACAACCGGGCCACCAGGATCTCTAAAAACTTTTACTTGTACCCCATTCTGCTGTAGCCGTCTCTTCAACTTTTGAATCTGTGTGGATTTACCACTTCCATCAATCCCTTCGAACGTTATAAACACTTTACTCTATTAAATTAATCTCAGTTATAGGTTTAAATATAATAATCATCTGTGTCTCAATGAATTACAATATTATTTTATAATGCTAAAAGTATAGAAAATATTAATATGTAACGGCTAAAAATTAAAGTCGTCCATCATTTCGGGCGGCTCTTTATCTAAGGCCAAAGCCAAAGCAATATATACAAACAATGATGTTCCGCCTGCAGCAAAGAGTGTTATAAAAAATAATAGACGGATAACAGTAGAGCTGATACCAAAATATTTGGCAAGCCCCCCACAGACCCCAGAGATCTTTTTATCCGTTCGTGATTTATATAATTTCTTGGATTCACTAAATGCATAGGAGTCAAAATCAAACGCACCAGAAGAAGATTTAGAATTGCTTTTTTTCTTACTATCAACTCCAAGATTATTATTTAATGTAAAGTCCTCTTCATTAGAACTATCTCCGAAATCATAGTCAAAATCATATGTATCAGAAGAACGGTTTTTCTTATTCTTTGTCCGCTTTTCTTTTTTTCTATCCCCGACTAAAAATCCAAAACCCACGAGTGTTACTAGGACCGCCCCTATTAAAGGCATAGCTTCCATAAGTCCACTCAAATTAGGTCCAATGCCTATAAGCATGTTGAGGATAAATACCACCCCTACAAAAAACATGGCAATACCTGCAATAGTAGAAAAGTTCCAGATATTAGTATTAGCTTTTTTCTCTTCCTTCAAGAATTCCTGCATGGTATTTCGAAGTTCATGGTCTTCGAAATCCATCAATGAATCAAGGTTCTGTTGTGTAGATTGTTTGGTTCTTTGTGCCATAATAATACTCCCAAGCCCATAAGTTTGTGCGAACAACAACTATTACGTCATAAGTAATAGATTTGTTACAGCAATATAGAAAATTAATCGCGAGAAATAATGCGCTCTTCTGTGATAATGTGATCTAACGGTATATCAAACTCCTCAACCGGTAATTTCGGAACAATATTCTGTTCAAAACAGAGACCAATTTTAAGGGCTGATACATCCTTTAAAAAACGATCATAAAATCCCTTTCCGTAGCCAATCCGATTGGCACACTCATCCCCTCCCACCATCGGTACAACAACTAAATCAACCTGGTCGATTGAAACCTCTTCACCTTCATCTGGTTCTAAAACGCCCCATTTATTCTCTTTTAGCTGGTCAAATGAATCTAAACGAATGTGTGATAAAGTATGATCTGCAAAATTTGAAATTGGTACAATAACATCCTTATCGCTATTTAGTAGTTCCTTCAGCAGGTGGTGAGTATCGACCTCTCCCCGACTATTCATTGACACGTAACAATGGATAACATCTGCTTCTAAAAAAGCAGGTTTATCTTTAAGGCTGCCAATAATATGTTTAGAACCATGAGAAAAAGCTTTAGCAGTAATCGACTCTCTAGCCTCTAAAAGCCTGCTACGCAGCTCCTCTTTTTCTGATTGAGTATCATTCATTACATGTAAATCAATTTGTGGTGATCAAATTGCTCTTCCTCACTGAGGTTGTTCAGGAGTTCATCCCATATATCAACACCATATTTATTCATATAAAAAATACTGGCGATTACACGTTCTTGTAGCCCATCCCCCGGAAAAGTATGCGCCTTAATTCTCTTAATACGCTGTAACTGTGTTTGATCCTGCTTTTTAACAGCACGGTACACCTTTCCTTTCAGTTTATTTAATTCGTTAAGATATGTTGCTTTTGCTTTTCCAGACGCCCCCTCAAGCGTAGGGTCGATATTGGCGACCTCTTTTGTTTTTTTCTCCGCTAACTTCTCAACATCTTTTTTCCATTCATCAAAAATTGCTTCAATATCGTGCTGCTCGGTACGGTCTACATAAGCAGATTCAAGATCTTCTATCCTGTCTCCATACTCATGGAAATCAAATGGGAGCTCATTGATGATACGATCAATAGCGGGTTCAATAATCGTTGCACTAAGTCGTGGAAAAATAACGGGCATTTCCAAATTAAAACAGGCATACATTTTTTTCATCTGTCCGTAATATGCTGTTTCACCGGGTCCTGCCACATATCCTAATGTAGGCAATAAGGCATCTTGTAAAATAGGTCGTAAAAACACATTTGGTGAAAAATGATCGGGATTCTCCTCAATCTCTTCTACCAACTGATCCGTCTCCCACTCATGCCCGGCATCTGTCTTCCATCCATCTCCATTTCGGGCAATCTTGGTACGTCCCGAATCACCATTTAAATAAAATAGATTAGAATCATAGATAGTAACCTGCCTATGAAATTCTTTGCCAATTCGCTGAGACTGGACATCAAGCTGGTTGCGAATGTCACTTGCTTTGGTGATAGACTTCTTTAAGAATTTATTAGTTGCTTCTTTCACCTCAATATTTTTACTACCCGCCAGCACTAGCCCATACTTAGAGAACAAATTGCTTATCCACTGACCAAAAGCCTCTGAGAAAGTATTTGAAGCAGTAAAAGAATTATCTAATAGGTCCCAGAGTTCCTCTGAGAAATCAGTATCATAAAGGGATTCTTTTAGTTCAGCTTTCATTTGATCAATAGCTTCCGGTATCTCTATTTCTGAAACCGTAGGCAACTTATCATTTTTAGGCGGTAAGGCGTAAGACTGCACCTTATCCCTATCTAGTACTGATATAGAACGTATTTCTTCATAGTCATGATCTTCATCGGCAAGCCAGAAAATAGGAATAACAGGACGATCCAATTTCTGCTCTAGTTGTTTGGCGATATGAATTGTAGTAACCGTTTTTAGGATGGTATACAGGGGACCTCCATATATACCCAACTGTTGGCCGGTAACAATTACCAATGAATCTTCATTAGCTAAGCGTTCTATATTATTATGAGCGGCTTCATCTATATTAAAGGCTGCATTAAAAGCAGTAAGTATTGCTGATGCTTTGCTTCTGTCCCCTCCAAAATCAAACTCTTCCGCTTTCCGGACTATCGCCTTACTATCGAATGGATTAGTCTCATAAAAATCACTTAGCTCATCAAAATTGGTGATATATGTTTTAAAAAGATCTGAAAATGGTAGTGTTTCGAACGAATAATCTGAAAGTTGCAATTCTACTAGCCTTTTAGCTTTTGAATTTCATCACGTAGCCGTGCCGCCTTTTCATAATTTTCAGTATCTATGGCAGTTTGAAGCTCATTTTCTAGCCGTTCTAACTTACTCATCTCAGGGGACTTCTCTTCTCCTTCGGCAGTAGCTGTCAGTTCGTCTCCCTCCTCACCTTCCGAAACGATACCGGCCTCATCAAGAATTTCAGGTGCTACATAAATAGAGGCATCAAATCGAACAGCAAGTGCAATTGCATCGCTGGGCCGAGCATCCTGCTCCATCTGCTGACCGTTTTCCTCATAAATTATCTTTGCAAAAAAGGTCCCTTCACTAAGATCATTAATGAAGACCTGCTCAACGTCAGATCCAAAATTTTGAATCATATTCTTGAGAAGGTCGTGCGTCATTGGGCGAGGTGGCCGAATATGTTCTAACTCAAGGGCAATCGCCTGTGCCTCAAATGTTCCAATAATTATAGGAAGTCGACGATTACCATCTACTTCATTTAAAATCAATGCATAGGCTCCACCACTACTTGGGCTTGTAGAAAGCCCTAATATATCCATCTTAATTTTATCCAATGGTCAGATAATTATTTTTAAATAATAATTTAATTTAGAAACAAATTTACTGATTTTTATGGTACCCGTAAACTTTGATAATACCTTATAATAAACGGATTTTTTGACCTAAATGTTTACTAAAAAGTGAACTAAAATCACCTGTTTTATGGTTTCTAAAAAAATATCCCCTAAAATTCATTCCATAAAGTGGGGATCGGTTACCGTCTCTGATCATAAAACCTATAAGGATGCTAAACTTTTTCCAAGTGGTTCTCGAGAGTGGGACTGGAATGAAACAGGCACCCATCATGTGCCGGGTATTCAACCCGCAGATGTTGAAGAATTGCTTAAACATGGTGCTAGTGTGGTAGTTTTATCGCAAGGTTTTCATGAACGCCTACAGGTTTGCCAAGAAACAAGAAAGTATCTTAGTGAGCACAACATCGACTACCATATCCTAGAAACTGAACAAGCTAAAGAAAAATATAATGAGCTCAGAATGAACTATCCCGTGGGAGCTCTTATTCATTCAACCTGTTAGTAAGTCTCCCACCTATGCACACACTGTTCAAACAAATAAATTGTCCCGTGTTTAAACTCATTTTAAATAAGAAAGGTGAGGTAAATTTATATGTTTTGAGTTTCAGAAATCCTATATTCCTCACCTTGATTTTATTGACATTACAAGCGATTGCCCCTAATTTCCGACTGACTCAAAAAAACTGAAACTGACTGATGTTTTCTAACTATTTACCAATCGTAATTCTTGCAGGAATCGCTATTGTTCTAGCGGTTCTTTTGATGACGTTATCAAAAATTCTTGGTCCCTTTCGCCCCAATAAAAACAAGTTGGACCCTTATGAAAGCGGTATGGACCCTGTAGGCGAGGCAGCCGACCGTTATTCTATTAGCTTTTACCTAGTAGCAATCGCCTTTATTGTTTTTGACCTCGAAGTCGTATTTATATATCCTTGGGCAGTTAGCTTTTTAGACTATGGTCTGGGAACGCTTGTTTCGATGATTATATTTATTTTAGAGCTCTACGTTGGTCTTATTTACCTGATCAAAAAAGGAACGCTCGATTGGGATATGAAAAAAGGAATGTTTAACTGATTAATTTAAGCCTATACTTATATGGGTATTGAAAGCTCTCTTGGTGACGGTTACTTCACCACAAAAATTGATACATTAACAAACTGGGCACGATCTAATGCAGCTTGGCCTATGCCAATGGGTTTAGCCTGCTGTGCTATTGAGATGATGGCTTTTGCCGGCCCAAAATATGATGCTGCACGATTTGGTTCAGAGGTAATGCGGTTTTCTCCCCGGCAAAGTGATGTTATGATTGTTGCCGGATGGGTAAATTATAAAATGTCGCATGCCATTCGCAGGATATGGGACCAAATGCCCGACCCTAAATGGTGTATTGCTATGGGAGCTTGTGCTTCTACCGGTGGAATGCACCGCTGCTATGGTGTAGTTCAAGGTTGTGATAATTTCTTACCCGTAGATGCATATATTTCTGGTTGTCCTCCACGACCTGACGCTCTCTTGCATGCCCTTATGAAAATCCAGGATAAAATTCGTACTGAACACTCTGTAATGCTCGATACATAATATGGATTTAGAACTATCAGAAAAACTTCAAAATGTAGTCGATGGATTATCCGAACAGTTTTCGGACTCTTTCATCGAAGTATATCAATCAAGCGGTGATACCTTTGTTCAGGTAAAAGCTGGTGCTATTGTTGAAATCTGTTCTTATCTGAAAGATGAACAGCATTTTATCTATCTCACAGACCTTTTCGGCATCGATCGCTTTACCTCAAATGACCGCTTTGAAATTGCTTATAACCTAATTTCATTACGCGACCGTGAGCGTTTTTTCTTAAAAACACGGTTACCGGAAGAAAACCCGGAAATTGCTTCCGTCTCCAACATTTGGAAATCAGCAAGTTGGATGGAACGAGAAGTTTATGACATGTTTGGTGTTACCTTTACCGAACATCCCGACTTCCGTCGTATTTTTATGCCCGAAGATTTCGATTATTTTCCAATGCGTAAAGAGTTTCCTCTTTTGGGTATTCCCGGATCTATCGAATTACCAAGTACAACGCCTGACACTGAGTAGCTTTTTTATGGACACCAAACACATTACGGATCAAGTTGATCCAAAGTTTTTTAAAGAGCATCAGGAAAAGCTATACGATGCTCTTGAGGACAAGCATACAACCATTGAAAAAATGGATGACCAAGATCCTCTGGGCACAAAAATGGTGCTCAACATGGGTCCTCAACACCCTGCTACACACGGGGTACTGCGCCTTGTGTTACAGCTTAACGGTGAGCTCATTGAGAAAGCAAAACTCGATATAGGCTATCTGCACCGTGGCGTAGAAAAGATTGCGGAAAATAAAACGTATCAGGAATTCATGCCTTATACCGATCGCATGGATTACCTTTCACCATACAGTAATAATGTAGCACTGTGTACTGCAGTCGAAAAGATTGCAAATGTAGAAGTGCCGGAAAGAGCTCATTATATCCGCATGATCGGATGTGAACTTGCCCGTATTTCTTCGCACCTGCTGTGGCTTGGTACCATGGTAATGGATGCTGGTGCCGTATCATTCTTTATCTGGACGTTCCGCGAGCGTGAAAAACTATATGATATCTTTGACAATATTGGGGGACATCGATTTACGATCTCTCACGCCAGAATTGGTGGTGTGGCCAATGATCTTACTGATGATGCCATCGCCATGATCAAAGATTTCGTCAACGATTTCCCACAGGAGTTAAAAGACTTCCACGGGCTACTCGACCGTAACCGTATATTCTTCGACCGTAACCGTGAAGTTGGGGTTTTATCTCCGGAAAGAGCTTTGGAAATTGGAGCGACTGGTCCTACCCTGCGAGCTTCGGGTTATGCTTACGATATTCGCGACTTTGAACCTTATGCCCGATATGATGAGGTGGATTTTGAAGTTCCTACTCGTCTTGAGGGCGATAATTTGGCACGTTATTATGTTCGGATGGAAGAGATGCACGAGAGCATCAGAATTATTCGTCAATGTCTTGATAAATTACCGAAGGGACCTGTTAGAACGGATAATGCCAAACAAGCTTATCCTTCCAAAGATGAAGTATATTATTCTATGGAGGGTATGATTCATGATTTTATGATGACCGATACCGGGATTTGTCCACCAGAAGGTGAAGAAAGTTATCATGCTGTTGAAGGGCCAAAAGGTGAGCTTGGTTACTATATACAAAGTGATGGAACCGGACATCCCTGGAGGCTAAAAATCAACTCTCCATCTTTTAAGAACCTACAAGCACTTGAAGATATGCTGGATGGTGAAATGGTTGCCGACACTGTCGTAATCATTGGTGGTGTTGACCCCGTAATGGGTGAAGCAGATAAGTAGAAATTGCTATAGCAAGATAGGTCACGGTTTAGGTAGAGGCCTAATTAAAAACTTAAGAATAAGATAGATTAATGGCTGAACTGTCATTTACAGAAGAAGAACTTAAAGAAATAGAACAACTTAAGGCCAAGTTTCCTACGGCTAAAGCGGCTACCTTGCAGGTATTATGGGTAGCGCAACGTAAATATGGTCATGTGGAACCTGAGGTTCAAAACCTGGTTGCCGATACATTGGATGTCCCAAAATCACATGTGCATGGTGTGGCAAGCTTTTATACACAGTATTATAAAGAAGAAAAAGGTAAGTTTGTTCTCGATGTTTGCACCTGCCTTAGCTGTCAGCTATGCGGCGGCTATGATATATTACATCATCTAGAAGACAAACTGGGTATTAAAGCCGGGGAAACGACCGACGATGGAATGTTCAGTATTCAATCGGTTGAATGCTTGGGTGCCTGTGGATATGCGCCCATGCTTCAAGTTACAAATGGGGTTTATGTTAATAATCTTACCAAAGAAAAGGTTGATTCCCTTATAGAAAACCTAAAAAATGGTAACATACCCGAGTTTGAATCTATGGCGATGCCGGAATTAGAAAAACGAAACCAAGCTGCTTCAGAATAATGGCTCAAGACTGGAAATCATTCGAACCACAACTTATTCCTGACATTCCCAATCTGCAAAAGATTGAGGTTTATGAGGAAAATGGTGGATATAACGCTCTAAAAAAGATTTTAAATGACCAACAAGAATGGTCTCGAGACAATGTCGTCAATGAAGTAAAACAGGCGAACATTCGCGGTCGCGGTGGTGCCGGATTTAATGCAGGGCTAAAATGGAGTTTCATGCCCGATCCCGATGGCGGCCCACGGTATCTTGCATGTAATGGAGATGAATCTGAACCCGGGACATTCAAAGATCGTAAAATATTTGAATTCAATCCTCACCTTTTTATTGAAGGGGCCTTAATTGCAGCATATGCCATGACTATAGACACGATTTATGTTTATATCCGTGGCGAATATATCTCTTGGGTAGAACAACTACAGGATGCAGTAGACGATGCCTATGAACAAGGATATCTGGGTGAAAATATTTTAGGTACAGACATCTCCATTGATTTGGAAATAACCTATGGCGCAGGCGCATATATCTGTGGTGAAGAAACTTCTATGCTCGAATCCCTAGAAGGCAAGCGGGGTTATCCGCGAGTTAAACCCCCCTTCCCTGCTCAAAAAGGTTTATGGGGACGCCCTACTACTATCAATAATATTGAAACACTGGCAAATGTTCCTTTAGTCATTAATAACGGTGCGGATTGGTATAGTGATGTTGGTGCTGAGGAACATCCCGGTCCGGTACTCTATGGCATATCGGGGCATGTAAATCAGCCTGGCGTTTATGAATATCCAACTGGTGTACCAGTTTTAGAACTTATTAATGATGTTGCCGGTGGTATCAGAGGCGGAAAAGAGCTTAAGGCACTTATCCCCGGTGGATCTTCGACACCTGTACTCCGAGCTGATCAGCTTGAAGGAGTAACCATGAATTCAGACTCTTTAAAAGAGGCTGGTTCTATGATGGGTACAGCTGGCATGGTTGTTATGGATGAAGATACCGATATGGTCGATGTGTTGTGGAGAATTGCTCACTTCTATCACCACGAATCTTGTGGACAGTGTACCCCATGCCGTGAAGGTACAGGCTGGCTTGAAAAAGTGCTGCTTAAGATCAAAAACGGTAATGGAGAAATGAAAGATCTTGACCTCTTACTTGACGTAGGCAACCAGATGGAAGGCCGCACGATATGTGCTCTTGCTGATGCCGCTGTATGGCCTGTTCGTCATACTATCAACCGATTTAGAGATGAATTTGAAGCACGATGTAAGAAATCTAGTCACGCTGTAGCGTAACTTTTTGTTATATATTGGATATTGAAATTTTGATATTACAGTCGCTTGCAAAAGCGTCAAAAAATAAATAGATAAATCGATGCCTGAAGTATTTATAGACGGTAAACGTTACGAATTTGAAGGAAAGCCAATGTTGCTCCAGTTTATTCTGGATCAGGGATTGGAAGTGCCTTTCTTTTGTTACCACCCAGCCATGTCCATACCGGCTAACTGCCGCCAATGCATGGTAAAAGTGGGGACACCTGTTAAAGATCGTGAAACAGGAGAGTTTGAAAAGGATGAAAACGGGGAACGTAAAATCCGATGGTTTCCTAATCCACAGACTTCATGCTCAACTCCTCTGCAAGATGGTATGGTGGTTCATACTCAGGAAACTTCTGAGGAAGTAGCCCGTGCTCAAAAAGATAATTTGGAGTTTATACTTGTTAATCACCCGCTTGACTGCCCTATTTGTGATCAAGCCGGCGAATGTCCATTACAGATACAAACTTATAAATATGGACCTGAAGGCAGTCGATTTGAAGTTAAGAAGGTTCACAAACCAAAACGAGTGGAGCTTGGCCCACGCGTTACACTGGATGCCGAACGGTGTATTAACTGTACCCGTTGCGTGCGATTTACTGAAGAAATTAGTGGAACCAATCAGCTTACGATTGTTCAGCGTGGTGATGATAACTATCCCCAAACAGCTGCAGGCGAAGAGTTTGATGATCCCTATTCTATGAATACGGTAGACATCTGCCCTGTTGGCGCACTCACTTCTACCGATTTTCGTTTTAAAGCACGCGTTTGGGAAATGAACCAAACACCCAGTATCGATGTCACAAACGGAAAAGGATGTAACATTGATCTTTGGACTCGCGATAATGAAGTATTACGTATTACCCCCCGCGAGAATGAAGAAGTGAACGATTATTGGATGCCAGATGCAGGGCGCGAGGCATATAAGCGGTTTAATGAAAACCGTGTTGATCGTCCCTCAATTAAACTAGATGGAAATAACCAGTCTAATACTTCTTGGAATAATGCTATTGAAACATTTGCAGAAGTTCTGGAAGCAAATAATGCAGAAGATATCTTGGTGATTGGTAGTCCCCATGCTTCGGTTGAAGAGAACTTTGCTTTTAATAAGTTTTTCAACCTTCTGGGTTCTTCCAATGCTAAGTTTATACCTCATATCATACCCGGTGCCGGTGACGACTTTTTAATTACCGATGACCAAGCCCCCAATACAAATGGTTGTCGGGCTTTAAATCTTGATGAAGTTGACAGCAATAGCTTGCAATCTGCTATTTCTGGTGCCAAGGTTGTTGTTATTCTTTCTGATGATCTGGTCGGCAGAGAAATTCTTTCGGCAACAGATCTTAATGATTCATATACCATCTGTTTGACGACCAATCAAACAGAGACTACCCAAGCTTCTGACTTAGTAATTCCAATAACTTGTGTTGCCGAACATGCTGCCAGTTATGTGAACGTAGATGGACGCATTCAACGCTCCTACCCTGCCAAAGAGACAAAATATACGAATCGTCGCCTCAACCTCGAGATGTCAGAAGGACGCCTCGATCGATTTGGAACGAACTTTGATAACTGGGTTAGCGAAGACAACAAAGTTGACTGTTTACCTCTCTGGCAATTTTTGAATAAACTTGCAGAACGAATCAATCTTGACTTCAGCTACAAACATTCTCGTGATGTTTTTGATGATATCAGAGAACAATTCGAAATTCTCAGTGACATCTCATATGAGCGGATGGACGAAGAAAATGGCGTTCAGCTCCCCATTAAACAAGAAGAAGTAAAACAAGCGTAAATATATTATTTCAATGGAGCCTGTAACAACTACATCATATATTGTATTAGGAGTAGCACTTTTTATGCTACTTAACTCGGCAGCAATTGCTGTATATGCAGAACGCCGTGTTTCTGCTTTTATCCAAAATCGCCACGGTCCCAATCGTGTCGGTCCTGCTGGATTACTTCAGCCCATTGCTGACGTAGTAAAACTTCTTCTCAAAGAAGATGTAACTCCTGCTAAAGGATTTAAGACAGTACATGCCATTGCTCCAATGATACCGGTGGTTACAGCCCTGATGACGGTCGCTGTAATCCCTTTTGGAGATGGTCTTTATGCTACTGATATCAATGCAGCAGTTCTCTATTTGCTAGCTGTCAACTCACTTAGTGTCTACGGAGTTACACTCGGCGGGTGGGCTTCAAATAGTAAATATTCCCTTCTAGGAGGGTTGCGTGCTGCTGCCCAAATGATTAGTTATGAACTTCCCATGGGGATGGCTGTTGCTTCCTGTATTCTTTTTGCAGGATCTCTTAGCATGATCGATGTTGTAGAATCTCAAGAGATTTGGTGGAATATATTTCGCAACCCTATTGGAGCTGTTATTTTTATTGTAGCTGCATTTGCAGAAGCCAACCGTACTCCTTTCGATCTTGTAGAGGCTGAACAAGAACTTGTTGGTGGATTCCACACAGAGTATAGTGGTATGAAATTCGGGATGTTCTTCCTTGCTGAATATATGCATGTGATGATCGGGAGTATGCTCATTACCACCTTCTTTTTTGGCGGATATCACCTCCCCTTTGCTGGATATTATGAGTGGCTGTTACCCGAAGCCGGTTCAGTAGGAAAAATGATTTTAGACGTCTCGGTATTTACTGTAAAGACCCTTATTTGGGGCTTCATATACATCTGGGTACGCTGGACAATTCCACGATTCAAATATAACCAAGTTATGAAATTGGGATGGAAACGCATGCTTCCCATCAGTATTTTTAACTTTCTGGGGCTTGCAGTCATCATCTTTTTCTGGCAACACTACCTGGGATGGTAATAAAAGAGGGCTATATTAAATACATGCATTGCTGGTAAGTAAAATTATTTACTAACTAATGCTGAGAGGCTCTGTTTTTCTCTTAGATAGTAATCAGTATACCACTCCACAAATTTGTGAATTCCCTCTTTTACCCGCACTTGGGGCTGAAAATCTATATAATTATATAAATCATCTACATCAGCCCAAGTTTTAGGCACATCACCCGGTTGCATTGGCAGAAAATCTTTCTCTGCCTTAATCCCAAGCTGATGTTCTAATTCACTAATGAAATCCATTAGTTTTACAGGATTACTGTTACCAATATTAAACAGCTGATATGGAGCAAAGCTACTTCCCGGATCAGGGTTATCTCCAGACCAATCTGCATTACCAGAAGGCGCTTTCGGAATCAGCCGGTGGATTGCTTCTACAATATCCCCGACGTACGTAAAGTCACGTTCCATTTTGCCATAATTAAAAACTTTGATAGGCTCCCCATTTAGAATGGCTTTTGTAAAAAGGAAAAGAGCCATATCTGGCCGCCCCCATGGGCCATAGACCGTAAAGAAGCGTAACCCTGTCGTGGGTATATCAAATAAATTTGAGTAGGTATGAGCCATCAATTCATTAGTCTTCTTACTTGCAGCATAAAGGCTCATAGGGTGATCCACATTATCATTCGTTGTAAAAGGCATATCAGTATTTGCCCCATAGACTGAACTTGAAGAAGCATATATCAAATGTTCAATAGAGTGAAACCTTGCTGCTTCTAGGATATTTAAGAAGCCAGTTATATTGCTATCTATATAACAATGAGGATTTATTAGACTATGGCGCACACCCGCCTGGGCTGCAAGATTAATAACAATATCAAACTTCTGGTCATCAAACAAATCATTTATAACGGATCTATTCTTAAGGTCCGCTTTTATAAAGCTTATATTTTTATGTGTAGAGCTTTCAATTAATACCTCTTCACTAATGGTATCCATGTGAATTCCCAATAGTTCTAAACGCCGATACTTTAGTTTGGTTGAATAATAATCATTAATACAATCCAGACCTACAATTTGGTAATTCATTTGTGCTAACTTTCTAGTCAAGTGAAAACCAATGAAACCTGCTGCCCCTGTTACTAAAATTTTCATAACACTTTTTATTCTCTCTATTGTTTTAACTTTATTCACTCACATCAATACTATTTCAAAAAACGTGCCACTACATTCAGAACCTGCAATAAGCTATAACAGACGGTTATTAGTCATAAAAAGAGATTATCTCACAACATGTGTTTTGTTAATCGAGACGGGAAATAATCAACAGGTAATTTTTACTCGAACCGAGTAAAAATTCACATATTAATCTATATTTCACCTCTTGAAATTGTATAGCCACTCTCTGTATTAGAAAATAACAATGTATCTGATTGCATATTAGTACTGATTCTTTGATCATTTTTTTTGCTCAATAAAGAATAAAGGTATTCACCATATGAATTGTTTTTTAAATCACAGGCCAACCCCATCACCTGATCATCATCTATCCAATTGTTTCGCCAAGCAATCTCTTCTGGACAAAATACTTTAGCCCTATTTTTTCGTTCAATTGATTTCAAAAAACTCGAAGCATCACGTTTTTCTTTCAGTGTTTCTACACTCAGCCATGTGTATTCAGGACTAAAAAACTCAGCGGTAATTTTATTCTGTTTTAAATAGATCTTATTTATTACCGATAATTTAGAATCTGAACGACTGCATGCGCTTACCTGCTTTGCATAATCGATCACTCGGTCATCATAAAAATACGGTCCTGTTACTGCCATTTTTTTGTTATTTAAAGAATTCTTGGAATCTTCTTCAATACATATTACTTCGTCATGATATTTGTCCTCTGACATACCAAACCGACCAAAATTCTTCATTCTATGACCAAATAATGTTGCACCACCAATTGTACTCACAGCTCTACGCAGCATTGAACGCATATTGTGATCATAAAAAATGTCATCTCCCCTAATTAAAACTATTTTATCATCACCAATAAATCCTTCTGCTATCACTAACGCATCTACTATGTCATCACAACTTCTTTGCAATTCATAACTGATATTAACACCAAAAACCGAACCGTCTCCAAGCATATTTTTAAAATCAGGGCTATCTGCCGGTGATGTTATAATCAAAATATCTTGAATTCCAGCCAGCATCAGTACCGATAACGGGTAATAAATCAGCGGTTTATCATAGACAGGCATCAAATGGTTAGCCACAGATTTCTTCGTAGGGTATAATCTCGGCTTTGACCTAACGGCCCAAATAATCCCTTTTACCTTGCTTTTATTCATATTAACCCCCTCTCTAGCCTCTGCTATTTAGTAAGTTTTTGCTACTGGAATATATATCCAAGTCTTCTCAATGAATCCTTTAAACTACCAACCAGCCTGAAAAATACGCCCAGAAATGATGATCAGTTTCGCAGGTTCTCAATCAACAAAATTGATGTAGCAATAACGCTTACTACCGGCGCCACTACATCCACATAATCTGTAAAAGACGGTTTTCGTCTTACCTGTAAACTTACGATGTCATTGTTCTGTAAATCAAATTCAAACATCTCTTTAGGTTCCGGGTCATGGTATCGATATCGAAAATAAGCCACTTCTACAAACCTTCTGTCTGCATTATATCGAGATACTTTTACTTCAATCTGGGTTTTAGCCCAATCGATATTATTCTGATTCCCACGCAGTACATTATATCCAAAACTATATGAGATCAACTCCGGCAGTTTAGTATCTTCCGGAACTATGAATCGTCCTGAGCTACCAACATCACCCCATACATTAATAGAGTCTGCAAGTTGTCCAATTTCTGCAACACGAATTAGCCTGTTACCGCCTTGTTGTATTTGTGCTACCAATGAGGAAGAGTTTAAGACTAATATTGTTGTAAAAAGGGATACTAATAACGTTAATTGTTTCATAATCTATTAATTTTGACTACTTGATATCTATTTATTGGGTAACAGGTAAAAACTATATTTCATCAGGTGTTGGTGTCTCTCCTACAAGCTCGTAGTTTACATATTAGGTCCTATTATAATCCTCATAATTGTCGTAAAGTGATTGGTAATCCCCTGCTCCATAAAGGCCACCAGGCTCTTTACGATAATCAAAATCTGTTACCACAATATCAGTTACATTTGCATTAATTCGTTCTAGCTCTTCAACTGTTCTAAGTAGCATTCCCTGATTTGTTTTTCTATACCTGGCTACTACTAAAACCGATTCAGCTGTTTTCAATAATGAGGTAGAATCGCTAATTATACCAAATGGTGGGTTATCCAAAAGGATAACATCAAACACGTTCTCCATCTTTTTTAAAACTTCCTTTAGTGCTTTGTTGTTAGCCAAATTTTGGGGATACGTCGTTTCTGTACCGGCTGTTAATACCTTCAAAGCTTCCAAATCAGTATGGCGAATATTTGAAAGAAGTTGTTTGAACGTAATTTTATTCATTAAAAAGTCTGACAGCCCTTTTCCTCGATCCAACCCAAAATAAGTGTGAATTCGGGGACACCGGAAATCAGCATCAATGATTAACGTTTTATATCCTTCTTCAGCAAGTGCAATACCTAGATTACTAACAATTGTTGATTTTCCATCTCCTTTTTCCGGGCTTGTAACTGCTACTGTTTGAGGAGGAGTTTCACCATATTGGTAAATGATATTATTCTTTAATCTTCTTATAGATTCAGCCTGAATGCTAGAACGATCTTGTAGCAACACAACTTCTTTGGGGATTGTGCCATCACCAACTTTAAATGTTTTTCGATTTTTTCGCGAAACCTTTTCAAGGGAAGGCACCACTGTAAATGAAAGTAATCTGGGGTAATTTTCCCGCAGCTCGCTAGCACTTTTAATGGTATTGTCATTAAATTCTTTTATAAATATGAACCCTGCTGACAAAGCTCCACCAAGCATGAGACCTAAAATAATAAATATTTTTTTGTTTGGACTCACCGGTACCGTTGGGATTTCTCCGTCATCAACAATACGCCCATATCCAAATTGAGACTGTCGCCAAACAGATATATCTGCTAACTGTCGTGATAATTTAACAAAGAGTTCTTCATTTATTCTAACATCACGTTTCAACTGGGCCAGTTTAATCATGCCTTGCGGTAATGCCTCAAAATTACTCTCCAGCTCTACTTTATGCTCTTCTAAAGCCTTCTTCCGGGATTGATATTGATTTTGTTCAATTTTAAGCTCCACTAGTTCGCTTTGGATTCCTGATACCATCTTTGCTCGCTCTTCTGAATTCATTCCCAAAAACTCTTCATCTTTGGTGAATAATTGACTTGAAAGCTCTTTAATTTTATCTGTCAGACGTTCTATTTGTTTATCTACATAAACCAACCTTGGCGGTAATGTATCACGGTCCTCAACTCCGGGATTTTTAGAAATAATGAGCGTTCGTTCATTTTCAAATCGAGCTAATTCCTCCTGTGCATTTCTAATTCGTGGACCGAGAGCCTTTGAAAATTGATCAGAGAGCCCCGGCTTTATTTGCTCTAGCTGTTTTTCATAATTGTCAATCTTTTCACCTATGGTATTTAACTCAAGGTTTACTTCTTGCAATTCGGTTTCTAGATTTACTCTTCTGGTAATAATCCCTGATGCCTGCTTATCTACCTGTACGATACCAGTAGCATCCATATATCGATGGAGGCGTTGTTCAGCAGCTTCCAGCCTATCCTTTACCTCTTTCTTTTCATTTTCCAAATAATCAGCCGTTGATGCCGCGGCCTGCCGGTTTTGTCGGGTAGAACTTTTTACATAAATATCCATTGTAAGGTTTACGATTTTTGCCGCTTCCTCGGGCGAAGTGCTTGAAAACAGAATAGCAATCACATCTGAGTCATCAGAAACTTTCTGAAAATCTAGTCCTCTTCTTATCCTTGATGTTACAGTTTGCTCACTTACTCGAAATGGCCCACCTTCTTCAGATTCAGCCCATAAAATGGGATAATTCTCTACCTTTTCTGGAAGCGTTGCCAAAAACTTCTCAGCCACTCTGCTAGCAAAATTGCGCGATTTAAGTACCTGTAATTCATTTTCAAGCGTTGCATTTATACCATGCCCGGTTGCTTTTGAAATAATCGAAGAAAGCTCATCATCAGAAGCCCCTGCATTTGAGCTAATCATCATAGTTCCTTCACTTTCATATGTTGGAGTAATGCTATCAGCATAAAACCATGAACCCACTGCACCTGCAATCAAAAAAAGTAGAACCAGCCATTTATAACGCAACAGTATTGATACAACCTTTTGAGGTGTAAGTTCAGTCTCATCTGGTTCAACGTTATATGCATATTGAAAAGAGGAGCGCTCTGAGTTATGATGATTATCATCAAATTTTTGAATTGATTCCGACATTAGATTAACCTATTATTCTTAAACTGTTTACCTAGTTTACTCTTCCCATAAAGACTGAATGATCAACTTTTGGATGTATAATACCATTGTTGAGTGTTTTCTTTTCTTTAAAGGAATATGTGGGTACAATTTCTTTAAGCTGTTTTTTTATTGAATTTCCATTTTTCTGGTCCAATGAATCAAACAGCTGGTCAATTCGCTGGATTAATTCATTTTCTGCTAATTTTCTACTACATTTTGCTTTAAAAATTTCTTCATACTCAGTTTCTAAAACGCCTTCTTCTGCGTTCAATAATTCTTCGAATAACTTTTCTCCAGGTCTAAGCCCAATTACATCAATTGGAATATCGATATATGGCTTTAACCCATGCAGTCGAATCAAGTCTTTGGCCATATCAATAATTTTAACCGGTTCTCCCATATCTAACACAAAAACTTCTCCCCCTCTACCCATTGATCCAGCCTGCATAACTAACAATACGGCTTCGGGAATAGTCATAAAGTATCTTTTCATTTCTGGGTCTGTTATAGTGATTGGCCCACCTTGCTTTATCTGTTCAATAAAAAGTGGAACCACAGATCCTCTTGAACCAAGGACATTGCCAAAACGAACTGACATAAATTTGGTCTTGGTACTTCGGCTATTAAACGCCATACACACTTCTTCGGCCACACGCTTGGTTGCCCCCATCACATTAGCAGGGTTTACAGCCTTGTCAGTTGAAATCATTATAAATTTTTCAACTTCATACTTGCAGGCCAGCGTAGCTATTGAACGGGTACCACCGACATTTACTTTAATCGCTTCATCAGGGAAACTTTCCATCATCGGTACATGCTTGTAGGCCGCTGCATGAAATAACACATCAGGGTTATACTTGGAAAAGATCTTTTCCATCTTCTTGCTATCCGTAACTGAAGCTACACAAGGAATCAGCGAAGCCCCACTATCCTTTAATTCATTATTGATATGAAAAAGTTCTGTCTCATCGATATCCAAGGCAATCAGCTTTGAGGGATTAAGGGCTGCACATTGCCTGATTAACTCACTACCAATAGATCCCCCGGCACCGGTTACCAGGATTGTTTTTCCACTGATACTATTTTCAATAGTCTTTATATCAATACTAACCGGTTCTCTACCCAAGATGTCATCAATACTTACCTCACGGATATGTTCTATTCCTACAGGGTTATCAGTCAGGGAATGAAATGAAGGTAGTACCTTGATATTCATATCTGGGCTAATTTTTTTAATCTCATCGAACATTACCTTTAGATCATTTTTAGGATAATCTGGGAATGCGACAATAAGCTGATCAACTTCATGGGTTTTGAGATACCCAATCATCTCATTTTTACCTCCCACTATTTTTACACCGTGCAGGAAAGTCCCTGGAATTAAGCGATCATCAAAAATTGCGTATACCGACAAATCCCAGTTATCATTGTTCAAGATATCTCGCAATATCTGTTCTCCTTCACTTTTACCACCAAAAATGATGGTATGATTTTGTTTCTTCGATGATGCTTTGAGTCCGTGATACAATCGTTTACTTATTCTAAAAGCACCTATTGAGATCACTGCATTAATCATCAGAAGGGCCGTAAAGGCTCCTTCATACCTTCCAACCTCTAAAAATGCTTCAGTGAGTCCCAGTGAAATCCCCCCTCCAATGGTTATCCCCAAGATAATACGAATCAAGTCGTTCAAGCTTACATAACGCCACTTAATAACATACATTTTGAATATCGCTAATCCCGCCAATACCGACCCTGTAACTATCAGTGTTTGCTGGATTGGAAATGTTATCTCACTCGGGTGTACCATGGAAAGAATCAGAAAGGCCCCCATAGCTGAAACTAATAGTGACAGCGTATCCCCTATCAGAAAAAACACTCCCCTCGTAAATTTATTTAGTAACTTAAATCTCTTGTTATATGTTTCAAGTTCCATCTGAATCCCTCTTTCTCTATTATTCCTTATCACTTATGTACTACACAAGAGTTATGCCAACTGTATTTAGTACAAGAGATAAATATTTATTTAGTGTCAAATACTTCGTTATAAGTTCATTGACTATAAAAAATCATTTCCTGAATCAGTTATTCTTTCAATTAAAATTCGATGCCCTACATAAATTGAGTTACTTTTATTCAAACTGTCGAGTAAATTTTACTCGTAATGAACGTCCCTCAACGTTTTCCTAATCACTGAAACAACCCGTAAGCGCTCTCGATTTGAGAGGTTACTTCCTGAAGGAAGACACAATCCCAGTTCAAAAAGTTTTTCCGATACCCCATTTTCATAATGCTTGCAACTCCTGTACAGGGGTTGCAGATGCATCGGCTTCCAAAGCGGACGTGATTCTATGTTTTTCTCTTCCAATGCCAGACGAATATCGGTGGCGGTAACCCCCCCCGTCTCTTCGGGATTTACGAGAATAGTAGTAAGCCAGCGATTACTAAAATAACCGGCAGGTTCTCTTAAGAAATAGATTCCTTTTGATGTCCCGGCACCGGTAAAAGCTGGTGTTTGCATGGTTTGTAACGTCTCCTCTTCAAGCCAAACGCCCTCTAGCTGCTCAAAATAAAACGCATGATTTGCTCTCCTTGCTTTGACATGTTCATCCAAAACCTGCATTTGACCACGACCAATACCAGCTACAATATTACTCATTCGATAGTTATATCCCAGCTGAGAATGCTGGTAGTGTGGTGCCTCATCCCGTGCTTGTGTTGCCAAAAAACGGCCTTTTCGAATCAACCTCCTGTCATCGCTAAGTAAGGCCCCGCCACCCGAGGTCGTGATAATTTTATTACCATTAAAAGAGAAAATCGACAATAGCCCAAAGCCTCCGCATTTATAATGTTCAACGGCTGATCCCATTGCTTCTGCGGCATCTTCAATAACCGGAATATCGTATTTTCCAGCAACTGCCAAAATTCGGTCAACTTTTGCTGGCATACCATATAGATGTACCAGTATGATCGCTTTAGGCTTGACTCCCTTCTCCATCCGATCTAAGATTGCTTTCTCCAAAAGCTGAGGATCCATGTTCCAGGTAACCGGTTCTGAATCTATAAAGATTGGTGTAGCACCTTGGTATCGTATAGGATTAGCAGAAGCGGTAAATGTAAATGATTGACATATTACCTCATCCCCCAGTCCCACATCACAAAGAATCAACGCAAGATGAATAGCAGCAGTACCTGATGATACAGCAGCGGCTTCATTTCGATTGGTATATTCTTGCAGATCCTGTTCAAACCCATCCACATTTTCTCCCATCGGTGCTATCCAATTTTTATTGAAAGCATCCCGAATATAATGCTCTTCCTGTCCTCCCATATGAGGAGGTGAAAGGTAAATTCTATTAGCTGAATAGTCCATTTTTCGTTACTCAGTTTACAGGAAACTAACCCTCATAAAATAGGCACAGATTTAGATTCCCCGCTATAATTATGTTTAATCCATCTGGAAAATTAATGCTACAATAGTTATGCCAAATCTCTATTGTTACTCACACTACAATCAACAACTGAAAATAAATTTTTATTTGGACCTATAACCCAATTGTGATATTCCTACCCCCCCTTTTATTAATGGGCTTTGGCGGAATCCTATATAGGATTAAATTATTAACACTTTTTTATATTCTGCGCGTCATCCTCGCCCACTACGTTAAAACTTTGAAGTATATAGCTGAATTTCCTTCGGTAGGTCTTAAAAAACGTAGTACTAAACTCATACTTTTTTTCGCACTGTCGAGTTTGGCATTTTTCTTACCCACTCTTACCAGAAAGTTTACAAATGCCTCAACAAGAGTTTAAAACATTAATAATGTAGAGGTTAGAGAAAAAATAAAATGGAACTCCTCCCGTATTTCCCTCGGTGGCAGATTCATTGAGGGAGCTTAATCACCCCTTAGCTATTGCTATTAGTCGCCTACCCTCATTGGACTTTTAGGAACAGCCCAATATTAGTACTGAACCTTCATGGAATTTTAAAAAAAACTCTTATTCTCTTTGGCATGATCTCTTAAATTTCGGGGGGAATACAAAGCCCCCATTAAATACACCTCAATAAGACTACGGATAAAAAAATAAGCGTAAATAAACTGCCATTATCCGAAGTACAAAAGGAGGATCCCTAACTACATAATTGACTGATAGGTGGTATCCTACCTTTTTTAATCCCGTTGATAATTTATTTCGTCATCAGACCTGTTTAAAATCACCCATTTATTTTTTCTCAACCACAGTAAAGATGGTTTGAACATCTGAAGGTGTTTCCGCAATAACTGCAAACTTTGTGCCTGACTTAAAATCAAATGACGAATAACCATCATCTACTGTATCTAAAATGTTGCTTACCTTGTCATAACTGAATTGCGGTTCTCCGTCAGCTTGCATGTTATTTGGAAGTTGCTCTACAGCTAATTTATCTAAATCAAATTCAGGATGAGCGCGCAATGTCCATATAGCAGCCTGTATTTCACGGAAGCCAATGGATGCATCATCATCCATTAACGCATCTTTTATATTGATCAGGTAATTCAGTTTTTTCCACTTTTCAACATTGTCAGTTGAAAACAATCTAATTCCCTTATAGGTGCCGTTGTTAGAATTGATACCCCTTTTCCAATCTATACACCACCCTTCCTTTGTTCCATTTTCGATAATATTATTTTCAGTAATATTGCTAAAAGTCAGGCTAAAATAAGCATTGTCATCATTATTAACCGTAACCGTTACATCTTCGGCACCATTGACCAAACTCACTTCCTCGACTGGTTCAAATGAATCATCTATAGACGGGTCTGTACTCTTATTAAAGATACAACCCGTGCAATACATAATTATGCTGACCATCAATATATTCTTAACTGTATGTGGTACTCTTGTTTTCATACTAACCTCTCTGTCTATAGATTAAGATATTATTAAACCAACTGACATTACATTGTAACTAATACCGTACAATTATTATGCCGAAACTAAATTTCCCCTTTTCCTACCAGTTATGAAATAACAGAGTTTAATTTAGTATAGATGTGGTGTAAAAAAATTACTCGAATATAGATTAGGGCCGTGTAATTATCCTATACCTAGGACTTCGTACTTTTTAAATTGAAAGCAAAAAACCTTTCAAATAGGTTTGTCCTATTTAAATAAAGCAACTAAAATCATTTTGGACTTATTTTTGCATCATCAGGATACCGGAGACTCCAAAACAGAAACGACCATAAATTCAATAAAGTATCCGCATGAATATCAATAGAGCACGGTGCATCGTAGTAATAACAGCCTTACTTTTTTTGGGGATTTTACCCGTAAGTTCAAATGGTCAATCATTTGAACTTGGGGTTGGGGCAGGACTAAACATGAGTTCACATGTCAACAAGTTTTTTTTTACTGATGGAGAAATTGATCTGCAATTTAACCCAAAGGTCACCGTCGGCTACCAAGGCGGAGTAATTATTCGAAGGAGTTTTACACAGTCTTTACGCCTGCAGGTAGAACCATCAATAATTCTATTGGGAGCAAATTATGATGATTCATTTACTTTACGAGGTTCAGAATTTGAAACTGACAGCAGAACGGAACTTCTCTACATTCAATTGCCCATCTTATTGCAGCTTTCTACCAAACCTCCAAGCAAGACAGTTTTTGGACGAAATTTCATAGCCACCACCTACCATATTTCAGGAGGATTCTATGGGGGATATCTGCCCTATGCTAAGTTCACAGGCACCAATACGGGTGCTCCAATTGGCATACCTTTCGAAGGTAATTTCTCTAATGATGTACTTTCTCAATATTCCGAATTCGACGGTGGTGCAATTTTGGGAGTCGGCGTTGAACACGGCAATAATAGTAAAGTTGGTTTTGAAATAAGAGCAATATATTCATTTATAGATTCTGGGGAAAAACCAGCCGGTTTCGAACCCCAAAATATGGCACTCACTTTTTCGGTGTACTACATGTTTTAAGATATTATTTATCAATTCAATTGATTTGCCTGTTTTGTTCAATAACGTCATAAGCTGTACCAAAACAATGCTGCGTATTCATATATACCCACTTTAAGATTTTCGATATTTCTCATTGATGGAAGGCCAAACCATTTATGTCTCCAACTTCCTTTCAGCCTATAATTTGTTGGAGATGCTAATGGGTCTAACCCAAAATTATTAAAACTATTTACTGCTCGTGGCATATGCGCTGCATTTGTAACTAGAATGATAGGGCTCGTATTACCATACTTCGTAGAATAAACCTCTGCCTCTTCATAAGTATTAACTGGGTCCTTTTGAAGCATCGTTTCCTTTTCAACAATACCAAGTGAAAGAGCCGTCTGAAGAAGCATTTCTGCCTGTGTAGTTTTCCCACTAGCTGAATACCCAGAAAATATGAGTACACTATTAGGTAGTTGTTGATGCAATCGAATTGCCTCATTCAATCTACCAAGAGCATTCTGAGACAACAGAGAGTTAGAAGGCAAGCGATCATCAAAGCCATGTCCCCCTCCTAAAATAAGAATATGATATTCAGCATTTCTGTTTATTAGATCTTTTACTTTTATAGGTTCATAGCGACTCTCCAGTGAGTCTAAAACTTGTGTTGGTATCAAAGGAGTTGAGATAATCAAAAACCATATACCAGTTATGATAATCGCCCACTTAAATAGCCGCTTTCGTTTTAGAAACCATGTTACTATTACAAGAAACAATAGCATCCAAAAAATATTAAATGGATCAATTAGGAATCTGGCAAGAGATATTAGCATAATTTTAAAATCAATAGTTTTAAAACCTTAAAGAATAACAAAACCAGTAGACGATACTATCTCCCATTCATACGGTATTACAGAAGATAGGTACTCCTTATTTTTTTAATTATTTGATCTTCTCCCCAACACTCTTCTTGCTTTATCAAGAAATTCTTTTGACTGTCCATTTTTTTTAAGGCTCCCATTGAAATTAAAACTTTCAGGTTTCTCGTATCGTAAGACTTCTCGTTGTAAGCGATAAAAAGGAGGGCCAAATTCATGCATCCTCGGCATTAAAGCTAATCTTGATGCACGTACTTTTTTAGTTAATCTTTGAAGCGCTTTTATTGCATTCTCTTGGCTACCAGAAATAACATCAAACATACCAACAGGACTTTTGTAAGGGGCCTCCGTAAAGTTTTGGGTCCAATAATATCGCCATCGACCTAGTTCATCGGGTTCAAAATTCACCTGCCAGCAATAATCACCGCAATATTCTGCCAAAATGCTATATTTTTTATCCGAAGGTGAAAGAAAAGTCCAAAGAACCTCCTGTTCTTCTGGAGGTGCTGTTCTGACCCAAGTTTCTCTAAAACCAGCCGTAAATAACTGTCCAATTTTTACAGGATTAAAATGTGCATCAATTCGGATTTCCACCCATGACCAATCTTCTATCTTTTTGGGAAAATAAATTGGGTGCCATTCTGATTTTATTGTTTCATTACCACCACGAATACTTATAGTTGGAATTTCTTCATTTGTTTTACTCAAAAAACTAATTGCTATATTATCTGCATCTTCAACCTGAATGCGTGGAAATACCAATGACCTGTTGTGTTCTAACAATATATCTTCTTTCCATTCAGTTTTTGCATTTACATCTTCCCAGTCTACAATGAGCTGAGGTCTTCTTGCCGTATTATGACTATCTCCATGATTACCTGAATAGAGATTAATCACAGAAAATGGAAGATCCTCATAATAGTCTGAAAGTTTTAACAAAAATAGCAATGGGTTACCACTATGAATTTGATCAGCCACATAAGAAGCAAGTTGATGTGATTCGAAAGTAATACTTGAATCACCTGGTTGATAGTAAGCGATTGCCAGCGGCGATATAGGTGTGTCAGCTTCAGAATGAGTATTTGATGAAAAACCAACACCAGGCAGTCCCCATTTTTTTACATCCTGACCAACTTCATTCCACCATACCTCTCCGTAATTAGCATCACTTATATTATTACGATCTATCCCCCCCTCTCCTGGGTCCCAATCTTTATGTACATTATATAGCAGAATTTCAAGCTTATGGTCTACTTCAAATTCGACTTCTATATCTAAATGAACGTTATGTACGTTAGCCCCTTCAGGTAACCACAGGTTAGTCCATCGTTGAAGAACACGATATAGCTCCCACTCTCCATTAGTTCGGCAAAAACTATTAGAAGCCCTTCCCAATCTTACATGTTTTTGTCCTGGTTGATTCCATGCATGGTAATATTTACCATCTAAAAATCCGCGAATGTCATTATCCTCCATCCCGTTGTAATTTGGTCCATTGACCCAAACATGTCGGTGTAGAATAGGGTTACTTTCTGATTTCTTTTCTGGATTTATTCTTTTCTCTTTAGTGCTTGTAGATATTAGAACTGAACCATTTAATGTTTCCGGTATTGCTTCCGTATCTTTTAAAAAAGCTTGCCATTCCATCTCTTTTTTTCTCACCCAGCGTGGGTAAATAAGTTTGTTAATATATTCCAGAAAAAACTTAAACGCTCTAAAACCCGCAATAAAATTTAGAAATGAATAAATCCTAGAACTCTTGCCTAATATTTTTCTTGCATATTGACCTAAATTAGCCATTGTAGCCTCCCTTTATGGGTGAATATTGTACTAATATAATTACTTACGTACGAAATTGAGGTTAATCACCTTATAACAAATTTGTGCAGAAGAGATATTTTTTTATGAGATCACTTTTGCCGGAATACCCGCTACCGTGGTGTAATTCCTCACATCAGTGATTACCATACTTTGCCCTCCCACTGTACTACCTGCACCAATTGTAATATCCTGCACAGTAGAAGATCCTATTCCTAATTCCACTCCCTCCTTTATGGCGGTGTGTCCACCCGTGTTGACACCAGGTGCAAAACTTGTATACCTTCCTACCTCTGTATGGTGGCCCAGAGAACAGTTCATGTTAATACACACAAAATCATTTATTTTACAACCATAATTAATTGCTGTTCCTGGGTACACCAAGCATCCCATACCAAGAGATATTTCTTTTGAAACCCAAGCATTTTTGTGAACAAAAGATGGAAAAACAAGCGTAGTGTTAGCCGTAATTATATCACCGATTCTTCGCTTTATATCCGGAAAAGCAATCCCAATTACAATTGCCTCCCCTTTCATTTTTAAAACATCACTGACAGGACCAATTACTTGGCTACCATACAGTTCTGCACCAATTTTTTGAGGATCATCATCAAAAAAACCTTCTACTTTGTATCTCTCTGAATATTCCTCCAGATTTAATGCTAAGTGAGCACCAACACTGCCTGCGCCAACGATATACAGTTTTTTTTTGTCCACTATTTGGTACCCTTAAATGGTTGCATAGTCTGTGAGTCAGACTGATTAATTCCTTCCCTCTTCAAAATCTTTAAAACAGTAAGACCCACTATTCTTACATCTAACAGAAAAGAAACATTATCAACGTAATAAAGATCAAGAGTAAACTTTTCTTCCCAGCTGATTGAATTTCTGCCATTAACCTGGGCCCAACCTGTAATACCGGGTTTGACCTCATGTCTCTGGTGTTGTTCATCAGAATATAACGGCAGGTATTTCATCAATAATGGCCTCGGACCGATCAAGCTCATATCCCCTTTTAATACATTTAACAGCTGGGGCAATTCATCCAGCGACAGTTTTCGAACCCATCTTCCAATTGTTGTAATCCGCTCTGAATTGGATAGTAAATTCCCTTTCTCATCTTTTTGATCAGTCATAGTCTTGAACTTTATTATATAAAAAGGCTTTTCTTTAAAACCCGGTCGCTTTTGATAATAGAATACCCCTCCCTTATTTTGAGCAAATAAAAAAAATGAAGTGATCAGCAGGATAGGCAAGCTCACGATTAACAGCAAAAGAGAGCCTATCAGATCAATAAACCGCTTTCCATATTTAGGATAAAACATGCTATTCTTTTTAATTATACTGCTTTAAAGCCGACTTCAACCCCTCTTTGGCCGGTAATTGCCATAAGAGCTTACACCAATCGTGGTTCCCTTCAATCAGACCGGGACCTTCCTTTGTAATAACCACATCCCAGCCAATCGATCTATTTTCTTTATGATGGAGTGCCGCATGCTTTACCATCTGCATAGTCTCCTCCCAAAAAGGAACTTGGAAACCCGGTATTTTCACACTAGTAACCGGGTGATACATCCGTTCATCTTTGGTAATATCACTATAGACTCCCGGTCCGCTTAAGCGCCCCGTGTCCTCATCGATGGGAGCAGCAAGATTACCGGCTGCCATGTTATCAACCGGCGAATTCACTGAAATTCGTAAGCGACAACCCAGTATTATGACTTCATCTCTATCATTAAGCTGAGTAAAAATTCGTACCGTATTAACCCCAGAGGGGGAAAGACGTTTTAGTTCTGGGTGTTGAACCAAAAACTCCTCAACCAGTGCATAATCATTTATTTCCATATACTTGATCAGACCCTCTCGGTTAAACTCCTCACATCTTCTTATTTCTATATCTAAGCCACACTTTCCCTCTTTAGGCTTAAATACCAACCTGCCAGACTTATTAGTGAGAATAGTTTCAGCAACCGCAGGCGAATTTTTGAGATCCTCCCTGTCAGCAACTGTATGAATTAAAAAGTCACCATAATTCTTATAAAACAATGTTTTGTCTTCAAGGATGTGGCGTCGGTTACGAGGATTCATTTTAAGCTGATATTCATACATATAACCCGTTCCAGCCCATAATTTTCTCTCTCCTTTAGACCGTTTATAAAAACGAAACTGAAAGTACTCAAGCACAGAAATATTATAGATAAAAACAGATTTCAACATGTCAACGACAATTGCAACTTTGGACTTCCCAGTCACCTTACTTGTATAGTCAAGAAATTGTAGAAACTCTGTTCTATTCAGCTGTTTAATATAATACCCCAGATATATGACTCTCTTTAATTTCATATCCAGCCTGTTTTATTTATCTCGGATATCTACTTATAACCTCTTACTATTTAGCAATTATCCAAGTTATTTAAAATTATAATACCGTATTATTACGTATTATCATTTGTATCACTATCATTCCGATACGATCAGTTCACCAAGTTCATTCGCTGCCATAAACTCTACTTCCGGCCAACGGTCTGTTATTCTTTTTAGCAGTTCATGTAGTGCCTTTACCCCCTTCTTGCGATTATCTTCGTTGATATGCCCACAAAAATTCACCCTATGTGAACTAATTACTGCAGGCCGATTCCAGCGGAAAGCTGCCTCAATTTGTTGCATAACATAGGATGGCCAATCAATATCATAGTTAGCTGATGGCTCAAAAACTACATTTCTAACAATTAGACAAAGGCCCTCATCATTCTTCTTTCCCGTATAGTTAAACTTTTTATCAAATTTTCCTTGCCCCTGATGCACACTTGAAATCATAGCCATATCTACAAAACGAATACCATGTTTTTTTAATGTTTTATGTAGAACAGGGTGAGCACTATAAACCGGCGGAGTAAAATTCTGAGCCCGAGTTCCAAATACATTTTCAAACTGAATAAGACCATCTTCCAGAATGCCATGGAAATGCTCATTTTCTTTAAATTGCCAAAAATCAAATGCAGCCATGGGCGAAATAAGCTTGTCTTCATTGCTTTTAATACTAGTGAAAGATCTATTCTTTAAGCAGGTCATTAGATCATGATCTTCAGCTTCTAGCTTTTCATTAAATAAGTTGACGTTCAGATGTTCTCTACCGTGGAACTGTGGAACCATCAACCCCTTTTCAATACCCTCTTTCCATAATTCCCAGCCCCCCTTGTAGGCAGACGCATCCGAAGTAGCCAATTTTTGATACGTTTCTGAAATAACTTCATAGTGGTATTCTTCGTAATTGGTCTCCGCTATTTTCTCAAAATTGATATTACATGGCACAGTATAAGCAGTAAAAACTGCATTCCGACCATTTTTATCGTTAACCGAGCTCAATGTTTCGTAAAGTATAGCCAGGTCCTGCTTTGTTTCCAGTGAATCGAAAGCATCAAACCGGTTATATGTCGGCAAACCTGCCATGTCCAGCTTTTGACGGGCTTCTTTTGAATGCAATCGTACATTTCCATAATCATCAACTGCAAATACTACGATCTTACGATCTGTACGCCAGCCTAATAGGTTTTTTGCATTTTGTAATAATATGTTTCTTGCATTCATAATCATTGTTGTTCTTTCACAACTTGCTGAATATTGATTAAATCAATAAAATTGATCAATAAGTCTGGCAAATAATTTCTCTTTACCGTTTAATCTATGGTATTCTGTATGCATTGGCTTTTCAGAAATAAATATTTCATCCTCCATACGTATTTTATTCCCAGCAACTAAATGCTTTGGGTAGAAAGGGCCTCGCCTATTCAATATTTTTTTATAATCAAATTTGTTATTTAGGATATAAGATATTTGTTCTTCAGGAGTAGCAACAATATCCTCATACTTTATTCTCTTGTACCTAACCCCTCTCGAAAAACCGATTGTTATTAAATTCTTAATAACCCAATTTAAAAAAACATAGGAAGTACTATTTGGAACTATTTCATGTTCAATCCCTTTCTTTAAATTCTTTTCAGCTCTTTTTTTATTTGAATTCAGTATATCACCAAAACGTCTTACTAAATGAACAACATGTAAATCAAAATTATTTTTTTTTAAGATCAATATATTAAGCGGTGATTTGGAAGAATCTATAATAATGTTCGAATTTGTAACCGAAAATATTGCATTATATAGCTCATAGGTATCATCAATGAAATAGTTAATTTTCTTTCTAGGGATAACTAATTTTACAATAGATGATATAATTTTTTTTAAGCTGGTTAAATATCTTTGTATTTCAATATATTCATCTAGCTTTAGATTTCGTTTCTTTTCCCATTCTTTGTAAATATTTGACCAAACTTCACATTCTGGAACTTTTTTTCCACATGAACAGTACTCTTGATTTTTAATTCCTTTTTGAGGGAAGAAAATAAGTTCTCCAGCACTGAAGGCATCTTTTTTTGCACCTAGAAGTATGTCTAAGAGTGTTGAACCTATAAAACCTTGACCAGATATATATATAATTGTCTTCTTACCCATTTTGAAAGTCTTTTCAATTAAAAGTTACTTTTCAATTGGTGACCGGCATCTAACTAGATTAAACGCTGTATCAAATTCATAACGCTGTAATAGCTTTGATAACTTGGGATAAACTGATTTTCTGTTTATCCACATCGATTTCATCTTGTATCTTTTCAAAAGTGTAGCTTTTTTTAGCTGCTCAAAATAGTAATCGGGATACTTCTCGGTATCCAATTCATAGGGATGCAAATATAGTGCCACCGGTCGTTCCTCTTGTATTTTCTCCAGGGCCATTTTAGTAACCCAATAGGGGAACAATCGCAGGTACCCACCCCCGCAAACCGGTATTTCTTTACCTAAAATGTTGACAGTACTCAACGGTATCTCAATCAGTTCCTTCCCGGAAGGGGTTATTATGGAATGTATGCCTTTTCGGAAACCAGCCCACCCATACCTAATTCCGTTAATAGGCATAATACTGCTATCATAGGTAAAGCCTACTTCAGCAATGACATCCAGTCCCCATTGAGTATCCGGGGAAATTGAAAATGCAGGAGCCCGATGCCCAAACACCTCTAGTCCAGAAATATCTTCAATTAACTTTTTCGCACTGCTCAACTCTTGAAATGCCTGTTCGGGTGTCATTTTATGAAATTGCAAGTGATTGTAACCATGTACTCCCAGCTCATGACCTTCTGTAGCTATCTTTTTAACCAGATTCGGAAATTTTTCAGCAACCTGTCCCAACACAAAGAATGTACCTTTCACCTGATGTTCAGCCAGTAATTCCAAGATCCTGTTAGTCAGTGATACCACCCGGGATGTTTGAGGTGAATTCACAGAAAAAGCATCACGCATGGCAATACTGATGCCATCCTCAACATCAACAGTAAATACAGATTTCGGTTTTTTATCCATAATAATCAGCTACTAACTATAAAATAGATCATCTTTATTCTGTTTAAGTAATTCTTTCTCCCCGTTTTTGACCATAACCACATTTTTAGCAATATCCATCAATGGTTTGTCTGAATAACTATCCGTAAAAAGAATATCTATTTCATCTATGCCCTGATTGTTTAGCCACTTCTTTTTTTGCTCTCCATACATATTGATATGAAGATCAGCAACTTGTGATGATGAATCGAACAGTAGCTCAGATCCTACTACCCGGTGATTTGGAAACAATGGTTTTAGATAGGTTTGATAAGAAGCAGACATAATGACCACTTTTTCAGGCGGATATCTACCAAAGTCATCCCGATATACCTCATTCAATTTAATTTTCGTTGAATAATCGCTTGCCACCTTTTCCAATTTCTCTCTTTTTAACCCACGTAAAAAAAGCTTAATACCCAACCGCTTTAACTCAGTATTCGTTATAACATTCAATTTCGTCAATAGGGCAAACAGGTATAACAGTGGCAGCTTAAGACAATATAGCAGTTTAACTGTGGATGCCTCTTTATAAAAGCCAAGTACGGTATCCTTTTCAGTCATGGTTTTATCAAAATCAAAGACAATTAGTTGATCATTCATGGAAATATTTTTTTAAAAAAACGACTAATTGAATTCCCGTTAAACGTAAAGTACAGGAGATAAAGGAGGGCAGCACCCCAGCCGCTGTATGTGAAATTGATATAACAGGTTTTGTCATTTTGGATATTGAAAAAATCGGTTAATCCCAGTCTCCCTTTTAAAAAGCTGACTATCTCAAATGGGAAAAACCAGCGAATATACCTATCCGTAGCCACCCTTTTCTTTCGTAATGGTTTGCCTTGACAAAGGCGTACGTAATTAATGAGCATAGAAGAATTACAAAACTCTGAAAGCATTACGGACCCCCACAGTCGAGGATTTAACTCTATAATTTTCCACTCCTTGCTATTTTGATCAAACATAAATTCAATCATCGCAAAACCGCTCCAATTCAATTTCTTTAATACCTTTGTCCCTATCGATTTTAACTCCTCATTTAAATCGGCTTTGGAAAACACAGTAACACCGCCATTTTCAGGAAAGGTTCTGATCCTAAAATGTCCATGATACACATGTACTTTCCCTTTTTCGCTCAAAAAGAACCCACCGTGTATATTTTGACTGCTCTCTATCTTTTCCTGTATCAAATAGGAATCATAATTGATGTCATCCAAAAGATGGATCTGGTCTTTCGTTTCAACATACTTCATCCCCATTGATCCGGCACCAATTTTCTTTTTGGCAACTACGGGATTAAATGAAGCAGCGAGCTCTTCCACTCCCATCTTATCGTACGACCTCGGGACCGGCAGCCTATTCATTTCACAAAATTGTTGAAACTCATCCTTATTTCTTGTCAGTTCAAATACTTCTTTCTCAGGCAACAGGTAAGATATATTGGTTGAAGGCCTCTCTTTCACATAATCATAAAAATGCAAGGTCGCCTTTTCTGAAATCGCCATATAATACAGCTTTTCCCCTTTGTAGCGGTTTAATACCTTTTCAAAATCGGCTCTGAAATTTTCATACATCTCACAATCCAAGCGATTGACTTTCTGCCTATATACCAACGACAAGTACAGCGTTTTGCCGGGCTTGGAAAATAAAATAGTCTCCAACCCGTACTCTCTCTTAAGAATGTTTATCACATCAAAGGCTTGACGGGATCCCGCATGTGTAATGATAACTTTCATAATTTTTCCAATTCTTTTTGCAGTTCAGCTACTCTTGTACCCGCTATTTCTTCAAAAAACGCTATCATCTCCCCATAAACCGAATTTGAATCTCCTTTCTCTTTCGTAAGTGCTATCGCATTCTGTTTGTACAGCTGAAGCTGATCCCTGTTATAGAGGAAGTACTCAATATTTTTTACCAGCTTCTTATAATCACCATTCATATTATTTAGCCCTACATTATTTTCAGAAATTATATCAGCCATTTCACTCTGCAACGAATTTAAAATGGGCAGTCCGGCACTTAAATAACTGAATAACTTATAGGTAACGGTCTGGGTAAAATTATTTTTGTGTTGAATTAACCCGAGATCCGATAAAAAGTATTGCCTAATCAATTCTTCGTCTGATATCCATCCCAGGTATTGTAGATTTCCCAGTTTCTTCTGATACTCTTCAACAATTTCTGACTGAGGCCCAACACCCGCCACGATGAACTCTGTTTGGCCAGGGTGTTTTTTATCCATTATTTCAGACGCTTTTACGATCGCTGGGATGTCATAGGAACTGCCCAGACTTCCCACATAAATAATCCTCAAAACTTCCTCATTCCTGCTTTCAGTCTTTTTAAAATCTTCTATTTTTGATTGAATCGCCTCTAAGTCTTGGGCTGGGTAAAAACATTTTGTTTGTCTAATTGTTTTACACTGAGATTTAGCCCAATCTAAGTACCCGTTGGAAATTGATGTTACAGCATCAGCATTCCTAAAGACTCCTCTTACCCTATTATAAAAAGGCTGGATAAAAACACGACTTAGCGGTTTTAAGGCATTTGGAACATCTTTGATAAATGAATCTGGCCAAGGATCTATAATATCAACGACTATAGGAATATCATTCTCACTTGCCCATTCTACTACCCTGGCTGCAGAAACAATAGGTGGCATACTAATGAAAATGATATCCGGCTTGTGACGTCCTGCTAGTGAGTCAATGAGTTGTTGGGCAAAATCACGATGGGCAAAAATTCTCTTGATTGATATATTCTTTTTATATCCCTTAGATCGTATATATTCAACGCTATAACCGGGCTCGATAGGGAGCGTTGTATCTTTATTAAACCGCTGTTTCTTAGAAGTATGCCTGAACGTACTTGTAAAATGCGTAACCTGATGCCCTCCCTTAATCGCAGCATTTGCAATCTGTATAAATCGGAGGTTCCCTACGTTATCATAAGGGGTGGGATCAAATAATGAGATAGTCCAAATATTCATTTCAAAGCGTGTTTTTTAACCAATGTTTTTTCGTAGAGATTTACGTAATCGTAATATCTCTCTTTCTTGTCATAATGAGTTATCGCTCGATTTCTACAAGCTTCACGGTATCTTTCTGATTTGCTGCATACCACTTTAATAGCCTCAAGTAGCTTCTTTAAATTGCCTTTCTCTACAACCATACCCGTATCCTCATCGATAGATTCTGGGCTTCCGCCGGTATCAAAGGTAATTACAGGAGTACCGCATGCAAGTGCCTCAAGGTTGGTAGTTGGAAAATTATCTACGAGTGTAGGATTTACAAAAACATCTGCAACACTGTAAAAGGATACCAGTTCTTCCAGGCTTTCTGTTCGCTGAATTCCTATTATATTCTCCGGCAATCGGTTAATTTCAACTTCGGGTAAGCCAACCAGAATTATTTTAAAACTATCATCTAATTTTTTGCTTAGTTCAAGAAAGTACTTTAACCCCTTTCTTCGATCCCATACACTGGCTACGCCCAAAAGCACCTTTTTGCCAAATAGGTTATAGCGGTTATTAATATTATCCGCATTAGTAGGCCAAAATTTTTCAAGATCAATACCATTATTTATAACTTCGACTGCATACCCCCCCAGAAATGACTGTTTCACCAACGTAGCCAACCATTGGCTTGGCGTAATAATTGTCAGATCTTGTATCCCATTGAATAACTTTTTTTTGTGATAAAAATTTCTCCTCGATTGATCCATAAACCAGCTGGCAGGGTATTTATCAGATAAAGGACAATTCCGGCATTCTGTTTTCCATTTTTCGCAGGAGACATAATCAAAAAAGCTACAATGCCCGGTAAAAGGCCAACAATCATGTAGCGTCCAAACCACAGGTTTTTGTACTTCTTTCAAATAGTTGAACAGCCCTTCTACATTCAGATAATACCCATGTAAGTTATGAAGACCTATTACATCAGGACTAATCTCCTTTAACTTTCTTAAAAAAGCTTGTGTGGTTCTTTTAGATCCAAACCCATGACGATCGAAGAGCCTTGTTTTTAAGGCGTGAGCATACTCATCATACTTGTTCCCAAGGTGAATGAGATTAGAGGTGCTCCCCCCTGGCCCCACCTTTTTAGAAGCAATAAAACTCTCATGACCCTGTTTTTGAAGGGCCTGTCCTATTTCTTCAGCAATTCTCCCAGTACTGGTAGTATTGACTGAACTATTTATTTGAAGGATCTTCATAACATTTTAAGGATAAATGAATAGTACTGCTCCCCAATTGTTTTAGTAGAATATTGTTCTACTTTTTCTCTAGAATGTTTTCCCATCTTTAATCGAAGGTGCTCATCATCTAACAGGTGCTGTAATTTTTTTGAATACTGATCATCATCAAATAGCGGGATTAAAAAACCATTTTTCCCATCATCAATTAAATCGGAGGGACCAGCCACACAATCATAAGCGATCACTGGCAAACCGGCCGACATGGCCTCGCCAATCACATTAGGAAACCCTTCAGAGCTAGATGTAAAGGCAAATATCTTACTTTTCTTATAGTATAATTCTATATCAGAAACCGTGCCTGTAAATTCTACATTTCCTTTAATATTCAAATCGCCAGCTAATTTTTTAAGCCTCTGCATACCTTGCTGTTTTAGTGCATCTCCTCCTACGATAACAAGCTTCCAATCCGAAGAAGATATTTTGTCAAAAATCTTAATCAGTCTATCGTGATGTTTTGTCTTGATGAGTCTTCCAACAGTTAATACAATATTCTCCTTATTGTGTGATTTACAATTCGGAGTAACTTTAAAAATAGGATTCCCAATTACCTTTATATTTTTGTTTAATTTTTGTCTGCGGTAAATATCTTTTGCCCTCGAGGTCTGTGCTACCATTCCTGCAGCGGATGGATACAACCATTTCCGCAAGATGTCTTGAAATATACCCAGAGATTTATCTGGCTTACATCGGTCTGAAATTACAATCGGTATATTTACACCAAGCAAAGAAAGTAGCACAAAATTGTTCCAGTACTCCCCAAAACTAAGTATCGCGTCCGGTTGTAATTCTTTTACTTTCATTCGTACAAAATATATCGTTTTAAGCGTACTGATTGTTCTGTTTGTACTTTTAAAGTCGAATGATGGCCTGTGAATTTTTATACCATTCGGTATGGAGAAAAAGATATCTCGCTTTTTTCCATACAGTATTAAATGGACTTCTATCCCTCTTCTTTGTGCAAAGTATTTCGCTAATTCCGACATTACTCTCTCCATCCCTCCCGACTGTAATGATGGAATGACTAAGCAAATTTTTCTCATAGTTTTTTAAAAACAATTTGGGATAAGCCAATAAATATCGACCCAAAAACACGTAAATCATCACTAATACTTATTACAAGAGTTGTGCCATTTTTTAGCTTATGAGTTAAGCCGTACTAAGACACCTCCCCTTAGCCAATCCAGCTAAATTGGGTTATTTTTAGTCAACGGTTTGAGTAAATATTACTCTATATGTTCATAGCCCACTTTTATTGCACTCTCTGTTTTTATGCCCAGAAAATGGGATACCAAGATCTTATCCTATTCCCTCTGTTGCTATTTTTAATACGAGGTCATCAAGCTCTGAAGAGAGATAGAATTCTTGTTTTCTATTTGCATTATAAATCTCCCTATCACGTAAGTAGCTTTTGACATTATCATGGTAATCAAGGTTTAGAAATTCTAAAAGGTTTTTCATCTCCCTATCACTGTTTTTAATAAAGTCTTCATACTGTAATACATATATATTTTTTTCGATGTTGAGTTTTTGTCTTTCAAGCTGAAATACTTCATGTACCTTATAATATTGGATGGCAGCTATAAGCTCGGCTTGCCCATTCCAGTTTTTTATTTCTTTCAACTCTTTACTCGAATATACATCCCCTTTCCACCACAATTCATGTTTGCGGTCTTGAAAAAAATCTATGTTCAAAAGGGACCTGATATTGGGTAACGGACTTCTCTTTATCCAAACAAACTTTGCATCGGGAAAAATACTGTGTAAATATTCTAACCGCGAAGGCCCTGTTATTTTAAATGAAAACCTTTCACGTTTTTGGTATTTGACAATATTACTGCATACCTCACGAATAGCATTTCTATTTTCTGTTTCTGTCATCTCCCAAAAGAAACTCCTTCCGAACTCTCTTTTTGTTACCCAATTCCAAAATGAATATGACTCACTTGGTAAAAATAAGAACTTAAAAAAAAAGGAAACTAGGTGGGCATTGTTAGGCTTTTTTATTCTCCACAAAGAATTATCTTGAATATTTCTAAGTACGTTTATTGATCGGTATTGGGGAAGCTTGTCTTGATAATTGGAAACCCATGCTAATTTGGGGTGCCTGAAAACAATATTGGAAATGATTGTGGTACCTGACCTACCAAATCCAAAAAAAATAATTGGTGATTTCAGATTGTCTGGCATAAGTGGTTAACTGGTTATATTACAGTTTCGATATCTCTCATATCTTGGTAATCGCATATCATCATCTTTTAACTATATGCCACAAGAGCTATGCCAAATTTTAAAAGTCTCACTATTTAGTAGGCGTTATTCTATATACTAGTTGCAAATTGGCAAGAACTTCACTTGGTTAATTTTCACCTAAAAATTATTCCCACTAATACTAATTGTTTGTAACACCGGGCTGCTTACTTCTTTCATACAGCTGGTAGCATTACTGCTGAACCTATTGTTATTCATGTATACCCTTCGCAGGTTATCACTTTTGTTGAGCATATTCCATAAATCACAGGGTATACGTCCCGTTAAATCATTGTCATTCAACCGCCAGTTTCGCATATCATAGTACCAGCCATACCCATCTTGGGGGATATCGCCACTAAAGTTATTCCAGCCCAGCGCGACAATCTTAACACCTTGATCAATTTGCGTAAGTTGCGGATCAAGCGAACCACTTAAGTTATTTCCATTCAGCACGATACTTCTGATGGACGGCAAGTTATTGAACCCATGAAGAGTACCTGTAAAATTATTCCATTGCCCCGACAGGGTGATTAGTTGAGTAAAATTACCGTTATTCCAATATTTAGGCCAATCTCCCCCTAATTCATTCTTGCTAAGTACAAACTGCCTTAACCCTGTAGCATTGCTAAAATCAGGGAGCGTTCCAGTAAAACTGTTTTGGTTGGATGTTTGACTCGAAGAGCCTATCGTGAAATAAGTCAATTTCGTAAGATTAGACATAGAAGACGGCAGATCGCCTGTCATATTATTTTCTGCCATATAAAAGTGACGCAAGTTCCTAAGGTTTCCAACCTTGGAATCAATTCCATGCGTCACATTGTAATTATGACTCATATACAACCCTTCTAAAGAGGTAATATCATATACCTCTGATGGAATCTGCGATATGCCTGAACCCGAAAGCTCAAAGCGGGTTAGGTTTTGTAGATTTCCAATTGTTGAGGGTAAACTTGTAAAGTGATTAGTAGATTCATTCCGTTTGCCTTGATGATAAGGCTTGGTAAGATCCTGTGGGGGCTCTTTCGGACCTGTTGAATCATTATCTTTGGTTTTGCCTTCAAGAAGCAACCACTCCAAGCTCACCATATTTCCTAGCTCCGAAGGAATGTCGCCTGTTAGTTGGTTCTTCTTTAAATTCAGGTACTTCACCTTCGTCAGGTTTCCAATGGAGGCCGGCAGGCTACCCTGCAGCCCGTTATCCCACAGGTCCAGGCGGACCACGCGACCGTTGGCATCTACCTGTACTCCGTACCAAGAATCAGAGGGATCACCGCTGCCCCAACCGGAATTGTCAACCCAATTATCGCCGTCCGTCGCATTATACAAATCCATCAAGGCCTGGCGATCACCTGTTACACCACTTTTATTCTGGCCAAACACTATAGCACTTAGGCTCATTAAAAGAACCAACAAAACACCGATCTGAAGTTTCATAGTTTTATGACATAGTTGGGTTAACTGATAAATACATCAAAAACAATACCACACTACGAAAAATTTAGCTGGGCTTCTTAAATATTATAAAATAAAAAGCCGGAATTGCATGACGACAATTCCGGCTCAAATGGGGGTAGAATACAATTCTACCGTCTGTATATTAGACTTTTAAAAATATGTTGATTAGAAATTATTATCACTGACATTTATCGTTTGTAACACCGGGCTGCTTACTTCTTCCATACAGCTGGTAGCATTACTGTCAAACTCGCTATTATTCATGTATACCCTTCGCAGGTTATCACTTTTGTTGAGCATATTCCATAAATCACAGGGTATACGTCCCGTTAAATCATTGTCATTCAACCGCCAGTTTCGCATATCATAGTACCAGCCATACCCATCTTGGGGGATATCGCCACTAAAGTTATTCCAGCCCAGCGCGACAATCTTAACACCTTGATCAATTTGCGTAAGTTGCGGATCAAGCGAACCACTTAAGTTATTTCCATTCAGCACGATACTTCTGATGGACGGCAAGTTATTGAACCCATGAAGAGTACCTGTAAAATTATTCCATTGCCCCGACAGGGTGATTAGTTGAGTAAAATTACCGTTATTCCAATATTTAGGCCAATCTCCCCCTAATTCATTCTTGCTAAGTACAAACTGCCTTAACCCTGTAGCATTGCTAAAATCAGGGAGCGTTCCAGTAAAACTGTTTTGGTTGGATGTTTGACTCGAAGAGCCTATCGTGAAATAAGTCAATTTCGTAAGATTAGACATAGAAGACGGCAGATCGCCTGTCATATTATTTTCTGCCATATAAAAGTGACGCAAGTTCCTAAGGTTTCCAACCTTGGAATCAATTCCATGCGTCACATTGTAATTATGACTCATATACAACCCTTCTAAAGAGGTAATATCATATACCTCTGATGGAATCTGCGATATGCCTGAACCCGAAAGCTCAAAGCGGGTTAGGTTTTGTAGATTTCCAATTGTTGAGGGTAAACTTGTAAAGTGATTAGTAGATTCATTCCGTTTGCCTTGATGATAAGGCTTGGTAAGATCCTGTGGGGGCTCTTTCGGACCTGTTGAATCATTATCTTTGGTTTTGCCTTCAAGAAGCAACCACTCCAAGCTCACCATATTTCCTAGCTCCGAAGGAATGTCGCCTGTTAGTTGGTTCTTCTTTAAATTCAGGTACTTCACCTTCGTCAGGTTTCCAATGGAGGCCGGCAGGCTACCCTGCAGCCCGTTATCCCACAGGTCCAGGCGGACCACGCGACCGTTGGCATCTACCTGTACTCCGTACCAAGAATCAGAGGGATCACCGCTGCCCCAACCGGAATTGTCAACCCAATTATCGCCGTCCGTCGCATTATACAAATCCATCAAGGCCTGGCGATCACCTGTTACACCACCAGATGATGATGATTCAGTGGTAAAATCATAAGTTGTTGACCATTCACCGTTAACACCATCTTTAACTGCTCGAACTCTCCAATAATGAATTGTTCCTGAATTCAGAGTAGAGGAAGGAGTATAAGTATTTCCAGTAACCTGCGTTTCTATAGCCATCTGATTATCATAACTTACATGTAGCTCATAGTAATCGGCACCAGTAACAGATTGCCATTCAAAAGTGGGCTGTACTGAAACACCTGTGGCACCATCAGTTGGCGTAACTAAAGTTGGAGCAGGCAAGGGCTCAGTGGATGATTCGGTAGTAAAGGTGTATGTAGTAGACCAATTCCCGGTATCACCGTCACCGTCCGACTGAACTCTCCAGTAATACTGTTGTCCACTTTTTAATCCGTTTGCTGCATAAGTGGTATCAGCTATGAGTTTATCAATCGTTGTAGTAGCAAAATCACTGGTTTCAGCAAGTTGTAGCTGATAATCACTTATTCCTGATAATGATTCCCATTTAAAAGAGGGAGATGTAGATACGCCTGTTGCTCCATCAGTTGGAGACAATAAGTTAACAACAGCTGTAGATGAAGACATCTCAACAGTAAAAGACCAGTTATTGGACCATTCACCGCTACCGTCATCCACTACCGGAAGTACACGCCAGTGATATTCCTTGCCATCACTAAGTTCGGGAGTTTTTATTGATGTTTTATCAATTACCGAGTCTTTAACAATAGAGGTGAAATCTGAATTAGTAGAAATCTGATATTCATATGTAGAAGTAGCAGCCACAGACTCCCATTCTAGTTGAGGGCTTTGAGTTGAAACTACTGATCCATCATCAGGTGAAGTAAGATTTACAGTAATAGTTGTACTGCTTCCTGTGGTAAACTGCCAAGTATTAGACCAATTTCCCACCTTTTTAGTTTTTTTATTATTGCCAACATGTTTTACAGCATGTACTCTCCAATAATAAGTTGTTTCTTCGGAAAGTGATGTTAAGGTATGCGTGGTATCATTAACAATTGTATCTGCATAGGTTGAAGTAAAGTTGGATGATTTTGATACCTGAAGGTTATATTCATCAGCATTAGATATTTTTTCCCAGAATAATTGGACTGTTGTACCCTGAACATCATCATTCTGGGAAGGTGCAGAAAGTTCAGGCTTAATTTGTGTATTTGAAGATTCCGAATTTATAGTTGTTGGTGTTTTCTTACATTGAACGAAGGCAGCAAGCATAACAATAGCCGTCGCCAGGTATATTATAGACGTTTTCATATCTGTAGATATTTGGGGTAATTAGATCGTAAGAATTTATTTTTCTTACTACTGGATCTTTTTCTTAAATTTTTTGTAATAAATCGAAAGACTTTTTTCTTTCTTTTTATTGTAAGTCCAGTAAATGCAAATGTGTGGTAGATATTACTACAAAGTTATCATACCTATCATTACAATGATTGTTCCGCTAGATCCCCTAAAACCCCCACATTTTATTAGGGTTTTCTAATGTTTTGAATCGCATAGGTTTAGTGTGATAAAAAAAACAAGAGACCGAGAAAAGAGATGGGAATAAGTAGAAAAAAACTATCCGAAGAGGAAATTTTTGTTCGAGAAAGGAAACAGGTTCAATAATCTAGTGATTATTAAATCAACAATGACTACAATAGAATAGCAGCATACTACAATAAATAAGCTTGTATTATTGTTTAAATAACAATTATGAAAAAAGCTAAGCGAATATTAATTGCAGATAATAAGACAATAAATTCAACCAATAGTATATACCTATTATTAACTAACTTTTGAATACAAAAAAATAAATCAGGATAGAACAGTTTCAACCATCCATCCTTGGGCATTAAAAGAACCTTCATGCCAATTAAGGTCTCGATCCCAATATCCTTTACAAGGGTAATAACCTTCTTTTACAAAACCATAACTTATTTCAACAATTAATGGTTGGTTATCTTGAAAAACGTAATCCAGGGCCAAGCACTGGCTATTTATTTTTTCTGCCATTTTAAAGGACAACTCAATCGTAGCTTCATCAAAATGACGCTTCTCATAAGAAATGTGCCCACTTCCTGAGGCTCTAAAATCTCCTTCCCTGACCAAACGTTTAATAGCGAAGGCCCTATCTCCTATTACGATAACTCGTATATCATAATCATTTTGAGCAATAAAATCTTGAAAGTATACATAGCCCTTTTCATGACCGGCTATCCTAGAATATTCAGGTTCTTTGAAAAAACGAAGCGCGCCTTTCGCCAGATTCCAAAGATCAGTTTGGCCTTTTTTATATTTATACCAGCGATTTTTAAGATTTGCTCTCTTATTATACAGCCTAAAACCCTGTCTAAAAGCTTTATTAACCATTTTAGTAGCTTCTGATTTGGTCTCTATCAGCTTCACATGAGCCGAACCTGCCCCCCGTCGTAATTTGAACACCTTTGGAAAAGAAGTTTCCCCAACCCAATCTAGCGCCTTATCCTTATCATAAAACACATATGAGGGTACCAACGGTGCCCCGATAGATTCAAGCAGGTATTTTTGTCCCACCTTATCATCAAAATGCCACGCTGTAGGAAAGTTGGGAAATACTTTTTTCCCGGCAGTTTGTAGCGAAAAAGTAAGTTCTTTAGCAAATAAAATATCTTTGGGGTTAGCTTGACTAAAATGCCACATAAGAGCATCACATTCCTGAACCTGATTGATGATATTATTTGAATAACAGTCTACAACTTTATAGTTAATACCCTTGTTTTCACAATACTTAATCCAGTTAGCACTAAAAGAATTTTTACGCCTGTGAATAGCTATCTTCATAATACCTAAATCAAAATGAACAAATTTTATTTATTTATAATATGTATGCAAAAGACAAACAGGAAATAGAGAAATCAAATCGCTTCCAAGTTTCTAACAAATACCAAGTTGGAAATGCTATTACTCTGACCAGATAGCATTAATGTTTATTCATTGGTTAACATCAGCTTTCCAAGTTGCTCCGAGTTAAAAAACTCTACCTCCGGCCATCTTTTTATTATTTTGAACAACAACTCATCAAACATTCTCAAATTTTTATCCCTATTCTGAGTATCTATAAATCCCACGTAGTTAACACGATGAGTATCAATTACAGCAGGTTTTTTCATCCTGAAAGCAACTGATACTTCATTCAAACATTTTTCAACCGGATCGATATCTGTATTTAAAGAAGCCGGCTCAAAGCTTGCATTCCGTAACAAGTACTTTTGGCCAACTTCATTTTCTTCTCCCAACCAATGGGTGTGGAATTGGATAGTTCCATCAAATAATGGTTCTTTCATTTTTCTGCGTCCCTGATAAAACCAAACCCCTTTTGCTGACATTGCTTTATCATAATTCGGACTCCATAGATAATTAGGTGGAATAAATGTTTTTGAATTATAGCCCATCAATTCCTCAAATAATTCTAATCCCTCTAACAATATAGATAGTTTTTCCTTTCTGTCCTGAAGACTACTGTACCGCAAAGACTCAACATATTTATTTCTTCCATTATTACAATTCTTTGGAATACTACCCGGCATTTTATGTTTGAAACCAAAATGCACATCTTCATCCCCCTCTTGTAATGCCTCCATGAAAAGCGATACGTTCAAGTGCTCTCTTCCGTGCGATTGTGGGAAAAAGATCCCCTCCTCTTTTCCATCCTTCCATAAACTCAAACAATTTGAATGATTCGGATAATTCTTAAAAGTCTTCTTAATTGGCTCATAATAGTATTCATTGTACCCTGACTCTTTAATTTTGTTAAAATCAGGGTTAGCAGTCAAAATATTTGCTGTCATGACTGCAGGTGAGCCATGCTGGTCTTTGTGTCGGTGTAACACGTCAAATAATAATTCCAAATCGCTCTCACTTGCCAAGCTATCAAATCGCTCAAAAGTATTTTGATCAACATTATACTCTGCCTCAATACACTCTTGATATACCTCCCGAGAAGGCATTCGAATACTTCCCCAGTCATCACTCTCAATAACTACAATTTTACGATTTGTTCGCCATCCTGGGATATTCTTGACATGACTTTTGATTGTATTTAATGCTGAGTAAAACATCACCGTATTAACCAATTTATTTATAAAAACATCTTAAGTGCATCATTCAATGAAATGTTCTCCCCATTCATAAATAATGCAATAAAAGGATTTCCAAGTATTGCTGTGGCACTCATCGAATAAAGCCCCATTCTAAATGCAACCACAACGTAGAGTAACAACAAAGGTGTTGCAGCGATAATGAATCTTTTCATAATTACTTGATGCTCCCGATTCTGGACATATAACGTGATTAAGGCCAGAGCAAGTAAGTTAGCGACAGCTAGAAATCGCCCCCCCGAAGGCAATGAGCTTAACAAGCTGGCCATTCCATAAAAGAAAAGTGTAAAAGAATAAAAACTAAGCCACCTTTTGTTGTTATTAAAAAATGTTCGGCCTTGAAAAAAGAGAACTAAAAGGAATCCCTTGATGGCCCATCTCAGAGCAGTTCCATAATACCTTGCATACCAAACTCTCCCACTACTTCCACCTCCTCCCCTGTATTGCTCTACTGAGGCCTCCGACCGGTAGCCTGAAGTTCTCTCTTGTATAATTTCAGGAGCATAGTTTTCTACGATATTATTGAAGACCGTTAGGTTAATTTCAGTAATAAAAAATGTTAAGAGAAAGAAAATGAAATATAAGGTCAGCCTATTGCCGGCAACCATATAACCGTATAGAATACCCACTGGTACGATAAATGCAAAGTGTACTAATATAGCCAATGATGCTATTAAAACACCCGATTTTTTTCCCTCAAAAAGATATGGTAATAGCCCATAGATAAACACATGGGTCGCTGTCCAAAACCGAAACCCATTCATTTTCCAGATGGATACTGTCAAAAAGAAACAACAAAAAAGAACAATGGTTATTAGTTGTACTTTACCCTCCATATTTTTTAAGACATACCACATATTCCTGGAAAAGAAGAACCCAAAAATGATTCCATACACAAGAGTAACAATAGCCTGACTTCCTGTTACTCTGGAAAGAGTCACAGCTATAAATGTTCTAAGAATATCGACTTCACCACTTTCGAGAAAATAATCAACGGCATCGGTAACAGTCATATTAACCCCATGGAGTTGCTCTACCTCTGCTACATACCGAACAATATCGGCCCCATCATTTTCAGCGCCAATGGCAAATGAGAAACCATAAAATGCTACAAATGCCCAAAGTACATTTTTACCCCATTTACTTTTATAATTCCAAAATGCTGTAAATAATGCGAACAACGGCCACACTAAGAATAAAAAAGCAGAATAAAAGCCCGTTTTGTTATTATTAAGACTCATTTGCTACCTGTATTTCTTCACACAACGATAAAAATTGATCGCATACATTTTCAATACGGTATCGATCTACACCGTTATAATTGTATTTGTTTCTGTAGTTAGCTACCAAAAATTGATTAATCGTATACTTATTGATCCCTTTACTTGGTATATTCAGCACAGGGCGGCCTGCCAGGTAATAGTCGATTAGTTTACTGGGCATCATCAGATTGGAACGATTTTCAAAATTGACCAAGAAATCCATCTTACTTAATCTGCGAAGTAACTCTTTGCGTGGTATGTAATCATGAATCTCAATCTTACCATTTGCTCGCTCTAAATATGGTTTTACAAGATCTTTACTTCTCGTAAAAATAATAAATTTATAGGGCTGTTCGATTTGAACCAGGTAATCCAGAAATTCTCTTGGATCTCTACCTCCCGGAATAAATCCACCGGCATAAGCAAAGGTTGGAACAGTATTAGAACTGAAAGATGAGTGATCAATTTCTATCTCTCCAAAATTAAACCCTTGGGGAATCACTCGTACTTTGTCCCTGAATTCAGGGTAATATCCCTTTCTGGCTTCCTCAATAGGTACAGTTATAAAGTTAGCTTTACGACAAAAACTTTTTTCAAAATATTTGAAGTAAAACATCTTGTTAAACGAATCGAGCGTCTGCCACATATATGGATCCCCACAATCCGCGGCCCAGGTATGGGCAATCGGATTATTCATTTTCCACGCCCACGCTACCCCCCAATGGATTGGATGAGGAACGGCAATAGAAATCAGTAAATCATAACCTGATTCTTTTTTCAAAGCATTTTTTACCTTAAACATCAATTCAATATTGGGGTATTCGAACAACTGAAGAAGTCCCCTGCGCACCCCCCTTTTAATGAGTCTGCTAATCCCGGTACTATTTGTAAGATTGATTTCCGGTAATTGCAGGGGGCCTAAATTTCTAATTGTAACACCATATTTTTTTTCAAACGGTATATGGTATTTATCCCTTTTCACCGTTAGAAGGGTAACCTCATGGCCCTCTCGGCCAAACTCTTTTACCAATTCCGTAGTACGGAACGCACGCGGAGAATTCCTCGGGTAAAACGACTTGGAGATAATAAGGATTCTTTTCTTAGTCATTGATGAACATTTTGACAACATCATTTAATCATAGTATCCAACATGCTATGAAACAAAAACTATGCCTTAGTCCAGATCCTAAGTTTTATGTTACTTTGAATAGTTGTGCAAGTCTTTTTTACTATTACCTATTATTAGCTGATGCCTTACTAAATATCATCAATATGATTTAAATATAGCTGTGTATCCCTCTCAATATCGTTTTGAGAATATAAATAACATTATCTCTTTTCTTGGATATTCTTATTTAGTGGTTACCCAAAAGAATGGATTAGAAACTGAACTACTTCATTATTTCTCAATCCAACGAGTAAAAATTACCCGCGTTTTTAATATCCCTACTATACCGCACACTTAATGTGTAATTTTAAAAAACTCATAGCTAATCAAAGTATTTAAACTCTACAAATAGAAATATTTACAGTTCGCAGATTTTAAATTTTCCTTTACTCGAACAGGCCTATTTAATATTCAATAGAAATATAAACGACTTAAGGATTGGTCTGACACATTTAATGCCCACAAGCACAGCTTTTCTTATCTAGATATATTATATATCTATTTTCAAAACAGCTAATGCATAATAGGGATAAAGTAGTTTCATTAGATTTGGGTATTCATAAAAAACTGAAAAGGATTATTGTTATCTCTCTCTTTTAAAGTATGAAGTAAAAAGCCACTCGAATCTGCCCTAACAGTTTTCAATAATATTTCTTTCTAACAGGTGGGAACTTTCTAAATCAAATGCCGGTAAAACATTAATATATAGCAGTCATTTCTTAAAATATATGTTTACCACAACGATATGACATACTGAGTTATGAAAAAGCTAACATCAAGCAATAAAACTGTTCGGATATTTACCACTTTAGTTTTACTGGGGCTCATTATCTTATCATCAGCTTCCTGTAATGATAACTCAACAAATTCCACTAGTGATTATTCACCTAGCGACGATGCCGTACCTGAGAAGAATGCTATACAACCTTACAGCGATAATCCCAACTACTGGCAATACAAAGAAGAACCTATCATGCTTATTGGTGGTAGCAATAATGACAACTTATTCCAGTGGACCGGGGATAAACTCACAAACCATCTGGATTCTCTTGTAGCTGCCGGTGGCAATTACCTTCGACTTGTTATGTCTGACGATGATGATCATGATTTGGGCGAAGTCTATGCATTTGGGCAGAGAAGTAACGGGAAATATAATTTAAACACGTGGAATCCCGAATACTGGAACCGTTTGATTAACTTCCTTGATAAAACCTCTGATCGCGATATAATTGTACAGTTAACTTTGTGGGATGGTTGGGATTTTGGCGGAGATGACGGATCGGATTGGAGTGAACATCCCTATAATCCCAAAAACAACACAAATTACAGTACCAATAATACCCGATTACCTACAACATGGAAAGAACCGCCTTGGCGCGAAGATCATCCCTTATTCTTAACGGTGCCAACACTAAATAATGATATTGAGGTTCTCAAATTCCAAGAGGCCTTCATTTCTAAATTACTTTCCATTGCCCTTACATATAATAATGTTCTTTATAATATCGAAAATGAAGCAAGTACTCCATTAGAGTGGTCTGACTACTGGGCAGAGTTTATACATAAGGAAGCAAATGCTACGGGAAAAAAAATATACGTAACCAGTATGCGAGACAATTGGGATATTAGACATCAAGACCATTTACATGTGCTAAAAAATGTCAACTTGTACCAGTTTTTTGATGCATCCCAAAATACCCAAATGCCCAGAAGGCATGGCGAAGGCGCGGGACATCAAATAGCCTATGAACATCTGTTAGATCTGAAAACCCGAATTCAACAATCAGGACAACGACCGGTTAATATTGTTAAAACCTATGGTGCAAAAAATTCTTCAAACGGAGCACCTTCAGATGCCGGAGGCCTACAAAGCTTCTGGATTAATATTTTTGGTGGAGTTTCAGCCGTTCGATTTCACCGACCAAAGCAAGGCCTAGGTATTTCCGAAATTGCCTTAAAAAGCATCAAATCTGCACGAATGTTGAGTGACAGTACTGATTTTTTTTCTATGTTTCCGAAACCATCGTTATTAGGCAATCGATCACAAAACGAGGCCTATGCTTTAGCAAATACAGGTAAGCAATATGCGGTGTACTTCACAGAGGGTCGAGAGATTACGCTGGATATTTCCGCAATAACGGCGGATAGTATAGAAGTCCAATGGCTGAATATTCTTACTGCTTCTTGGACTGACACAGAATTAGTTTTTAAATCAGAAAACACTACTGGCCCGATAAGAAAGATTGCAGACAAACTCCAAGATCTTCTTAAAATCAGTACCAGTATCACACTTAGTCCGCCAGATAATGGCCCCTGGATTGCATTAATCAATCCTGTAAATAAAGATAATTAGCATTTCTTATTTAGATGCGTCATTTCTTCTGGTTTTATAATTCTGAAACCAGTTAGGGTGATAGGCTGAATACTCAATTATTCCTCAATCCACCGAGTAAAAATTACTCAAAAACTCCTCTTTTTTTATTCAATTTAACTCTTTCCTAAAACAGAACCCCCTGTGATGGCTACAAACAGGATATTATAGCCGTTTTTCATTTTTTTCATCACTTGGCATGCTTGTTGATTTAGATATTTACAGAATGTCACCAAGGGAAATAACTCGATAGTTCTATAAGACTAAGAATCAGTGTCGGGGCATTAATTAATACTTAAATAAAAAAGAGCGTTATAAATATGAAAGCAGTTATTCTTGCAGGAGGCTATGGAACCAGGCTCAGTGAAGAAACAAGCGTACGACCTAAACCGATGGTCAAGATTGGAGAAAAACCAATACTTTGGCATATAATGAAAATATATTCTCATTATGGGATTCAAGATTTCATTATATGTCTCGGATACAAAGGAGCGGTCATTAAAGAGTACTTTGCTAACTATTTCTTATACAAGTCAGATCTCACCTTTGATCTAAAAAAGAACAACATGAAAATCCTTCGTAATGGTGTTGAGCCTTGGAAGGTGACTCTTGTTGATACGGGAGACGGTACTATGACCGGTGGGCGTCTAAAACGAGTCAAAGATTATATTGGAGATGAAACATTTTGTATGACTTATGGTGATGGTGTTAGCAATATAAACCTCAAAGAACTTATTGCATTTCATAAAGACAACAAGACTTCTGCTACCCTCACAGCTGTTCAACCACCCGGGCGTTTCGGTACTTTTAGTCTCCGTGATAAAGATTCTAAAATAGATTCTTTCACCGAAAAACCCCAAGGCGACGGTGCATGGATAAATGGTGGCTTCTTTGTATTAGAACCGGAAGTTTTTGACTACATCGAGGGCGATGAAACAGTATGGGAAAAAGATCCTCTTGAAAAGCTTGCCAATGACGGGAAATTAGCAGCCTACAAACATCGGGGCTTCTGGCAACCCATGGACACGCTCCGAGACAAAAATGTTATTGAAAATTTATGGAAATCAGAATCAACACCTTGGAAGATCTGGTAGGTTTTATATGAATAGAGCAAATACGATAATACAAAGTGCGACAGAAGTTGTGGAAACAGACCTCAACTACATCTGTAATTCATTGGAAAATGAATTTAGTCAACTTGCTGGAAAGAATATTCTTATCACCGGGGGTGCAGGGTTCTTGGGATATTACCTCATCCAGTCACTATTAAAGTGGAATGAAAAAGTAGCCCAAAAAGAAAAAATAAATATAATAATTTATGACAATTATATACGTGGAATTCCTGAATGGTTACAGCAGGTAAAACATGATGATTATTTGGGATTAGTAAAACACGATGTAAGAAATCCACTTCCCGACTCCGTTATTGATTTTCATTATATCATCCATGCAGCCTCAATAGCATCTCCGATTTACTATCGGAAACACCCGCTTGAAACAATGGATGCAAATGTTAACGGCTTACGATATTTATTAGAATACACGCGCAACCGAAAAAAAACAGCAACCCCGGTTGAAGGTTTTTTATTTTTCTCAACAAGTGAAGTTTATGGAGATCCCCATCCAGACTACATCCCAACACCGGAAACCTATCGTGGGAATGTATCATGTACTGGCCCTCGCGCCTGCTATGATGAATCAAAACGGTATGGAGAAACCCTATGCGTAACCTTTGCACAAGAATTTGACCTGCCTATTTCTATTGCCCGACCATTTAATAATTATGGGCCAGGTTTAAAAATTACTGACCGTAGGGTAATACCTGACTTTATGCGTGATGTTTTATCAGGAAAAAACATCGTAATGCACTCGGATGGCTCTCCTTCCAGAACGTTCTGCTACATAGCAGATGCAATAACCGGCTATTTCAAAATATTGGTAAACGGGAAGCCGGGCGATTCATACAATATTGGGGTTTCAGAACCAGAAATAACAATGACAGAACTAGCTGAACGGATCATCACAATTGCCCGCGATCATATTAACTATCACGGAGAAGTTCAACATATCCCAAGTAATGACGAAGACTACTTGGTAGATAACCCAAACAGGCGCTGCCCAGTAATATCTAAAGCTGAAAATGAGCTTGGTTATAGTCCCTCGATCGGACTTGAAGAAGGACTAATCCGAAATTTATTGTGGTACAACGAAAATCAAGAAGCAGAGGAAGCATAATGAATATTTCAGTCATTGGTACCGGATATGTAGGACTTGTGTCAGGCGTTTGCCTGTCAGAAAAAGGACATAATGTTACATGTGTTGACATAGATAAAGAAAAAGTTAAGAAAATTAACAGCGGCATCCCGCCAATCTATGAAAAGAGATTAAAAGAATTGCTAAATAACAATATCAAAAACGGTTTTTCAGCTACCACAGATCTTCACAGCGCAATTTTGCATTCCGATTTATCTATTATTGCAGTAGGCACGCCCTACAGAGGGGATAAAATAGATCTCAGCAGTATCAAGAAAGCAGCAAGTGCCATTGGTGTTTCCCTTAAAGAAAAAGAGGAATACCATGTTGTTGTCGTAAAAAGCACTGTTGTGCCCGGAACAACAGATGATGTAGTGCAGCCCATATTGGAAGAAACATCAGGAAAAAAAGCCGGCAAAGATTTCGGAGTGGGAATGAACCCCGAATTTTTGAGAGAAGGCGAAGCTATTGATGATTTCATGAATCCAGATAGAATCGTACTAGGTGGAATTGACCCAAAAACCCACTCAATACTGAAAGAAGTATATAAAGTTTTTGAGGGCGTTGACATCCTAACAACCAATAATAAAACAGCGGAGATGATTAAATATACCGCGAATTCTCTGCTGGCTACATTGATCTCATTTTCTAATGAAATTGGCAATTTGTGTGCTACGTTGGGAGGCATTGATGCCGTTGAGGTAATGGAAGGTGTGCACAAGGACAAACGATTTAGCCCGATTTTAGCTAACGGTAACAGAATCACCCCTGGCTTTCTTTCTTACTTGGCTGCCGGATGTGGATTTGGCGGGAGTTGTTTTCCAAAAGATGTGAAGGCGCTTATTGCGCACGGCAAGGATGCAGGAAATCCTATGGCACTACTCGATTCTGTTATAGAAATCAATAAAAAACAACCGCAAGAGGTTATTGCACTACTACGAAAACACTTATCAAGTCTGAGAGGAAAAACTATTGGCGTCCTTGGACTGGCATTTAAACCGGGCACCGATGACATGCGGGAGTCCCCTGCTATTCCGATTGTAAATTACCTTCTCACAGAAGGCGCAAAGATCAAAGCTTATGATCCTGAAGCCCAACACGAAGCTAAAAAGTTATTTGGAAACCATCAGATAGTATATCAAAATAATCTATCCCAAAGCATCCAGGGAACTGATGCCATCTTATTGCTTACCAGTTGGGACGAATTCAAACAAGTGCCCGACCTAATACATACCCAAAACGAACAACCTTTAATCATTGATGGGAGAAGAATGTTAAGCAAAAACCTCTTCCACAAATATGAAGGAATCGGACTTTCGTTATGATTTTCAAAGAAACTAAAATTGACGGCGCCTTTGTAATCGAGATAGAAAAGCTAACCGACAAAAGAGGCTTTTTTGCTCGTGGGTATTGTGAAAAAGAATTCAAAGAGCAGGGAATATTATTTGAAGCTGTCCAGGCCAATATTGGTTATAACAAATTCAAACACACTATTCGCGGATTACATTACCAAGTAAAACCTCATGCTGAGGCAAAGCTGGTACGCTGTGTAAAAGGTGAAGTATGGGATGTAATCGTTGATGTTAGACCCGAATCACCGACATATAAACAATGGCTGGGAGTTGAACTAACAGAGAATAATCATACTATGCTCTTCATTCCTGAGGGGTGTGCTCACGGCTACCAAACCTTAGTAGATAATACCGAAATATACTACATGGTTTCAGCATTCTATGCTCCGGAAGCAGAACAGGGAATTCGATGGGATGATCAGGCTTTCAATATTGAATGGAGAGAAACAGAGCAGATTTTTATCTCTGACAAAGATCAAAAGTGGGAAAACTATAACTCATCTCCCCAAAAAGTATGAGCAATAGGTAGAAGAACAAAAAGCGGTATCTCCAGCAGTTATAAATGCATAACATTTAAATAGTGATAGATTTATGATTATAGTAGATAATGCCCTTAAAGAGAGGGAACGAAGTAACAACCCTGTCAGGGTTGGAATCATTGGAGCAGGATACATGGGACGAGGGACCGTTTTAACGATTGAGCGATCCGTTCCCGGAATGAAGGTTGCTGCCCTATATAACCGTACCTTATCAAAAGCAAAACGAGCATTCAGCCAGGCAGGAGTGGATAACTACCGGGAAGTATCTGCAACGCATGAATTAGATCAAGTGATTGCTGAGGGGGGATACGCCGTTACAGACAATCCCAATGCTTTGTGTAGGGCTGAAAATTTGGATGTTATTATTGAAGCTACTGGTCAAATTGAGTTTGGTGCACAAGTTACGGTGGAGGCTATAAACCATCAAAAGCACGTAGTACTAATGAATGCTGAGCTTGACGCCACTGTAGGTCCCATATTAAAAAAATATGCCGACGACAATGGTGTAATTATTACAAATGCCGATGGTGACCAACCGGGAGTACTGATGAATTTAATGCGGTTTGTAAAAACAATTGGCTACGATCCTGTATTAGCAGGAAATATAAAAGGCCTCGAAGACCCTTACCGGACCCCGGAGACCCAAAAAGAATTTGCCCGTAAACACAAACAAAAACCAAGAATGGTGACCTCCTTTGCCGATGGTACTAAACTTTCAATGGAAATGGCGGTTGTTGCTAATGCAACTGGTTTTAAAGCAGGAAAACGAGGAATGTATGGGCCAGAATGTGAACATGCAACTGATGCTATCGACCTGTTTCCGATGGACCAGATGATGAACGGAGGGCTTGTTGATTACATATTAGGTGCTGAGCCGGGACCCGGCGTTTTTGTGCTGGCATATAATGATAATCCTATACAACAAGACTATATGTCCTATTTCAAAATGGGTGATGGCCCGTTGTATGTATTCTATGTACCCTACCACCTGCCCCACCTTGAAGTTCCCATCACTGCGGCACGAGCGGTACTCTTTAATGATGCAACCATCGCTCCAAAGGGAGAAGCAGTTTGTGATGTTATCACTTTAGCAAAAAAAGATCTTAAGGCAGGTGATATGCTGGATGGAATCGGGGGGTTTACCACTTATGGAACACTTGAAAATTCTGATATTGTAAATACAGAAGCATTTCTTCCAATGGGACTATCAGAAGGATGCGTGCTAAAAAATGATGTACCTAAAGATCATGCTCTTACCTATCAAGATGTAACTATACCGAAAGGTAGATTAGTTGATCAGATTCGCAGAGAACAAATGCAGTACTTTGATTTTACAAAGATATCAAACTCAACCGTTGGTTTAAATCAACATTTAAATATAAAGTGATCTAACATGTGGTTTTTAATAAGTTTATCGATTGTCTTGCTTGGATTGCTGATTACCTATGTCAAGGTATCAAAAATAAAAAAAAGCGACAGCGATGATGACACTGACAATATCTACCCAATGTGGTAGAATATTAAAAATACCTGGTGTTTTTGTTCACCATTAAAGGTAGTAATAGATAATATCATGGGTTCAATAGATTTACTTACAATTATCCAAATTACAGCTTTAGCTCTGTTACTCGTTATTGGACTTGAAATAATACTTCGGCATAAGGGTTTCGAACCTAAAACGTTTACTAAAGAGAAGTCTACCATTGTGCCTGAAGGAAAGTTGTACCAGTCAGATCCTAAACTGGGGTTTGTTTTTCAACCCGGGAACTTTTCAATAAGCATTAACAATCGGTTTACATTTACTGCTAACCATGATGAAAATGGTCATCGGATCACTTCTGATAAAAAAGAGTATGATCAGAATACAAATTACCCGGAAATATGGTTTTTAGGCTGTTCATTTACTTATGGCTGGCTGGTTTACGATAACGAAACATTCCCATGGTTAGTCCAACAGCATTTAAAAAACTGGAAAGTCCGTAATTTTGGCGTGAGTGGCTATAGTATATTACAGTCTTATTTGCAGTTCAAAGAAGCGTCATTGAAAGGGGAACCACCTCGAATTGTTATGCTGATGTATGGCAGCGAAATACATGATAACAGAAACACGCTTACCAGAAAACGGAAAAAGTCATTTACTCGCTTAGAGAGAACAAGTCCCTTTTCAGTACCATGTGGCCGACTTACAGCAAACGGTGACTTGAAAATTATATATGACCATACCCGATATACCGGCTTACCATTTTCATCTTACTCAGCATTGATGCATCGTCTTGAGAACAAATATGATATGAGATATGATAGCCGTCTTAACAACAAAGAAGTATCAAAAAAAATAATAACGAAATTTCAACTGCTCTGTGATAAGGTAAACTCAACTTTTATTCTTGCTGGTATCCATGAAGGGAAAAACACTAAAAAAATGCTACAGTTTTGTAACTCTAAAGGAATAAAAACGCTAGATATTTCGGTTGATCGGGGGCCGAGATATCCTGAACACTCCTTCTATCCGTTTGATGACCATCCAAGCCCGCTGGCTCATAAAAAATATGCAGAAACTATAATTATGTATTTAAAGCAGGAAAATTTGATCAATACACAATCTGTTAAAACTACACATTGGGAATAAGAAACATGGACAAAAAAATATACATACTGGGAATTTCAGCATTCTACCATGATTCCGCTGCTTGTATCATTGAAAATGGTAAAATATTAGCTGCTGCCCAAGAAGAGAGATTCACTCGAGTGAAACATGAACGAAGTTTTCCAAAGGAAGCTATACGCTATTGTCTTTCAGAGGCAAACATATCCATCAAAGATATTGAGCTGGTAGCATTTTACGATCAGCCATGGCTCAAATTTGATCGTCTTATCAAGACATACTTCGCATATGCTCCAGACGGCTTTTTATCTTTTTCTAAAGCCATACCTCAATGGATCAAAAAGAAATTATGGGTAGATCGTATAATAAAAAACGAGTTGAGCTATAAGGGTAAAGTCCTTTACCCAGAACATCACGAATCCCACGCAGCATCAGCTTTTTTCCCCTCTCCATATGAAAAAGCAGCTGTACTCACAATAGATGGTGTTGGAGAGTGGGCTACAGCTTCATGGGGAGTAGGAGAATATAATAATATCAAGATTGAAAACGAGCTTCATTTTCCTCACAGTTTAGGACTGTTGTACACTGCATTTACAACCTATACAGGATTTCGAGCAAACTCTGGCGAATATAAAGTAATGGGGTTAGCCCCCTACGGCAAACCTAAATACAAAGAAAAGATCCTCGATAACCTTATGGATCTAAAAGAGGACGGGTCGTTCCGATTGAATATGAAATACTTTAACTATTGCCAGGGGCTTACAATGACCTCCGAAGCATTTCATGACCTTTTGGGCGGCCCTCCCCGGGAACCCGAGTCTAAGTTAACACAACGAGAAATGGATCTGGCACGGTCGGTCCAAGAAGTTGTGGAAGAGGTGATGCTACGCATGGCCCGTCACGTTCGTAAAGAAACCGGCGAAAAATATCTATGCTTGGCCGGAGGTGTAGCTCTAAACTGCGTTGCAAATGGCAAAATACTTCGTGAAAGGATCTTTGACGATATCTGGATACAACCCGCTGCCGGAGACGCGGGCGGTGCCTTAGGTGCTGCACTATACGCATGGTACCAAATTATGGATAAACCCCGCATGCTAAATGGCCAAAAAGATTTCCAGAAAGGATCTTATTTGGGGCCCTCTTTTTCCCAGAAAGAAATTGAACAATGGTTAAAAGAGGAACGTATTCCGTATAAAAAAGAAGATCCTGAAAAAATACCTTCTCTGGCTGCAGAGCAACTTGTTGATGGCAAGGTAGTTGGATGGTTTAATGGCCGAATGGAGTTTGGCCCCCGAGCGTTGGGGGCTCGAAGTATTTTGGGAGATTCGCGGAGTCCGGAAACACAGTCCACTCTAAACCTAAAAATAAAATACCGAGAATCATTTCGACCGTTTGCACCATCATGTCTGGCTGAAGATGTAAGTGAATACTTTGAGCTCTACCGAGAATCACCTTACATGCTGCTTGTTGCACCTGTAAAAAAATCCAGAAGAATTAAGCAAGCGGAAGACCACCAAAAACTATTTGGAATTGAACTTCTGAATATTCCCAGAAGTGATATTCCTGCTGTTACACATGTAGATTATTCCGCAAGGATTCAAACTGTCAGTAAGGATGATAACCCACAGTATTATCAGCTAATTAGGGAATTCAAAAAACAGACTGGGTATGGAGTGATCGTAAATACCTCATTCAATGTTCGAGGTGAGCCCATCGTCTGTACCTTTCAAGATGCATATCGATGTTTTATGAGAACGGAGATGGATGTCCTTTTCTTAGAAAACTTCGTAATGTTTAAAAGAGAACAACCTGAGATAACCGAAGATAAAGACTGGAGAAAAGAATTTGTACTCGACTAATAAGAAACTAAATATAATTCCATCATGGCTGCTAAAAAAAATAACTGGATCGAACAGTTGGTACTGGCAATCCTATTCTATGTAATAATCACTCCTACGGGACTGATATTACGTTTATTTGGATATGACCCATTGCGACTCAAATCCGATAAGGATAATACGTCTTACTGGGTAAAAAAATGATAACAGGTAATATGGGGGTATAAAACTATTCATTACCCATGTTTTACAATAAGAAGAGAGTGATTATACAACTAAGAAAGTAATTCAATAAGAGGTTCAAGTGAAGGTTCAAGACTTTAAAACAGATATAATTAGCGGGAGAAAAAGGGTAAGTGCGAATATTATCTGGGAGGATACCCCCCGACCATCAGAAGAGGTTTATTTTGAGGTAGATGAACAGTTCGCTAACGATATATCCTGTAACCCAAATGCTTTTTTCCTGGCTACTGTAATCCCCGCATTACATTACGGAGAGCATCGGTTTTTTATCGAGGAAAAGATTTCACCAGTTTTATATCAAGGAGCTAAAGATACACTGGGATGGTTTTACCATTGGTTTTACAAGGATAAAAGAGATCCACTTAAATTAGAAGTAGAAACTAAGGCACAAGCCACATCATTATACAAAAAAGGTAAATCGGCTTGTTTTTTATCAGGAGGCGTTGACTCTTATCATACTCTGTTTGAAAATTGGTCCATTTACTCAAAAACGCATCCTAGATATATAACACATGGTGTTGTTGCATATGGACTAGAACAAGACGATCCAAAAAAGTTCGAATATGTGCTCTCATTTTTACAACAAGTTGCTGATGATTTAAATATTTCATTAATACCAGTTTACACTAATATCTACCTTATCCACCGCGAAGAGGATGCGAAAAATAGCTTTGACTTCTGGATCTCAAAGTTTCAGGGGGCTGCATTAGCATCTATTGCTCATATTTTAAGCAATAGATTGAACAGTATTTCAATAGCCGGAACCTATGATTTAGTTCACCAAGTACCCGACGGGCTTCATCCTTCGATACTACCTAATTTTAGCAGTGAAAAGTTGAACATTCGTCTTGATGGGATACTTTATTCCAGGCTGACTAAAACAAAAAAAATGTTAGAAGCCTCTCCCTTACCTATATCTCTAAGAGTATGTAATCGATACAAAAAATATGAATATGGGAATTTAAATTGCGGCAAATGTGAAAAATGTATCCGTACAATGCTGGCGTTTATGGCCATTGGTAAATTACACGAAATAGATTCATTCCCCACCGACAATATCACTGCAGAAATGATATACAAAAATGTAGCCATAACTAGTGAATATACCGCAGCATGCTATAACGAACTTATTGCCCCATTAGAAGAACAGAATCACAATGAACTGGCAAACGCTTTGAGATACAAGTTGAATCTGTATTACAACAAGGATAAAAAGTTAAAATCCAAGTTCATCAAATTAAATCATAAAATACATGACCATAAATTAACGTATATGCTAAAATCTTAGAATATCCCCAGAAAGATGAAGGTCCAAAACATTAAAAAAAGTTATGCTAATAATCGATGCAGAATTAGTGCGGAGCTGGTCTGGGAAACGATAGACCGGCCGCAGGAAGTAATCTATTTTGAAGTAGATAAACAGTTTAGTAGCGATATCTCTTGTAATCCTGATGCTTTTTTCTTGGCTACATTATTTCCTGCATTATATTATGGAGAACAACGGTATACCATTGATGAAGCAATCTCTCCTGCTTTGTATCAAGGTGTGAAAGATGTTTTGGGTTTATACCGTCACTGGTACTATCGTGATAAACATGAACTAATCACTCTTGAAATTGAAACCAAGGGAAAAAAAACTCAAGACACTCGCAATAAAAATGCTGCCTTCTTTTTTTCCGGTGGAATAGATTCCTACAGCACATTCGTTGATAATCGGCAGATTTATCCGAAAGAACATCCCGGATATATAAAAGACGGAGTTATTGTTTTTGGCCTTGAACAGGATGATCCGAAAAAATTTGGCTATGTATTTTCTATGCTTAAAGAGGTTGTAAGCCGCTTAGAGGTAACCCTCTTGCCGGTATATACCAACATCTATTTAAATTACCGTGAAGAGGATGCTTCGAACAATTTTTACTTCTGGATTTGGGAGTTCCAGGGAGCCGCACTAGCTGCTATTGCACATATATTAAGCAATCGGTTCAGTACTGTATCGATCGCATCATCCTTGCGAGTCTCAAATATAACCCCTTATGGTTCTCATCCCTTACTAGAACCGAATTTCAGCAGTAACAATTTGCAAATTCGTCATGATGGGCTCATTTATTCCCGACTGGAAAAAGTAAAAATGGTTACTGATTACTTATCGGTACCATTTAACCTGCGGGTATGCAACTATTTCAAGAAATATAAACATAATAACTTGAACTGCGGTAGATGTGAAAAATGTATCCGTACAATGCTGGAATTTCTGGTACTTGGAAAGCTCAATAAAATGGATTCCTTTCCCTATGATAATGTAACTGCAGAAATGGTTTTAAAAGGCGTAAAAATAACATCTGATGATATGATAGCCCCCTATACTGACCTCATCCCTCCCCTCAGAGAGATAGGTCGGAAAGACTTGGCTAATCTCTTGGAATCAAAGTTGAATAAGTATAATAGTATCAAGAATAAAGCATCAGGATCAAATACATTTTTAAAAAACAAAAATTTTAAACGGTCATATAATAAGTTCAAATCTATTTTTGTATAAAATGATCATAGATTCATCAAATATTGAAACAGGTAAAGTAATAGCTACGGATATTTGTATTATCGGTGCAGGGGTGGCTGGAATTACTGTTGCCAGAGAATTTATTAATAAAGATGTTAACGTCCTTTTACTTGAAAGTGGCGGTTTGGAACCCAATCCGGAACTACAAACACTGAATACCGGTAAAAACGTTGGAACACCCTATTACGATCTAGACCGTACTCGAGTTAGGGCTTTTGGAGGAACCAGCCATCGTTGGATCATAGATATCGATAATGAGGAACAGGGAGTACGATTGCGCGGGATGGATAGCATAGACTTTGAAAAACGCGACTGGGTGCCATACAGCGGTTGGCCTTTTAGTAAGACTCATCTCGATCCATACTATGAACGAGCACACGAAGTTTGTAAAATTGGTCCCTATTCTTATGATGCTGATCATTGGAAAAGCTCTGATACCAGAACTCCCCTCCCATTTGTTAATGAAAAAGTTAAAACAACAATTTTTCAGTTCACACGAAAAAACATTTTCTATGAAGATTATAGACGAGAACTGGACAATGCAAAAAATATCACCACGGTACTAAATGCGACTGCACTAAAAATTGAGGCCTCTGAAAACGCCAAAAAAGTTAAAACGATACTTACAACAACTCGTAATGGAAAAGAATTTCGTGTAAAAGCAACACAATTTATACTAGCAACTGGCGCATTGGAAATACCACGTTTGTTGTTGCTTTCTAATGATGTTATGAAATGTGGGTTAGGGAATCAAAACGACCTTGTAGGTAGATTCTTCATGGAACACCCTCACTTATGGAGTGGGGTTTTTTACCCATCAGATCCCAACCTATACAAACGTGCTGGGCTCTATGATGTTCATCAACAAAATGGAACACCCGTTATGGGCAAATTGACTATTGATGAAAATGTATTGAGAGAAGAGCAATTACTAAACTTTACCACTTCTATTCATCCTGTCTCCATTCCGGATCCTAACAGTGGGGTACAATCGCTCAAAAAGATTGGTGCTGCAGTGGCAAGTGGCCGAAAAGTCGACGATTTTGAAGGACATTTAAAAAACTGCATCCAAAATTTTGATGGTATCGCAGCTGCCGTTCTGCGAAAAGTAGCCGGTCCTCACTTCGACAAGTATCTGGATAACAGTAGTCAAATAAATGCATTTAAGCTAAACATTATGGCTGAACAAGTTCCAGATCCGGAAAGCAGAGTAATGCTTGATAACGTTAAAGACCAGTTTGGGCAACAAAAAATAAAGTTGGATTGGAAATTAAATTCCCAAGACATCAGAAGTATTCGTAAAGCCCAACAAATAGTTGACAATGAACTGCGTCGATCGGGACTTGGCCATCTGGAGATCGAACTAAAAGATGATGTGCCACCTCCTGACATTCATGGTGGTTGGCATAATATGGGTACGACGCGCATGCACGAATCCCCGGAAAATGGAGTCGTCGATCCCAATTGCAGAGTACATGGAATACTAAATTTATTTATAGCAGGTCCGTCAGTTTATCCCACGGTAGGATATGCAAACCCCGTTTTAACCGCTGTAGCATTATCTCTGCGACTGGCTGATCATCTTAAAAAACAAATAGATAATTAATGAACTGGAGAGAGGTTTTTTATGCCTAAATGGGGAATGATCATAGATCTGGAACAATGTATCAACTGCAAAGCATGTGAAGTCGCTTGCACGCAAACCAATAATGTACCTAGAGGGAGCCGCAGAAATGTTTTTGATTTCGGAATAGATCACGTTAAAGATGAAATACGTATTTCTCTGCCGATGAGCTGCATGCAATGTGAAAACGCCCCCTGCCTTGAGGTTTGTCCTACCAAAGCAACTTATCAACGACCCGATGGTATCGTCGATATTGATCCGGATTTGTGTACAGGGTGTGGATACTGCATAGTTGGATGTCCATATAACACCAGGTCAATAGTAGAACTAGATGATAATAACCCAATTGATGAAAAAGTTAATGACGAAGATCTCCAATCATTCTTGGGAACCTGTACAAAGTGTAATTTTTGTGTTGTAAAAGTGGATGCGGGGTTACAACAGGGCCTAATGCCAGGTATAGATATTGAAGCAACACCATCTTGTGTAAACATGTGTAGTTCTAAAGCATTGCATTTTGGGGATTTGGAAAATCCAAATAGTAACATATCCAAAATGGTAAGAGAAGAAAATGTAGAATGCCTACATCCGGAAGTTGGAACTGCCCCCTCTTTGTGGTACATCCTTCCAGAGGATTATACCCTAAAAAATAACATGAAATAAGATGAGAGAAATAGCCAACACCTTACAACCAATACACCAAAATGTATGGCGCTTACCTGCTGTACTAAACTTCACGCTTGGTGGGGTTGGAAGCGGAATTTATCTCGTTGGCACATTTTTATCTTGTTTTCAGGAGTTTAGCACTAGTACGAATTTGTTTTATATCGTTAGCGCGCCACTTTTGATTATACTTGGGTTATTTGCCGTATCCCAAGAAGCAGGAAGGCCTTCCCGAGCAATCTATCTTATGCGAAACTGGAAGCAGTCATGGATGTCACGCGAAACTCTGGCAGCTGCTATTTTTATTCCTTCATGCTTTCTTGAGGTTATCTTTTCCTCAATATTTTTTAGCCTAGTTGGTTTTATATCCGGACTAATATTCTTGATTAGCCAGGGAATGATTATGTACAAGAGCCGGGGGCTACCAGCCTGGAATATTTGGTTAACTCCCGTTTTATTTGTTGTGTCTGGGTTTGTTGCAGGCAGTGGACTACTACTATGTTTCTTAACTTTCTCCGGTAATACGTCTCCGTATCTTGCTTTTACTACGCTGGGATTCCTTCTTTTAGATATTATCCTTTGGTATGCATATGTAAACTATACTCAAGACCCTGCTTTCAGGCTGGCCACTCGGCATCTACGTAAGGCGAAATACAGATTTACGATCCCTATTGTGGGGCATGCTTTACCTGCTTTGGTCATTGTAGTTGAGATCTACAGAATGCTATTTCACCCTGAATTTCTTACAGGAATCACATCTTATTTAGCAGCATTTGCAGCATTAATCCCTATGTATACTGCTTACAAAATACGGTATGGGATAGTCATAAAAGCCGGCTTTTATAGAAAAATCACCCTCTATCGTAAACCAGAGGCACTATCTGTAAAAGTTTGAACTATAAGATTATGAACACATCACATTACGATATTAAAATACAGTTGATAATTAGATTTAAAATAGAGAGAAATAAATAATCCAAACTGAGAAATATTAAGCCTAATAGAGGTTTAAAAAATGACTAAAGAACAAAAACCACTTGTGACCATTGGAATTCCAACCTACAACCGCGCCGATGGGTATTTAAAAAATGCCTTGGAAAGTGCTTTACAACAAACCTATCCAAATATTGAAATTATTGTCTCTGATAACTGTTCACCTGACAATACTGAAAAGCTTATTAACAGTTATAAAGATGAAAGAATCAAATATTTTAAGCACAAAAAAAATATAGGAGCAAATAACAACTTTAACTTTTGTGTGGAAAAAGCAAATGGCATGTATTTTCACATGCTCCATGATGATGATTTAATTGATCCCGATTTTATTGAGACTTGCATAGGCAAGGTTGATTCTAAGCCTGATGCAGGGCTAATCCGTACCGGCATGCGAATTATCGATGGAAACGGCTTTTTGATTGCCAAAAGATTCAATAAGATAAGCGGACAATCATTTACCGATTTTATCTTTGAATGGTTTGATGACAAGACCTCTCCCTACCTTTGTAACACCCTTTTTAAAACTGAAGCTCTACGTGAAGTAGGAGGATTCCATTCTAAAACTCATTTATGGAATGATGTTGTAGCAGAAATGAAAATAGCAGCAAAATATCCACGAATAGAAATAGAAGAAATTAAGGCTTCATTTAGAGATCACGGAGATAATCGCGGTTCAGCATCAAGATTGAAAGAATGGGTAGAAGACTCAAAATTTCTTTTGGATGTGTTATGTGATCTCGTCCCCAAAAAATCTAACGAGCTGATATACCTGGAAGGCTCCAAGCACTTTGCCAGGTTAAATTACCTAAAAGTTAAATCTCTGAACGAACCTTCCATTAAAAAACTACTGACATACTGGTATATTTATAAGGCTTTTGATTTTAAGCATTCACCATTGGGATATATACTTCCCACTTTCTTAAAGCCATATTATTGGAAGAACAAAGTTAAAAAGCTAATCACTTCACCAGGGTAATTAGATATAACAGCAATATAACCTTAACCTATAAGGGATTAGTTATGTACCTTAAGTCTATCCCATGATGGCTCAACAGATTCAATATCTCCGTTGAAGTTACAGTCATTGATTTTTCTCCATGTACTTAAATCTCTACCCGTTATTTGTTCTAATTCATCGATCTCATTTCTTAGTAAATGGAGAACCATTTCTTGATATTGCCGATCCATTTGAGGCTTCTCTTTAAAAGCCCGATCAGAATTATCCGTTATTTTCTTCCACACAAATGGCAAAAACCGGCGAACTATTCGAAGCACAATACCAGGATTTTTATATCTGTGATGTAACTTATTTCCTCCTACCGATTTATTAGAATGAATATTTTGCACATCACCAAAGTTTTTTTCTGAAATCCCTAAAAATTTTGATAACTCACTAACTACAGCACTTGGATCTTGGACCAAATCCTCAAAAAAAAGGATTTGAACGTTTTCTGACCCAAATCGATCGATATAAGGCCTAATTTGTGTAGCATATCGGGTTACATTCAAGAAGAAAGCGTTTTTAACAATTGTTTTTTCAAGCCCAGTATCAAAATGTCCCTGCTCATATGCATGCATATAACTAGAAATAATTCTGTCGATCGGATGCCTAACGATATAAATAATTTTAAGATCAGGATTGTAAGTATACAGGCGATCCCAAACTTTAAGATCTCGATATGGATAAAAGGTATATGAGGTGGAAGATTCAAAATGCATGCCCCCCTTTTTCCACTGAAATAGTGAGTGGTAATCAGAAATTTCATCTTGCCAATTTGGGCTAGAACAGAAAAACATTGGCTCTTTTTCATCGCAAGATACAATTGCAGGGTGCCTTCTCAGCATTTCTGCAAGTGTTGTTGTACCACATTTTTGGGACCCAACAATCATGAAATCCACTTTATACTCTTGATCCATAGAATTATTTCTTTTCGTTTGAAATAACCTCTCGTGTAGTGGTAGTAAAACACTAAAAAGGTTATAATTTTCGTTGATTATTGTTAGTTTTCAAGATGTAAAGCACAGCAGAAATTCGATGATAAAAATACGCAATCGGATTTTTCTTGTGCCGCAACAAGTCTGGCAAATTTTTTACCGTTCCTAAAAAAGCCTTTACTAAAGCTATAGGTCCATTTATTCTGCAGTCAAACCCACCGGTCACCCAAATACGACGTTTATCATATTTAGGTATTGTCTTTACTGAACTTTCAAAGGGATGACCCACGATATATTCAGGGAAAAACTTCACTTTCAGCCCTGCATCAATACAATCTTGTACAAAGATACTCTCATCTGCTCCAATTAAAAGCTCTTGACCGGCCCCAAACCGTTCATCAAAACAAATCCCTTTATCACGAATTTTTTTTATGCGGAATGCCATTTCCACAGTACCCACTGAAGGTGCATTTGTATACTGAACAACTTTATTGGGATAGTTTTTATATTCAGGTTCTCCCCGGCCAGTCTTTATCTTGAAAAGTGCTACATCCAGATTAGGGTTCTCCTTAAATCTCTTTTCCAGCCTGTCAAAATAACTCTCTTTGTAGGTAACGTCATCATCAGCAAAAAGACCAATTTCGCCATCTGCAAGTCGGATCGCATTGTTTCGAGATTTTGTTACCCCCCTCCCAAAAATTTGAGACACTATAATATCCTCTCTCTCCAAAAAATCGGGAATTTTTTTATATTTCTCGTCTGTATATTGATGTGAGACGATATACTTTACATTACTTTTGGGATCTAAAATAACTGTATCCAGATCTTGAATGCCTGAATCAATTGTCGAAACCAGTATGTTAATCTTATAACTCAATTAAATATATATTTTAGATTTCCTAATAACCTTTTTTAAGAACTCTATTTATTATTCAAGGCAACCGAAATCAATCTTAAAAGTTCAAACCAACTCTTTTACCCTTCGGTTCTCCTCTGCATCTTCCTTATTCAATAAATAGCTTCCATAAATATGTCCCAACGACATTGTGACCCATATTGTCCAGGCAACAAAGTATAATCTTATCTTATGGAGTAACTTGACCTCGAAATCAACATTCTTAACTAACCGGTCAAGTTTTTTTGGATGATATGGAAGTAAACTTTTTATCAGTTTCTTATAAAGAGGTACATGTTTACCCTGGAGTCTCCAAAATACCGGGTATCCTTTTGCTTCTCTCCATTGCTTTTTCAACAGTTTTCCAAATGACTTGGCTTTTTTAATGGCCCGGGAGTTACCACAAAACTCCAATCTATACCCTCTTTGTGTAGCACGCCACGTCCATATTCCATCTTCAGCCGTTTTTGTTCCTTCAGCAAATTTTCCCAGTTCTTTAAAAAGATCAGCCTGTACAAATAAAGATGCAGTGACTGCAACACCTCTTTGCTTCACTTGGCTTCTTGTTGTAGCATTATTGGAATCATATAATTTTCCCCCAGTCACCTTGCCCCCGAAATCAAATCGTACGTTACTGGTTACGATATCGGCATTCTTTTTCTTCATACAATTCAACCCTTCTTCAAGCCATTTTTTTTCCGGGATAACAGTCCCATCCAACAGTATAATCACCTCTCCTTTTGAGGCTTCGATACCTCTATTTCTACTTGAATAAGAGCTATTCAGATACTCAACCTGTAATAGATATTTTACTTTTTCATATCCGCGTACTAACTCTTCTGTGTTATCAGTCGATCCATTATCGACAACAATAACTTCAAACTTATCTCTGGGGAAAGTTTGGTTTTCCAGCGCATCTAATACCTTCTGAAGCTCTGTGGCTTCATTATACACAGGAATTACAACTGATGCTTGTAGCATAGTTTTGTCCGTTGCTTGGATAGTTTATGATTTAAAGGCTTGCAAAAACCTTATTTATTTTCTCCTGCATAACACGATTCGTATACGACTCCTCTACCGTTTCTTTAGCTTTTGCTCCGAGCTGTTTTCTCATCTCCGGATTTTGGATAAGCTTTTCTATACGGTCTTTCAGCTCTTCATTTGCATATTCTTTTGCTAGCAACCCATTTTTTCCATGTTCTATTACATCCGGAATTCCAGCATGGATCGTTGAGACAACCGGCTTTTTAAGACACATCGCCTCCATGATAGAGACCGGGGTACCTTCCATATCTCCCCTGTCATCGGTCCGGCTATTCAGTACAAATATATCTGCATCATTTAGCAGGTCTTTGACCTCCTGTTGGGATACCCTGCCGTAGAACCTAATTTTTTCAGGATGACCATATTTTCTTGCCAATTCTTTGGAGTCTTCAAGCTCTATACCATCACCTGCAATATGAAGTTCAATGTTGTCATATTTATCTGCCAACTCAGAAAACACTTTTACTAAGTCAGGAACCCCCTTTGTAGGTACAACACGCCCCGAGTGAGCAATTTTTACCACCTCCGATGATTTATTGTTCTTTTGTATCGTAAATTTAGTAGGATCCACTGAACATGGAATAACATGAACTTTACTAATCCACGGACCAAGCTCCAAGGTTTCAATCATATGTCGACTCACAATGATAATCCCTGTAGCATAATCAAAAAGCTCTGGCAGTTTTTCCTTGTATTCTTTATCCCGAAGTAATGTAGAAGCATCATGGCCATGAAAAGTCACCATTAAGGGAATATTGAAAGCTTTTGCATATCCCAGGATATCTATCGCATTGGGACCAAAATGGGCATGTATAGCAGTTATATTATGATCTTTAACTAATTTTCTAAACCTTAGAAAAGACTTTAAGGATATATTCATATGAGCACCACACCAGTAGCGTATCAATTTACCCAAAGCACGACCTACCAACGATTGTGGCCGTTTTACTAAATGCGTTTTCAGCATAGAACAATCAAAACCATGTGGGTTTTGAAACTTTTGTGAAAGTACATGAACATCAAAGTTTTGTGCTAAATCCCTTGCTTGTTGATAAACGAACGTCTCACTTATCAGAAAAAATATGTGGTTATAGACCAGTATCTTTTTCTTTTCTTTCATACTCTCCCAACCTGCCTGATTTACGGTTTAATTTTTCTAAGAGCAAAACTCTGATTTTCAATTGGTTCAACCGTTAAATAGATGAGTTCCCAATCATACTTTACACAAAACTCGTGTGTTGCTTCAATTACACCATATCTTACCGCATTAACCCAATTCCCCATAGAATAATCGTGACCGGATATTATTCCTCCAGGTTTGACCTTGTCGGAGTATTTAAAAAGCTCCTCTTTCGTCAACTGATACCTGTGACTTGTATCAAGGTAAATCCAGTCAAAATAATTATCCGGAAATTCATCTACTACTTCAGTAGATAGTTTTCGATGAATAATCACCTTCTTATTTTTAATATGATCACTAAATTTACTTCTAACATTCTTATACATCTCATCATTATACTTTTCCTTGTCCCAATTATCGATGAGGTGTAATTTTTCAGGTTGCGTTTTCTCAATTATCTGCTCAGTGAAATCTCCGTTGGCAACTCCAATTTCACCTACAACTGCATTTTCTTTTAACTTTATTAACAAATCTGACCGATCTAATAGTAATTCACAGTTGGAGATATGCTTTGAAGCCAACCGGACCTTTTCTATACTTTTCTCCGTATGAATTCGCTTTTTTTTCTCAGCTGCTAAAAAAAGATTTCTTACCCTTTTTGTTACCAGCTTTGGGATGAAGTATCTGTTTATTTTAGATAACATAACTTGCACTCACAGTTAACAGTTTGCTTATTTTTTTGATGAAGAATTATTTCAGCATTGCTAAGCATATTCATTTTTGGACCACCTGTTAATCATTTTATTTCTAAATTCCTCAGAAAAGAAATGTTTAGCATATTTAGTAGAGTAAAATTCTTTTAAGCCCTCCCTGGACACCCTGATATTTTGCTTTAACAGCTTATAAAAACCTGATTTGTCATTCTTGCTTCTAATATTTTTCCTCTCGATAGAAACATCTTTATTACTCTTAAATAGTTGCTTAAAAACAGGTGCTAAATTACTATCCAGTGATTCTAATGCTATAATAGCAATATTAAACTGCTCCCCTTCTATAAGAACATATCCCTTCTCGTGGTCAAAAGGATATTCATAAATATCTATCCCGGTAACCTTCAAAAACTCTTCATCAAACCAATTGGTAATAAAATCTTTTTCAGGATTTGGGCCTGAAAAAACTTTTTCTATATGATCTTCAACTTTCTCCTTAACAAGTATCCCATCATCATCCAAAAGAAATGGACGTATAATCTGTGGATTTTGAAAAATATGGGATAAATATGTTGAAAATGGATCCCTGACCAAGGTTATAACATTCCATTTTCGGTTTGAATTAATAATTTGATCTTTTTTTAAAATACAACTTGCAGACATATGGCTTGAGTTACCTTTAAAGAAGGTAATCAAGTTTATTTTAGGACTAATAGGTAAGTTATTCTTTTGGTACCTATCAACAGCTCGTTGATAGGAGCGATCAGTAAGATGATGAACATGATAGACAAGAGGAAGATAGTACTGCTTTTGAAAAGTATGAAAAACAGTAGATGATCCCACTTTACCCATTGTATAAACGATGATCGGTTCGCGCCCAAAAAACTCAAACAGCCGATGTTTAAGGTATAGAAACTGATGTGGCAAAAAACTTAGATTAAATATTTTTTTAATGCCTTTTCTCATAAAATTTGGTAATAACCCAAACCTATTTTTCATAATTCATACCCTCCCTTTGATTAGGCCTCCAAAGCCATTTCTCTAAATAGCGAACTTTTCTCTACCAACTCTTCATAAGTTCCTTCCTGAACAATTCGACCTCCCTCCATAAGATAGAGTTGGTCGCAGTTCATAACCGTGGTCAACCGGTGAGCAATCATAATGATTGTTCGCTCCCCTATCAGTGATTCAATTGCCCTGATAACCTGTTTTTCAGTAATATTGTCCAGTGCTGCGGTAGCCTCATCCATCACAAGTACGCCCGGGTTGTGATACAATGCCCGAGCTATACCCACTCGCTGCCGTTGTCCTCCGGATAAGCGAGTACCGTGTTCCCCAATAATCGCATCTAATCCTTCCGGTAAGTTTTGAAGTAGTTTACCAAGCTGAGCTGATTCCACTGCTTTGTATATTTTCTCATCCTCTATCTCATGGTCAGGCAAACCAAAGGCAATATTTCGCCGAAGGGTATCATCAGCCATGTAGATAGATTGTGGAATATATCCGATATTTTGCTGCCAGCCCGATAGGTTTTCATGTATATTTTTTCCATCTACAGATATTGTTCCCGAAGTTGGCTCCATTAACCCCAACAGTAGATCTACCATCGTTGTTTTCCCGGCCCCGGACTCTCCAACAAATGCTATAGCCTTGCCTTTCGGAATTGTTACAGAAACCTTACTAATAGCTTGTTCACTACTTTGAGGATACGAATAACTCAGATCCTTAATTTCAATATTATTTATAATATCAGCTTTTGTCGCATTTCTTCGTTCTTCAAGGAATTGCTGATTCTTTTTTTCAAGAAGTTTCAAATCGTTATAGACAGGATCCAGTGAAGCCATATTGTATTGAAGGGCAGAATACATTGAACTGATCTTCTGAGTGGCTGGCATTAAGCGTACTACAGCTATTGCAAATAACGTCAAGGTGGTAATAATTGCCCCCATCGAACGCCCCTCCCATACCATCAGTATAGAAATCGTCATCATTCCTAAAACAGCTGTTATTTCTACCACTGGTCTTGGTACTTGTTTAATAAATCGGGTGTAGGTTTTGAGAATTGAGTCTTTAAGTGCCTCTGTACTAAACTCTTTAATAAATTCACTTTCCCGGTTTAAAACTCTTGCATCTTTAAGCCCGTGTATCCCTTGATATATTGCTTTTAACATCTTACGCCGATGTTCAAGCTGCTCTTGTCCATATTGTTTCAGTATATTCTGAGTGAAAAAGATAAATGAGCCAGCTCCAAAACCTGACAACAAAATTACAATCACCGTAATTAAGGGATCATAGTAAAAAAGGAAGGCCAGTATTGTCAGAGTCATTACACCATTCATGCCTATCCTCAGCAAACCATACAAAACATTATTGACTATAATACTTATCTCTCCATTTATATTTCTGACAAGTTCAGCTGAATTTCTATCCAAATGAAAACTGTATGGCGCATGCATATAGGTTTTCATCAACCTATTACTCATTCTGTACCTGCGATTAAATAGAAACTTAGATTCTACATAAGCATAAAAAAGGACATAGGTGCTTTTTACAATAAAGACTAATACGAGAGCAATGGAACCATATAAAAGAAGATCCTTGGAGTTCTGGATATTTAAATACAAAAATAATGGTTCTAGCCGATCATACTCTAACACTTTATCTGGAACTGCTACAATGGCGACAAATGCCGGTATCATACCAATTCCCCCTATTTCAAGAAAAGCGGCAACCAGCATCATTAGAAATAGTACCCCAACCTTATAACCATCTCCCTTAGGGAGCAGATAAAATATTTTTTTAAAAATATCAGTCATGTATTTGTAATTTTTTTCAAAGGAATAATCATCAATAGTTGTACAAAGAATAACTTAACATCAATTCGTTGAGGTAGACGTAAATGATTGAATCCCCACCTAAAAATGTAAATTCAAAAAGTGTGCCATTTATAATTACGGCACTAAATTTGTAATCATTTACGGTAGGAAGTGCTATCAGTTTATAGTATGTAAATGACTAATCAAGCGCTGATAGTAATCTTACACATTTGAGTAAATTCTACTCATCAGAAGCGAAATTTTGAATTAGCTTTTCGTAACTGTTGCTTATTACAAAAACTGCCATCATCGATATATGGCTTATCATTTAAACACTTATAGAGGGACCCTACAATGAAAGCACTAACCATGAGAAATATTGCAGCATTAACATTTATAGCATTTTTTATCTTTTTATCATGCGATCGTTCAACGAACGTAGAACTCGAAGAGAGTTTTGAAATTATTAAAGAAGTCACCCCAATATCCGTTGAAGGAAATATACAAATGAACCTTCAGCGTGATCGCAATGAGAACAGTTTCTTTACAGTAACGTTAAACAGTGGTGTAACAAAAGAAGCATGGTGTGTTGAGTGGAATGAAGCATCAGTTGAAGGCCTTCAAAGCGATATTCAATTTTATTCTACCCAAGGCAAAAAGCAATGGAAAGAGCTGAACTATTTTATGAGCATAAAAGATGGTCTTATGGAACAAGATCCGGATTTAACATTCCGTGAAATTCAAGTTGTGATCTGGTCACTGATGAAGAATCCTTCTTTTGATGTTGATAAAATATCACAGTACAAAAATATATCATCAGACATTTATGATAACGGACAACCTAAATTTAATGTTCAAAAGGTGAAGGATATCTTAGGTCGGGTGCACAGCCAAATCCAATCTGGCAATGATATAAGATCATTATTAAAGTATTTTGTAATTTTTATTAAGAATAAGGGACAAACGATAATGATGGGAGCTGAAACAGCTTTTGCTTATGGTGATAGCTATGCAACTTGTTTTACCGACTTCGCTAATCTAAAGAATAATCGATGGGGATGGTCAAATGGAGGTTTGGGCGAAGGTGAGTATGTGTTTGATCTATATGCCGGAGCTGGACGTTGTAATACTAGCAAAGGCATTTTAGTTGGTAAAATAATTGTGAAGTATCTGGATGGAACCACGAAGGTTACGTACAAAATAACAGAAGTATCGGAGTTCACGAATGAATTTTACAAGCTGATGGCAACTCATTTGTATGTTGGTAACAATCCATTACCAGATAAGTTTGGAATATATACTGTAGCGCCGGGGCTTTATGGACATACAAATACTCATGATAGCGTTTCAGAATATACCTACACAATCAATGATTTATCTGGAGATATCTATATAGTAGCACATGCTGATGTTAACGGTTTTTCCATGGAGTTTTAACCCGACCTGTATCTATTTTTTTTTAATCGGACAAACAAAAAGGGATTCGAAGCCAACATCGAATCCCTTTTTTACTTTTACTATCTAACCTAAATTTGTTACACCTTTTGGGGTTTTGGGGTAGTATTGCTACAACCTGATAAAGATTTAGCAGCTAGTTGGTGTTTAAGTATTTCCAATATCCTGTAAGTTGTATGTCCATCCCATTTCGGTGGGATATTTCCGAGCTTATAGTCCCCTTTTTCAATATCGCTGATATACCCTCGTATTATATCGAGCTCAAACGGAACCAGCGTATTAGTCCCAAGCTCAACGGTTGAAGGTCGCTCTGTATTGGGACGAAGAGTAAGGCAAGGCACCCGCCGAAATGTTGACTCTTCCTGAATCCCGCCACTATCTGTAAGGATGTATTTGCACCGAGCAATTAATTTTTGAAATGCAAAGTAATCCAATGGATCTGTAAGTAACACATTCTTATTACCTTCCAGTTGATTGTGTAAATTAAATTTTTTGAGATTATGTACTGTTCGTGGATGAATGGGAAAAACGAGTTTATCGGTAGAAGCAATTCCTTCAATCAACTGTATTAGTTTTATAAGCTCTACTTCATGATCCACGGTAGCCGGTCGATGCATCGTCATAAGTACAAAACTACCATTTTCTAAGCCAAGCTTTTCCATAACAGGAGAAGATTCAATCTTATCCTCGAAAGCAACCATGGTATCGATCATGGTGTTACCGACAAAGAAAAGCTGTTTTTCTGGTTTTCCTTCATCTCGCAGGTTATCAATTCCGCTTTGTTCGGTAATAAACAGGTAGTCTGATATTTCATCCGTCAGAATACGGTTGATCTCTTCTGGCATGGACCGATCTCTGCTCCGTAACCCGCTTTCAATATGCCCAAGCGGAATATCCATCTTGTTTGCTGTTAACGCTGCTGCAAAAGTAGAATTGACATCCCCCGTAACTAATAGCATATCAGTATCACATTCTTTGATAACCGGTTCTAGTCGGAGCATTACTTCAGCCATTTGAGTATTAGGTGATACAGCTGGTATATCAAGAAAATAGTCAATCTCCAGCTCAAATTGCTGAAAAAACACATTTGCCATCTTATCATCATAGTGCTGTCCAGTATGCACAATTGTAATCTTAAAAGTACCCGGAAAATCACGTTCGGCTACTTTTTTAAATTGGGTTATTTTAATGAAGTTAGGTCGCGTCCCTACTACAATTACTAAATTCTTCATTTTTTAATAGTCAATTAGTTTTATCTGCGCTGACACTGGGTTACGCTTTCCAAATTTGATTAACCGACTTAGCCTGAATCCCCTTCATTGCATTGCGAGTATCCACAATAATATCACTCCAGTCGGCTAATTCTTGGTAATCAATATCGGAATGATCTGTTGAGATAATGACTGCATCGAAGCTAGAAACACTCTCTTTTTCCCATGCCACCGTTTGTAACCCTGTCCATTGGTCGTGTTCGCGCGTCTCCCATATTTCAGGAATATAATGATCATAATACGATACATTAGCCCCGTACTCTTCAAGCAGATCCATTAGCTTAAATGTAGGCGACTCTCTCAGATCATCAACATCCGGTTTATAAGCTAGTCCTATTACTAACACCTTACTACCATTCATCGCCTTTTTATGAGCATTTAATGCTTTTATTGTCCGGTCAACAACATAATGCGGCATTGATGTATTAATTTCTCCAGCTAATTCAATAAAACGAGTATACTTCTCGTATTCCCGTGCTTTCCATGTCAAATAAAACGGGTCTATAGGTATACAGTGACCACCAAGGCCTGGCCCGGGAGTGAACTTCATAAAGCCAAATGGCTTAGTTTCGGCAGCATCCAATACTTCATGCACATCAATCCCCATCTCCTGGAAAATGATTTTTAGTTCATTTACAAGCGCTATGTTTACTGATCGAAAGATATTTTCTGTTAATTTAACCGCTTCAGCGGTTTTATTATCGGATACAGGTACAGTCTCAACAATTACTGTATCATACAGTTCTGTTGCAATATGCAATGCTTCGGGACCGTCTGCACCAACAACTTTTGGAATTTTAGCAGTGTTAAAATTAGGATTGCCTGGATCTTCTCTTTCAGGACTATAAGCCACAAAAAAATCTTGCCCCGATTTTAACCCTGATACATCTTCTAAAATAGGAATAATCAGTTCATCAGTTGTTCCCGGATACGAGGTAGACTCTAATACTATCAGCTGACCCGGTTGCAAGTGCTCTGCAATTGTTTTTGTTGTTTTTTCAACGTATTGCATGTCAGGTTCACGATAGGCATTCAACGGAGTAGGCACACACATAATGATAGCATCCATCGAGGATAAACCGGTAAATTTCTGGGTAGCAGAGCATTTATTTGATGCAGCTAGCTTTTCCATCATATCATAGCCCAAATGCTTAATATAGGGTTGACCTTGTTCTAAGGCCTCTATTTTTACTTCATCAATATCAAATCCTGTCACTGGAAATCCTACCTCATGGAATGTCCACAACAGCGGTAATCCCACATAGCCTAAACCAATAATCCCTATTTGAGCTGTTTTATTTTCAATCTTGATCACAAAGTTATCCTGTAACCTCGCAGTTTTTTCTATCTCCTTTACATCAACATCATTGTATAAATTTCGCGATTTTTGAATAGTCTTCATTATTCTTAAGCATTAAGTTAATTTTTTCTCTATCCTCGTAAACCATCTCTTTAACAAGATCCTCAAAAGAATACTTGGGTGTCCACCCGAGCTTTTTGCGTGCTTTTTGGGCCTCACCAATTAACAGCTCGACCTCTGTCGGCCGGAAATAACGTGGATCAATTTCAATGACCGAATCACCTGTTTCAGCATTAATTCCCTTCTCCTCTATCCCATCTCCTATCCATTTTAGTGGAATACCGGCATGTTCAAATGCCAGCTCGCAAAACTCACGAACGCTGTGTGTTTCCCCGGTTGCCAATACATAATCATCAGGCTCATCTTGTTGAAGCATTAAGTACATGCCTTCGATATAATCCTTGGCATGTCCCCAGTCTCTTCGAGCCTCAAGATTACCCAGAAATGTTTTTTCTTGTAGTCCCGCGGCAATACGTACTGCAGCCCGCGTAATCTTTCTGGTTACAAATGTTTCTCCCCGTTTAGGTGATTCATGATTAAATAGAATTCCATTAACAGCAAACATATCGTACGCCTCTCGATAGTTGATGGTAATCCAATACGAATACAGCTTCGCAGCCGCATATGGTGAACGAGGATAAAAAGGCGTTTTTTCGGTTTGCGGGACCTCTTGAACCTTACCAAACAACTCGCTTGTAGAGGCTTGGTAAAACTTAGTATGTTGCGTCATATCCAGAATGCGAATCGCTTCTAATATTCTCAATACCCCTAACGCATCTGTATCTGCGGTATACTCAGGAGCATCAAATGATACCTGTACATGGCTTTGTGCACCTAAGTTATAAATTTCATCAGGCTGTACATCCTGAATAATCCGGATAAGGTTTGTTGAGTCCGTTAAATCGCCATAATGTAGCTCAAACGGCAGATCTTTAGTATGTGGATCTTGATAAATATGATCTATCCTTCCCGTATTGAAAGAACTGGACCGCCTTTTGATACCATGTACCTTATACCCTTTCTTAAGCAGAAATTCAGCCAGATAGGAACCATCTTGACCTGTAACTCCTGTAATTAACGCTACTTTTCTTTTTTCCATTAGTACCTCTCCATTGTTGTCCCCCCGGGAGAGCCCCGTGGACAAATATTATATCTTTACTTCTTTTAGTTGATTCTTGTTTTTAACAAACCATTTGTAGGTATCTCTTAAACCCTCTTCCAAACCAATTTCGTTATGCCACCCCGCGGCATGTATGCGCGATACATCCAATACTTTTCTGGGCGTGCCATCAGGTTTTGACTTGTCCCAAATGATTTCTCCCTCATGCCCAACAATATCTTGAATCAATCTAGCTAAAGCCTTTATCGTAAGATCTTGTCCTGTACCAATATTGTATATGCTCTTCGATAACTGGTTTTCTACAGCAAATAACACGGCCTTCGCAAGATCATTAACATGTAATAGTTCACGTCTTGGATTTCCTGTTCCCCATAATATTACAGGGTGATCTCCTGACTCCTTGGCTTCATGAAACTTTCGGATCATGGCCGGAACTACATGCGAGGTTTCTAGATCAAAATTATCCCGAGGCCCGTATAAGTTAGTGGGCATTAGTGCCACATATTTTCTGCCGTACTGCTTACGCAATGCCTGGCATAATTTAATTCCGGCTATTTTAGCAATTGCATACCATTGATTAGTTGGCTCCAATGAACCGGTTAACAAATATTCTTCTTTCAGAGGCTGCGATGCTTCTTTGGGATATATGCAAGAGCTACCCAAAAAAATGAGTTCAGCTACATTATTTTTATGTGCTGCATTAATTACATTATTCTGTATCGACAGATTATCATAAATGAACGGATAGGGATATTGATCGTTTGCCAGTATTCCTCCCACACGTGCCGCAGCTAAAATTATCACATCCGGTTTTTCTGTAGAAATAAAACGGTTCACTCTAGCTTGTTTTCGCAGATCCAACTCATCACTCGACCGTGTGATTATATGTTGGTATCCTTTTTTTCTAAAGGCATTTAGTACTGTGGAACCTACCATCCCCCGGTGCCCGGCAATGTATATTTTTGGTGTATCCATAGAAATAGTATTTGTTTGCGTTACTATCTGGATACAACAACTGTGCCATACGCTTTTTTTGCCGGTTACAAGGTAACCTCTCCCTCATTCAGTAAACCTTAATATTTAAGCACGGGTAATAATTATATGATAAGCACTATAATGGGCAAAAATGTTACAAAGTACTTTTTCAGATGAGGACCAACTTTAACTATCGATATTTTTGCTGTTTTTTTGTATTATCACAGTTCTGTTACCATTGCTCGGTACGTTAACCCACATCAACTACGAGCTAAATTCTGATCGATGAAAAAAGTTGCTTTTAAGACCCTTGGCTGTAAACTAAATTACTCCGAAACCAAAGCTATTCAGCGCGATTTCGAAGAAGAAGGTTATGATATTACGGAGTTTGGTAATGAAGCTGATATATACGTAATAAATACATGCTCGGTAACACAAAGTGCTAATGCAACTTGTCGAAGAACTGTGCGGCGTGCCCTGCGTCGCAATAGCAACGCTTTTGTTGCCGTTATTGGATGTTATGCTCAGCTTGAACCCGATGAAATTGCCGACATTGATGGTGTAGATGCCATTTTAGGAGCAAAAAACAAGTTTAAACTTTTGGAGCTCTTTGATGATTTCGAGAAGCGCACCGACCCAATAGTCTATAACTCTGATGTTAATGAGGCAGTAGACTTTCATAATGCCTTTTCGGCTGATGACCGTACTCGTGCCTTTCTAAAAGTACAGGATGGGTGTAGCTATAACTGCTCATTTTGTACCATCCCAATGGCCCGGGGTGAGAGTAGAAGTCCCGAGATTGCTTCGGTAATTAACAATGCTAAACTCCTTGTTGAAGAGGGATTTAAGGAAGTGGTTGTTACCGGTGTTAATGCAGGTGATTATGGGCGCGGTACTGATGAAAATTTCTTTATGCTATTACAAGAACTTGATAAAGTTAGCGGCCTCGAACGCATTCGATTCTCCTCTGTTGAACCAAATCTGATGCATGAAGATATCATTCATTTCACAGCCGAATCTGACAAAATTCAACCGCACTTCCACATGCCCCTTCAGAGTGGTAGCGATAAAATGCTCGGGTTAATGCGTCGCCGGTACCAATCGGACCTTTACCGTGAACGTGTGGAGCTAATAAAAGATCTTATGCCCGATGCTGCTATCGGCGTTGATGTTATAACCGGGCACCCCGGTGAAACGGATGAACTATTTCAAGAGTCTTTCAACTTTATAGCTGATCTCCCGGTCTCTTACCTCCATGTGTTTACCTACTCCGAACGACCAAATACCCATGCCCTGAATATTGAACCGAATGTTCAAAACAGCGTTCGAAAAGAACGTACACACAAATTGCGGCGCTTATCAGAAAAAAAACGCTTTGCCTTTGATACCTCTTTCCGTGATGAGGTTCGCCCTGTACTATTTGAAGGAGCTGCTCACGATGGGGCTATGCTGGGTTGGACTGATAATTATGTTCGAGTAGGTATCCCCTACAATCCGCAGTATGAAAACCGAATTTTACCTGTTCGATTGGGAGCACGCTCCAAGGATGGTTATCTCATTGGAGAACTGACTTCAGAAGCCAAAGAAGAGCAAAAAGTAATCGCAGAACTCGTTGGATAATAATGGCTGACTCATATCCGGAAGATCTCATTAATAATGTAATTAACTTTATAGAATATGAACGCGAGGTATATGGAGATTTCTCTCTGAACAAAGAGTCATCAAACCATGAAGTTTCTGTAAAGGAGCAAAAAACTGATGATAATGAGGAACATGAAAACATGGTAGAAGATACTACCTCTAACTATGCCTCCTCAGAAAGCTTTTCCCAAGAAGAAACAGATGAAGCAACAGATGCTTCAGATGACAAAAAGAAAACAAAAACTATCCAAGACTACATTGATGCCTGCAATTCACTAAAAGAACTTGAGGCTTTATGTAAAAAAGCAGATATACTCCGTACAGATCTTGAAGGCACGCAGCTTGTATTTGGAGTAGGTAATTCTAATGCCGATCTGATGTTGATTGGTGAAGCACCGGGCGCCGAAGAAGATCGATTGGGAGAACCTTTTGTAGGTAAAGCAGGTCAATTATTAAACAAGATACTGGCTGCTATTGATTTTGATCGCAAAGACGTATATATCGCTAATATTTTAAAACATCGCCCTCCCAATAACCGAAATCCTAAAGAAGAGGAACGACAGCGTAGTCTTCCCTTTTTACTAAAACAGATAGATCTTGTTAATCCCAAGCTCATTTTATCACTTGGAAAAGTATCTGCACAGACATTGCTGAACAAAAACTCCTCGCTCTCAAGCATGCGAGGTCATTTTCATACCTTCCGGAATGAATACGAACTATTAGCCACATACCATCCCGCCGCCTTACTGCGCCATGCAAAATGGAAACGTCCGACCTGGGAGGATGTTAAACTTTTACGCAAACGTTATGATGAAGTCGGCGGTGAACCGTAATTTTTACATTTGAAAACGGTTTTTTCTTCATTCTGACAGACTCATTTATTATACTTATAACTTGGAATTATCTCTTCTCATCGGAACACTCATTGGTGATATAATTTAGGATGGCATCACAACAAGAATCAAACTATAGTAACAATTCTGATTCAGGTATATTACAGCAAGAAGGTCGCGTTCCGCCCCAAGCCGTTGAAGTAGAAGAAGCCGTTTTAGGTTCAATGCTTATTGAACATGAAGCTGCAACAGTAGCACTTCAAATGCTTTCCAAAGAAGATTTTTATAAACCAGCTCACCAGCACATCTTTGAAGTTTTACACAACCTTTATGAGAGGGATAATCCGCTTGACCTTCTTACGGTAGAAAATGAACTGAGAGATAAAGGATTACTGGATACCTGTGGTGGGGCTGGCTACCTTTCAGAGTTGACCCGTTCGGTTAGTTCTGCTGCTAATGTTGATTATCATGCTCAAATTATAGCTGAAAAAGCGACAAAACGAAATTTGATACGTGGCTGCACAGATATCATTAAAGAAGCCTATGACAGTTCTACAGACCCTTATGATGTATTAGACAAAGCTGAGCAACGTATTTTTGATCTAGCAAACTCCAAGCAACGTTCCCAGGCACAAGCAATTGGTGATGTTTTAAAAGATACCCTCTCCTACTTAGAAGATATCAGAGGAAAAGAAGCCGGTATCACTGGAGTGCCAACAGGTACGGATGTAGATAAGATGACTGCTGGATGGCAAAATGGTGACATGATCATTATTGCCGCACGACCCTCAATGGGTAAAACAGCTTATGTACTTACAACAGCACGTAATGCTGCGATGCATCAAGATGAAAAACTTCAGACCAAGGTGGCCATTTTTAGCCTTGAAATGTCAAACCAATCACTTGTTCAGCGTCTGCTAACTATGGAAGGGCGAATAAATGCCCAGTCAGCGCGATCAGGTCAACTTGATGATGAGGAGTTTAAACGACTTATTGATGCCGCAGGACGCCTCTTCACTGCGAATATTTTTGTCGATGATACTCCCGGACTCAGTATCATGGAATTAAGGACTAAGGCACGGCGCCTTAAAAGTGAGCACGATATTGGTCTTATCGTTGTTGACTACCTTCAGCTGATGACAGCAAGCGGAGACCATGGCACTCGTGAACAAGAAATTGCTTCTATTTCACGTGGGTTAAAAGCACTGGCTAAAGAACTTGATGTGCCTGTTGTTGCTCTATCTCAGCTGAGTCGTGCTGTAGAGCAGAGAGGAGGTGATAAACGGCCCCAACTTAGTGACTTGCGTGAATCCGGATCCATTGAACAGGATGCCGATGTTGTATGCTTTCTCTACCGACCTGAATATTATGGAATTAAAACTACGCCTGAAGGACAATCAACTGCAGGACTTGCTGAACTCATTATCGGGAAGCAACGTAACGGGCCTGTAGGTAGTGTTCCACTCTATTTTGTTAAAGACTATGCTCGATTTGAAAATCTCACAACTGCAGACTCTGGCCCCTTTGGTGAACCTAATCCCGATAACGATAATAGTGGAAATAATGGTTCGGGCGATAACGGCGGTCCACCCCCTATGGGTCATAATCCGGCTGGTAATGGAGGAGATAGCGAAGCCCCTTTCTAGTTGTTTTACGGTTTTATGCTATTTCTCTAAAGGAAGAAAAAGAACCCTACCTATTTAAGCAGGGTTCTTTTATTGAGTTTGCTACTCTCTCTCATTTTGAATATCAATTAGCCGTCCCTCTCTTAATGGACTTAAGTAAAACATCAGTATATTTATAGCTGCAATAACTGTGCCAACTGCTTCTATCTCACTTGCCTTTAAAAAATGGTTATTATTATTAGTTCTGGTGAGTAATACTTATATACATGAGAAATTTTTGCACGTTAGTATTTAGCACCTTGAGTTTCTTTTTTTTCGTTAAACTGTGAGGACTTATCATTTTTATTACCTTGCCAGTAATTAGCAAACTTGTATTTAATCTTTGTAATCAAGTTTTTGGGAACATACATCGCTGTCCAATACAGCCTGTGGGATAAATCAGCTGCTGTAAGTCCTATATAAAGTTGTAGCATTCCCAACCCCGCTAAAATCATCCAGACTAATATTACTGACATAGGACTCCATCCTATTTCCCAAAGTAATATGCTTACGATCATTAGGGTAACAGGAAACACAATAAGTGTTACAGATCTTGGCATTATTAAATCAATAAAAAGCTCCAGAAACCTGATGTTTCCTTTCTGAAAGGTAGCTCCCCATAACTTGGGCCCCCACTTGAAAATTCCGGAATAAGGTTTATATATGCTTTTAAGAACTCTTGCGAACTGTTCTCTTGATTCGGGTTCAAATTCCACAGAAACTGACGCTTCGGGGGCAAACTCTATTAATATATCGCTTAATTGAATCTCCAGTCCGTAATCGCTCACATCATTTCTGGATCGAGCTTTCCAAGGTATTTGCTCTAGCAATCTTGTTGAAAAACACATTCCACTCCCTCGCAATACCGTTTCCAAACCGAGTGCTTTACGTCCCAATGGCCTCACAAAATTTTTTAATAAGAACTCAATACGAACAATTTCAGCAAAACGGCTCTGTTTCTTAGGTAATAATTGGTAGTTGCTTTGTATTACCAGGCTCCCCTGTTCTAAATAGTAATTCATAACTTCTAAGTAATTGCCAGAAATTAAACTACCGGCATCAATAAATACAACAGCATCATATTCCAGTGCAATGTTATTTAGCTGTTGAAGCCCCCATTTAATCATATACTCTCTGCTTTCGGGAGTCCCTTCTTTCCTATGTAAAACACGAGCCCCGAGCCGCTCCGAAACTTCTACCGTGTTATCAGTACAATTATCTGCAATAACAATAAGATCATATAAGCTCTGGGGATAAACCAGCCCTGAAAGACTATATAAGCTTCTGGTAATAATACTCTCTAGATTATGTCCGGTAAGCATGATGGCAAATTTTCGTTGCCGGGTTGTGGAGAAATCATCTTTCTTATTTGCTTTTAAAGCAAAAATACTGAACAAGAATTGATTAATAAGAAATAACCCAAAAATTATTGCCACCGAATACTGTATAACCTCAAAAAAAGTCATCTGTTTCTACTCAATTAATGTAGTTTATAATCCAAAGAAGGAATTACACATCTTCACCCACTCTAGTGAACTTTGTTTTAACTAAAACCTACAAATTGTTGCTACAGTGTAGACTATCTATCGTATGGCTAAAACCAATCACTATTTATACTATGCAGAGTCGTTCTCTTCTCATGAACAGTAAGTCATAAAGCATTTTTAATTTTTTTTTCAAATTATAAACCAGTAACTATGTTTAATTATTTACTGTACGACAAAATGAATTATACAATACCTATGCCAATCCATTATCCAGTATGTAAAATCCCACTATATGACTTAATAAGTAGCTTTCTCTCTTTAATGAAGGTTAAAACGTTGCAAGATGAGATATCATTTTTAAGCTCTTTCTTGCATCAATATTACACATACCAAAGTATTCTATGAAATTTGTTCACACAAAACTTAATACCTTAAAACCCATTTTACTGATCAATCACATTACCTTTAGGCCTACAAGTATTAAATGTGACATCTACTGAAACAGGTATCTTTTGAGGGAAAAGTTGGCACATTTGTTGTGGTTATCAGTGTAGGTGATTTTAAAACTATACGAAGGACAGGAATAGAAAAGAAAATAAATTATCGTTGTAAAGGTTTCGGTAATTCAATACACCTACTCAATAACTGCAATTAGATAACAAGTAAGTTGCCGGTGAGTAATAGCTAACTTTGACCTATTCACGTGGTAACTTACATTTCAATCAGATACACCTCAGCCATGATCAAATCAAAGATAAATTTGGATTTAGAAACTAACCTAATCAGTGATCTGACAAAATCTTCTCAGAGCATACTGATGCAAGATATATCATACAAAGTTTTACAGCTGGCCAAACGAGACTCAAATGTGATCATTGTTGGAGAAATCGGTTCGGGCAAAAAAAGACTCGCTGAAGTTATTCATGAAAATAGCTCTCGTAAAGATAAGCCCTTTCACTCCTTTTATTGTTTGAATATTAACGAAGATGAGTACAAAGACGCCTTCTGGGGACACCTTGAATTCAACCAAAGCGGGATTACTGTACGGTACGATGCTCTTGAAAAGGCAACGGCGGGCACCCTTCACCTCGATCAGTTTTCAGAACTTTCTGAAACGTTTATGTTGAATATTATTAATTCATTTCGAAATGGATGTCATCAATTATTCCGATTCAAAAAAAGCTCACAGCCACGTCTGCTTCTTTCTATAAATGAAGAAGCTTACCATACAATAATTCACTCAAATATTTGGCAAATAATACTTGATCAGCTAGATCCAGTGGTAATTATGCTTCCTCCCCTTCGAGAGCGTAAAGAAGATATTCCCGTGTTAATTAAGCTCTTTGTTAACGAGATTAAGAAATCATCACAATATTTTGAAAACCTTAACATCTCATCCCAAGCATTATATGCATGTTTTAACTATCAATGGCCTGGTAATATCCGCCAGTTAAAGAATGCTATATTACAAGGAGCCATTCTTTCGTATGGTAAAACAATTGAGCTCGACCATTTGCCTTTCACTATGAGCTGGAAACTTCCGTACAAATTAGATGAAAAATAAAAAGCAGCCTTCTCTCTGGTTACTATCTTAATCTATACAAAGATGTGCTTATTATAGTATAGAAAAGATTATTTAATCACCTGATTAAATAGATATGTAGCAAATCAAAAGATATAAGCAATGCATCCGAAAGCTTATTCACACATCTCCTAGCCTAGAAGTATAAATATCCGATCTCTTCTTAATTAATCATTCCCAACAGCTTGAGCATTTCTTTCCGTCATTTTTTTATACTTATCCAGCTTGTTATGAAGTGTTTTTCTACTACATCCCAAAATCTTTGCCGCTTCCGTCTTATTATTATCAACCGAAGAAAGCGTATGATCAATAACCTTCCGCTCTATCTCTTCCAAGCTTGTACCTATGGGAATCTGCATAATATTATGATTCGGATTACCCGTGCAAACCGGATAAATATTCTCACCACGATGAATATGAGACGGAATAGCATCCATATCAACTGTTTCACCTTTGGAGAGGACCACGGAACGTTCCACAATATTTTTTAGCTCCCGTACATTGCCTGGCCAATCATAGGACTTAAATATCTCCAAACATTCATCGGTAAACTCGATATTTTCAATATAATATCTTTCGCAGAAAAAGTTTTTATAAAACTCTACTAATAAAGGGATATCCTCTTTCCGGTGTCGGAGTGGTGGAACGTATAACTCAACCACATTCAGCCTGAAAAACAGATCTTCTCTAAAGCTCCCCGATTTTACTTGGTCAATCAAAATCTTATTTGTAGCTGAGATCAAACTTATATCAACATCAATCTCTTTTTTTCCACCGACTCTTCTGAAAGAACCCAGCTCTACCGCACGCAATAGCTTAACCTGAATAGACTTCGGCATCTCACCAACCTCATCCAGAAAAAGCGTACCCCCATGAGCTTGTTCAAAACACCCTGCTTTTTTTTCATGAGCACCAGTAAAAGCTCCTTTTTCATGACCAAAAAGTTCACTCTCCACTAAATCCGATGGAATTGCCCCACAGTTAACAGCTACCATATCTTCATCCGAACGAGAACCAAAATAATGCAGAAGTTGGGCAATTACTTCTTTACCCGTACCATTTTCGCCTGTTATTAGAACTGTAGCATTCGTTCTCGAAATTAGTTTCACCTTCTCCAGTAACTCCACCATCAAAGGATTCTGAGTAATGAATACCGGTTTCTTATCTTGGTTGTTGATTTCCTTCTTTACTACATCTCCCATATGCATCTTCCCCCTTATTTTTTAAAGAAGGCAAACGCTAAGAATAGCAACATCAATAAATAGAACCAATCAACTATTTGCTCCTAAAAAACTATTCTTTTGCCTACTCCCTTCTCTTTTGCTTTAAATTAAGCTAGTATTTTTTTGCAAGCTATTAAATTATAATCCTTTAATGTTCAAGTTTTTACCCCTCTAACTTTATAAGCTGAATGACAACTAGAGATTATCTAACACGCTACATATTATTTTAATTTTTTAATTTTAAAATGTTGATAGTTAAATATACTATTGAACCTGAGGGGATTTCTACTACAAATTAAAGGAGAGGATAATTATACCATCACTGCAATTTTTCCAGTGCTTTTCGTGCTGCCTTTTGTTCTGCCTCTTTTTTGCTCTTCCCTTTTCCACGGGCAATGGGTTTTTTATCGACAAGTACTTCTACGCCAAATGTTTTGTTATGCCCCGGTCCTTCTTCGGAAATAACATTATAGGTAGGAATTTCCATACGTTCCGCTTGGGCAAACTCTAATAACAAACTTTTATAATTATCCAGAGAAGTTATAATCGTATTAAAGTCTACATATCCTTCAATAATTCTTCTGACAAAATCTGAGGTAGGTTTATATCCTAAATCTAGATAAGTAGCCCCTGTGAGAGCTTCAAAGACGTCTGCTAGCACACTTTTCGACTGTTCGACACCCTGCCCTCTTACTCGTTCTCCAAGAAGCATTAAGTCATAAAGCTCTAAGTTACGAGCATACATGGCAAGACTATCTCCTTTAACGAGTTTAGCTCGTAGTTTTGTTAAAAAGCCTTCATTCTTATCAGGAAAAAGATCAAAAATAATCTCCGTTACGATAAGATCCAGCACAGCATCTCCCAGGAACTCTAATCTTTCATACGAATCAGTGCTTGAAAAATTATCGTCCTCCAATGTTGAACGATGTCTGAGAGCTCTAATGTAAATAAAGGGGTTATCGATAGTAGTACCGATAATCCCCTCTAACTCTTTAATTCTTTGCTCGTGTTCAGGTGTTAACTCTATATCACTCTTAAAATATGACTTGAGTCTGTCGAACATTAATTATTCTTCAAATTTTTTGAACACGAGTGTTGTGTTATGGCCACCAAAACCAAAGGCATTATTTAGCCCATACTTCACATCACGAACTTCAGATTCGTTAAATGTATAGTTGAGATCACAATCCGGATCGGGCGTTTCAAAATTTATGGTCGGTGGTATCATGCCATGGTAACTGCTAAGCATCGTAGCTAATGCCTCCATTGCTCCTGCAGCGCCAAGTGCATGCCCTGTCATAGACTTTGTAGAGTTGTGATTTATTTCATAGGCATGGTCGCCAAAAACTTTCTTAATAGAATTAGTCTCAGCAATATCACCCAGCGGTGTTGAAGTACCATGCATATTGATATGATCAACATCTTCTGGTTCAATACCAGCTGAATCGAGTGCTCGATTTAGAGCTAGTATCACTCCTTCCCCATCCGGGTCCGGAGCAGTAATATGGTGAGCATCAGCTGAAAATCCATACCCTACTATTTCGCCATAAATTTGAGCTCCACGCTCTTTAGCATGTTCATACTCTTCCAAAAACATAATTGCAGACCCTTCACCAAGTACGAATCCGTCTCGGTTTTTATCAAAAGGTCGTGATGCTTTTTTAGGATCATCATTACGAGTAGACATTGCACGCATGGCATTAAAGCCGGCAACACCTATTCTGGAAACGGGTGCTTCTGACCCGCCGGAAACCGCCATATCACATTGCCCGTTACGAATTGAATCGTAGGCCAAGGCTATATTGTGAGAACCCGTAGCACAAGCAGAAACAGCACAAAAGTTTGGTCCTTTAAACCCATACTTAATTGAGATCTGGCCTGCTACCATATCTGGAATGAGTTTGGGAATAAAGAATGGTGATACCCCACGTGGTCCATGTTCATGGAAGGAAACAGATTGTTCATAGAATGTAATCATTCCCCCAATTCCAGTTCCAACGATTACGGCAACATCATCTTTATTGATATCATCGAGATCTAAACCAGTATCTTGAATAGCTTCATCAGCAGCAATTAATGCATACTGACATACCTTATCCAACCGGCGTGCCTCTTTACGATCGAAGTAATCCTCTGGATCATAGCCTTCAATTTGGGCCGCAAACTTGGTTGGAAATTCCGATGTATCAAAGTGCTCAATAGGTTGAGCGCCACTCTTTCCTGAAATTAATCCATTCCAGAAATCTGGTGCCGTCTTACCAACGGGGGTAAGGGCACCAATTCCGGTAATGACTACTCTACGTTTCGACATGCTAGTTGTTTAGCGTATGAGTTTTATACTTTCTCTTGTAGATATTCAACAGCATTACCTACTGTTGCAATATTCTCAGCATCTTCATCAGGAATGCTGATATCAAAATCTTTCTCAAACTCCATGATAAGTTCAACAGTGTCAAGAGAATCAGCCCCTAAATCGTTTGTGAAGTTAGCTTCATGGGTAACTTCTGATTCATCAACACCTAATTTATCAACAATAATTGATTTTACTTTTGCTTCGACGTCTTGTGACATAATTTGTATTTAACTTATTTTCGAGTTAATTAAAAAATTGTTTTCTGCCTACTTTCGTAAAGCATGGGCAGAAAATACAATTTAAATAGATAAAAATACACTTTCTCAATTTCTTATTAATAAAAAGAATAAAAGATTCTTTTTACATTGCCATTCCACCGTCTACGCGAATTGTTTCACCTGTAATGTACTTACTTATATCGGAGGCTAAAAACAAAACTGTAGAAGCTACTTCATCAGCATCTCCTGCCCTGCCGAGCGGAGTCTCTTCTTTAATAGACTCCAATACTTTTTCATTCAATTCTTCGGTCATTTCGGTGGTAATATATCCAGGTGCTACAACATTAGCTCTAATATTTCTCGAAGCTAATTCTTTTGCATAGGATTTTGTAAAACCAATAAGGCCAGCTTTTGAAGCCGCATAATTACTTTGTCCGGCGTTTCCTGATATCCCAACTACAGAACTAATATTAATAATTGAGCCGCCCTGATTTCGCATCATAGGCTTGGCTACAGCCTTACTATAATTAAAAATACTCTTTAGGTTTGTATCGATAACCTGATCCCACTGTTCTTCGGTCATACGAAGAATTAAGTTATCACGTGCAATACCAGCATTATTTACGAGAATATCTAATTTTTCCCAATCTCCGGTAATTTCAGAAATAACCTCTTCAGCACTGTCAAACTTAACGGCATCAGCCTGAATAGCCTTAGCCTTTTGTCCCTTTTCCTCAATCAATTCTTTTACCTCATTAGCTGCATCTACAGAACTTCTATAGGTAATAGCAACATCAGCACCATAATCAGCTAACATCAGTGCAATAGCACGACCAATGCCACGGCTTCCACCGGTTACTAATGCTGTTTTTCCTTCAATAGATAAACTCATAATAATAATTGTTAAGGTTTTATAGCAGAAATCAAAAGAATGCTACAATAATAATTTTATTTATTGAAGACCACTTATTTTAACATCATCAAGGGTACGTTTTACCAGTCCCTGAAGCACCTTGCCAGGACCAACTTCAATAAATGACTCTGCACCGTTCTTGTTCATATTTTCCAGTGTCTGTGTCCAGCGAACCGGGTTCAATAACTGATTTAATAAATTAGAGCGAATCTCTTCGGGATCAGTTGTAGGTTCTGCAGTATAATTGCTATAAATAGGGCACTCAGGTTCTGAAATATCTAAATCTTCCAGACTTCTCTGCAACCCATCAAAAGCCGGCTGCATCAAGGAAGAGTGAAAAGCTCCACTTACTTCAAGAACTTTTGCTAAACGGCACCCTTCTTCTTTAAGCAGATCAACAGCTTTCTGAATTGCATCAGCATCCCCGGAAATAACTAACTGGCCGGGACAATTATAGTTTGCAGCGACTACTTCTTTACCCGTTTGCTCAGTAGCTTCTGCACAAATACGTTCTACTATATCATCGTCCATACCGATAACCGCAGCCATTGTTCCGGGATTTTCTTCCCCAGCTTGCTGCATTAATTCACCTCGGCGACGCACAATTTTAAGCGCATCTTCAAAGTCCACAGCACCACATGCGACCAAAGCTGAAAATTCACCCAAACTATGACCCGCTACCATGTCGGGATTAGCATCCAGTTTCTTATACAATGCTACAGAATGCAGAAAGATCGCAGGCTGCGTATACTCAGTTTGTTTCAATTTCTCTTTCGGTCCTTCAAACATAATCTCTTTGAGATCAAAACCGAGTATATCATTGGCCTGATCTACATAAGATGCAAATATCTCATCCTGTTCATAATGTTTTTTACCCATCCCAACAGATTGTGCTCCTTGTCCTGGAAAAAGATACGCTGAACTCATGATATTACATTCCCCATTTTAAATAGATAGCGCCCCAGGTATATCCCCCACCAAAGGCCGCTAAGATTAGATTATCACCTTTTTCTAGTTTCGATTTCCAATCAAACAAACAAAGCGGAATCGTTGCTGCAGTAGTATTACCGTATTTATTTATATTTACCATCACTTTTTCGCTGTCGAGTCCCATACGATTTGCTGTAGCATCAATGATTCTAAGATTTGCCTGATGCGGGACCAGATATGATATATCATCAGCTGTAAGATCATTTTTTTTCATAATCTCAGCCGAAACATCTGCCATACCAACTGTTGCCTTCTTAAAGACAGTACGTCCATCTTGTTTCGCATAGTGGAGACGGTCAGCAACTGATTCTTCAGTAGCAGGATTTAAACTTCCACCGGCAGGCTGATACAATGCTAATCCGGTATCCCCTTCAGAGCGATTAATATAATCTACTATACCATTGCCGTCTTCCGACGCTTCTAATAAAACAGCCCCAGCTCCATCTCCAAAAAGGATACAAGTGGAGCGGTCGGTATAATCAACAATGGAACTCATTTTGTCAGCCCCAATAACAAGTACTTTCTGGGCCCTTCCTGATTCAATAAAATTTCCTCCGGTAGATAAAGCGAAAAGAAAGCCGGAACATGCTGCAGAAAGATCAAAAGCATAGGCATTACTTGCCCCTATTTTGCTTTGAATAAGACATGCTGTCGCCGGAAAAAGGTAATCGGGAGTAACAGTAGCACAGATGATAACATCGATCTCATCAGCAGAAATGCCTCGCTCATCAAGTGCTTCTTTTGCAGCTTCTGCTCCCATAAAAGCAGTTGCTTTATCATCGTCTTTTAAAATCCGACGTTCTTTAATACCAGTTCTTGTTTGGATCCATTCATCATTGGTATCCACCATTTGCTCTAAGTCATGATTTGTTAACTTATTGTCAGGCAAATAGTGGCCTACTGCTGTTATTGCTGCTCGTTTTACTTCAGCCATGTAAGAGGGTTATTTATTTAAGAGATGCTACAATTTTCTTATTGATACTATGATCCACACATTTTGCGGCATTCAGTATCATATTTCTAATCGCAAGAGGTGAACTACTTCCGTGCCCTACCATGCTTACTCCATCAACACCAAGGAAGGGCACACCACCAATGCGGTCCGAATCGAATTCGGCCAGAGAAGCTTTTAATACCTTCCCTACGAGCTTGGCCTCTTCAGGACCTAACTCGAGTTTTTGTATTCCTTTCTTAACAAAAGTATTCAGTGCTTCCGGTATTGACTCACCAAATTTCAATAACAGATTTCCTACTAAGCCATCACTGAGGAAAATATCTGCCTCAGCAGAAAATATGTCACGCCCTTCTACATTTCCCACAAAATTAGGAAGCGCTTCAAGTTCTTTAAAGGCATCTTTCAGCACACTAGTCCCTTTTTCTTCTTCTTCCCCAACATTAAGAAGCCCAACCGTTGGGTCTTCCACATCCATAATCTCATTGGCGAATATTTTACCCATATGGGCAAACTGAACGAACATGTCCGGTCGTACTTCAAGATTTGCTCCAACATCAAGTAACAAGCGCAAACCTTTCACTGTAGGATACATTGCTGCAATCGTAGGACGACTTACACCTTCAAGCTTTCCTAGCAGAAAGGAAGAAGCTGCAAGCAAAGCACCGGTATTTCCAGCACTTACAAAAGCCTTACATTTACCGGCTTTATGCATCCCTATTCCAGATACAATAGATGAATTTTGTTTGCTCTTTACCGCTTGTGCCGGAGCTTCATCCATACCTATAATATCAGGAGCATGCTGCACCAAAAGACGCTGCTCATCATAGTCATGCTTTGATAACTCCTGCTCAATTATATCTTCTGGCCCTACCAAAATAACTGTTAACTCCGTTGATTCATTAAGAGCCTGAATAGAACCTTTAACCGGATTTTCGGGATAGTAGTCGCCCCCTGCGGCATCTACAGCAATGATCATGAAATAGGGATTTAACTAAAATTATTTGTTCACATCAAGAATTTGACGACCGCGATAAAAACCGCACTCTTTACAGATATGATGATAGCGATGCAGGGCACCACAATTTTTGCATTCAGCTAATGTAGGCTCTCCAATTTTATGGTGAGAGCGACGTTTCCCCTGGCGGGACTTTGAATGTTGTCGTTTTGGTTGTGCCATTATTAATAGATGGTAATATTGCTGTTAATTCTTTAATTCTTTCAACTTCTTCCACCGAGGATCTACAATCTCGGTATCGTCATCGTTTTCTGTAGCTCCAAATGATTTTGTGTCAAAATCTTTTGGCTTCCCTTCGTCGTCAATAAACTTGGGATGCAATTTTTTAATAGGAACATTCAGAAAAATAGTATCACGGACTTCGTCTTCAATACTTAATGTATTCGAGGAGAAGTTAAAACGCCGTACAGCACCGTTTTCATCTTCTTTCTCTTCCTTAACATCAACCTTGAATACAACTTCATAGTCTGATTCGACCGGCTGAATATATTTTTCCAAAGACCGATCACATGTTAATTCAATATCAGAATCTACATGGAAATTTACCCGGATAAAATGAAGCGTACGGTAAAATAGTATCTCTACCTCACCTCCAACAAAAGTATGCGGAGATAAGTCAAGATCTTCATCGGAGAGCTCGACTGTTCGTCGACTTTCTCCTTCAGGTATTTCTACTATGTTAAATTCAAGTTTTGACATATCCGTAATAGCTAGCAAAAATATGAATTATTGGGTTTACCTGCAATCAATTAAACAAGCCAAAAAGTCTTTGTTCTACAAGCCCAATAATTTGCCCGAGATCCTCTTTGTTATTCACAAAATCAAGATCATCTGTATCGATAATAAGCTTTTCATGCGGATAGCGGTCGATCCAGTCCTCATACAAACGGTTTAAACGTTCTAAGTATTCAATTCGAATTGTATTTTCATAATCTCTACCGCGCTGCTGAATTTGATCAACTAGGGTTGAAACCTGCGCGCGAATATAAATCAAAAGACCTGGAGGTTGAAGATAGTCTGTCATCTCTTCAAATAGAGCCTCATAGTTCGCAAAATCACGATCACTCATTAACCCCATGTTGTGCAAGTTCTTTGCAAAAATCTCTACATCCTCATAAATCGTCCGATCTTGTACAAAACGCCCTTCCTGTTCGAGCATCTGTTTTTGATGCCGGAATCGACTAGATAAAAAGTAAATCTGCAAATTAAAGCTCCATCGGCGCATATCCTCATAAAAATCTGAGAGATAGGGATTATCATCTACTGATTCATAGAATGCTTCCCAGCCAAAATGCTTGGCAAGTAATCCGGTTAATGATGATTTCCCGGCTCCAATATTACCGGCAACAGCAATAAATTGGAGATCTTCGGAAGGGCTTGTTCCTGGCTGCTTGTCATTATTGACTTCTGACATACCTTGTTATTTTCCCAATAGTTGATACATTTCACTTTTATAATCTTCTACGCCCGGCTGATTAAATGGGTTAACGTTCAAACTGTAGCAATAGACGGCCGTAAAAAGCTCATAAAGATAAATAAACTCACCGAGATGTTGTGCATTCAATTTGTCTAAATTAACGACGACAGAGGGGACTCCACCTTTGACATGAGCCTGAATTGTGCCTTCAAACGCTCGTTTATTAATTTCATGAAACGTCATGCCTGCAAGATAGTTGAGCCCATCGTTATTTTCTTCTGCCTCTTTTACTGTCAATCCCCCCTTAGAATCTCCCACCGTTATAAATGTTTCCATGACAATGCGAGCTCCATCTTGGATAAACTGTCCCAAACTATGTAGGTCAGTTGAATAAGTCGTAACAGCAGGAAACATCCCCTCTCCACCCTTACCTTCACTTTCACCCAATAGTTGTTGTAACCACCCTCCCAAAGACGCAAGCTGCGGCTCAAAAGAAGTGATCACATCTACGGCCTTACCCTTCTTAAATAAAGCATATTTTACCGCAGCATAATCCAATAATGACCCTGCCTCTTCCTCCAGTTCTTCATACTTTGAAACGGCGCCATAAAAAAGACTGCGAATGTCAATACCCGCCACAGCAATCGGTAATAACCCGACAGGCGTTAATACAGAAAACCGTCCTCCTACATCATCAGGGATAACAAACTTTTGAAACCTATATTGATCTACAAGCTTATTCAGGGCTCCTCCTACTGAACTTGTAGTGCAGATAATCCGATCTTGTAATGTATCCGGGTACTGATCTTGCATCCAACTTCTAATAAATCGAAACGAAAGAGCTGTTTCCAGGGTCGTCCCTGATTTGGATATTACATTGCAATAAACACTTTTAGGCTCTCCGTCTTTGGTTAACTCTTCGAGGTAAGCCAATAATTCTTCTAAATACTGCCCACTCATATGGTGTCCTGCATAAATTATTTCAGGCCCTTTATTTCCAAAAAAAGAGGCTAGTGCATCGATCACTGCGCGCGCACCGAGATAAGATCCGCCAATGCCACAAACGATAAAAACATCAGCATTTTCTCTAATTTTAGTAGCCATACTATGAAGTTGTTCCAGTATTGCGTCATTAGGATCACTCAGTAGATCTCTCCACCCCAACCACTCAGCACCTTTTCCATTTCGCTCCTTTACCGTCATAAGCGCCTCAGATGCCTTATCCCGGGCTTGGTCAAACTCTTCATCGGTCAAAAACTTTTTTGCCCTGCTTACATCAAGCTTAATCATTGTCGATTACACTATTTAGAAATTACTATTCAAACTCTATATTAGAAGCTATTATCAGCTTTTAGAATTGATGGGGTATAAAACCTGAATAATTACTAAATTTCAACTTTTATTTTCGGCTCCAATACCTAAGTGATCACAAACGTTTCATGATTAATACGCAGCTAGAAAAAGCAACTACTTTTAAACGCAAGCAAAAGAAGTCACTTCAAGATATAACCGCACCTGTTAAAGGTAGTTTATCTGAGTTTCGTACTTTCTATAAAAAAGCGTTGCGTACTGATGTGTGGGTATTAGATAAAGTCGTACAATATTTACTCCGTCAGAAAGGAAAAGAAATTCGCCCTACACTCGTATTTATGTCGGCACGACTTTTTGGAGAAGTTAACAAGCGAAGCTATGTAGCTGCCACTATGATTGAGTTACTGCATACGGCTACTCTAATACATGACGATGTTGTGGATGAAGCCGAAGTACGACGCGGGTTCCTTAGTATTAATAAAGTATGGAATAATAAGGCAGGAGTATTACTAGGAGATTTCCTACTCTCCAAAGGCTTACTTACCGCACTGGACCATGAAGAATACAAGCTCTTAAAAGTTCTTTCTGAGGCGGTACGGCAAATGAGTGAAGGAGAGCTTCGCCAGTTTAAAGCAGCTCGCCTTTTCAACATGGATGAAGAATATTATTTTAAAGTTATTTCGGAGAAAACGGCCAGTCTTATTGCTTCGTGCTGTGAATGTGGTGCTATCTCAACGACAGATAACCCCAAGATGCATAAAAAAATGCACAATATTGGTAAATGGACCGGGATCGCATTCCAAATTAGAGATGATATTTTCGACTACGGTGTCAATGATATTGGCAAACCAAAGCGCAATGATATTCAGGAGCGAAAAGTAACCCTTCCTTTTATTAAAGCCCTCGATAATGCTTCTACCATGGAGAAGGTCCGGGCACGATACCTAATGCGAAAACGCCGAAAAAAGAAAGCCGATGTCGACAAAATTGTTTCTTTTGTGCACGATAAAGGAGGCGTTAAATACGCACGATCAATTATGAATGACTACGCAAACCGGGCTCTTGAAACGCTAGCTGAACTCCCAGAATCTGAAGATCGTGCAGCGTTTGAAGACCTTATTAAGTTTATCATCGAGCGTAAAAAATAACGCCCAGCGGCCGTATGAGAATTTCTACTGTTGATCAGCCGATGATTTTTCTTTCTGATGCACATCTCGGCGGTTTTTCTGACGAAATAAACCAACGTATTGAATCAGAGCTGATTCAACTTCTCAATTACTGTCAACGTAACAAGATTGGCATAGCTATCTTGGGCGACCTTTTTGATTATTGGATGGAATATCCCGATGTCATACCTGCTATTGGGGAAAGGGTTCTAGAACGGTTTTCTTCTTTTAATAAAGATATGGGACCTACTCTATTTATTACGGGTAATCATGACAATTGGACTCGTGACTATTTTGAGAACTTAGGTTTTGAGCTTAAACACGAACATATGATGCTCCAGGTTAATGGTAATACGGTAATGACGCTCCATGGGGATGGGTTAGCTGATGAGCTGCTACACCTTCCCCGCCCACGCCTGCATCGGCTGCTGCGTTCCGATAAGTTCATTTCGCTGTACCAAACGCTGTTTCCGCCACGTGTGGGAATAAATATCATGAAATACTTTTCCCGCTTTACCCGTTCATTGGAATGGAACACAGAAAAAGAAAAAAAGTTAGATGAGTGGGCATCAAGAACACTGGCGAGTACCGAAATTGACTTTATTCTTTGTGGCCATGACCATATACCCCGTCAGAAAGAATTCGACTTCGGAACCTATATAAATTTAGGTACCTTTTATCAGCATCGGACAATGGCATTTTATAATAATAGTTCGATTTCTCTCGTTTCTTGGGTGCCGCAACTGCAGTCTCTACAACCATTTGAATAATATAATTGATGAGCAACTCAGATTACGAAAATGAAATGGACCGTTACTTTAACGATCCGGAATATCGTCGTAAAAATGCAAAGCAAGATAATAATGATTCTTCTCCAGAAAAATCTCACTGGGTATGGAACTATACAACAAATAATGTTTTAAAATGGGCTGCCATTGTAGTCGGTACTTTTATTATTGGTTTTACCGGCTTTACGCTTTACCTGATGCAGGGACTACCCTCCATAAAACAGCTTGAAAATCCTAAAACAGCTGTTGCTTCAGAATTGTTAAGTCGTGATGGCGTTGTTTTGGATAGGTATTATACCGAGAACCGTACCTATGTACCCATCGAAGAGATGTCACCACACATTGTAGATGCCTTAGTGGCGACCGAAGATCATCGATTCTATAACCATTGGGGAATTGATATGGTTCGTACGCTTGCGGTACCCTGGCACTTAATTAATGGTCGTATACAGGGCGGATCTACAATTACCCAGCAGTTAGCACGAAATCTATATAAAAAAATTGGTCGTGAATTTTCTATCATTAGAAAACTGAGAGAGATGTTAACTGCTATTCAGCTGGAACAAAACTACACCAAACGTGAGATTATTGAGATGTATCTGAATACGGTGGAGTTTCCCAATAGTTCCTTTGGCATTGAATCTGCTGCCCAAACCCACTACGGAAAACAAGCTAAAGATCTTACTATATCACAGGCAGCAACCTTGGTAGGTTCTTTAAAGGGAGTATATTTGTATAATCCCCGCATTAATCCCCAGAACTCCAAAAATCGCCGCAATACTGTTCTTTTCTTACTCAACAAGAGGGGCTTTATAAGTGACGCTGTCTATGGCAAGTTGCGTGAAGAACCGATAGCTCTTGACTACCATCCGCCTTCAAAAGCAGGACAAGAAAGCCGCTATTTCGGCGAATATATTCGAAAGAAAGTCGACAAATGGACTCAGAAAAACGGATATAATCTATATACAGACGGACTTAAAATTTATACTACCATTGATTCCCGACTACAGCGGTATGCTGAAAAAGCTCTGCGGTCAAAACTGGATTCTTTACAAACCATATATGAGTGTGAATGGACCACTGGAAATGCCTCAATTTCTACATGTAAAACAGCAATTGAGAATGGCGGATATATGAGACGATTTTGGGATAAATATCCCCGCTTCTTACGCGAATTTATCCGAGATACTGATCGCTATAAAAACGCCTTTTCAAAGTATAATACCGACCAGGAATCCGTTGTTTTTGATAGCCTGCTTGCTGACAATGCTTTTGTCGATTCAGTGAAACATGTAAAAACTAGACTAGAAGCAGGATTTGTAGGCATAGACCCTAATAATGGAAATATTTTGGCATGGGTGGGTGGCTCTAACTACGGCAATGTACAATACGACCATGTTTATCAGTCCGAGCGCCAAGCGGGCTCTACCTTTAAGCCCTTTGTTTACTCCGTTGCCATCGATAATGGCTATAAACCCTATCACAGGTTTTCTAAATACCCTAGTGTATTTTACGATCGCAGTGGTAAAGCATGGAAACCCAAGGACCCCTCTATCCCTTCCGGTCCCAAGATGATTCCCTTGCGACAGGCATTAGCTCGTAGCTTGAATAATGTAACAATCCGACTATTACCGGAACTGGCGGGTAATCCCAATACTACCAAGCTTGAAGAGCTAGCACCTGCTGCTCAAAAGATTAAACAGATGGCTTCAAATATGGGTATTGATATGTCTGATACAAAGGCTTACCCATCTATAGCCCTCGGTACTGCCGAGGTCTCACTGTTAGAGCTTGTTAGTGCTTATACGACCTTTGCAAATCAAGGAGTCCATATCGATCCCATAGCTATTACTCGAATTGAGGACAAAGAAGGCAATATCATTAAAAAATACCGCCCTGAATATAGGGATGAAGTTATTAGCCCTGAAACAGCCTATATGATGGTTGATATGATGCGCGGTGTTATTAATGGCGGAGAAGGCTACTATGGAACAGGAGTACGCCTTCGTAATGTATATAATGTGCGCCAAGATGTTGCTGGTAAAACAGGTACGACCCAAAATAGTGCTGACAACTGGTTTGTAGGTATGATGCCTCATATGGTTATGGGGGCTTGGGTCGGTGGTGCAAACAGAATGATTCGATTCCCTACTGACCTCAACTATAGCATTGGTCAGGGAGCCCGTTCTGCTCTACCTATTGTCGGTAATTTTATCAATCGGGCTACTGCTGATCCTAAAGCACCATGGAGTTATGATTCATTTGAACAACCTCCGGGCTTTGTAATGCCGAAAGATCCTGATAGTACAGATAATAAAGATACTGGCACGGGTCGTATTGGATGGTAATACAGGTGAATTAAGAAGCCATTATATATGTGGCTGTGGAGAAAGTGATTAGGCAACTTTTTAAAAAATACGTTAACCCTCCTGCCCTTTTTCTCCAGGAAGAAAACTTTGTACAATATATTGAGAAAGCTAAGAGAATGCCTTGCTTGGAACAGCAAATAATTAAGGCAGCTTTACGGTTATCGACTCAGAATTTTTACAAAAGTCTCTAGTATTTAATGTCTGCCAGTTAAAATAAAAAAAGGCAACCCCTTACGAGGTTGCCTTCTAGAAATTATCAAAACAGAATTAGCTACTATTGTGTACTCACGCTAAAATCAGCAGCTAATTTAATGCGATTTTCAGCACGTTCAAGGGCTTTTTTTGCTCGCTCCTTATCGATATCAGAGTCATCGGATTCGAGACGTTCCTTGGCTCGCTCTTTGGCTTCCTTGGCACGCTCGATATCAATCTCCTCGACCGGTTCTGCAGCTTCGGCTAGTAAAGTAAGTTTATTATCAACCACTTCAACAAAACCACCGGTAACAGAAAAATGCTGTTCATCTCCGGTTGCCTTGCGAACAAGGATCTCTCCTACTTCAAGTGAAGAGATAATATTTGCGTGAAGGGTTTTTACTTCGAAACTGCCCATTTCTCCGGGCATCTGAACCCCTGTCACTTCATCATCAAATAATGAACCTTCAGGAGTAAGTATTTGTGCTTTAAAGCTAGTCATGAGTTACCTCTATTCTGCGGCTTCGGCTTCTTCTTCAGCTAATAGTTCTTCACCTTTCTCTTCAGCCTCTTCAATGGTACCAACCATATAGAAAGCCTTCTCAGGTAAGTGATCAAGCTCACCATCAAGAATCTTCTTGAAGCCTTTAACAGTATCTTCAACGCTGATATATTTACCGGGCTGGCCAGTAAACTGTTCAGCAACAAAGAACGGTTGACTCAAGAATCGCTGAATTCGTCGGGCACGAGAAACAACGGTTTTATCTTCATCAGAGAGTTCGTCCATACCTAGAATTGCAATAATATCTTGCAAGTCTTTGTATTTCTGCAGGATCTCAATTACTCGCTGTGCAGTTTTATAATGCTCTTCTCCTACAATGTGGGGATCAAGAATACGAGAGGTAGAGTCCAGCGGATCCACAGCAGGATAAATACCTATCTGTGTCAATGCACGACTCAGTACTGTTGTAGCATCCAAGTGGGCAAATGTTGTTGCCGGAGCCGGGTCAGTCAAGTCATCAGCAGGTACATATACTGCCTGTACTGATGTAATAGAACCATCCTTTGTAGAAGTAATACGTTCCTGAAGGTCACCCATTTCAGTTGCCAGTGTTGGCTGATAACCTACAGCAGAAGGCATACGTCCAAGAAGCGCTGACACCTCAGAACCAGCCTGTGTAAATCGGAAAATATTATCAATAAAGAGCAGGATATCTCGAGACACTTCTTCACGGAAGTATTCAGCAAGCGTCAGTCCGGAAAGTGCTACACGAGCACGAGCCCCTGGAGGTTCGTTCATCTGACCAAATGCGAAGGTAGCTTTTGACTCTTTCAGCGCATCCTTGTCCACTTTGCTAAGATCCCACTTGCCATTTTCAAAAGCTTCCTTAAACTCTTCACCATAGTCAATAATATCAGCTTCGAGCATCTCACGGATAAGATCATTACCCTCACGAGTACGCTCACCTACACCGGCGAAAACCGAGAGGCCACCATGTCCTTTAGCAATATTGTTAATAAGCTCCTGAATAAGAACCGTTTTTCCTACACCAGCACCACCGAAAAGTCCTGTCTTACCACCTTTAGCATATGGGCAAAGCAAATCAATAACTTTGATTCCCGTTTCAAGCATTTCCGTTGATGTTGCCAACTCCTCAAAATCAGGCGCTGGACGGTGGATTGGATAGCTGCGATCTCCTTTTGGCGGCTCAATACCGTCAATAGGCTCTCCAACAACATTAAATACTCGTCCACGGACATCTTCACCAACAGGCATAGAAATAGGAGAACCGGTATCAACGACCTCCATTTCACGAACTAAGCCATCGGTAGAGTCCATCGCAATCGTACGAACGCGATTTTCGCCGAGGTGCTGGGCAACTTCCAGATAAAGTTTAGAATTGTCTTCTCGTTCAATATAAAGTGCATTTAGCACCGGGGGAATGTCTCCCTGATCAAAATCGACATCCACAACCGGCCCAATCACTTGTGCAACGGTTCCTTTGTTCATTATTTATGTTCGATTGTAAAGGGTTAAGTTTTGATAATTTCTTGCGTTTAAATAACGCTTTATTCCATAGCTCTGGAAGTGGCAAAAGGTAGGATTTTTCCAATGAAAAGGCAAAAGGAAAGATTCCCCAAATTACGCAAGATGATTGCATACCCTCCTCATACTGTATAAGCTTAAACAACTAGACTTATACCAATATACAATATTACCCAACCTAAACTAAGTACTGCCTTGATAATTAATGGTAAATGACAATAAAGGCTTTATTAATAAGGTTTTTAAACTTTAAATCAATACATTACTAAATATAAAGGAATATAAAATCAAATCTGGTTTCATTCATCAACTTAAAAAGGAGCGTAATTATGAAGAACTATTTTCAAAGTTATAAGGCTCACAGTTCTTGCCTCCCCTCTTTCAGCTTACTCTTCATAGCACTATTCCTAATTCCTGCGCATTCCCTGACAGCACAAAATCTGGATGTTCCATATGTAGCAACCCCACAGAAGGTTGTTAGCCGAATGCTGGAAATAGCTGACCTGCAACCCAGTGACTATGTTATTGACCTTGGTTCTGGAGACGGACGTATCGTAATTACTGCAGCCCTGCATGGAGCCAGTGGACATGGTGTGGAGTTGGACCCAAAACGTATAAAAGAAGCCCGCGAAAAGGCCTATCAAAAGGGAGTAGACAAACAGGTAATGTTCGTGGAAGCGGACATCTTTGAAACAGACTTTAGCAATGCATCTATAATTACAATGTATCTGCTTCCATCCATTAATAAAAAGCTACGGCCCGAACTTTTACAAACACTCGAGCCCGGCACTAAAATAGTATCTCACAGCTTTGACATGGGGAAATGGGAACCCGATAAACAAGATGCATTTAAAGTTAAAGGCAGCACCCATACTCATAATATTTTTTATTGGGTTATTCCTGCTAACGTAGAGGGAAGTTGGCAATGGTCAAATGGCACAAGGACATTTTCGATGGATATAACCCAAAATTTTCAAAAAATAGAAGTCAACCTTACCGACAACCAGGGAGCTACCTATAGCATCAAAAGTGCTTATTTGAAAGGGCGGCGAATTACAATAAAAGCTTCAAATGGAGCTCAAAGTCTCGTTTGTAGCGGACGAATAGGAAATAACCAGATTGATGGCATCATGCAGATACATGCTGATAAAAAAGCCGAAATCAACAATTGGAACCCAATCAAGAACTAAGCGACCTTCATATCTGACTCTCATATTATGAACAATAGTAATTCCGGTCGTCCCCTACCTATTTTTGGCAACTTAAGTGCCATTTCAGTTGTTGTAGGTATTGTAATAGGCATCGGTATTTTTCGTCTCCCTTCGATGGTAGCACAAAATTCAGCATCGGGTATGGAATACATTGCTTTTTGGTTGGCCGGTGGTGTGATATCAATGCTCGGAGCCTTATGCTATGCCGAACTGGCTGCAAATCATCCGGATGCAGGGGGCGAATATCATTTTTTAACGAAAGCATTCGGTCCCGGCATTGGATTTCTATTTTCATGGGGTCGGATGACTGTAATTCAAACCGGATCAATAGCATTAGCAGCATTTATACTTGGAGACTATGCTACTTTAATCTATGATTTCGGTCCAAATAGTAATGCTATATATGCAGGTTGTACAGTCATAAGCCTTACCATTGTTAATATTTTGGGGACAAGCTCCTCAAAAAATTTACAAACTATACTGACGATCCTTATCGTTAGCTTACTCTTAGTTACAGGCTTTGCTGGTCTTATTGCCACTTCCCAATCTGCTGAGATCTCTGAAAGTTCTGTCAACACATCAGCCGGGGCAGCTATGATATTTGTACTACTTACCTATGGTGGTTGGAATGAAGGTGTATACCTTTCTGCAGAACTTAAAAATACTCGCCAAAATATATCTCGTGTATTACTTATTGGAATAGGAATTATTACAGCTTTATATCTACTTATTAACAGTGCTTATCTACATGCACTAGGGCTCGAGACACTACGTAACTCTGATACAATTGGTGTAGCATTAAGCAATCAAATAACCGGAAGCCATGGCTCACTAATAATAGCGATAGTTATTATTATATCTGCCTTCTCCACTGCCAATGCCACCATTATAACCGGTGCCAGAACCAACTATGCCCTAGGCCGTGACTTCTCAATTTTTAAGCTTATTGGGCGATGGCATAGTGGATCTAACGCTCCTACGAATGCGCTTATTCTGCAAGGAGTGATTGCAACAGGACTGGTAATTCTGGGGAGCTTTACTAAGGAAGCGGTTACTACAATGGTTGATTATACTGCTCCTGTATTCTGGTTTTTCTTTTTATTAACAACAGCCTCTCTTATTGTTATCAGAATACGCTCAAATGAACAACCTCGCTCGTACTCTGTTCCTCTTTACCCTGCAACTCCCATTATTTTCATAATTATCTGTAGCTATCTGCTTTACTCAAGTATTGTCTTTACCGGTTGGGGAGCGTTATTGGGCATAGCCATCCTGCTACTTGGCACCCCCTTCTACCTTTTCACTCAATATTATTAAAACCCTATTTTGTGCGAAGCCAAAGATTGATAATAATTTGGCAATTATCCATTAGCAACTCCCCTCCTAATCTCGTATTTTTTGCAACCTGTTCGACCTGTACACATTATTAACTTGCATCAGCAGTATTGGGCTAAAGTCTTAGAATGATTAATGGCCGAAAACATATAGAAATTTTAAAAGTTTAACCTAAAAAGGATACCGCATTGGATACTGAAGCATCTGCTCGCACTGTCAGCGTGGAAATATTAATAGAATTTGATGAGAACAACGTTCTCAATTACGCAAAAGCGGATCGACTTGAATCTCGTGAACGTGCCGAAGTACGTGAATATGTTCAAAATATTTTACGACGTCGGAGTTACCTTGACTTTTTGATTGATCAATTTTCCAATGTCAAGATTGAGGAGATGAAATCCAGTCTCAAAAACATTTTGCGACTGGGCGTCTATGACATGCTTTTTATGGATAGCACTCCTGATTATGCAGCTATCAATGAATCTGTTGAGATAGCAAAATATGAATTGGGATCTCGTACAGGAGATCTTACCAACGCTATTTTACGTAACTTACAGCGCGATATCGACAATCTACCCAAACCAGACTTTGAAGATCGTACTAAGCTGGTTGCAACAACGTTCTCTCATCCCGAGTGGTTAGTTAAAAGATGGACTGATCGCTTTGGTGAACGCGAAGCTTTTAAACTGATGCAGGCCAATAATCAACGGCCGGTATATTACATCCGCGCAAATAATCTGCGCACAAAAACGGAGAACTTTAAGCTTCGGATGTCAAAAAATGACATCGATTTTCAGGAAAGTGACTGGTTACCCGGCTACTTTCGTGTGGAAAGTGTGGCTCCTTTTATCTCTAATGGTTGGCTTAAAAAAGGGTTTTGTCAGGTTCAGGATATAGCTGCCGGTTTTGCCCCCTACCTTCTGGATCCCCAGCCAAATGAATCCATCTATGACCTCTGTGCTGCTCCGGGGACCAAAAGTGTTCTCATGTCAGACCTTATGAATGGAGAAGGAGATATTCTTGCTGTGGATATCTCATCAGACCGATTAGACCAATTAGCACAAAGTGCTCTGTCTTATCATGCAGAGAATATACGAGTTCGTCGGGCAGACGTGACTGAATTAGAGCTCGAAGAAGCTGATGGAGTACTTCTTGATGCCCCATGTACCGGAACCGGTGTTCTTAGCAAGCGTGCCGACCTCCGTTGGCGTCGCGATAAAGAGGGACTTGAAAATGCTATTAAGCTTCAATCTGAGCTCTTAGATTCTGCTGCTAAAATGGTAAAAAAAGGCGGTCGCCTTGTTTACAGTACCTGCTCGCTTGAAGAGGAAGAAAACATGGAACAAGTAATGAACTTCCTGGATCGCCACGAGAATTTTGAAATACAATCGGTAGAAGGCTATGTACCAGATGAAATTATAGTACACGGAGGACTTGCTTACCAAACCCTGCCTCACAAGCACAATTGTGATGGCCACTTTGGCGTATTACTTAAACGAGTAAGCTAGTTTTTAAAAAATCAGATCCTGTAGAGTGATTTTAATCGATCACTCTACATCTTCTTTCCTTTTTCGTATCTTCCCGATCTTATAATCCTGTTAACATAAACTTGCAAAAAGGTTTCCTAATTTTGGACAAATCCACGGCTTCTCAAGACATCCCAAAACATTTTAAACCCGGTAGCATTGAAGATAAATGGTACAGCTTCTGGGAGGATAATGGCTTTTTCCATTCAGAACCAGATGATGACCGTGAATCTTATACGGTTGTTATTCCCCCGCCAAACGTTACGGGAGTACTGCATATGGGACATATGCTTAATAATACTATTCAGGATGTTCTTGTAAGACGAGCCCGTATGCAAGGGAAAAATGCGTGCTGGGTACCTGGTACCGACCACGCCTCTATTGCTACAGAAGCTAAAGTTGTTCAAAAGCTCCGCAAAGAAGGTATCACCAAAGCCGACCTAACCCGCAAAGAATTTTTAGAACACGCTTGGGACTGGACCGATGAACACGGTGGCATCATTTTACAACAGTTGCGAAAACTGGGGGCCTCCTGTGACTGGGAACGCACACGTTTTACCTTGGAAGACGACCTGTATGAAGCAGTCATTGATTGTTTCATTGAACTCTACAATCGAGGCTATATCTACCGCGGTAAGCGTATGATCAACTGGGATCCAGAAGCACAAACAGCCCTCTCAGATGAAGAGGTAATTCATCGTGAGGAACAGTCTAAACTCTACCACGTTCGGTATAAAATAAAAGACAGTGACGAATGGGTTACCATCGCTACTACGCGTCCAGAAACAATACTTGCAGATACGGCAGTTTGTGTAAATCCCGCAGATGAACGATACGAAGACCTTATTGGACAAACAGCCATCATCCCAATCGTAGGGCGTGAAGTGCCTATTATTGCCGATGATTATGTTGATATGGACTATGGTACAGGCTGCCTGAAAATAACTCCTGCTCACGATGAAAATGACTATGAAATTGGGCAAAAACACAACCTTGAAATTATTGACATGCTCAATGCTGACGGAACGCTCAGTGAAGAAGCAGCGCATTACGTCGGTAAAGATCGTTTTGAAGCGAGGGATCTTGTTATTAAAGAATTGGAAGCGTCAGGTCAGCTAGTCGAGATCGAAGAGATGACCAACAAAGTTGGATATTCTGAACGCACCGATGCCATTATTGAACCTCGACTTTCCCTACAGTGGTTCTGTAAAATGGATGAGCTGGCCAAACCTGCTCAGGAAAATGTAATGAACGACAATATTCAGTTTCATCCTGCCAAATTTAAAAACTCCTATAACCACTGGATGAACAATATTCGCGATTGGTGTATCTCTCGTCAGCTCTGGTGGGGGCAGCGCATACCGGCTTGGTATTATGGAGACGGAAAAACTGATTATGTCGTTGCCAAAACTGAAGACGAGGCAGTAGAAAAGGCTCAAGAAAAATCAGGCAATGCAGAATTAACGGCCGAAGATATCCACCAAGATGAAGACGTATTGGATACCTGGTTCTCTTCTTGGTTGTGGCCTATCACCGTTTTTGATCCGGAATTTATCCGTACTGGTGAAGCGAATGAAGAGCTGGAATACTATTATCCTACACAAGATCTGGTTACCGCTCCTGAAATTATGTTTTTCTGGGTAGCTCGAATGATTATTGCGGGCTACGAATTTGAAGGCGAAAAACCCTTTAGCAATGTCTATTATACTGGTATTGTTCGTGACAGTCAGCGGCGAAAGATGTCAAAATCACTTGGGAACTCTCCCGATCCTATTAAATTGATGGAACAGTACGGTACCGACGGTGTTCGTGTGGGAATGTTGTTCTCCTCCCCTGCCGGCAACGATCTGCTTTTTGAAGAGCAACTCTGTGAACAAGGTCGAAATTTTGCCAACAAGATCTGGAATGCTTTCCGTTTCTTGTCGATGAACCGAACTGAAGGCACAACTATTTCCGATTCACTGGAAATTGATGAGAGTAACTTAGTTGACCGCTGGATGCTCTCGAGACTACACGAAACGATTGACGCTATTAATAAAGACATGGAATCGTTTCGAATCAATGAGGCACTGCATAAAATTTATTCGCTTATTTGGGACGATTTCTGTGACTGGTACATCGAACTTATTAAAGCAGATGAATCGGGAGCTAATATCCCCGCAGATCGTCTGAGTCGCGGCTTCAACTTCTTTGAACAGCTGATGAAACTCTTGCATCCGTTTATGCCGTTCATTACCGAAGAGATCTGGCAACATATTCGAGAACGTAGCACCGAAGAAGCCATGATCGTTTCTTCCTGGCCCACATTTAATGAGTCGGCTGTTTCTGATTCTGATCAGGCTTTGTTTTCACTTATTCAGAAAATGATCTCAGCTATACGAAATATCCGTGCTGAATTTAAGCTGAGTCCCAATGATGATATCAAGCTAATTATCCAGGCAAAAGACGAAAAAACAGCAAAAGCCCTTCATGAAAATGAATGGATTTTCCATAAGCTGCAATCGATTGCGACCTTTAAGGCAGAAGCAGATCTGGAAAAACCAGAAAAATCGGCATCCTCTGTTATTGAGGGAACAGAAATATTTGTACCCCTTGAAGGACTTATTGATCTTGATAAAGAACGAGAACGAATTCAAAAAGAGATTGACCGACTAGAAGGGTTTCTTAAATCTGTTGAAGGAAAGCTAAATAACGACGGATTTGTCAATAATGCCCCAGAAGAAGTTGTCCAGCGTGAACGACAAAAGAAAGAAGATACTGAGACAAATCTCGAAAAACTCCGAGCTAATTTAGAAGAATTAGATCAATAGAACAGCCAATAACTAACAAGCAAATACACTCTTTAAATAGAATTACAGTGGTATATTAGCTGTATATGCTTAATTGACGTTCCATAATACTTATTTTCCGAAATACCTATGCCCAAGGAACCCGATTTTATACATGATTTAAATAAGCAGCAGAAACGAGCTGTACGTCACAGTGAAGGTCCTCTCCTTATTGTTGCAGGAGCAGGTAGTGGAAAAACACGAGTACTGACTTACCGCATTGCTTATCTTATTCAACAGCAAAAAGCTGCTCCCAATGAAATTTTAGCCTTAACATTTACCAATAAGGCAGCAAGGGAGATGAAGCAGCGTATTCAGCAGCTTATTGGTGAGCAAGCCAAAAAATTGTGGATGGGAACCTTTCACTCCGTTTTTTCAAAAATCCTTCGTTATGAGGCCGAAAGAATTGGATTTACCTCTGATTATTCCATCTACGATATGGATGATGCGAAGAATGCCATTAAACAGATTCTCAAAGAGCAAGGATACGATCCCAAAGAGGTTAAACCTCGAATTATTCAGCGCCGAATCAGTGATGCCAAGAACGAACTTATTAGCCCGGACCATTACAATCAGAAGTTTGTTCATAGTACCCTAGACGATATTACAGCCAAAATTTATGGCATTTATATTGAGCGGCTTAAACAGAATAATGCCATGGATTTTGATGACCTCCTTATCAAGCCGATTGAACTGTTCGAGGAACATGAAGATGTCCTGGAAAAGTATCAGGATCGCTTCAAGTATATCTTGATTGATGAGTATCAGGATACCAACCATGCCCAGTACAAAGTGACCAATATGTTGGCCAATAAATATAAAAACCTTTGTGTTGTTGGTGATGATGCGCAGAGCATCTACTCTTTTCGTGGTGCTGATATACGCAATATCCTGGACTTTAAGAATGATTATGAGGAAGCCGTAAAGATCCCCCTTGAACAAAATTATCGCTCTACAAAGGCTATTTTAAAAGCAGCTGATTCCATCATCAAAAACAACTCCCAGCAGCTGGATAAAACATTGTGGACTGATAACGGGATGGGAGAAACCATTACCGTTTTAGACAACTACGATGAACGGGACGAAGCCAATCGCGTCGCAGATTATATCCGGGATTTAAAAGCTCGTAAGGGATATGATTACAGTGATTTTGCAATTCTTTATCGTACAAACTACCAAAGTCGTGTTTTTGAAGAAACCTTCAGACGCAAGGGTATTACCTATCAGCTAGTGGGAGGTCTTTCCTTCTACCAACGGAAAGAGGTTAAAGATGTACTAGCTTATTTAACATTATTGATAAATCCCGATGATGATACCAACCTTATGCGAATTATTAATGAACCCTCGCGTGGGATCGGGAATAAATCGCTTTCTGACCTGATGGCTAAAGCTCGTGAAACCGATCAGTCACTTTGGCGCATACTGGAAAATGTTGAAGAAGCTGATGTCTACAAACCGGCAGAAAACAGCGTAAAAGAGTTTGTAGCCATGATTAACGAGCTGAAGCAAGATCTTGCCAGTGGTAAAAAGCTTATTAATGTAACAAAAAAGCTGCTCGAACGATCAGGCTATATGAAAGCATTGGTTGAGGAAAATACGCCCAAGGCAATGACGCGAAGGGAGAATATTTTAGAACTCGAAAATGCCATCTCATACTTCGAAAAAAATAATAATAATCCCACACTCAGTGCTTTCCTTCAGGAAATCAGCCTTATTACCGATACTGATAAATATGATGAGGAAAAGCCGGCTGTTACCATGATGACGGTACATGCCGCGAAGGGATTGGAATTCCCGGTAGTTTTTGTAGTAGGACTCGAAGAAGAGCTTTTCCCGGTAGGCAGCCGAAACAACGAAGAGGTTAATATTGAAGAAGAACGGCGCCTCTTTTATGTGGCAATAACCCGAGCCGAAGAACAGTTATTCTTTAGTCACTGTCGAAGCCGATATAAATATGGCGAAGAACAACGAAAAATCCGTTCTCGCTTCCTTGACGAAGTAAGTGCTGATGTAGTACGCACCGAAACGGGTGGATCCATAAAACAGGATAAGGAACGCTTCTCAGACAATAAAAATTCGAGAAACAAGAATACCCAAAAAAATAATACTGAAGTAGAATACGACTGGAAAAAACCACTGTATAATAAAAATAATCGATCATCTAATAATACACAGATCCATTACGATAATCCCGACGAAGACCCATTCCAAGTTGGTGCCAAAGTAGAACATGATGTATTTGGTCCTGGAAAAATTATCAATAGAAGTGGTAAAGGAGAACGAACAAAAGTAGTGGTCTTTTTTAAGGGACGAGGCCGAAAAACTTTAATGCTCAGAGTAGCAAAACTCGAAGTCATCGGCTAACTAGTATCTATCACTTTAACATATGACTAAACCGGAATACTCAACGAGCTTTACTTCCTTTACCTTTTGGGGCTTTATACTGATGGCCATAGCCTCTGTTGTACCCCACATGTCAATGGCTCAACCGGTACTGGGTGCGCGAAATACGGCCCTTGGAGGGGGAGGTACAGCATATATCGCTGGATTCGAATCAACACTATGGAATCCAGCAAATTTAATGGTACGCAACCGATCGGGACAGTGGCATATTGGGCTCGGACATTTCGGCATTTTACATGAACCGGTTTTATCTTCAAGCGATGCTAATAGCCAATATTCTAATTTTACGAATATATATTTCCCCTACCAAGCCAAAAACGTTTCCATTTCTACCAAAGAACGTGATACCATATTGGATAATAACTACCCATCTGACCGTCTAAAATCTGAACATCAAACACGGTCAGATGTTATTTTGGGAGGCGCTTTATGGCAAAATGAAAATGAAGCTTTTTCTATCGTTGCCCGTGCTCGTTTTGCTTCAAGAATAGAGGTAGGACGTGGCTGGTATTCTAATGATTTTGCAAAATTAAAAAATAATGATGTTCGAGACTTTACACTGCACCAACAAAGAAACCATCTCTATGAACTCTCTTTCGGTTATTCGCGAGAATTCACATTTCTAAATGGCCTTTCTCCGCAAATAAATAAGTTATACATCGGCATTGCCCCTAAACTTGTGCTTGCCGGTCCGGGGATGAATATGAAATACGACGCTCGTTATATTCGCTCCAAAGATGGTAACCGTACCACATTCGCAAGTTCTTTTTCCTACCAGTCAACTGGCAGCTACTCTCGTGCACTACAGGCATATCGAAATGGAACTTCGGTCAGTGAAAGTATCAAAAATAACTTTGACCGCCAGCTGGAACTAAATAATACAGGCTACGGTCTGGGATTCGATTGGGGGGTAACCTATATTATTCCATTGGGTAATGACTTTTCCACGATAAATAAAGGCGGCAAAAAGTCTATCACTTCAAAGTCCATTCGTGTTGGTCTGTCACTTAATGATGTGGGTATTATTCAACATCGAACCGCCCCCATTCAATTGGAAATCCCCAAAGATACTGTATCAACCGGGCTACAGCCTGCTGTTGAAACGATGTTTATTGGATCCAATGGACAGTATCTTTCATACTTTGACCAAGCAACAGATCTTGAAAATCCTTTACTTCAGAGTAAGAACGTAGATGAGGATGAATTCAACACCCTGCTTCCTACTTCTTTAAACGCCGGCATTATGATTGAGTACTCAAGAATCAAGTTGATGGGAGATTTAACCCTTGGTTTAAAAGATAATGCATTTACAAATACTAAACTGGCAGTCCATCTTGGAATAGAAGGCTATCTTCTTAAACAATTACCAATACGAGCAGGCACCCGAATTGCTTCTGGGCTACCCACTCAAGTTGGGTTGGGAACGGGTATTGAAACTAAGAATTGGACCTTCAACATCAGTACTCAAATATTAATTCGTTCTCGAACATTAACCTCTGAACTTATAGGCGGGGCCTTTGCAGGTTTGCAGTTTCATTTTTGATGCTTGTTTTCCTGCCAACCTGTCAACTCATCAACTAATTAACCGAACATTTTGTTATTTTGCCAGTAACCATGACTAATTGGTAGAAGGTTGCCGCTTGGCTCTTTATTTGCATCGTCTATATTCAAGAATACAAAAACTTTGATAAAACTATTGCTTTTTCATGGAGAATATCTTCAATAATATTGCTGACTTTGAGGATCTGGAAGACCAGTTCGATGATTTCGAACAGGCGATACCTCTAATGTCTGAAGAGGAGGAAAAGGAGCTGACGGAATCTGAAATCCCCGATGAGTTACCTATCCTTCCCCTTAAAAATACTGTACTTTTCCCCGGTGTTGTTGTACCAATTACCGTGGGACGAGATCGTTCCCTTAACTTGGTTAAAGAAGCGTACGAATCTGATAAAACTATTGGGGTTGTAAGCCAACGAGATGAAGAAGATGAAGACCCTGACGGAGAAGATCTTTACGAGGTTGGTACGGTAGCACAAATTCTTAAACTGATAAAAATGCCTGATGGCAGTAAAAGTATTGTCATCCAGGGAAAAACAACCTTTAAGGTTGAGGAGTTTTTACAAAAGGATCCCTATTTTAAGGCTACTGTTAAACCATACCGCCAGCAGATGGACCTTGAAGGGGTTGAACTTGATGCCTCGATCCGATCGGTAAAAGAGACCGCAAGCAAAATTGTAAACCTCTCCCCTAATATTCCATCAGAGGCATCGGTTGCTATAAATAATATCAGCAGCCCTACCTTTTTGCTTAACTTTATCTCCTCAAACCTCAATGTCTCTACTGCTGATAAACAGGAAGTATTAGAGACACTTCAGTTCTCTGATCGCATAGAACTGGTGATGGAGTATTTAAACAAAGAGCTACAGGTATTGAATCTCAGCGAAGAGATTCGTACCAAGGTGAAGTCTGATATTGACGAACAACAGCGTGACTTTTACCTACGTCAACAAATGAAAGCCATACAGGAAGCCCTTGGCGAAGATGGACAACACCAAGAAGTTGAAAACCTGCGCCAGCGTGCTAAAGAAAAAGATCTTCCTGAAGAAGCTCAGGAAACGGTAGAAAAAGAGCTCACACGACTTGATCGTACGCCTAACTCCTCTCCCAACTATGGAGTTATCCATAATTATATTGAGTGGATCCTTGATCTTCCATGGGAGAAATATTCCGATGACAACCTAGACCTGGAAAACGCTCAAAATGTTCTTGATGAAGATCACTATGGGCTCGATAAGGTTAAGAAACGTATTATAGAGTATCTAGCTGTACTAAAGCTGAAAAATGATATGAAGGCGCCAATCCTCTGTTTTTACGGCCCTCCCGGGGTTGGTAAAACCTCACTTGGTAAATCTATTGCCCGTGCTCTAAATCGTAAATTTGAACGCTTCAGCCTGGGCGGAATTCATGACGAAGCAGAAATTCGAGGACACCGCCGTACCTATATCGGGGCTTTGCCCGGACGTATTATCCGTGCGATGAAAAAAGCAGAGACTAGCAATCCTGTTATGATGCTTGATGAAATTGATAAAGTAGGATCTGATTATCGCGGAGACCCCACATCTGCTCTGCTTGAGGTGCTAGACCCTGAACAAAACGATAGCTTCGCTGACAATTACCTTGAACTGGACTATGACCTTTCCAAAGTTCTGTTTATTGCTACGGCAAACTCTTTAGATACCATTCCGGCTCCGTTACGCGATCGAATGGAAATAATTAATATAAGCGGATACACGCTTCAAGAAAAAACAGAGATTGCCAAAGAACACTTACTGCCTAAGCAGATCAAGGAAAATGGTCTTGAAGAAGACCAAATTGAAATTGATGATGAGGCAATAAAACAGATCATTGAAGAACATACACGAGAATCGGGCGTTCGATCTCTGGAACGCAAGATAGGATCAGTTTGCCGAGGGGTCGCTGCAAAAATTGCTAAAGGAGAAGAAGGTCCTCATAAAGTAAGTGAGGATGACCTTCAAGACTACCTAGGCAAGCAAAAATACTTTAACGAAGTAGCAGAACGCACTAAAGTACCCGGCGTGGCTACTGGCTTAGCTTGGACCCCTTATGGTGGTGATATCTTATTTATTGAGGCAAGCGTCTCAAAAGGATCAGGTAAACTTCATATTACTGGTCAGCTTGGTGATGTAATGAAGGAATCAGCCATGCTGGCAATGTCCTATTTGAAAGCAAACTCCGAGGAGCTAAATATTCCTGATGAGGCATTCAAATATTGGGATCTCCATATTCACGTACCCAAAGGAGCAGTACCCAAAGATGGACCCTCTGCCGGAGTTTCTATCTTCTCGGCTGTAGCCTCGATATTTACCCAGCGTAAAGTCAAGGGGACCTTAGCTATGACCGGAGAAATCACCCTGCGTGGATTGGTACTACCAGTTGGCGGGATTAAAGAGAAAGTACTTGCTGCTAAACGAGCTGGTATTGAAAAAGTGCTACTTCCTCAAAAAAATGAAAAAGATGTGGCCGAAATCGAAGAAGATGTCCTTGGTGATCTGAAGGTGCAATACCTGGAGCGCATGGATCCTCTTCTAGATATCGTGCTTGAAAAAGAAGTTGTTCAAGAGCCAGCAGATCGGTTTAAAGTAAGCGATAGTTATAAGGCTCAAAAAGGTAAAGGTTCCAAATCCAATGATGCTACCCAAGAAACCATTGTAATGGATTAGAAACTATATAAGACAAAATGTTTTCGAAGTCACCTCGATTTATCGGGGTGACTTCTTTATTTTAGGCCCTTTAAACTTTGAATAAATAAAAAGATAACGTTTGAAATATCGAGGACGCGTTGTAGAATCAACAGGTCGCTGGTACGAAGTATCATATAAAAAGAGTGAAGAAACTACCAGCATCAACTGTCGGCTGCCCGGACGGTTTCGGCTCGAAGACCATGCCCTGACTAATCCTATTGCAGTAGGTGATTATGTGCATTTTACAATTAATGATGACGGTACCGGCAGTATCGAAGAAATTGAGGATCGGGAAAATTACTTAATTCGAGAGTCTACCCATCACCAACAGGGTAACCAAATTTTGGCTGCCAATATTGATGCTGCCTATGTTGTAGTAGCAGTCAAACAACCAAAACTAAAACCTCAATTTCTGGATCGATTTCTTATAACCTGCGAAGCCTACCAAATACCTGCTAGAGTAGTGATTAATAAGATGGATTTGGCCGATGACCAAGACCTACACTCCATTGAATACCTTACCGAACTCTATGAATCGTTAGGCTATGGAATATTAACAACAAGCATCAAAGATGACTCCTCTCTTGACCGCCTCAAAGACAGCCTGAAAAATATCACATCAGTATTTGTAGGACCTTCGGGAGTGGGCAAAACTAGTCTTCTTAACCATATCAATCCGAATATTGAGCGTAAAGTCGGAGACATATCTTCCTATAATGAAAAAGGAACCCATACCACGACCTTTGCGAAATTACTACCACTTGTCGACGGGGGCTATCTTGTTGATACACCCGGTATTCGCGAATTTGGACTGGTCAATATTGATCCTTGGGAACTCTCCTTGTTTTTCCCTGAGATGCTGGAACCGCGTCGAAAATGCAAATTCAATAACTGTACTCACAGCCATGAACCCGGTTGTGGCGTAATTAAAGCCTTTGAAAAAGGCAATATTGACCCCGGTCGCTACGATTCATACCTTAACATTCTTGATTCTCTAAAAGAAGATTAAGAACTAGAGAGTTAGCTGTAAATTACGTAGTATTCCACATACACAAATTAGGGTCGCAATTAAACACAATATCTATGAAATTAAGATACAGAACATTATTACTGGGGCTATTCATCGGGATTTTGGGCTTTTCCACATTACCCGCTAATGCCCAAATTGGAGATGTCGGGCAGATTTTACAATCGGGAAAAGCTGACGCTAATACATTAGCAAGAGCATACCTTCAACCATTTGGATCTGGATTTGGTGCTGCTTTAAACACCGGTTGGACAAATACAGCCAAACCTCATAAAAAATTCGGTTTTGATCTAACGATAAGTTCCGGTCTTGCTATAGTACCTGGTGCAGACAAGACCTTTGATGTGCAAAGCCTGAATCTGCAACAATTAGAAATAGAGAGTGGTGGCAATATTGCTCAAACCATAAATGGAAAAGATATTGCAGGGCCTACCCTGGCTGCATATGCAGATCCTGATGGACCAGGAGGAATAAGTGAGCAAAAGATCTTTGACTTTCAGATGCCTAAAGGGACTGACTTTGGATATGTTCCCTCCCCAATGATAAAAGCAGGTGTCGGTCTTATTAAAGACACTGAACTAATGTTCCGTTATATGCCAAAAACAACGATTGGTGATTTCGGATCCTTTAACCTATTTGGGGTAGGTGCTAAACATGGCATTAACCAATGGTTACCAGGAGGTAACCTACTACCAGTTAACCTCTCACTTATGTTTGGATATACGAACATGGAAGTCGGTTCAGGTTTTGATGTAACCGCTCAAGACGTTATTGAAGACCCCCAAAATACTGAAAATCCATATTCAGCTTCACAATGGGACGGTCAGAAAATTACAATGAACACTGACGCTTGGTCAATAAATGCACTGGTTGGTAAAACATTACCCATGATATCAATTTATGGGGGAATCGGATATGAAGCATCCACATTTAATATAAAAACGCCGGGCTCCTATCCTACTGTAGTTCCGAATCCCGATTATTCCAATGATCCAAATAATAACGAACCATTCATTGTTGATGCCGTTGATGAACCACTTGATATTTCTATTGATGGTGATAACGGGTTCCGAGCCCTTGCTGGATTTCGATTTCGTTTCGCCGTCTTCCACATTTCTGGGTCTTACACCCTTTCCAATTATTCCAGTTACAACGTAGGCTTCGGTATTAGCTTTAGATAAAAAATTAAGCAGTACTACTTTTTAAAAGGGAGTTCATTAAATGAACTCCCTTTTTTTATATTCTCACTGATCTTTCCGAACCCATTTATTAATACGAGAATATTCTTGAACTATGCTGGACGAGATACAACTATTATATTTATTAGATCTTTTCGGCGTCTCCGTTTTTGCCATATCCGGGGCGTTAGCCGCAGGGCGCAAAAGCCTTGATCTGCTGGGTGTTGTAATTATTGCGGTGGTAACTGCTATTGGTGGTGGTACTACCCGTGACCTTCTCTTGGATCGCCACCCTATCTTTTGGATTGCAGACCCTACTTACCTATCCGTAATTATTATATCGGCCCTGGCAACAATATGGTATACACGTCATAAAGCTCCCCCGGAGAAAGCATTGCTTTTAGCTGATGCCCTGGGACTTGCCGTTTTCACAATTACCGGGGCGCAAATTACGCAAGAAGTAATATCCAATGGAGTTATTATTGTTATTATGGCAGCTATTACCGGTACTGTCGGTGGGCTGATTCGCGATGTATTATCTAATGATATTCCACTCATTATGCGCCGTGATATTTATGCTACAGCAGCCCTGGCTGGTGCTACTGTATATCTTCTGTTACAGTTTACAGGTTTATCCTCGGTTACCAATATTATTCTTGGTATGACCGTCGTCATTGGCCTACGCCTGGCAGCTATTCAATGGTCGCTGCACCTGCCTCGTTTTAGACTTGAAGAATAGCAATTGAAGGCTTTTTTATAAGTCTTTTCGCATTATCCCGAAGTGATACTACGATACTACTAGTACCTTATTAACTGAAACAGAACCCACTCAAAACTTATGATTGACAGGTTTCCAAAACCACTGGAAATGCAACCGATCCCTTTCCATAATTGGTGTTAGGAAGGAAAAGGAAAATAGCGATGACATCCCTAAGTTATAAGTAACAAACCGTTGAAAAGTATATAAATAGTAAGTTCGAGAAAGTTATATCCCCGCCTTAAAAGTATTCATTACTTGTGCATCAACTACTTGCAAGCAAAATTCGGAAATCTCCCCTCTGCTTACCAGTAAATAAGTAGTTTTAACTAATTTTTCGCATATTAAAAAAAGATTAGTATTGAATAAACAAAATTAGATATTATGAATACTCTTAAAACGATATCAATATTTGTAGTACTGCTAGGAACAAGTATTTCTGTTCAGGCTCAGAATCTAAGAGTTCCACAAATAACCATTGCGCAAGATGTTCAGGATCGTCAACCGATAAAGAAAGATACTGCCTTTTCTGCAAATATCGGGTCTGTTTACTGCTACACACTTATTGAAGGTGCAATCGATTCAACAAAAATATTTCATGTGTGGCATTACAAGGAAGAAGAAAAAGCTCGCATTCCCCTTACCGTTGCAGCGAAAAAATGGCGCACCTGGAGCTCAAAGTCGATCTTACCAAGCTGGACCGGCCCCTGGCGCGTCATGATTGAAGACAGTGAAGGTAATATATTGGCCACCAAATCCTTTACTATAAAGAACTAATGGGCTTTTAACCAATTATCAGCAAGACCCATATCCACTTTCAGTGGTACAGAGAGCGTATAGGCAGATTCCATTAACTCTTTAAGTTTCTCAGGTACCTCATCTGCTTCCTCCTTAGGAACTTCAAAAATCAATTCATCATGCACCTGTAAGAGCATCCGTGTTTTGAGCTGCTCTTCTTCAAGATACTCTTGAATATTTATCATCGCGATCTTAATAATATCTGCTGCTGTACCTTGTATCGGCATATTGATCGCTGTTCGTTCTGCGAAAGATCGCACATTCCAATTACCTGAATTTATCTGGGGAATATAACGACGGCGCCCCAACAGAGTTTTCACGTATCCATTTTCTTTGGCAAAGTTTTTAGTCTCATCTATATAGTCCTGTATACCCGGGAAACGCTCAAAGTACTGATCAATTATCTCTTTACCCTCGGTGTTGCTGATATTAAGACGATTCGCCAGTCCATATGCACTTACTCCATACGGAATTCCAAAGTTCACTTCTTTAGCCTTACGACGATGATTGGAAGTAACATCTTTGATATCATCCAGCTCAAAAATCTCTTTGGCAGTACGAGAATGGATATCTTCATCATTATTAAAGGCCTCCATCATATTTTCATCTTCGGCTATTGAAGCGATAACCCGGAGCTCAACCTGTGAATAGTCAGCAGAAAGAAGCTGACAACCCTCATCAGCAATAAATGCCTTACGGATTTCACGTCCACGTGGGGTACGAATAGGAATATTCTGTAAATTCGGATTGGAAGAAGAAAGACGTCCTGTTGCTGCTATACTCTGGTTAAAGCTTGTATGGATTCGTCCAGTCTCTTCATTAATCAGCTTGGGTAAAGCATCTACATAAGTAGACTTCAACTTTTTCAATGCCCGATATTCCAAAATAAGGTCTGGTATTTCATAGTCATCTGCTAACTTTTTCAATACCGATTCAGCCGTAGAATATTGGCCTGTCTTGGTTTTTTTTCCAGCAGGCAGTCCCATTTTGTCAAAAAGCACTTCTCCCAGCTGCTTTGGAGAATTTATATTAAATTCGGTACCGGCCTTCTCGTAAATAGTCTCTTCCAGCCTTATCAATTCCTCTCGCAGTTCCTGAGAGAACTCCTCAAGCATCTTCTTATCCAGACGCACACCATTCATCTCCATCCTTGCTAGAACCTCCATAAGAGGGAATTCAAGCGTCTCTGCGATCTCATCCAAATCATCATCCGACAGAGCATCACTCAATCGTTCATACAACCGGAGTGTGATATCTGCATCTTCACAGGCATATACCTTTATATCGGCCGCAGCAATTTCATCCATCGTCTTTTGCTTCCGCCCTTCGCCGATCAATTCGGTGATAGAAATACACTCATAGTTCAGGTACTCTTTGGCAAGTGTATCCATTTTAAGTTTTTGATCTGCATCAATAAGGTAGGCTGCTATCATAGTATCAAAAGCAGGACCTCCTATCTTGAGCCCAGCCCTATTTAGCATCATATAATCAAACTTATAGTTATGTGCTATTTTCAAAGTATTTTCATCCTTAAAAAGGGGGGCTAAAGTCTCTAGCACCTCCTTTTCAGGCATCCCCTCTTCCACATTTACCGGTATATAATATGCTACACCAGGCGTTGTTGATAGAGAGATCCCAACCAGCTCATTTTCCATGGGATCAATGCCATCGGTTTCCGTATCAAAACAAAGACGGTTCTTGCCAGATAATTTTTCAACCAATGCTACCAGAGCTTTTGAGGTATCCACTAACTCATATGTGACAATATCTTCATCGTACTTTTGTAGCGGTGATTCCTCTTCTGTATCATCTTCTGCGATAAAAAGATCTGCCTGATTTTCATCTGCCGGTGCCGACTTTTTATCAGCTGATCGATTAATCTTTTCATCAAGATACTTTTTAGTAAGTGTCCGAAACTCCATTCTCTTAAAGAACGTCCCCAATTCTTCTTCATTCGGGCCTTCCCACTCAAGTTCTTCCCAATCTACAGTATTAGGCACATCCGTTTTAATCGTTACCAGCTCCTTAGCATGTAATGCTTCCTCTTCATATTCTTGTAATCCTTCGCGATGGCGTTTGGAACTCATATTAGGCGCATCTTCTATGGCTGCCTCCAAGGTCCCATATTTGTTAATCAATTTGGGAGCCCCTTTTTTACCAATTCCCTTAACCCCGGGAATATTATCGGAGGTATCCCCCAAAATTGCCAATACATCGATCACTTTTTCAGGGTAAACACCGAAATACTCTTTTACTCCTTCACGGTCAATCTTATTAAATCCACCATTTTTATTATCCGGTTTATACATCGTGATATGATCATGTACCAACTGCATAAAATCTTTATCCGGTGTTACCAAAAACACATCCACATCCTCGGCATTGGCCCCTTCGGCAATCGTACCAATAATATCATCTGCCTCATAGCCATCTTGCTCTATATTCTTGATTCCATATCCTTCAATCATCTCTTTGATAAGAGGAATTCCGATTGTAAGCTCTTCAGGTTGTGGAGGGCGATTTGCTTTATACTCTTCATCCATTTCATGGCGAAAAGTTGGTTTGTCAGTATCCCATGCAACCGCGATATGGCTAGGCTTATGCTCTTGAAGTAACTTTTCCAGTGTATTGGCAAAACCTAATATTGGCCCTGTGGGAATCCCTTCGGAATTCTTTAAATTACTGCGGATAAAAGCATAGTGTGAACGATAGGCTAAAGCCATACCATCTATTAAAAACAAGAAACTTCTAGACATTCTGGATTTATTTTTACTTGGTTAATTTATTTTTTTCAACGGGCAAAAGGAAAGGTAAAACTTTTTACTATTGTTTTCGAATAAGTACTTTACATTCAATTATTATTGATCACATTTTTACATGGGCTTAAAAAACGAAGCACAATCTGCTTTCCAAAATACAAAATCGTTTTATAAAGAATATGTTTCCGGTATGACCCGGGAGCGTATCGGTAAAGAGTTTTACAATGATACCGATCGGCTAAAACAACTATACTCTGAAGCAATCAACGAAGATTTAGAGCAACGAGTCGATAGTAAGGTGCCCGGGCATATGAAATTTTTGCGATTATTCTCTGCCCTCACCCAGCGGTTAAACCCAACCAGAAGACTTCTTTTTGGTCTATCATTAATTTCATTTGTAGCACACTATCTTTTCGGATTTCTACAAATAACCGGCTTCGTAATTTTTTATGATCTGTTAGTCCCCTTTGCTTTTGGATCTATGTTAATGCTTTTGCTGGTTGAATTACTTGAAAAGTCTGATGTCAAACGAGAAATTGACTTGGCCCGTGAAATTCAACTCAGCCTATTACCCAATACTGAACATCAAACTGATAATTTAGAAATTGTCTCATTTGCCAATACGGCAAAAGAAGTAGGTGGTGACTATGTGGATATTATTGAGACTGAAGAAGGTACGTATATCGTTATTGCAGATGTTTCCGGTAAAGGGTTGACAGCTGCACTATACATGGTTCGTATGCAGGCACTTGTTCACCTGATTATTGAAAAAAGCAATCCCACTCCTAAAGAGCTATTTATGGAGCTCAATAATTATGTGAAATCAGATATTAAAGACAAAACCTTTGTTACCGCTTGTGCCGGCTTTTTTCCAAAAGGAGAAGATAAACTGATATTTGCACGAGCCGGCCACAATGCTCCCATCTTTTTCAGTGATGAGCGAGATGCAACCTTCGACCTGCGTTCTGATGGCTATGCGCTTGGTATGACATCATCAGCAAACTTACAACACCATATGCAGGAAAAGGTTTTCCATTTTAAGTCGGGAGATAGCATCTTATTCTATACCGATGGCCTGACAGAAGCTCGCAATGAGGTGAGTGAAGAGTACGGAGAAGATCGTCTTGACGCCATACTTAGTGTATATGGATCATTACACGCCAAAACGATCATCCGCAAAATTCAATCCTCACTTGAAAACTTTATCGGCAACGAAAAGCCGGGCGATGATATCACCTTTACCTGTGTACACCATAAAGAGTAATTTCTGGGAACAGAAATTTAGTCTACCAGAGTACGAGCTTCTTGTACAATATTATCTGTTGTTAGACCGAAGTGGTTATAAATATCTTGAAACGGCGCAGAAGCTCCAAAGTGATCTAACCCAATAGCTATCCCTTCGGATCCTATCCACTCACGCCAGCCAAAAGTAGCAGCGGCCTCAATAGATATACGTGCTGTTACTGCCGAAGGCAATACCTTTTGTTTATAAGATTTATCCTGTTCTCGGAACAGTTTCCAGCATGGCATACTCACCACTCGTGCATCGATACCCTCATCAGCAAGTTTATATTTAGCTTTCATGGCATACTGAACTTCTGAACCGCTTCCCATCAAAATTACATCCGGCTGCTCTTTATCAGAATCAGCTAAAATGTATCCGCCTTTTAGCGTATTTGATGCTGCATTCTCTTTGGTACGTTCAAAGGTTGGAACATTTTGTCTGGTAAGTGCAAGAAGTGATGGGCCTTCTGTATAGCTAATTGCTGCCTTCCAACTCCAGGCAACCTCATTTGCATCAGCTGGTCGCAAGACCAAAGCATTAGGCATAGCTCGTAATGATGCCAAATGCTCAATAGGTTGGTGGGTGGGCCCATCTTCACCAAGGCCTACACTGTCATGCGTAAACACAAATATGGATGGTATATTTGAAAGTGCAGCAAGACGTATTGCCGGACGGCAATAGTCTGAAAAGATTAAAAACGTTCCTCCATAAGGAATTACGCCGGTATGTAATGCCATACCATTAAGTGCCGCTCCCATGGCATGCTCACGTACTCCAAAATGGATATTTTGTCCGGCATAGTTCGAAGCACTAAAAATTCCGGAATCATCCATCCAGGTTTTATTACTACCCGTAAGGTCTGCCGAACCGCCAATTAAATGAGGAATATTGGGTGCCATTTCCTGAATTACCTTACCGGAAGAGGCCCTTGTTGCCAAACCATCTTCATCAGCCTCAAAAGTCGGTAAAAAATCTTCAAAATCAGACGGTAGTTCCCGGCTAATAGCGGCCTCAAACTGAGCTGCTTGTTCGCCATACGTTTCTTTATACTGGTTAAACCGTGCTTCCCATTGGTCACGATATTCACTGCCTTTCTCTTTGGCTGTTCTAAAGTGCTCTAACACGTCATCGGGAATGTGGAAAGTTGCCTCAGGATCCCAACCCAAATTTTCTTTCGTTTTCTTAATCTCATCTTCACCAAGGGGAGCACCGTGGGAAGAAGCACTATCTTGTTTATTTGGGCTACCAAATCCGATATGTGTTCTACAGCGAATCAGTGATGGTTTATCTGTTTCTTTCTGTGCTTCTAAAATTGCCTTCTCTACTGCATCGCGGTCATGACCGTCGATTTCAATAATATGCCAGTCACATGACTCAAATCGCTTAGAAACATCTTCTGTAAAAGATAGATCAGTACTTCCATCAATTGAGATCTCATTATCATCATAGAGATAAATAATCTTGCCAAGCTTCAAATGTCCGGCAAGAGAAGCGGCTTCTTGTGAGATTCCTTCCATAAGATCACCATCACTGACAATACCGTAGGTATAATGATCTGTAATGGGTAATCCAGCTTCATTAAATTTAGCAGCCAAATGTCTTTCAGCCATTGCCATACCCACACCAGTAGCAAACCCCTGCCCCAACGGACCTGTTGTTGTTTCTACACCCGGCGTGTGCCCGTACTCGGGATGCCCTGGAGTAAGGCTTTCCCATTGACGAAAATTTTTAAGTTCTTCTAATGATAAATCATAACCAGTAAGATGTAAGAGGCTGTATAGCAACATCGATCCATGCCCTGCTGAGAGTATAAAACGATCTCTGTTGTACCAATCAGGGTTAGAAGGGTCGTGTTTTAAAAACTTAGTCCAAAGTACATAAGCTGCATCAGCCATACCCATGGGCATACCAGGGTGGCCAGATTCAGCTGCTTGTACAGCATCCATCGATAGGGTTCTAATCGTATTTACGCACAGCTCATCAAGCGAAGTAATGGTGTGATTCATGGTTGTGATAGTAGAGAAGGTTTGTAAATTAGCATCAAATAAATTAGAAGCGGAAAATAGCCAATGCTGTGCTCACTTAAAAACAAAAGAACCACAACATCACCAAATAAAAAAAGGCCTCCGAAAACCGGAGGCCCCAAATAGTTTAATAAAACAGAATACTTAATTTGTAGCGCTATCACATTTCAGTTCGTATTCCATTTGGTGCTGGGCAGGCGATTTAAATGATCCGTAGGAAGCATTACTAAAGGCACTACATGCATTTTCTTTTTGTCCCAACCCTTTGTAAGCAGTTGCTAATTCAAAGTATATTTTTGCCTGTTCGGTTTTACCACCTTTTTCGTAATCCAGCCCCTTTTGAGCATTATTAGCTGCACTTTGCCAGTTTTGCATCTTATTATGTGCCTCAGCAAGACGGAAATAAGCATCAGCAGAGGTCGAATCATACTTTAATGCACGATCTAGCAAATCTACTGCTCTTTCAAAGTTTTCATTACTAATAGCTTGAGCCCCTTGATACACTAACTGATCACGTGCCGATTCTTTAGCACGAGTAGCCGTACGACTTTCACCAATTTCATTGGCTACCTTAATAGCTTTATCAAACTGGGCAATAGCATCATCAATATTTTTACTATCTACCTTCTTCATGACAATACCTTTCTGGTAATAAGCCTTAGCATAGTTGGCATTTCGTTCAATAACTTTATCAAGTGTAGTTAAAGCATCGTTGTTATTGCCTTGTTGATAATACAATAATGCTTTTGAATACATCAACTTGGTAACTATACCATTTGCTTTTTTGGCACGACGTTGATCATTATACTTTTCAGCAACATCTTTAGTATTCCTGAATTCATTAATCGCTGCATCTAATGTTTCAATCGAATTATTACTTTTAAAAGCTTTGTATCGCTGTAAGGCCAGCTGGTAATGCACCTGTGGCAGTTTTTGTTGAGATCGCTGCAGAATATCTTTCCCTTCTTCACCTAAAGACTCTGCTTGGGTAATTGCTTGGTTGAATAAATTGATAGACTGCTCAATATCACCATTTTGAGCCGACTCTAAAGCTTTGTTATATGTTTTTACCGCTGATCGCTTATCTTGGGCATCTACATTTGACACTGCCCCTACTATTAAAAGACTAAATACAACGGTTGTTATGCAGTTTTTTAACAATTTCATTATCCCTTCGTTTTTGTTGAATTTTTGAAAACAGTAAATGTAATGAATTAAAGTTCTATTTTAAAAGTAAAACTTAAACCTAAGCATTTTATTGTATACTAGTTATATATTTATAGTCAATAATTCATTTTTTGTTTCTTGAAAATTGAGTGGCAGTAAGAAGCAGTTTAAAAATTTGGACTTAGTGTATGTTTCTGATAGAATTCGCATATAATATTGACTGCCTCATCAGGATCATCCGTTAAGTGAAACAGGTCAACATCAGAAGCAGATATTGTACCTTCCTCAACCATGCGCTCTTTAATCCAGTCTACCAATCCTTTCCAGTAGTCTACACCTATTAAAACAATAGGAAATGTATTGATTTTTTTTGTCTGAATTAATGTCAATGCCTCAAAAAACTCATCTAACGTACCAAAACCACCCGGAAAGACGATAAAACCCTGAGCATATTTCACAAACATTACCTTGCGAGCAAAGAAATAGTGAAAGTTTATTATATAATCGTTATCAACAAAGGTATTTACGCCCTGTTCATGAGGTAATGTAACTCCAAGTCCAACAGATTTCCCATCTCCCTCTTGAGCACCTTTATTAGCAGCCTCCATAATACCGGGCCCTCCCCCTGTTATCACGCCGAAACCCTGATCTGTTACCTTATGAGCCGTAGACCGCGCTAATTCATAATAATCATCTCCTTCAGTTGTTCGGGCAGACCCAAAAAAGGAGACGCAAGGACCTATTTTAAATAATTTATCAAAACCATCTACAAACTCCCCCATTATTTTGAAGATACTCCAAACATCACTGGAGTGGCTATCATCAAAATGTTCGGGGACTTTTAGTTCTTCATTTTCTTTATTGTTACCCATAAGCGTCTACTATTTTGTTATAAAATCTATTGAAAGCGAAATTCCTGGTGTAGCCTGCGCCGTTATTGTAGGTTTAATGTGTGGTCTCATGCTGAGATCTTTAGAAACATCAAATGAGCGCATATGAGCAAATACATATGCATCTACAATATTAAGCCCATAAGCTAATACTATTCCAACATAGACTAGATCTCGTCGGTTTCGATATGTGTTTCGTATGGTACGCAGCTCTTGTAGATTAGCATCCTCCGGAATATAAGATGGGGTTGGTCCAAACCGTAAATCATTATCAGTCTCTGGATTCAGATTATAATAAGCAGCCCGATAATCATGATACTGTTTATTAAGGCGGACACTATAATAACCTAAACCGCCAAGCAAACCATATACAATAGGAACTTTCCAGACCTGTTTGTTAATAACCTGCCCCCAACCCGGGATAATCATTGATTTATACATCACACTCATGGGATCCGGTAAACCGGGAGTAATTTCCCTATCTGTAGAATCAGCTATATTCAAATGGAAAGCGCTGTCAAACTGCTTTCGTTCGAAATGGGTATATGGCGCCCCCTCATTATTTGTAAGTGACTGCCCCAAAACAGGTACAACTCCAAAAAGAATGGTAAGGCTAAGAGATATCGTCAAATAGATCGAGCAGGCGATCCAGCTCTTCATCCGAATAATATTCGATACGTATTTCGCCACCATTCTTTTTAGATTTAATATTTACTTTAGTACTTAGTTTACTCCGAAGCCGATTAGATATCTCTTTATAAAGAGCTTTATTCTCTTCCTTAGATTCTTCATTTGGCTTTTTTTCCTCTTTATTGAGGTTACGGACAAGCTTTTCTGTTTTTCTAACAGAATATCCCTTTTCAATAATTTTATTAAAAATCTTTTTTTGATCTCCTTCATCTTCAATAGGAATCAAAGCACGCGCATGTCCCATAGATATTTTATTGTCTCGCAAACCTGCTTGAATAAATGCCGGTAGACTAAGCAAGCGAAGCATATTTGTAACAGTAGTACGGTTTTTACCCACCCGTTCTGCAACCTCTGCCTGGGTATAGCCGGCCTCATCAATTAACCGCTTATAGCCCAATGCAACCTCAATAGGGTTTAAGTCTTCACGCTGAATATTCTCAATTAGCGCAAATGAAATTATATCTTCGTCATTAACTTCACGAATATATGCTGGAATCTCTTCCAACCCAGCTAACTTAGAGGCACGGAGCCGACGCTCTCCACTAATAAGTTCAAAGCGTTTTTCACCGATATAACGTACTGTTATAGGTTGAATAAGCCCATGTTGATCTATGGAATCTGCAAGTTCCTCAAGTCGTTCTCCATCAAACTCTTTTCGAGGCTGATGAGGATTAGGGCGGATATTATCAACCGGAACATCTAAAACAATATTTACTCGTTTCTTAGGCTCAATATATGCCGTACCTTCGGTATCACCACCTTTACCTTCTCCTTTCTCCCCTTTTTCTGTACTTTCAGACCCTTCATCATATTCTGGGAAAAAAGCGCCTAAACCGCGACCTAAAACTTTTTTTGATGCCATGAATTAAATACTCTTTAGCCCTCTGCTAACACAGGACTATCTTTAAAAAGATCTTTATTACGTCGAATTATTTCACGAGCAAGAGCCAAATAGTTTTTAGCTCCTACACTGGTAGAATCATAAAGTACAGCAGGTTTTCCAAAACTTGGGGCTTCTGCTAACCGAACATTCCGTTTGATGATCTGCTCAAAAACACGATCATCAAAATATTTGCGAACCTCATCGGCAACTTGGTCTGAAAGGCGAGTTCTGGTATCGTACATTGTAAGTAATACGCCTTCAATCTCAAGCTCTGTATTAAGATGTTGGCGAACAATCTTTATGGTATTCAAAAGCTGACCCAACCCTTCAAGAGCAAAATACTCACACTGTACAGGGATAAGAACTGAATCAGATGCTGTTAGTGCATTGATAGTAAGAAGACCCAAAGAAGGGGGACAGTCTATAATAATAAAATCATACTCTTCTTTAAGATCTCCTATCGCCTTTTCAAGAATACGTTCGCGCTCTTCGCGGTCGATCATTTCAATCTCAGCACCCACAAGATTAATATGAGACGGAATAAGCTCCAAGAAAGGCAATTCCGTTTCGCGAATAGCATCTTTTGCATCCACTCCACCTACCATCACTTCATAGACAGAGTTGGTCACTGTTTTGGATTCGATACCCAGACCACTTGTAGTATTACTTTGAGGATCGATATCAATAATAAGAGTCGTATGTTCAACGGCGGCTAAACTCGCTGCAAGATTGATAGCCGTAGTCGTTTTACCAACGCCCCCTTTCTGATTGGCAATGGAAATTATCTTACCCATGTACGAAAATTATAGAACTATTAGTAATGTAGCGAAGCAAAAATATAACGGGATGACTTATGCTAAACAAGAATACTTATTAACAAATTGTCAACCTACTTATTAACATTTCTATCACAATGAATACCAGTGTATTACAACTGATCAGTTCAAGAAATATTTTATATGTTCCACAACATGTTTCATACTACTGCAAACATTGGCGAAAAAATAGGGTACGGCCAACTAATAAAAAAAGCCGAATACCTTCAATGATATTCGGCTTCTTTAAATAACAGTATCTGTTAGAATACACTATCGATGGAAGTAAAGTCCATATCAAATGCATCTGCCACATCCTTATAGACCACATCACCATTAACAATGTTAAGACCTTTCTTTAATTCTTCATCATTATCAAGTGCTTTCTTCCAACCTTTATTAGCTATATCTACCGCATAAGGCAAGGTGACATTTGTTAGTCCCAGCGTAGAGGTAAAGGGTACTGCTCCCGGCATGTTTGTTACACAGTAATGAACAATACCATCTACATCATAAATAGGATTGTCATGAGTAGTAGGCTTCGAAGTTTCAAAACATCCGCCCTGATCAATAGCCACATCTACCAGTACAGCTCCTTTTTTCATATCACCAAGCATTTCACGCGTTACCAAGTGCGGCGCTTTTGCTCCCGGCTTTAGTACTGCACCAATAATCATATCAACATCAGGCAAAAGCTTTTTAATATTGGCCTCTGACGAGAACATTGTATCAATATTTGAAGGCATAACATCGTCAAGATACCGCAAACGAGGCATATCAATATCCATAATTGTAGTATTAGCACCCATCCCAGCTGCAATCTTGGCTGCATTAACTCCAACAATGCCACCACCAATAACCATAACATTAGCAGGTTTTACTCCAGGAATACCACCGAGCAGTACACCACGGCCCCCTTGTGCCTTTTCTAAATACTTTGCACCTTCTTGAGAAGCCATCCGTCCAGCAACTTCACTCATAGGAATTAGTAACGGCAAAGAGCCATCAGCCTTTTCTACCGTCTCGTAAGCAATAGCAATACATTTTGAATCAATAACTGCTTCTGTCAGTTCTCTGCTGGCTGCGAAGTGGAAGTATGTAAAGATAATTTGTCCTTCCTGCATTCGGTCATATTCAACCTCAATAGGTTCTTTAACCTTCATTATCATTTCAGACTTTTCCCACAATTTGTCGACGTCATCAACGATAGTAGCTCCAGCTTCAGTATATTTTTCATCAGAAAAACCACTGCCTATTCCAGCTCCTTTCTCGATCAATACATCATGACCGTTGCGTTTCATCTTTAAGACGCCTCCGGGTAGAAGAGCGACGCGGTTTTCGTGTGTTTTTATCTCTTTGGGTACACCTATAATCATGGATACGAATGTTTTGTTATAAGAAAATACTTCAGGATTAAAATCCGTGCGAAAGGTAGGTATTTTTTTCGAAAATATTTAACTCCCTGGCTTAGAAAAATTTACACTCTAAAAATACTTAGCTTTTTGTAAGCTCTTCACATTTAGATAGTCCTGAAGCCGTAATTGTGATATGGCCATATAATAAGGGGCCCCCTATCGTTTTTGTCTCAATGTACCCTAACCCCTCTAGATACTCTAGCACATTTTTAATTTCCGTGCGATCCAGATTTAAATTAGCATTAATATCTTTTACAGCAATGCTGTGTGAAGTATCATTATTAGCATGAGTGCCAACTTCTTTAAGTAACTCTTGGTATTTTTTACTGAATTCACTACCAATTATCATCTGCTGAAATGCTTGTATCTATAAAGTGATTGCATATCTAAATACAAGCATTATATCTGACTAAACCGTTACCAAAATGTTATTAAACTGTTAATAGATATCTAGTAATTGCTTCTGGAAGGGAGGACTAAGTATCATTGCAATGGTGGAAAAAAATAAGGCCTCACAAGTATCAGTTGTGAGGCCCTGACTATTCATCAAGAGAGACACCCGTTTCAGGGCGCCTCACAAGATCGGGAATTGTTGCATTTTTTCAAAACACATTATTGCAACCTATACATATCTTCCAGGCCTATACACCGTTCTTATCAAATAATCAGAGGGTCATTAAAAAAATAGAACCACTTGTGTAATCCTGCTGTGCGAGCCCAGCACAATGCACCCCCCCCCTTTGGGTGAATTATATACTTTTAAATGCTTCCTAATTACATTATCCTTAAGCGCTATCAACAGAAGACAATTATTACAGTATGATTTCCAAAGAGATTTTAAAAAAAGTCCGAAAAATTGAAATTCGTACCAAGGGGATGGTTAACAATATACTTGGTGGTGAATATCAATCAGCTTTTAAAGGCCGAGGCATGGAGTTCTCTGAAGTTCGGGAGTATAATTATGGAGATGATATTCGGCAAATCGACTGGAATGTCACGGCCCGTACTGGAGATCCTTTTATTAAACAGTTTGAGGAGGAACGCGAACAAACGCTGATGCTGTGCGTAGACATCTCTCCCAGTGGAATATTTGGCAGTAAAGGTCAAAGTAAGATGGAATTATCTATCGAAATTTGTGCTGTACTAGCTTTTAGTGCTATTAAGAATGGTGATAAGGTAGGCCTCATCCTTTTTACTGATAAAGTTGAAAAGGTAATCCCTCCTAAAAAAGGCCGTAAACACGTACTGCGACTCATCCGAGAACTGCTAACAACTGAACCTGAAAGTACCGGTACTGATCTTAGTGAGGCTCTCTCTTATGTTAACCGGCTTCTTAATCGCAGAGCTATTGTGATTTTTGCCAGCGATTTCCAAGATGAGAACTATGACAAGCAGATGAAGATTACCAGTCAAAAACATGACTTGGTAAACATATTCATTAATGATGAGTTTGAAGATGAACTTCCCGAATTAGGGCTGATGCCACTAAAAGATGCAGAAACCGGAGAAGAGGTATTAGTTGATACATCGAGCGAGAAAGTGCGGAAAGAATACCTTAAAAAACGTAAAATACAGAAAGAAAACTTACGTGATCGTTTTCTAAGAATGAAAATTGATACTATAGAACTGAATACCAACACTTCCTACATTCGTCCGCTCATGTCATTCTTCCGCCGGCGTGTTCACCGTTACTAATGATTATTAACATACGTAATCATAGATTCATTTTCCGTATCACCGGCAGAATTAGAATTTTTACTTTCTAACTGCTTATTGAGTGAATCTCTCACTTTTTTAAAATCTTCCATCAAGCTATCCGGAATTGATTCAGAAGATGGTAAATCTATACCCAGTGCATTCACAGGTTGATTGTTTTTGTATAATGAGTAGTGAAGATGAGGACCAGTAGACATGCCTGTATTTCCTACATAAGCAATAACCTGTCCCTGTTCTACTTTAGCCCCCCGATGGATACCATCTGCAAAACCGCGCAAATGCATGTACGCAGTTTGGTAAACTCCATTGTGTTCTATTTTGACAATATATCCACTGCCATTACCATATTCTGCTTTAGTAACTATCCCATCTCCTACCGATAATACCGGTGTCCCTCGCGGTGCAGCATAATCAATACCATAGTGAGGTCGACGCTTTTTCAATATAGGATGATAACGATTACGTGAAAATGGAGAACTTATACGTTGACTAAACTTAAATGGAGCCTTAAGCAGTGCTTTCTCAACACTCTTGCCCTCATTAGTAAAGTAACCCTCTACTTCCCCATTGCTATATTTGTATGCCTGGTATATCTCTCCCCGATGGTTAAATGTAGCAGCCAGTACATCCCCAACACTCCAAAAGTCATCTCCTATAAACTGCTTTTCATATAAGACGTTAAATGAATCTCCTTCACGCAATCCAAAAAAGTTTATTTGCCATGCAAAAATATCTGCCATCTTATAAGCAAGAAGCGGACTTGCTCCTTTATCACTTATTGTCTGATACAACGAGCTGGAAACTTCTCCCGATGCCACGGATTTCTTTTTTTTAAGCGGATGTGCAGCCCGGTAAGCTTTCAATGAGTCTTTAGCCCAGTCAAAAACCACATACTCAAGCTTGTTGGGTTGCCATACCAATCGTGAAATCCCATTATCGTCAACTGAAGCATACGTTCGATAACGTTGGCCAGGGCGCAGATTATTGAAATCCAGTACATTACGTGCTTTCTGTGTAAAAGAGTGAATCTCTTTAGGAGTAAAATCGAATTTATCCAGTATCACATAAAGACTTTCATTACGCTTAATTTCATGATCAGCAACCTGGAAACTATCAACAGGGGTCCCATACATATCTCGTTTAACAACATTAGCAGAATCAACCTGTTGGTTCTGCTTTTCCTTTTTTACTTGTGATTTCTCAGTTTTACCAGTGTTACAACCTAGAAGCACAAAGCTTGTTATGATACTAACTAATAGCGTTCTGAACATAGTGACCCTTTATTTGCAAATAATCCTCGTCCAACATACCATTTTCATAAAATTAATGCACATCTTAATTAAAAATGCCAAATAAATAATTGCTTTGACTTACTTTTTCTGAATGGAGAGATTTTTTCTATTTTTAGCGCCGGTGCAAATGACTGACACAATAAAAAACAGAATTAATTGTTCAAGGTATCTGATTAATTATTACCAAGAAACTGTGATAAGTACCAAGTTTAATAACTTCTTTTTTCTGCCGGCCCTGTTACTGCTAATATTGGTTCCCAGTATCAGCATGGGCCAGACTGTGAGTGAGTATGTAAACATTGATTCGCTACAGGTAGGCGACACATTCAATTACTCTCTGACACTTAACCGTAGTAAGCAGTATGATCAAATAACCTTCCCTGATTCATCTCATTTCGGTAATAGTTTTGAAATACGTTCACGGCGTCATTTCCAACAATCCACATATAAGGATAGTATTTCTTATAAACTGCAATTTTTTGCTACTGCAGATACTACCATTCCGCCTTTACCGGTAAGCTTAATTCTACAGCAGGATACTACTGTTCTTTATACTAATCCGGTAAGAGTACCATTTCATAGCGTACTGGCAAAAGAGGAACAAGAGTTTCGTCCTCTTAAACCTATTTTTGCTTTTGCTAAAGCCTGGTGGCCCTATATTGTGGCCCTGTTACTTTTAATCGCAGCAGGATATCTCATTTATCACTATTATTTGAAAAATCGTGACCGAAGCGAACCGAAAGAGCCAAAAACGTTTAGCCCCGAACCTTTTATAAATCCTCTTAGCCAGCTTGAAAAAACAATAAAACAACTTGAAAAGAGTAAGCTGGATAGCCATGAAGATTTTAAAGAGTTCTATATTGTACTGGGAGATGCTATACGCCAATATTATGAAAACCTATACGGAATACCGGCTCTTGAGTCTACCAGTAGTGAGCTCCTACGAGCGCTTAGAAAAAGAGTCATAGATGACGATCTGCTTGCTGACACTCAGGCCGTACTCCAAGAGGCAGATATGGTGAAATTTGCTAAATTCCAACCTACTACCGATCAAGCACAACGGGCACTTAGAAAAGCACATAATTTCCTGGAACGCGCCAAAGATGTAGATGGTCCACGTATTGAACATAAGCGAAAAAATCATAAATCTAAGGTAGAAGCCGAACGTAAACGTTTTCATGAACAACAAAAACGGGAAGAGGTTAATGCATGAGTTGGGATAATCCACAATGGCTTTGGTTGCTTCTACTCTTGATACCCATCATTGGGTATCATATCTGGACAATATGGACAAAAAAAACGCCCAGCCTAACCTTCTCCGATACCTCAGGTCTCAAAAACCTTTCTGGAAATTGGCGATCTCTGGGGGTATGGGTTTCTCCTATTTTACAATGGATCGCCTTCATTCTTATTGTTTTGGCTATTGCCCGTCCACAGTATAAAAATACTACGATAGAACAAAATGCTGAAGGTATCGACATTGTACTAACAGTCGATATTTCGACTTCCATGAAAGCCGAAGATCTTCAACCCAATAGGCTGGAGGCTGCCAAAGATGTTGCCGAAGATTTCATCAACCAACGAATTTCAGACCGCATAGGTCTTGTTCTTTTTGCCCGTAAAAGCTTTACCATGGTGCCCCCTACTCTCGACTATGATTTATTAAAACGGTTACTTGGAGATGTAGAGATGGGGGTAGTAGAAGATGGCACCGCTATCGGAATGGGGATTGCCACAGCCGTTAATCGGTTAAAAAAGAGTGAAGCGAAAAGTAAAATTATCATTCTACTTACCGACGGGCAAAATAACTCCGGGGAAATTGACCCTGTTACAGCTGCTGATCTAGCTTTATCTTATGATATAAAAGTATATACTATTGGTGCCGGTACTCGCGGTACAGCCCCCTACCCTGTGAAAGATCCTATCTTTGGTAATCGCTATCAAAATGTTGAAGTCAATATTGATGAAGAGATGCTTAAAAAAATTGCCAATATGACGGGGGGAGCCTATTTTCGGGCTACGGATACCGAAAAACTAGAAGAGATCTATTCTAAAATTGATAACCTTGAGAAATCGGAAATTGAGGAAATTATCTATACCGATTACCAAGATTTATATCCACGTTTTTTACTACCCGGTATTCTTTTACTGGTATTTGCTTTAGTGTCTGAGCAGTTTCTTTTTCGGAAAGCAGTAGAATAGTAATGGACATGCATTTACAGCTCTATAAAAGAACTGTTTAAATGCTTATTTTTGTTATATGCATTTCTAAGAGTTCCAATTATTAACCTCCTACTTTTTCATGGCTTTACAGTCGGTTCTAAAAACATTTTCCAGCCAACTTCCATGGCGAGATCTATATAAGCATATTAACCAACAAAATGCGATATTTCTAAATCACTTTGTGGGTTCTACTCCTTCTCTCCTGGTTGCAAAACTGGCGCAAAAGTATGATAAGCTGGTAGTCATTTATCCTGATACCGAGTCGGCAGAATTTATGAAGGGAGACCTTGATACCTTGGGGTTAGAGCAAGCTAGCTACTTCCCGCCTACAGGACATCATCCCTATGATGCCCAGCAAATTACTGATAGTACTCCTGTTGTACTGCGTTCTGAGGTATTAGAAAATATTGATACGGGTGATAAATCGGTTGTGGTTACCTCTGCTCCGGCAATTTTCGAGAAAATCGTTTCTCCTGAAAACTTTTCTAAAGCTTCTATTACCATCAAAAAGGGAGATGCCGTCGATATGCAACAATTAAAAGAAGAGCTGGTAGATCAGGAGTATCAACCTGTGAAATTTGTAGATCACCCCGGTGAATTTGCTCATCGCGGTGGTATTTTGGATATCTATCCCTACTCGGGAGACTACCCCATCCGCCTTGAATTTTTTGGTGATGAAATAGAATCTATTAGGGAGTTCGACCCTGACTCTCAACGTTCTGTCTCTTTTTTGGATACTGCCCGTTTCGTACCTGATGCTTCCGGGCTCAGCCAAGATAATAAACACAGCCTACTCTCCCACTTCGATGACGATGCTATTATCCTCTTGGCAAACCAATCCCTTATTAAAGGAGATATTGAGGATCGTTACGAAAAAGCAGAGAAGGCCTATGATGAAAAAGCTTCCGACGAAGACCTAACTCCCGAACACCTTTATGTAGATAAGAATAAGTTAAAAAAGGACATAGAAGGACATTCCCGTATTTTCCTTGGCGGCTTTTCTGAAGAGGAAGAAGTTGACTGGGAGTTTCGCCTCGATGCCAGTCCCCAACCAGATTTCAATGGCAGTATCAAACTCTTGCGTGATGATATCGAAAGCTTGAGCAAACAAAGTTTTGATACCTATATTCTGTGTGACAATGAAGGGCAACGCGATCGTTTTGAAGAACTGCTTGGAGAACCTTCCGAAAATCTTCGCTATCACCTTTCGGTTGAAACCATTCATGAAGGTTTTATCCTAAATGAACAAGGACTGGCCGTATATACAGACCATCAAATTTTTAACCGCTACCATCGTCCTAAAACCAGGAAAAGACGTACAAAAAACAGTATTTCTGTTAAAGAGCTTCGGGATCTTAACGTAGGAGATTTTGTAGTTCATGTTGACTATGGCATCGGAACTTTTAGAGGCTTCAAAAAAATTGAGGTCCGGGGCGTAGAGCAAGAATCAGTTGTCCTTCACTACCAAGAAAATTCTACGCTATATGTCAATGTATCTAACCTTCATAAAATACAGAAATATTCCAGTAAAGAAGGGACCAAACCAAGAATAGATAAATTGGGTTCCGGACGCTGGGCTCGTAAAAAGGCTGAGACCAAAAAGAAGGTTAAGGATATTGCCCGAGACCTTATTAAGCTTTATGCAAAACGGAAATCACAAGATGCCTTTGAGTTTTCCCCTGATAATTCATGGCAAACCGAAATGGAGGCCCGTTTTGAATTTGAAGAAACTCCAGATCAACGGGATACTATTGAAGCCGTTAAGGAAGATATGCAAACCAATACCCCCATGGACCGACTCGTATGTGGAGATGTTGGTTTTGGTAAAACAGAAGTTGCTGTACGAGCGGCATTTAAAGCAGTAATGGACCACAAACAAGTAGCTGTACTGGTACCAACCACGATATTGGCTGACCAACATTACAAAACATTTGCTAAGCGGATGAAGGATTTTCCCGTCACGGTTGATGTAATATCACGATTTCGAAGCCGCAAAGAGCAAAAAGAGACTCTTAAGCGTCTTAATCAAGGCAAAGTAGATATTTTGGTAGGTACCCACCGCCTCACATCGAAGGATGTTGAATTTGAAGACCTGGGGTTACTTATTGTAGATGAAGAACAACGCTTTGGCGTCAAAACAAAAGAAAAGCTCAAAGAGTATCGGGCCACAGTAGATGTTCTTACTCTTACAGCTACTCCTATTCCCAGAACGCTTCAATTCTCTCTGATGGGCGCTCGCGACCTTAGCATTATTAATACCCCTCCGCCCAACCGTCAGCCGGTGCAAACAGAAATTCACAGCTTTGATGAAGACTTGATACGGGATGCCCTGATGCAGGAAGTTTCTCGGGGTGGGCAAGTATTTTTCATCCATAATAGAGTGAAAAATATAGAGGCCGTAGCAAATATGGTACGTCAGTTGGTACCCGATATTCGGGTCCGCCATGCACACGGCCAGATGAGTTCCAGTAAACTTGAAAAGATTATAGAAGACTTTTACGATCATAAATTTGATGTACTCCTTTCCACGAACATTGTGGAAAATGGTATCGATATCTCCAATGCTAATACTATGATTATCAATCGCGCTGATCGATTTGGGTTGGCAGAACTCCATCAGCTGCGAGGACGTGTTGGGAGATCAAACCGAAAAGCGTTTTGTTACCTTATCACTCCTGATATTAAATCATTAACCGATGAGGCTAGAAAACGCTTGCTCGCTCTCGAGGAATTTTCGGATCTTGGGTCGGGCTTTAATATCGCAATGCGTGACCTCGATATTCGAGGTGCTGGTGATATCCTGGGAGCCGAACAAAGTGGTTATATTAATGATTTAGGTTTCGACTTATATCAAAAGATACTCAATGATGCTGTAAGGGAACTTAAAGAACAAGAATTTAGCGATGTATTTGATGACGTGGAAGTAGAGATGGAACTTCCAGAAACCCAAGTTGAATTTGACCATCCTGCCCTACTTGATAAAGATTATGTTTCCGATAATGTTGAACGGCTTAACCTATATAGAAAACTCTCTGGCGCAGAATCTCTTGAAGAGATTAAAGATTGGAAAGAAGAAGTAGAAGATCGCTTTGGTCCAGTTACCGATGCTACTCAAAACCTTATCACCTCCACAGTTATAAAACTATATGCATCGCAATTACTTATGACTAAAGTACGAATTCGTTCAAATCGCATGTGGCTAAGCTGCCCAAAACACGACTCTGAGCTGGGTAATGAATTTTATGGGAATCGATTCCAGACACTGCTGAAAAGATTACAGGAAAAGGCTGAAGGACGATTTGAAGTTATCCAAAAAGATGATCGTGTGCGTTTTGTTATTACGGAGATTCCCGATCTTGAAGCCGCCGCTGAATTTTTAAGTAAATTTACTGCTTCAGAAATAAAAGAGGTTAGCTTTGCTTAATCGATTTATCAACATATTAAACAGAGGGGATCTTGTAGCCTTCCCCACAGAAACGGTCTATGGTTTGGGTGCCGATGCCTGGAACCCTACCGCTATTCAAAAAGTCTTTGATCAAAAGGCACGTCCTGCTGATAATCCGCTAATAGTTCATATCGCTCATAGAAAAACAGTAGATTCTTTTGCTGAAACAGTTCCTGCTGCTGCGGAAAAACTAATGGCGCATTTTTGGCCTGGTCCACTTACTCTTATTTTTCCCAAAAAGCCGGAGGTATTAGATCTGCTCACTGGCGGATTAAGTACCGTTGCCTTACGATGGCCTCAACATCCTATTTCACAAGAACTTATTGAACAAGTAGGACCGCTAGTAGCGCCCAGTGCAAACTCATCAGGTAAACCAAGCCCCACTAAGCCAGAGCACGTGAAAGAAGATTTTGGGGATGATTTCCCTGTAATTGCTGCCGGTGAAACCGACATTGGTTTAGAATCTACCGTTCTCGACGTTTCATCAGAACCCTTTTGTATTTACAGGCCTGGAGCGATAAGTGCTAAACAAATTGAGTCCATAGTTAATAAAAGAATTATTACTAATAACGAATCTTCAAAGGAGCAAAACCCCAAAAGCCCAGGTATTAAATATACCCATTATTCCCCCCATGCTACTGTACATTGGCTAAAAGGAGATATAAACAATCAAGATACCCTCTATTTACTGCATCAAAAATATGACAACATCAAAGCGGATAATATTGTGCATTATGCAGGTGATTATAAGCAGATGGCCCACGAGTTATACGACCGATTTCGTCAAGCTGATCATGAAGGGTTTACATCTATTGCTGTTGAGCCACTTAGTGAAACACAAAAAAACGAACTTATTCCTGCCTTAACCAATCGAATTAATAAGGCCGTTTCTTAACCAGAAATATTCACTAAATACTATAAAGTAATTAGTAAATATTTGATATTACTTCATGTATTAAAAATTGGTTCTCGCTCAAATTAGAATGGTTGCAAAGAGAACACAAAAGTCTAACTTTAAACAGTGAGTTTTTTTTCATTATTTGGTTAGAATAATTCAGCAGCTCTACCAGATTTGTTATTTAAAAAAAGGCTTGCTCATAATGAACAAGCCTTTAGAGCATACCTTCCTATTCCATTTCGCAGATCGATTTATTTTCTAACTATTTAAATCAAGTTGGGGTTAATCTATCAAATTGAGGCATAGCTTCGTGTCAGTAATACATCATTTCAAAACATGGAATGTTTGATCCGGATCTAGAGCTAATATTGACTCTGTCATCAGATTAACAACAGATTCAACATCTTTCATTGATGCTGTCTCAACAGGGGAGTGCATATATCGCAGGGGTAGTGAAATAAGTGCGCTCGGAATACCCGTTTTTTGATAAAATATACTGTCGGTATCGGTACCCGTACGAACACTGGTTGCTTCATGCTGTATCCCGATTTCATTTTCATCGGATACTTGCTCTACAAATTCCACAATTTTGGGATGGTTTGCACCGCCGTGCTGTATTGACGGTCCCTCTCCCAATTTAACAAACCCATGTTCTTTATGGTCTATACCGGGCGTATCTGTAGCGTGTGTTACATCTGTTACTAAAGCCAAGTCTGGGTTTACCCTGTAGCTCATCATACGAGCTCCATAGCCCCCTACTTCTTCTTGTACTGAGTTAAGAGCAACAACATTCACAGAAAGATCTTCTCTCTGCTCATTTAAATTCTTAAGCACTTGAGCAATGATAAATCCACCGATGCGGTTATCCAGTGCCCTGCCGGTTAAAATATTTTCGGTAAGGTAATCATGCTCATCTGCATAAGTGATAGGATCTCCAACTTGTACCATCTGCAGAGCCTCTTCTTTACTTGAAGCTCCTATATCAACATATATATCTTTCCAGGCAGGCTCTTTGCCCCCTCCATTCTTTTTATCCTGTAAATGAATAGCAGTATTCCCCGTTACACCAGATACAATACCATCTTTGGTATGTATGTTTACCTGTTTGGCCCGAGCAATAGTTGAATCACTGCCCCCCAACTTGTTTATATAAATAAATCCTTTGTCAGTAATATGCTGAACAATCATGCCAATCTCATCGCAGTGAGCTTCAATCATTACCGTTATAACATCAAAGCTAGTCTCCAATTGAGCCGTTGCTGACCCATAAGCATCAGCTTGCACCTTATCGGCGAATTGCTCTACATAACCTTTCCACACTTTTTGTCCAGCAGACTCAAAGCCGGTTGGACTTGGGGTAATTAAAAGCTCTTCTAAAAATTCTTTTTCAGCAGAATCAAACATAGGATCAAATTAAATTAGTTTCTGATATTAAGTTTGTGAATATAAGGATTCAATATTGTTCAGCTAAATGTAATTTACTGATTTCCAGCTTTTGATTTACCCATATAAGATCACATCTTTAGATTTCATAAAATGGCACCGTATTTTGCTAAATTCCTACTCAAATACTTGCCATAATTACATAGTTTATATGAATAAACTCCGCTAACTTTTTTAACTAGATAACATCCATGGTACGACCCGATTACGATCAAAACCTTTTCCCCCACTGGACTACTGTTAGAGTTCGATTTAGGGATTTAGATCCCCTCAGTCATGTTAACAACGCTATTTTTAGTACCTACTACGAAGAAGCTCGTATAAATTTTATCCAAGATGTTAACAAACTTGCCGGACAACTTAAGCATGGCTTTAGTTTTGTGCTGGCAAATATTGAAATCGACTTTATCAATCCCATAGAATATCCTGCTGATATTTTAATTGGATCGGGTATTAAAAAATTAGGCAACTCAAGCATTACCAGTTTCCAGGGCATTTATACCGCCGACGATAAGAAGCTTGCATCTGTAGCAACAGCTCATGGTGTTTGGTTTGACCTTAAGAAACAGCGACCTACTCGCTTGCCTGAAATTCCCAATAAAAAGAAATATATCCTCCCGGAAAGCTTTTTTGAATAACAGTACTACTCGTTACCTTTGAGGCAATTGTGTAGCAAATTAATTACGTATTCCAATGGATAAAAGTACTCAATACAAGATATTTAACGATCCTATCCACGGTTTTATCACCGTTCCAAAAGGGATTATTCTCGATCTTATTGATCACCCGTATATACAACGCTTGCGGCGTATTAAACAGATGGGACTCGGTTATCTTGTATTCCCTGCCGCTGAACATTCTCGGTTTTCTCATGCCCTTGGTGCCATGGAGTTGGCACAACGCACATTAAATAACCTCCGGGAGAAAGATACAACCATTAGTCCTGCTGAATACGAGGCCACCCTAATTGCCGTTCTGCTCCATGATGTTGGTCACGGCCCTTTATCTCATACGCTCGAATTCAATCTCATTGAAGATTTTCACCACGAAAAGATGACCCTTGCTGTGATGAAATATCTGAACAAAGAGATGAACGGGGTACTCGATCTGGCAATAAAGATATTCACTGACCAATACCCTAAAAAACCATTTTTAAATCAGCTGATCTCATCTCAACTTGATATCGACCGACTCGATTATCTTAAAAGGGATAGCGTTTTTACCTCGGTTTATGAAGGGTCGGTGGGCATTGAACGTATCCTAAAAACCATGCGGGTACATAAAGGCAATATTGTGATTGAGAAAAAAGGAATTTATGCTATCGAGAACTATATATTGGCCCGTCGGCTGATGTATATGCAAGTGTATCTGCATAAAACAGTACTAAGTGCTGATATTCTTATTCGCAATATCTTTAGGCGTGTTCGTGCACTCATTGCAAAAGGAAAGAAGCTATATCACGCTTCTCCCGCACTGCAATTTTTCTTAGAGAACCAACCCAGTGCAAAGAAGGGAGTTTCAAAAACAGTACTAGAGAAGTATCTACAGCTCGACGACAATGATGTTTTCCAAAGTATTAAGTACTGGCAGCATTCCGATGATCCAATATTGGCAAACCTTTGTAAGCGTTTCCAGGCGCGTTCGTTATTCCGAACAACTTTTTTAAACAATAAGCCCACTAAAAAACTAGTTAAGAACGTAAAAGCAAAAACTCAGAAATCCCTGAAAGAAAAAGGCTTACCTTATGACAATGATTCAGCCTCCTATTACTTCTGCTTTGATGAAAGCTACAGTGAGGCCTATCGCTATGAAAATGAAGGCATCTGGATACTCGAAGAAAAAGACAAAGCAGTAGAATTTTCTAAAGCAGCTGATACACAAAATATCATTGCTCTTACACAACCGGTAGTAAAACCCTATGTGGTTCACCTGAAAAGTATAAACGTATAAATCTTTATTTCATTCGTTCATACACCACAAAAGAGAGCTCCTGTTTATCCTCGCGCTTAATTTCTTTCCAAGTGCTACCAATATCATCCCGATATTCCGGAAAATAGGTATCACCCTCAAAAGTTTCCTTTATTTCAGTGACAAACAGTTTATCTATGCGATCCATAAACTGACGATATACCTTCCCCCCTCCTATGATAAATGTTATCTCTTCATCTTTTACATATTGCAAGGCCTCCTCTATCGAAGAAAAAGTAGGTACATGATCATAATCGCTTGAGCGACTTAGTATTATATTCTCACGGCCCGGTAAGGGTTTTTCATCGAGTTCTTCAAAAACTACCCGCCCCATGATCATGGGATGTCCCATCGTAGTGCGTTTAAAATATTTTAGATCCTCAGAATAGTGCCATGGAAGGTCACCATCTTTACCAATTACTAAGTTTGGATCGTGAGCTACTATTGCAGCAAGTGTCATACTGCTACCTCAAATTTAATTCCGGGATGGGGATCATATCCCTTTAGTATAAAGTCATCAAATTCGAGTTCATCCACCGGTTTATCGGCAATTTCCAAGGTAGGTAGCGGACGCGGTTCGCGCTTGAGCTGCTCCTTTAATCCATCCACGTGATTTTCATAGATATGAGCATCAACAATGGTATGGGCAAACTCTCCATATTCAAGCCCCACCTCGTTAGCAATAGCCATGGTAAGTGCAGAATAGCAGGCCAGGTTAAAAGGAATTCCCAACGCAATATCACCAGAACGCTGTGTCAGATGACAGTTTAACTTACCATTGGTAACATTGAAAACATACATGATATGGCAAGGTGGCAATGCCATCTGCTTAAGTAAACCCGGATGCCATGCACTCACTACAATACGACGGCTATGGGGGTTTTCTTTAAGCATTTTGATAGCACGCTCTACCTGGTCAAACTCTTTCTTCACACACATAGTTTTGCAAATATGTGAGGCATCTCCTTCAAAACGAATTTCCTCTTCTTCATAATAGGGAAAACGTCGCCACAACACTGGGTAAATTGGGCCTACATGCCCATCATCACTAGCCCAATCGTCCCAAATATGGCAATCATTCTCATCCCGTAACCAACGAATATGATCTTCGCCCCGTAGATACCATAACATTTCGAGAATAACCGATCTAAAATATACTTTTTTTGTAGTTAACAGTGGAAAACCTTCCGAAAGATCTACTTTATAGAATTCAGAAAACTTAGATATCGTATCAATACCTGTACGATTTTCCTTCTTTGTGCCATGTTCCAATACATTGCTGACTAAATCCAGATACTGTTTCATGAGTATGCTCTCTAACGTTTTATCTTTTTGTTAAAGTACTACGCCTTCAAGTAAGGCAATCGCAATAGAAAAATAAATAATAATTCCTGTGACATCACTAAGTGTTGAGACAAAAGGTGCCGAGGTTACCGCTGGGTCCAACCCCATCTTTGACAATACAAAAGGTAACATTGAACCACTAAGATTACCCCACAACACCACTCCTATAAGACTTAGGCCTACCACCATGGCACTGAGTACCAGCTCTTGGGTAAAAGCATCATTAATCATATAGCCCCAGCCGAGAATTACAAAAAATCCAATGACAGCCATAATCCCCCCCAACATCAAACCCGATAATAGTTCGCGACCCAATACCTTTAGCCATTCGTTCATATCAATATCATCGGTAGAAAGTGCACGAATAATAAGCGTAGCAGCCTGCGAACCAGAGTTCCCCCCACTGGAAATAATCATCGGAATAAAAAGAGATAAAAATACGGCATTTGCAATTACACTTTCATACGCTCCCATAGCTGTAGTGGTAAACAGCTGACCAATAAATAAAAAGGCAAGCCATCCAATGCGTTTCTTGACCATCTCAAAAACAGAAGTCTGAGAATAGTAATCATCCAGCGCATCCATACCGGCCATAAGTTGCATGTCCTCAGTGGTTTCTTCCTCGGCAACATCAATAACATCATCTACTGTAACAATACCTACCAAGATACCATCAGAATCTACCACAGGCATTGCAACCCGGTCGTATTTACTTAACATTTTTACCGCATCTTCCTGGTCATCAAAAGCACTTAATGCTTCAAAACTTTCATCCATTAATGTTTCGATTTGAGCCTCAGGATCAGCCAGAATAAGCTGGTTTAACCGTAGATCATCAATAAGATGTTCATTTTCATCAACCACATAAATTACATTCACCGTTTCTACACTATGTCCGAAATTTCGGATATGCTCCATTGCCTTTTGGATGGTCCAGTGCTTTTTGACCTTAACATAGCGCGGGGTCATCAGACGTCCGACACTCTCATCGGGATACCCCAGTAGCTGCTGCACTAACTTTCTGTCGGCAGTTTTCATTGAGCTCATTACCCTTTGGGTCAAGTGCCCGGGCAATTCTTCCATCAATGCTACTCGTTCATCAGGTTCCAAATTCGACATCACTTCACTAAGCTGCTGAGCTGTAAACATATTCAACAACTCCAGCCCTTTCCCTGAACTCAAATAGCTGAACACATCTGCTGCTTTCTGTTTCTTGAGTAGTCGAAAAATTACAATCGATATCTCAGCATCAAATTCTTCAAGTAGCTCAGCCACATCTACAGCTGGAACATCGTTGAGAATATCTTTAAGGGTAACCCAGTCTTTTGCTTCTATGAGCTCCTCAAATTCAGGTTTTAGCAGGTGAACAATCATTGGAATGATGCCTTACCAATTAACGTATTAGCAAATAGTTAGAACTCTGACATTTATTGTTCGGAATGTACAAATAGCTGGCAGAATTTCACAAAAAAAGACCAGACTTGAATTAAACGATAATAGCAATTTAATAGCCTGCTTAAAAACAGCGCCATGAATTTTTATTCCATTGGTGTTAGCTTAAAAAAGAGTATACTTCATGATTTATCTGTTACCAGTAATACTGATCGAATTATGCAGTTAGTGTTGCGATTTTCGCTGCACTTTGGGACTTTTAGCATACTTTTCAACAAAACAGGATTTCAGATTTGAAAATAGTAATTATAGGGGCAGGCGAAATTGGATACGACTTGGCCAGTGTACTTTCTCAAGAAAAACATGATGTAATTGTACTTGACCGTGATAAAGATTGTTTAGACAAAGTTTCAGAAAATCTAGACGTCTTATGCCATGAAGGGAATGCGACCTCCGCAAAAGACCTGGTTGATACCGGTGTTAAAGATGCCGACATCATGATTGCCGTTACCAGCATCGATGAAGTTAATATGATTGCTTCGATGATGAGTAAAAGACTCGGTGCTAAAATGGTCATTGCCCGTGTTCGCAGCGATGAGCTCTCACGGCCCAACGCTCCACTCAAATCTACAGATCTGGGTATTGATGTTCTTATCCATCCCGAACAAAGTGCGGCTCAAGAGATTGTCCGTCTAATCAAACGAGCCTCAGCCAGTGATCTGATAAATTTGGCAGACGGCAAAATGCAGATGATTGGCCTTCGCATCGGTAAAGATTCGCCTCTTGTCGGCAAATCACTTATCGACTATGCCGAAGCCTATCCCGAGCTTACCTTTCGTGTTGTTGCCATTTCGCGTAAAGGACTTACCATTATTCCCAGCGGCTCCGTTAACATACAAGCTCTAGATCAAATATTTGTATTAGCCAAAACCGAAGAAATTCCGGATATTGTTAAAACTTCGGGCAAGCCAAATGTCGAGATTAATCGTATCATGATTGCCGGCGGTACTCCTATCGGATCTATGATAGCTCGCATTTTATGCCAAGAAGAAAAAAACTGGAATATCAAACTTATTGAACCGGACCACGATACTGCAGTTGACTTGGCCCACGAATTGAAAGATGTTTTAGTTCTAAATGGCAACCCTACTGATCCTGATCTACTTGCAACAGAAGGGATTACCGATACCGATGCCTTTATCTCGGTAACCGATGATGAGGAGTCGAATATTATTTCCTGCCTGATGGCCAAGCACCTGGAAGTACAAAAAACCGTAGCCTTGGTATCTAAATCTGATTATATACCACTTAGCCAAACTATTGGCCTTGATGCTGCCATAAATAAGAAGTCTGCAGCCTCGAATGAAATTCACCGTCACGTTCGTGGCGGACGCGTTATTTCGGTAACGGCATTACAAGGCACCAAAGCAGAAGTTATTGAATTACAAGCTGCCCCCAAATCAAAGATCACTAAAAAACCTATCCGAAAAATAACATTCCCTGAAGGCTGTGTAGTTGGTGGAATTCTAAGCAACGGATCTACTGATATTGCAACCGGGCAATCTCAAATACAAGCCAACGACCGCGTTATCATTTTCTGTCTTCCAAAAGCCATTGAAAAAGTAACCTCATTATTTAAATAATGCGGAAATCAGCTCTTAACAACGCCAATCGTGGCCAATTTAATTTTGGTACTGTTCTTGGCATATTAGGTTCGTTTGTTTTTTTCCTGGGATTTGCACTGCTTATCCCTATGTTCATCTCTTTTATATACGATGAAGGGGTTTGGCATACCTTTCTGTATTCGGCTACCATTGCATTTGTAGTAGGTGGTGCGCTGTATTACTCATTTAAACCCCAACATGAACTTCGTGTGAGAGAAGGGTTCTTAGTCGTGAGCCTCACTTGGTTATTTCTATCCCTGGTTGGGGCCCTCCCCTTCGTTATTTCCGGAATCCTTCCCAGTTATACCGATGCAGTTTTTGAAACAATGAGTGGGCTTACCACAACAGGAGCTACAATTTTTAATGGTACAACCAGTGATGGTTTTACAAATCCACAAATCGAAAGTCTGCCGTATAGTATTTTATTTTGGCGCTCTCTTGCTCACTGGCTCGGGGGTATGGGAATCATTGTATTAACATTAGCTATCCTTCCCCTTTTAGGAGTTGGGGGAATGCAGCTTTTCCAAGCAGAATCGCCCGGTCCTACTACTGATAAACTAACACCACGGGTACAAGAAACAGCCAAACTGTTGTGGGGCGTATACGTAGCCTTCACAGGAGTTGAATTCCTGCTACTCTGGGCACACCCCAGCATGGACTGGTTTGATGCCATAAATCATGCATTTGCAACAATGGCGACCGGTGGGTTTTCTACCAAGAATGCCAGTATTGAAGCCTTTGACTCAATCTATATCGATACTGTTATAACCATTTTTATGTTTATTGCCGGTATTAACTTTGCCATGCACTTTCGGCTGTTGAGGGGAGATATAAAATCTTTTTTTGACAACCGGGAGACCCGTTTCTATGCCCTAATTACTTTAATAAGTATAGTCGTAGTAAGCGCTTCGTTGTGGCTTTTTGATTACTATCCCATTGGCAGTGCCATTCGGTATGGTTCCTTCCAGGTGGTATCTATAATTACCACTACTGGCTTTGGTACCGATAATTATGAAGTATGGCATACTTTGGGGGCATTCTTCCTGTTTCTGCTCTTTTTTACGGGGGGCTGTGCCGGGTCTACCGGTGGTGGGGTTAAAATGGTACGGTGGATGATTATTATCCGTAACTCATTTCGGGAAATAAAACAGATTGTTCACCCAAAAGCCATACTCCCAATTCGTATTGGAGAAAAAACAGTAGATCCTAATATCCAACGGACAGTACTCAGCTTTTTTGTACTATATCTTGTGGTATTTGGTGTAGGAGCGCTCATTATGTCAGCTATGGGATACGGCATGCAGTCAGCTATTGGGGCAAGTATCGCTTGCTTAGGTAATATTGGTCCGGGATGGGGAGAATTTGGACCTACTGATAATTTTGCCCAAATACCATACATCGGTAAATGGGTTCTAATCTTGTTTATGATGATTGGGCGTCTGGAAATCTTTACTGTTCTTCTGATCTTTTCGCCTACCTTCTGGCGTCAGTAATTTGAGAAGATCCAGCGTTAAATCTACAGTTAAATTTTAATAGCTGTTAAAACCGAATCCAATTTCGATCTTCGAGCCATTGTATCAGAGCCGGCAAAAAGGTTAATGCGGTAACCAGAGTCATCCCGATTCCGATAACAGCCATTGTTCCAATCGACCGTAACCCCGGATGATTAGTTAGCAATAACCCCGCAAAACCAAGCATAGTTGTAATGGAACCAATGGTCACATGCTGACCTGTACTTGACAGTACATCCCACATACTGCTTTTCCCTTCTTCGCGATAGCGGTGTGCCAAGTGAACCCCATTATCTTCACCAATCCCGAGAATTGCTGGAAGAACCACTAAGTTGTAAAAATTAAACATCATACCTGATAACATCATAATCCCAAACAGCCACAACAAACCTACGGTTAGGGGTAACATTGCTATCAGGGTCCATCGCAGCGAACGGAAAGCAAAATACATCAATATAAACACCATTAAGAAGGTAGCCCCTACCATCCATGGGCTTTCTTTACGCATTAGCTCCAACATTTCTGCTGCAATAATTGATGTACTGGCTGCATAAAAAGTCTTGCCGTTATCAAGAGTCACTTTACCCACATCATTTTTAAAGGCTATAGATTTCTCACCATCTGCCAGCCCTACACTGGGATAAGCAATCACAAAGTTTCCAATTTCACCTTCTTTTGTTAAAAATCGGCTCTTAAAATAATCAGGCATTTGGCTTATTTGCAGCTGCTCATTCGTCTGAGCTGCTTTACGTAATCGATCCAGCTGATCATCTTCTTGGTCACGCAGGAATGGATCATCCAGCAGTTCCCGTACTCTGGCAATTTCTTTGAGTTTTTCATGGGCCATACTTTCTGAGGGTGGGAAACGCTCTGGCAAAGCTTCTACATCCAATATCGTGGGACTTGTTGAATCTCTCTTCATTTTATGGCGCAGTTTATCCATAATCTCCAACACCTGCTTTTGGTTATCAGCAAGAATATAAGCCGGATTTCGCTTATCAGATGAAGAGATTTGTCCTGCAACTTTTTTATACTCTTCATATTCAGGAAACTCCGGTTCCAACTCACCAAAATCATACTGAAATCCCAGCTGTTGAAAATTCATGCCAACTATTACAGAAATCAATAGTCCCATTACAACAATAGAACGCGACATCGGGAATCGTGTAAATAATGATTCCTTTTGCTCGGCGGTACTTTCATCCACTATACGTTCATTGAATACAATCCAATTATACCGTTCAAAAATCACCAGTAATGCAGGCATCACAAATAGCATACAGGCAAGGGCCAGAATGATACCAGAACCGGCAATAAAACCAAACTCAGAAAACCCTCTAAACTGGGCTAGTATTAGTACAAAAAGCGAAAAAGCGGTTGTTAATCCACTTACCACAATGGCAGAACCCGTATTGTCATAGGTTTTGTGAAGCGCTTCAAGAATGGGAGTGCCTTCAGCTCGAAACTCAATATAACGTGCATAGTAGTGAATCCCGTAATCGATCCCCATCCCAAAAAGAATCACAAACAAGACCGAAGTCATGGTATTGAGGGATCCAAGAATAAAGTAGGTTACCCCAAAGGTCCAACAGAGACTAACCAGTAATGGAACACCAATCACAAGAGCTGGAACGGGCAGCCTTAGTAGGTGCTTCCAGAAACCAAGTTCTTTCTCCTCGCTATTACCCCATCGATAATTGAGATACTTTTTAAAAGAAAAGTATACCATCACTAAAATAATGACCGATGAAATACCGGTTGCAAAACTGCTAAAGACATCTCCCATGATAGAATTTATCTCGGCCATATGCCGCTTCAATCGTCCGCCATACCTCACTTCCATATCCTTATTGTAAGAAGCTGGTTTCATCTCCGCCAGCAACGAATCATAAGAACTAAACATACGTCGGAGGTAACTTAAGTCACTCTTGGATCCCGTGGGATAAAAAGTAACTTTCATAACCGTACTGTCAGGGCTAATAGGATATTCTGAAGGAATAAGAGCATCATAACTTTCTTCGAAATCAGTCATTTCGCTATCAGCATCTGTCTCCTCTTCATCCTCAAAGCTGACTAAAAAGGGATTTGCTTCCTCTTTAGCTTTTGTAATTTCTTTGTGTAGATATTCTTTTATATCAGACAGTTCATCTGAAGTAGCAAAATAGAGCGCATTATTTTCAAGAAACTCAGTATTTTTCCGGAATTCAGCACGCTCCAGGAAATAGTTATCTTTTTTATCGTCATAAAGTTTTAAGCTCTTACGAATAAGAGCGCGAGCAAAGGACTTGTTGTCTTCAAAACTGGGTGATTTGATGACCACTTCCATCGTGGTTTCGCCCCCTACCGTTGCCTGAAGTTTATCAAGCGCTTTTACGTGAGGGTTTTTTTCTGGAAGGAGATTGGCCAGATCGGTATCAATTTTTAATTGTATCGCAAAAGTCCCCAATATGGCGGCCAACAAAATACTGACTCCCAAAACCCAATATGGTTTGGAATAATTTAGACCGATGAGGGGACGAAATATTTTTAAAATTTTTTTCATTTAAACGCCATATAAATAATTCAATAGAATAGCGCAGAACTTAACCATTTCAAATGAACTTATTTAGTCAATAATTATTGAGTTTCCTTATTTTCAACTGGTTTTAGCATAATATCATCATAATCAGCAATCGAATTATCATTCATGCTATCTCCATCGCTCATCAGAAGTATTGCAAGAGGCTTTTGAGGGGGATCATCACCGAATAGTCGTCTATAATCTTCAACAATATTTCGTTCAAAAGTTTTCCACTTTCCAGCATTTTTCTCACCGGATTCTAATACCAAAATCTGCTGATTCCCAAATAATTTAGAAGTATTAGTCCCTGGTTCTAAACTCGAACTCCAAGTATATCGTATTGATTTGGGAACTTTCTTAAAAAAAGCAATACGCCCCATATCAAATACAACATAGAGACTTGCCGCTGTATCATTTTTCCCATTTATATCTTCATTTGCTCCCTTTGGTAGCTTATGAACTCGCCATCTCCAGCTTAAAATCGGTGTGTCATAAATATTTATTCCATCCTTGTTTTTTAACGGATAGGTTAGATGACGTACCTTCATACCATTGTAATGGAGATACTTATTTTCCTCTTCCTGACGTATTTCATATTTGTATAAACTTTGTTCCTGCTTTGAAGAGGTAACAACACGAAAGTCAGCATCTCTATTGTACCAACGTTTAGGGAGGCTTCCAACCGAATCATTTTCAAAATCTTCAATTAAAATATTGCCATTCTTTAACCTTTCTGGTTGAAATATAGCTTCTTTGTCAAAATTCTGAGCAATAATTGAAGAACTTACAATAAAAAGTAAGACTAGTAACGATATAAACTGTTTCATACGAAAGATATAGCCAATAAATTATGAGGTGATATCTTATACAAAAATTCTTAAACGTTTTTCCTGTATAGTTATTACGTTCAATACTACATTATATTAGTCGATATCAATCCAATTTTCTCTGATGAATATTTGCCTTGATATGAGCCTTACTTAGATTAGTACTTAATACTGATCGTATATTAGACAGAGATCGATTTTTTGGCTAACTGTTCTTCAGCATGAGCCATCATTTCCGGGGTATCTACATCTTGCCAAAAACTATCACCGATATCTAACACTTCCATTTTATCCCGACGTGCCAATTCTTGGATCCCATCACTCAAAGATACATTCCCAGACTCTTGGTATCGATCTTCCAATGCTTTAAGCAATCCCTGAGTTCCGAGAAAAACTCCAGTATCAATACAATTGAACTCCTCAATCTGTTTCCCTATTGATTTCAGCTTTGTATCCTCTGCTAAAACTTTTGTAGCATCATCCATATCAAAGATAGTGCCTATCTTATAATCAACTAATAGGGTCGCACCATCCTCAGGCGGGGTATGAATACGCGCTTTTTGCATTAATGATTTTTCAAGGATATGATCTGCCATTGTTAGAACAAACTCATCCTCAACATATTCACGGGCGGTAAGGACTGAGACCCCATTTTGAAGATCATAATTTTCGTTATATGCATATACGAGTTCTAACGGGCCTTCATAACGCTCCTTTATACTCTGCTTTATCTCCTCATATCCATGTCCCAAGACAATAACTACTCGCTTACAACCAGCTATTTTCAGGCTTTCAATAACACGAAATATTAAAGGAGTACCTGCTACAGGTGTTAGTGGTTTAAGACTTGTTTCCTTAACCGTACCGTTCAGACGTGAACCGAAACCGGCTGCTAAAACTACACCGGTTCTATTACCAATATTTTCTTTATCCATCTTAATATTTACCGTCAAAATTTTCAGAAAGGTGTGTAAGGGGTTCTTCCCCACCCAATACACGCAGAGTATTTTTTAAACGGAAATGTTGTATGAAAATATCATGCTCTTGAATGTGTCCTTCTACAATTTGTGGACTCTTAAAGTAGAATGAGAGCCATTCCTGAATACCCTTCCTGTCAGATCGTTTTGCTAAATCAAGAAAAAGTGCAAGATCCAGTACAATTGGAGCAGCCAAAATGGAATCCCGGCAAAGGAAATCGACCTTTATCTGCATGGGGTACCCCATCCAACCTTTAATATCAATATTGTCCCATCCCTCTTTCTCATCTCCTCTGGGTGGATAATAATTGATACGCACCTTATGATATAAATCATCATAGAGATCAGGGTATAAATCTGGTTGTAAAATGGTATCAAGCACCCCTTTCTTACTGACTTCCTTAGTTTTAAAACTTTCAGGGTCATCTAAAATTTCGCCATCCCTGTTACCAAGGATATTTGTAGAGAACCAACCTTCTACACCCAGCATACGAGTTTTAAATCCGGGAGCAAGCATTGTTTTCATTAGCGTTTGACCCGTTTTAAAATCTTTCCCAGCAATAGGTACGCCATTTTGAACAGCTAATTTTTCTAATGCCGGAAAATCAGCAGAGAGGTTGGGTGCTCCATTTGCATAAGGTACTCCCTCCTTAATAGCTGCATAGGCATATATCTGTGAAGGAGCAATAGATTCATCATTGTTCTTTAGCCCTTCTTCAAAAACTTCTATAGTCTGATGGCAATCAGTGGGGTGTTGATAAACTTCTGTAGACCCACACCAAATCATGACAGCTCTACTTGCATTCGTCTCTTTCATTCTACGGCGGATATCTTCACGTAAAGCCTCTGCCAATTCCATCTTATTGGTCTCTTCCTTTACATTTGGTCCATCTAGCCTTTTCACATAGTCTTGACTAAAAACGGCAGACATAGGCTCAATTGTTTTTAAACGATCCGCTACTGGCTCTAAATCTTCATTATTTAATACCTCAGCACGCTTTGCTGCTTCATAAGCATTATCTTCAAATACGTCCCATCCCCCAAATTCAATATCTGATAGTGGAGCAAGATCTACAAAGTCTTTAATCAAAGGATTTCGGCCCTCTGATCGCATCCCCAACCGGATAGTCTGCATTTGTGTCAAAGAACCTATAGGCTTCGTTAGCCCTTGGCGCATAGATTCAACACCGGCAATGAAAGTAGTAGCTACAGCCCCTAAACCAGGAGTTAAAACTAATAGTTTTCCATCCTTAGAGGTCTGCGTATTTTCTGAAGGCATATATCTGAGTTAGTTAATTCTGGAGCCTAAAACTATTCCTAATTTCCTTTAACCTCTGATCACTTATAAGTGAAATCGATTAATAAAAATGAGGTGTTTAAGGCATTATTTCGAGTTTATTAAAAGCATGTGAAGTTAATTAAAATAGGTGGGTTGATCAAAAATATTATCTATTGCTTTCAACCAAGACAGGCTCTTTATCGGATTCAAAATGCTTACCATAAACAAGCTCTTGTAAAGAGCTCCAAATTCGTTCACAGTTCTTACCATCAGCTCCCAACATATATTCATCCAAGAACTCATTCGCTGATTCTTCACAGCATTCTGGATTTTTAATTGCGTAGTCAATTTGCTCTTGTAATTCTTTCAAATTATGAGCCATCAGTCCACCATTCTCTTCCGGAGGCAGCTTCCATATAAAACGAGCTGAATCAACTTTTCTTTTATAAACCCCTGCTACAGTTTGGCTTCGCCATAAGAACTCTTCATCTGCATCTTTGACTGGGTATACATGAATTGTAGGTTTACCGGTTGCATAAAAAAGATTCGCAATACTGCTATAGTTTGTAATTAGCAGATCGGAAACCTGCAAATCTAGCAAATTATCGGGATTCTCATTTTTATATTTTAAAAATACATTATCGTGGTTATCAGCCAAACCTTCTAAAAAGGATCGATATTCATCTTCAAACCGAAATGAATCATGCAACCGCAAGATAATATTGGCTCCCAATTCAGTAATTTGGTCAACAAGCTTTGGAAATATCACTTTGTCTTCTCCCCAATGAGAAAACACATCACCGTAATGCCATGTAGGTGCAATTAATACTGTAGGTTTGTTTGCCACATCGAAAGGATAGTAAGGTTGTGCTTTCTGAGCATCGAACGGTTTACGTAAGTAGTCATGACTGGCAGATCCCAAGATACGACAGTTTTCGGGAGCAAATCCACTTACCTGGGTCCGATGTTCAAAATCCCACGGTCCAAAACATTGCCAAATAAAATCGGGATTAGGTACCTTTGCACTTCCCCAACAATTTTTGAGAGAAAAGTGAAGCCAGCGAAATTCCCGCTCATCATTGGGCCCCTTCCATCCGAATCCATGCCACAAAATCATTCCTTTTGGAGAAGGGGCAAACAAAGGAACCCGGTTATCCATAATTGTCACGTCAGGTTCAAAGCCTCGCAATCCGAATATGGAGTGGTACCACTTACGTTCTATAAGTTTAGCATCGAGTTCAAACAGATCTGCTACTCCTTCGCCATTGAATAACTCAGGGTCATCTAATAATACACGAATTTCAACACCTGGTTTTTGGTCTAAAAAATGAGTGAACGCCCACAGATCTGCCCCAAAAGTGGTGGCATAAATAAGTATTTTCATCCTTTGTTTTTTTTTATCAAATATACGCCCCAACTAACAGTACTGATGCTAAAAATATTCATCAATAATATCTAAACTGAGAAATTACGAAAAAGTACTTATAACTTAAAACAGTAAGCTTTTGACCCGTTTCAATGAACTTTGCAAATACTTAAGTATTACTCTGAGGTATTTTCCATTGTGAGCTTATCTTTTAAACGGGATTAGAACTCACTTAGAGCTTGTATTTAGCAGCTGTTGCAAAAACACTGTTAATTAAAAGCTAATCTCACATCCAACTGAAACATACCTACTAGTTTATTATTGGACACATTGACGATATGGTTCTCATTCAAGACATGATTATAGCCAACGTCTGCTCGTAATCGGACATTTGTATCAAACGATTCCCAGGATGGGATGAGCCGAAGAAGCTCTACCGGCTGGTACTCTAGCTGTAAAGCAAAACGATGTGTTTTTTCAATGGTTCCGTGTAAAATACTATCATTGAGAATTTTATAATCAAATGGTTGTCGAAATCCTAGTTCTCCCTGGCTGAGAAGGGTATATGAGGGCCCTAACCTAAGCCCCGGTATCACCCTATCAGCATACCAGTGGGCATATAATTGAAGCTTTGTATAATCACTAAAATTTGTTGCTAATCCACGACCTGCATACATCCATCTATCTTCTGCAATTGAGGATGAGCCTCGGTAAGACATAGAGCTCACCATATTGTACCGGACTCCTAAATCAACGTAGGGTTCTATAGAGGCATAACTAACGGAATTGATAAACGTATATGCCATAGGTTTTAACTCCCCACTCTCCTCCAACTCTTCTCTATCTTCAACTACTAAATCATCTAAAATAAACTGACTATTTACACGCAGATTATTCCAATAAGCATCAATAGCCAAAGCAATCATAATATTCGAAGATTCGTACTGCTTGGGTTTAGTACTAGAATCTACGAATAAAAAATTCAGGGGATTCAAATGCCTAAAAGGAAGATTCAAATGTTCACCTGAAACGATTTCCCCTTCAAGCAACGAAACCATAAAGTGTTTACTAGGTAACCAGTCCAAGCGATGTCCAAAGAAATAACGTTTTATCGTATTTGCCCCAATCCTGTTGTCAAATTGCCCCTCTGTAACACTATCCAGCTCACCTAATATTGTTCGAAACTGAATATTGCCTTTACCAAAACGCAAGTAAAAATTATCGAATGGTACCGGGTTTTTTGAGATTATACCGCTTGTACTACTATTCAGCCCCCAATGATGACGAAAACGCCCTAAGTATGCTGAAAAGTGTCCTTTATCATAACCAATATATGAGTCTTCTGCACGTAACCAAGGGCGTGCTGCCGTCCTATAGCCATCAGGATCGACAATATAGTACCGATCCAGCATAAGCCCTGTTTGCAAAACAATGTTTTTCCATTCTCCATACAGCGTTAACTTCCAATGCGGATAAACAGACTCTCCACCTTTGGTGGGTCGAAGCACATTAGTACGCCCAGAGTTAATTCTTGTTGCACGTCCGGTAAGCTCTCCACCATATATCAAATTATAACTTCCCTTTTGCTTTTCAGGTTTTACATGGTTTTCAACCTTCTTTAGCCACTGTCGTGATAACGGAGACAAAGTTTCACGATCTACCTCTTGAACAGCTTCCCATACTTCTCCTCTATTGTAAGGAATAGCTGTAGGGTTTAAGGTCCGTAAATGCCCCCTGTTCTGTAACCGCTCTATATACTCATATGCCCAGTGTTGTGACTTAATTAAAATCTTACTTTGGGCAAAACAATTTGTAAAGGCAACAATCCATATTACGATTACAAGAACAAAAGCTCTATTGCTATCCATTATATACGTTTTCAAATGTTTTTATGTGTGCGGTAAATAAGCATATTCTTAATTATGAACAAATCTTTAATATAACCGCCAGTACTCTTACCTTTGCCCCAACGAATGCACATTCAGATTATATTAACTTTAAACCATTTCGGTATTACAAATGTCAGATCAAAGTCATAGAGTTGCTCTATTCTCAACCTCATTTTTACCGTACTCTCAAACATTTATCCATGAAGAGCTAAAGGCCCATGAACGGTATGATGTAGATGTATTTTGCAAAGAACGGTTGAATGAAGAGCGCTTTCCATATGATTCTTATTACAAACCAAAGGGAAAATTTTCGGAATTTATCTATGAAAATACTGCCTATTGGCCTTCTTTTGATCGCCGTATCGCGAATACAAACTATGATCTGATCCATGCTCATTTCGGTACAGGAGCCGTTTATGCTCTACCCTATAAGCTACGGCATGATCTCCCTTTGGTAGTTACTTTTCATGGACATGATGTTGCTGCCCTCATGGGAATGGGAAAATATAAACCCAAATATTGGAGATATATTCTATACTCTAAGAAGATATTAGAAGAAGCAGACCTTATGTTGGCAGTTAGCAATGAAATGGCTGAGATATTAGCAGAAATAAGTGGTCGTCCCGAGGCTATAGAAGTTTTACATCTCGGAGTCAATCTTAATACTTTTGATCCGATAGATTATGAAAAACGCCCGGAAAATGAACAGTGTCAAATTACAATGATCGGTCGTTTTACGGAAAAGAAAGGCCACATATATGCCCTAAAAGCTTTTAAGAAAGTTATTGCAGAAACCAACGGTGCAGCCCATCTTAATTTTGTAGGTGAAGGAGGATTGTTAGAAAAGTGCCGAAATTATGTTACAGAACATAATCTTGACTCAAATGTCACCTTCCATGGTATATTAGAGACGTCGGGAATATCTAATATACTTAAAAAGTCCGACTTTTTAATTGCTCCCAGTATTGTTGCCAAGGATCATGACAGAGAAGGAACACCGATCGTTTTAAAAGAAGCGAATGCAACCGCTATTCCAGCAATAGGCACTTATCATGGTGGTATACCTGAAGTTATTGACGATGGTAAAACAGGTTTTCTAGTACCCGAACGTAATACTGGAGTTCTTGCAGATCGTATGATTGACTTAATAGAGCATCCTCAAAAAAGAAAAGAATTTGGAATTGCAGCACGAGAAAAAATAGAAAAAGATTATAATATCAAAACACAGGTGAAAAAATTAGAATCTCGATATGATCGGCTGGCTAATAATAAATGAGCATCAAAGAAGAACTAAAAAAAGGAGCATTTGTAAATTTTCTGGGCATTCTCGGCAAAATTGCCGGCCCTTCTTTTTTGGTATTGGTAACACGATATTATGGTCCTGATCTATTTGGAATATTTATTACAGCAAACCTTGCCATAGAAATAGCACTGGCCTTTCTTACCTCCGGCTTTAAAGACGGTGCCCTCATTTTTGTGGCCCGCCATGCAGATCATAAGGAGCAGCACCACCACCTGTATCGTTCGTTATCCAATGCTCTTGCTCTAAGTATGGGCTTATCATTTCTTTTAATTGTGCTTAGCTACTTGGTCGGACCAGTGGTATTTGAGATGCTATACGCCGATGATTTCGGAAATCAGCTGCAGTTTATGCTGCTTACTATGGGCCTTGTTTTACCATTAATGGCATTTGATCGAATTGTAACAGCAGCTACGCAAGGACTTAAAATCATGAAGTACGATGCCATGGTCAATGGAGGTATCCGGCCCGTATTCTTGCTACTTTATTCCATTGGCTTTTGGTATATCTGGCCCACCCTCACCGGCCTTACATTGGGATACATCAGCACGCAAGTCACCGTTGCCTTGGTAGCAACATTCATATATCAAAAGGAGCTGTCATGGGCAGGCCTATTTCAGGCCTTTAGATCCTTTAAGTTTGATAAAGAGCTACTTGACTTTGCCCTGCCACAAAACTTAAATATGACGTTAAATAAATTCATTACCGGATTAGATGTTTTGATGCTCCCTATCTTTGGAGCTTCGGCCTCAATGGTTGGCTTCTATGGGGCCGGTTCAATGATTGTTCGAGAAATTCGGAATGTAAAACTCATCTTCTCCAGTGCTTTTGCCCCTCATATCGTACGTTTTTACGAAAAGAATGATCTGGAAGGGCTCTCGAAGAATTTCTCCATGACCGCTAAATGGATTGCCTCTATTACAATCCCGATTATTATCGGTGTAGCAATATTCAGAGAGGATCTGCTGCGAATTGTGCACCCTGAATTTGGACAGAGTGCTCTCTTTATGCTGATACTGTTACCAATCCCCTATATGTACTGCTCTTACAGCTTAGCAGGTAATATTGTGACGATGACCGGCCATTCAAAGCTGACTCTCTTCAATTCTGTCGTAGTCTCCGCTTCAAACTTTCTACTCAATCTCTGGTTAATACCCCTTTGGGGGATGGAGGGTGCTGCCTTAGCTTCGGCATTAGCTACTTTCACCCTAACCTTGATGGAGCTGGCCGAAGCCCGGTATTTCGTGGGAGCCAAGCTACATTTAAAACAGATATATAAGCCTCACCTGGCCGGACTTGCAGTAAGCCTGCTTCTGGTAGTTTTCATTCCTCTGTCTCAGTTTTCTGACAAAGCATTCTTTAACCACCTTGTACAATACGGGGTCGTACTTTTAATCTACGGAATCTTATTATTCGGATTTAGGTTCAACTTTTCTAACCTAAAAAAGCAGCTGAGCAATTAATCGGAGATAGTACTTATTTTTCCAAGTAATTCTTTTGGTACGTCCAGAATATATATGGCAACTGTGAAAAATATTTCATCCGTTTTGGAAAAGAGATATTAACAGAAGGGCTCCAGATCCATCCTATAACTTTAAAAGAGATCCAAAATAAATATAGATAATAATAGCTTTCAAAGCTATCTGGTCTATATTTTGCCAGAATTTTAAATACATAATCAAAATGGTTGCGTAACTCAGACTCCAGCGTATGATGTCGTTTGTTCATCCCTCCCTGGATCTCTACTCTCCTTTTTACCACAGGTTCTTTTTTAAAAGCTATATACTCATTCTCGTCAAGAGTATTTGCTAATTTAAAAGCAAAGGAATGTTCATCCTGGGATTTAACCCTCGTATCCCAAAGCCCTTCTACTCTATTTAACACAGAACTCCTGAAAGAAGCATTTGTCCCGTGTAGCCAATCTACTGTATCCACATCTTTGTTAAAACGAGCATAGGTATATGGGGTACTCATAAAAGAGTATGACATACAACGTTTCTCAATAAACCAGTTGGGCAAAATATATGGGTTCTTTTCTCCTTTGGCTCTCACATGACGTCCCGTAAATCCTATTAAGTTCGGATCTTCATAGGCTTTTTCATGTTCCTGTATCCACATATCAGAAAGTGGCAGGTCATCATCATCAATAAGAATTATAATCTCCCCTTTTGCCGATTTAACACCAACATTACGAGCTTCAGGACCACCCAAAGGATCTTTTTTGACAAGATTGACACGCTCATCATTACAAAAAGTAAGTACTTTATCCCAATGAGTCCCCGATGGTTCAGGGGTCTGTTCCACAACAATTACTTCGTAGCTGTCATGCTTCTGTTGGAGTAAAACCTCTAACAGTTCAGAAAGAGCTTCCGCTCTGTTAATTGACCTTACAACAACTGAAACCCGTGGATTCATCAAAATAAGTTTCTACGCTGATACTTTTTTACGAAGTGTTTTCAGCAGATGAGCGTACCCCTTTTTATTAATTATATTTTGGAACTGTCTGCGGTAAGAGTTTGCCGTTGATACATCATCAATAATAATGTCAGTAACTACCCATTCTTTGTTTTTATATTCCATATGATAAGTTACCGGCGTACGAACACGCTTAAGTTGTGCAAGTGTTTCAACTACAGCTGTATCCGCCTCAACATTGATCTGTTCATATTTAACATTAGCTCTGTAAATATCAAGATTTTTTAGTGAATGATCTCGAATTATTGTAGAAAAAAGATTAATGAATTCCTCTCTTTCTTCTTGTGATAAAGTGCTATACGTTTCCTGTAACGCGTATTGAGCCATTTTTTGGTAGTCAACAATACCATTAATGATATCCTTCAACTTGTTTCGTTGTTCTTCTGTATATTCCGTGCCCTTGGGACCAACAAGCTCTTTTATCTCATTATTGCGCTTTTCAAGCAGGTCTTTAATAGCTGAACTATTTTTCTGAGCAAAACCATATTGGGGTTGAATAGTTTGTGCTCCCAAAAGAAAAGTAATAATAAATAAACTATACTTAATACACTTCATAAAACTGTCACTAGTTGTTTAATATTTCCATTACCGATAACCCTGATTTACGGTATAAAGCAGCCATATTTTTATTGAATTCAAAAATCTCACGCTTCAATTGTACACGCAGTTCTAATTCTTTTTTCATGGCATCCACTAAATCCTTTGTATCTCCCATATCAAGATCATAATCCAATTGTTCCTGTCGAAGCCATTTTTTACTCGTTACAAAGGCATTATCAATTCTTTCAACCTTTACTTTAGAAAGCGAAGCTTTTTTATAGGCTTCATTTATTTCAAGAACTATACCGTCAACGGCTGCGTCCTTTAAAAATTTTGCTTGTCTCTTTTTTATTTTCCCTTTCTCCAGATCAGTTTTCATACTGAAAAAATCAAGGTTTTGGCGAATACCTAACCCAAAAGAAGCAGAAGCATAATTTGAATTATTAATAATGAAAGGATTACTCTGACGCGGACGATTAGGGGTATTGGCATAACTCCCACTCAAACCCAAAAATAGCGTGGGATAGTTTTTTTGTTTTAACGCCTTTACACCAAATTCTGCAGCCTCTATACCTGCATCGATAGCTGCTACCTCTTCCCTTTCCGATAACGCATTAGAACGATAATAGTCTATTCCTCTCAAATCTTCTTGAACAGGATCAAGGAAGTAGGTATCAGGCATATACACGGTATTGTCATCCGCCTGCAATACATAGTTCCAGATACGTTGTGTCATAGCAGCTTCTTCTCTTACTTCAGCTGCACGAATTTTAAACTCTTCTTTATAAACTTTGAATTTAAAAACGTCAGATTCGTCAATATTTGAATCTTCTTCATTTTGTTTATCCTGTATCTGTTCTTCAATTTTATTAATCTTTTTTTCTGCTTCTTCTAAGAGATACATGATTTCACTTGTCAACAAGTAACTCTGATACAGTTCGAAAAGTCTAAGACGTAAATTTGCCTCTTTTTTATTAAATTGTTCTCGTGCAGCCACAGCAGCAGATTGAGCAGCTTTTACCGTATTTTTAAGAGCTCCCCAAGAAAAAAGAGGTTGTATTGCATTGACTTCTGCTCGCGTAAAAACGGCCCAATTATTCCAGTCATTGTCTAAATTCGGATCAAGATAGTACTCATTCTCTGAAAGTGTGGGATCATCACTCTCTACACCAGGCACCACTCCATGTTGGGTATTAAGTTCAAACTTAGGCAGGTAACGATTTGATTTGGCTTGATCTATACGATTCTGTGCAAGCTTTACCTTTTGTTGCTCAAAATCCAGCTCCCCAGAATTTTTGATACCTCGATCAATAAACCTTTTAATTGATACTTCTACGGTATCTTGTTGACTATAAGTCAATATCGGTAAACAAAACAGGAGGGTAATAAAAGTAAATAGTAACTTCTTCATCATTTAAAGATGTCTAATGAAAATATGTTTCGTGCTATTAACGCAACGAAAAAATATTTATTAAAAAAATAGCCCCTTCCGTTTGGGAAGAGGCCTTTTTTTGCGGAGGGAGAGGGATTCGAACCCCCGAGACCCAAAAGGGCCTGCCGGTTTTCAAGACCGGTGCATTCAACCGCTCTGCCATCCCTCCAATATATCAACAAACTAATTATGCTTCTTCAAGTGCCTGCGCTCCAGAAATAATTTCTGAAATTTCAGTAGTAATAGCACTTTGGCGTGCACGATTATACTCAAGCTCAAGATCTTCTTTCATCTCCTGAGCATTCTCAGTAGCATTATCCATAGCTGTCATACGTGCACCCTGTTCTGCAGCATTCGACTCAAGGATAGCCTTCCACAGTTGCAAATTCAAGTGCAAAGGTAATAATTTTTCAAGAATTTTATCTGCATCTGGCTCAAAGATATATTCTCTATCTTCTTCGATCTCGTCGTCAGTTTCCGTCAGCGTATCCGGTTGTATAGGCAATACGGTTTCTACTAACCTGTTTTGTGCAATAACAGATTTAAATTCGTTATAAACCAGTTTTACCTCATCAAAGGTACCGGACTTAAAATCCTTAATTACGGATTTCATTATTTCCGTAGCTTTATGGAATTCTATGTTGTCCCAAAAGCCCGGATATTCAGCTTTTACTTCATAATCTCGCTTACCAAAATGTTTTGTTGCCTGCCTACCAATACATATTAAAGACAGATTACCTGTTTCTTTATATTCACTGTAGTTTTCTTTGATTTCACTTTCAGCAACTTTAAACAAATTGTTGTTGAATCCACCACAAAGTCCGCGATCTGAACTAATAATGATAAACAGGACGTTATCCGTTGATTCAGGTGTATCCAGCAGCACATTATCATCATTAGAACTTTTCACCATACGCCCTACCACTTCTTTCATCTTGGATGCGTAGGGTCTGGTTTCTATAATGCGATCTTGTGCCTTGCGTAATTTAGCAGCAGCAACCATTTTCATGGCACGTGTAATCTGCTGCGTATTTTTAATGGATTCAATACGATTTCGTATGTCGCGAAGATTCGCCATGGGTTACGCTTCCTCTTCTTCTGTAGCGTTCATCTGTTCAATGATAGTACTTGCAGTCTTAAGCAGTTTATCACCAAGTTCATCTTCAAGCGTACCTTTATTACCTACTTCCGTAAGTTCCTTATCGAACTTCGCATGAATAGTTTCAAGGTATTCTTGTTCAAACTCTTGAACTTGATCTACGCGCAAGTCTTCAAGCAGTCCTTCACTGTTAACTTTAAGCAGTGCAATTTGATCTTCAACAGGACGAGGTTGATAAATATCTTGTTTCAACAATTCAACCGTACGCTCACCACGTTTTAATTGGCGCTGAGTAGCAGGATCAAGATCGGAACCAAACTTGGCAAAAGCTTCAAGCTCACGATACTGAGCCAAGTCAAGCTTCATAGTACCCGACAATTTTTTCATTGATTTCACCTGTGCCGAACCACCCACACGAGATACAGAAGTACCTACGTCAATAGCAGGACGTACACCTGAGTTAAACAGATCAGTGTCGAGGAAAATCTGACCATCAGTAATAGAAATCACATTGGTTGGGATATAGGCAGAAACATCACCGGCTTGAGTTTCAATAACTGGTAAAGCTGTTAATGAACCACCGCCCTTAACCATTGGCTTGAGCTCTTCAGGCACATTATTCATCTGCCGAGCAATGTCATCATCATCAATAATCTTAGCAGCACGCTCAAGTAGGCGACTGTGTAGATAGAATACATCACCAGGATAGGCTTCACGTCCAGGAGGCCGTTTCAGTAAAAGCGAAAGTTCACGATACGCAACAGCTTGTTTGGAAAGATCATCATAAATAACAAGAGCGTGGCGACCAGTATCCCGGAAATATTCACCAATAGCGGCCCCGGCAAAAGGAGCAATAAAACGCATTGGAGCCGTAGAACTTGCAGGTGCTGAAACAATGGTAGAATAATCTATAGCATCATTCTCTTCTAATGCTTTCGCAATACCTGCAACCGTAGAACCCTTTTGACCAACAGCCACATAAATACAATGTACCGGTTTGTCGGTATCCTGAGTTTCTTTTTGGTTAATAATGGTATCTACTGCAACCGAGGTTTTTCCTGTTTGACGATCACCAATAATCAGCTCACGCTGTCCACGTCCAATTGGAATAAGAGAGTCAATAGCCTTAATACCTGTTTGGAGCGGTTCTTTAACCGGTTCACGATAAATAACACCAGGTGCCTTTCGTTCTAGTGGTACCCGGATGGTATCGCCTGCAATAGGACCTTTACCATCGAGAGGACGGCCTAACGGATCGATAACACGACCCAAAACACCGTCTCCTACATTAATAGAAGCAATATCTTTTGTTCGACGAACGGTATCACCTTCTTCGACAGCACTGGTAGCACCAAAAAGTACTACACCAACATTATCTTCTTCAAGGTTCAGTACCATTCCACGAATGGAATTCCCTTCTTTATCTTTAGAATCGGGAAGATCAACAAGTTCACCGGCCTGTACCTTTGACAGCCCATAAACGCGGGCAATACCATCCCCTACCTCGAGGACTGTTCCCACATCATAAGTGTCTGCCTCATTATCGAAGCCGGAAAGTTGTTTTCGTAATATTGCTGAAACTTCGTCTGGTCTAACTTGACTCATTGGTTCAAATGTGATTTAAAAACGTATTAATTAACTATTCAACAGTTGTCGTTAACAACGATTCTTCAAGCTCTTCGAGCTTGTGTTTAACCGTACCGTCAATAACAGTATCATCAATTCTAATGGCCATACCACCTTTTAGACTTTCATCTACGGTAATATCCATATCAACTGTTTTTTGTGTCTTTTCTTCAAGCTCATTGTGAAGACCTGATTTCTGATCTTCTGACAATTCCCTTGCAACGAACACATCTACAGTTATAATGCCGGCATACTCTTTATATTTCTCTATAAAGGCTTTTACAATTTGATCCAATAAATTTATCCGATCTTTTTTAGCCAACAGCTTCATAAAAAGTTTAGTTGGCTCGTTAAGATCATCAAAAAAGAGTTTTTCAAGAGCCCCGATCTTATCATCAAACTTAATAACAGGACTCTTTAAAAATACTACCAATTCTCGAGATCCCTCGAGAGTATTGTGAACAAATTGGATATCCTCCAGAATCTGCTTTACCTCATCTCGCTCCTCGGCGAGTTCAAGCAGTGCTGTAGCATATCGTCGTGCTGCTTTTGTTGTACGCATCTACCTTAATTTTTAGAGAGGTCGTTAATAAAGCTATCTACCAGCTTATTATTTTTCTGTTCATCCAGTTCGGAATCAATAATCTTAGAAGCAGATTCAACGGCTAATCGAGCGACTTCATCACGAAGCTCCATCATAGCACGTTTCTTTTCCTGCTCAATACTTTTCCGGGCATTTTCAATAATCTGCTCGGCCTCTTCCTTGGATTTTTCAATGCGTTCTGCACGAAGCATCTCTGCTTCCTCAATGGCTTCTTTGCGAATCTGCTGTGCTTTCTTCTCAGCTTCACGCAATGCTTTTTCATTATCTTTGGAAACCTGCTCGGCACGCTTAAGAGCCTTTTCTGCGGATTCTAACGAATCCTTGATTCGGCTTTCACGCTCCTGCAAAGAATCCATAATGAGTGGCACAGCATATTTCCCCATTATTGCAAGGAAGATAACCATACTTATAAGAACCCATATTGCAAAACCACTGTTAAATGAGAGGAGTCCTCCTCCGCCTGCTAAAAATAGCATCATGGTGTATATTATGTCTTGATTATTTTATTAAATATCGACTTATCCACCAATTCCGAGAGCGAGAAGAATACAAACAATAGCGCCGATCAGTGCTACACCCTCAATAAGAGCAGCGGTCAAGATCATTGCGCCACGAATATCACCGGAAGCTTCAGGCTGACGAGCGATACTTTCTGTAGCACTTTTACCAATCATTCCAATACCAATTCCGGCACCAACTGCTACAATTCCTGCTCCGATTCCTGCTGCTAATAAACCCATAGTAATTTACCTGTGTTATGTTTAGTTGTTGTTTAGATTAAGTAAGTAGTAATAAATCAAAAAAAAGAATTATGCATGAGCTTCTATACCTTCTTCATGATGCTCGTGCTCCTCGGCTGCCATCCCAATAAATACTGCAGAAAGCAGCGCAAAAATATAAGCTTGCAATAGCCCCACAAAAGCTTTCAATATATATAATACTGCTGTTAGGGGTACTGAAAAGAAACTAACACCAACCCCGGCTATAGAACCAAATATATCAGCAAAGATAAATATGAGGCCAAGAATACAAATAATCATAATCTTTCCTGACAACATATTTGCAAACAAACGAACAGCAAGCGCAAATGGCTTAGTAAACAACCCAATAATTTCAATCGGCGTTAGAATAATGCGCATAAGGGGTGGCACGCCCGGAAACCAAAACACATGCTCCCAGTGATCTTTAGACCCATTCCACTGTGTAATTATAAATGTTATAAAAGCTAATATAGCGGTAACAGTAATATCTGCAGTGGCTGTTGCCCCCCATGGCAATAGACCGAAAAGATTCATAAAGGCAATTGATACAAATACAGCAAAAAGATAAGGAACAAATTTTTGATATTTTTCGTCGGGAATATTCTGTTTGGCAATATCATCACGTACAAACACAAACGTAATCTCAAAAAGGTTTTGGAACCATCCCTTTGGTTCGGTTTCTCGACCGACCCCCTTCTTGTACTTACGAGCCATTGCAATAGTAATGAACAGCGTTAAGATAAGCCCCAACCAAACATATACTAAATGCGAAGTAATTGACAGGTCCAGCGTAATAGGCGCTCCACTTACTGCAAGAAGCGCTCCGTCCTTCTTAACAAACTCATCTGAAGCAACAGCAGACTCTGTACTACTAAATACATGGAAACTTCCATCCACCAACAAAATACGTGGCAAATGAATATACCCGAACGGTGTTGAAACCTTATTATGGTCTACAACCTTACCCATAACATCAATAGGAGCGCCCTCGGAGTCCTGTGCGGATTTTTCCGAAGCTTGCGAAAACGGAGTGAAAAACAGAATCAATAAAAAAGTTACGAAAAGTCGGCGACAGGCCCTTAGCATCTAATTCTAATTATCAGTTTCTAGTATTTTGTTAATGGAAATAATCTCGATTACAGAATGGAAAATATAAGAAAATATGAAACTAACTGTAAAATGAATTTGATGAATTTTTATTGCCTTTAAAGCAACCACCAAAGCCGCTATAACAAACAAAAATCGAAGTCCAAAAGAGAGGTAAAACTTACGATAAAAGCTGTCGGAGCTATCTTCTCGTATTTTTTTGAAAACAAAAAAATTGCTGCCCACAAAAAAAAAGCTAAGCAGGTTAGCAATTATTGACATTAAAAGAGCGTCTTTTGTGAGCATAATCGTGCTAATAGCCACACAACATAGAGCAACTGCTGAGAGTAATATAAATTGAGATAGAATTCCCTGAAACGTTCGTTCCAACCTACTGTTTATTTAGCCGATCGTTGAGCTTAAAGATAAGAATAAAAATATTTATAACCCCCACCAGGCAGCCTACTAAAAGCAGCCACGGACTACTCTCAAAAAAACTATCCAGCCAATATCCCAAAAAAATGGGTACGGCAAGTGCTGCTGCAATCTCCCCCCCTAATGAGAGGTACTGCATATAGTTACCTGGGTTCTTGGGGGTATCCAATATCGCTTACCCTATTTTCTTATCTTTTTTGGAGTTACTGCCGGCTTCAACATTCTTTTTAGCCTTCTTCTTGTCAGTCTTTTTAGATGATTTCACTTTAGAAGTAGTAGAACTGTTCTTAAGCTCATTTTCAATATTATCTCCCATATGGAAAGAACCATTAATCTGTGCTCCTTCTTCGGCCAGCATCGTTTTAGTATAAATATCCCCTTCAACTACAGCAGACTCCCGTAATACTAATTTATTAGATACACACACTTCTCCATCTACGTGACCTGCAATATCAGCATCTGCTGCACCAATATTCCCTTCTACCTTTCCAGTGGATGAGACAATAACTTTTCCTTTTGCCTTTGCCTCTCCATCCAATGTACCTGCAATGCGGATATCATTTTTCGTATCAAGAGTTCCTTCTAAACGAGTTCCTTCGCTAATCATATTAACAGAAGGCAAGTTCTTACCGGACTTGTTCGAGCTCATAGATTCCGACTTTTTTTTATTGTTATTATTAAACATAAGATGATTATGACTTTATTAAATACGCATTAGGATTTTGGGGCACACCATTTTTCCATATTTCAATATGCAGATGAGGACCAGAGCTTAACACTCCAACATCCCCGGCCGTACCCAAAATATCGCCTTTCTTAACGATATCACCAATAGATTTTGATAAACTTGCTGCATGCTTAAAAACCGTTATTATACCATTGCTATGTTGGATATGTAATACAAAACCGTAATTCACCGTCCAGTCTTGATTTACAATAGCCCCATCAGCAATTGCTTTAAACTCAGTACCTTTTGTAGTTGCAATATCGATACCATAATGTCCACTTTCTGGATTGTATCCCCGAGTTGAGGTCCCATCAATAGGATAAGTAGTAGGGAATTCCGGTACGCTATCAAAAATCTTTGAAAAAATGATATCGTTCTGCGATAACATTCTGTCTATTGATACATCAGAAACGGTTTCAGGTTCCAAAGTTTCTGATCTTTTTTGATCAGAAATTGCCTGATATTCTTTGGTAACATTGAAAGAGGTATCAGCTCCACTGGCAATAACTTGCTGCATCTCTGCAAGCTGTGTGTCTCGTGCGTCCAATGAATCCTGAAGCGCCTGAACCTTCTTTGATATTTTAATAGCACGTTCCCGAAGCTGAGCATCTTCCCTATTATAAAGTAGCGTACTGAGTGGTGTAAACATAACCAGCAGCAACACGATGATACATACTACTGTCAATGCCCCATAAAACAATCGCCAAAGTTGGGCCGGCTTAAAGTGATAAGAGGTTGATGATTCGGGCTCCTCTTCGTCAAAAAGGACAAAAGTAAGCTCTCGATTTTGGTTGTTAAAGAGCCGTTTTAAGAATTCAAACATGCGAAGTTACCAAATTATGCTTCAGGTGTAGGTCCTCTGTAGTTAAATGGAACATCGATATCTTCCTCATCCGAGATAGTACCGTTTTCTTTTTCGTAGCGGTTAATGTTTTCGGAGAGGGCATTTACCAACCTCTTAGCATGGTCGGGGGTAAGCACCATTCGTTTTACGACCTTTGCTTTGGGTGCTCCCGGCATTACAGAAATAAAATCCAGAATAAACTCTGAAGGTGAGTGTGAAATCATCACCAAGTTCGAGTATGTGCCACTGGCCTCCTCTTCAGGAAGTTCTATTTGTATTTGTCCTTGTTGTAGATCCTGTGTTTGATCTGGCATATTACTATTAATCTTCCTTCAAATTAGTTAAAAAAGTTATTCCTATTCAGCATCCAAGAACCCATGTCCTTCCATCCATTCATCATTGAAAATCTTGGAAACATATCTAGTTCCACTGTCGGGCAAAATAATAACCATCAGATCCTCTTCTCCAAACTCGTTATTTCGTGCATATTCAAGCGCTCCATGCACAGCTGCCCCACAAGACCCCCCTACAAAAAGCCCCTCATCTTCAGCAAGAGCACGGGTAGTCAAGAAAGCATCTTTATCAGAGATCTGCATCACTTCATCCAATTGATCAAAGTCCATATTCTCGGGAATGATATCTTCTCCAATACCTTCAGTCAAATAAGAATGAATTTCATCTTTATCAAACTCACCGGTCTCAAAAAACTTTTTATATACCGACCCTTCGCTATCAACGCCAATAGTCTTTATTTCTTTATTTTGTTCTTTTAGATATCGAGAAGTCCCAGAAACAGTTCCACCTGTACCCATACCAGCCACATAGTGCGTTATCTTCCCTTCAGTTTGTTCCCAGATCTCAGGACCGGTAGTCTCATAATGAGCCTGAGCATTACTTGGATTATCGTATTGGTTGGGATAATAGGAATTGGGGATTTCTTCACTCAGTCGTTTAGCTACTGAATAATAACTCCGGGGGTCGTCGGGTTCTACATCTGTAGGGCAAACTTTAACTTCTGCTCCCAAAGCTCGAAGTAAATCAATTTTTGATTTACTCTGTTTATCTGTAGTGGTGAAAATGCAATCATACCCTTTAATAACAGCGGCAAGGGCTAATCCCATCCCGGTATTTCCGGAGGTTCCCTCAATAATCGTCCCTCCCGGTTTAATAAGTCCTTTTTCTTCTGCATCTTCAATCATCTTAATCCCAATACGATCTTTTACACTCTGCCCGGGATTAAAATATTCAACTTTTACAAGTATCGTACCGGGAATATCATCGGCTATTTTATTAAGTTTTACCAGTGGAGTATTGCCGATAGTTTCTAGAATTGAATTATAATACATTAAGGACTTTATCGTGCTTTTATGATAGCATTAAAAATTTATTAGACCCGAAATATAGGAATTTTGTTCTATCTACCCGAATAAAGATCTGGATTTGCTTTCATCTACTTATTATATAGTATTCAGAAAATCTCCTTTATTCGCACGACCAACTCTGTTATCTTCTATATCACATAAATTTAAGCTAATTCAACACAATGTTTGTAAAACAAGTAAAGCCTAAAGATTTCGATTGTGGTTACAACTTAGACCGAATGATCGCCTCCCTCCCTCGTATTGAGGATGAAGATGAGCGCATTGAATATGCCGAACGTGCCGTTGGCCTTATCAAACAAAGCCACCCAAACTGGGTTGATGATAATGAGGAAAGCCCTGAAGCCTGGGACCATTTCTTTGAACTTGCTGAATATGATCCAAATGAATACGGCATCTACAATCCTTATGAGAAATAATCAAATAGTATAAGCGGAGTATATCAGCTCAATTGGTACCTACTATGTTTTAGCACATATTGATAGTCACTTTTCAAAAGTGAAAAATAAGTTTTCAGTATACCTTTCTTAAGGAACTAAACTCACTTTTTTTGTCTTAAAGCAGATACCTGACATTTTCTATCTTTAAGATTGACATACATGAGTTGTGCTATACTATTCATGTAAACAGCAAGCAACATTTGAGATAATATTGCAATTCTGTTCTAATACTGATGTAGATATTAACTACTAGAGAGTCTGACAGAACATTATCTAAATAATAACGGTGTAATATTATGGAAAAAGCAATTTTCAATTTATATTGAAAGTTGTGAAAGGTAGAGTAAATAAAATTATTTCATGGCTAACGCATCGTTATCTAAAACAGATTATTACCAAAATATAGATACCCCAGAACCACAAACGGGTAACTTGCGTGCATTTATATCCCAACTCTTTGAAGATACAGAAGCACAGTATGCCTCATTTAGTTTTACACTGGATGCTATAGATCCTTTAGCATATCTTGAAATGAACTGGGACACCGAAGAATACCAGTTTTATTGGGAAAAGCCCACCGATGAGCTTGCAATTGCAGCGGGTGGTTCCATAGAGCATCTTTCGGCTGCTGGTTCCGATAGGTTCAACACCGTCAGCAAAGCAATTAAAGATACCCAACGCATCAGCAGAGAATATTCTTCGGTTCCTCATCCCTATTCAGGCATGATGTTTCTAGGAGGATTTTCCTTCTTTGATGATATTGCTGAAGGACTGTGGCAGGATTTTGAACCTGCTTCTTTCACTATACCGGAATGGAGTATCATTCGAGATGGAAAATTCAATTTGGTTACCCTGTCAATAGACCTTTCCTCCTTTAAGAACGACAGCGAGCTTCATAATTATTTAATTGACAGGTTTGAAACCATACGCAAACGCTGCCATCTAAAAGATGAGCTTAATGGCCAACAAAAACTTAACTCTTTTCTTCAGAATAATTCACTCTCAGAAATAAAGAATGGAGAATATAAAGAGTGGACCTCTTCGGTTGAGAAAGCAACTGATTTAATTTCTGAGAATAATTTTGAAAAAATCGTATTAGCTCGAAAAATATCGGTACCAAGGCACGATGCTACGAATCCTACGCAAGTACTGAATAAACTACGAAGACGATATCAAAACTGTTCCAGCTTTCTCATACATCGGTCCGGTAGTACTTTTTTAGGATCTTCCCCTGAGCGACTTGGTTCTTTTCGAAGTCGTCTTTTTCTTACTGAAGCACTGGCCGGCAGTATTCAACGGGGACAAACCATTTCTGAAGATACCCAGCTGGGGCAGCACCTTATCGATAGTAAAAAAGATCAAAATGAGCACAATTTCGTAATCAAGGATATTGAAGAGCGTCTCATTCCTTTTACCATCGATTTTTATCGCAGTGCTAAACCTGAAATTAAAAAACTATCCAATGTGCAGCACCTTTACACCCCTATTCGGGCCCACTTACAGCAAGAGGCTGAGGTGTTAAATGTTATTGGCCAGTTGCATCCTACTCCGGCTGTTGGAGGATACCCATGGAAAGATGCTGCTCCATATCTCAATAAACTGGAAAATTTCTCGCGAGGATGGTATGCAAGTCCTATTGGGTGGATAAACAGCAAAGGAATCGGCGAGTTTGCTGTTGGTATTCGCAGTGGTTTGCTGACAGACAAAGAAGCACATTTTTTTGCCGGATGCGGTATCGTTGCGGACTCTGACCCATCTGCAGAATGGCATGAAACAAACCTTAAATTAAAGCCGATGCTTTCAGCCCTGCAATATGACTAGTTCCAATCCAGGAAATCTTGTCTTCAACTGGACCGCTACTTTTTTTCGGACGCTCCAACAGCTTGGGGTACAGCATGTCATAATATCCCCTGGATCCCGCTCTACCCCTCTTACTCTTGCAGCAGCTACCAATAAACATTTTCAGAAGCATGTTATCCTGGATGAACGATCTGCGGCTTTTACCGCTCTTGGTATCGGCAAAGCAACAAACACTCCTGCAGTTTTAATATGCACCTCGGGAACTGCTGTGGCCAATTATTATCCGGCAGTTATAGAGGCGCGTAAAAGTGGTGTGCCCATAATTTTAGCTACAGCAGATCGCCCTCCGAATCGAAGGGCTACCGGGGCAAACCAAGCTATAGATCAACTCAAAATATTTGGGGATTACCCTGTTTTTTTCCATGAAGTTGGGGAAGCAGGAAATAGCGAAGAAGATTTAGAACGACTTGAAATACTTGGCCAACAAGCGTTTGAGGCCAGCAAGAATAAACGTGGACCGGTCCACCTAAATTTCCCCTTTCGAAAACCTTTGGAGCCTGATCCTAAATATCTTCAAACGATATCCACACCAGACAAAAAAGAACAGCCTGATTCAGATAAAACTACTTATAAAGAAACACAGCATCTTTCTGACGGACTCCTCAATAAAATATCGAAAGCTCAAAATCCTCTTATAATCGTTGGTCCGTTAGCACCGGGCGATAATACCGATTCTATCCGGGCAATAGCTGAGAAGATAAATGCCCCTATTATTGCTGAATCCAATATAGACAGCAAACATGTAATCAAACAGTTTTCAGGATTTCTGCGAAATGAACAGAACCTTGAAAACTTAGCCCCGGATCTTATTCTCCGGTTTGGTTTCCAGCCTACTGCTAAATCAATTGAGATTGGGCTTGAACAGTGGAATCCCGTCTATCACTATCATTTTGCCAGTACGCATGCCTTGCAAAATGCAACCCTTTCTGAAATTTCTTCTATACCCTGGTTTGGTCGACCTATTGCAACGGATAAAATCCATTCAAAAAATAGTGATCAATGGCTTAATAAATGGAAGGAGACCAAATCTGACTACCAAGAATATGCCAACAAACAAATTACAGAAGAAAGCCCTCTAACCGATGGACATGTTTATGACCATCTGACGCCACAACTAACAAGGGATCTATTCCTAATGGTATCGAACTCTTTCCCTGCCCGTGATATCAACCTTTTTGGTAAACAACCTACTGGCATCCCTCTTTATTTAAATCGCGGTACCAGCGGTATTGACGGCATTACTTCCACTGCATTTGGTCTATCCCTGGCTTTAGATAAAGCCGGAGTCTTGATAACAGGAGATCTTGCCTTTTTGCATGACAGTAATGCCCTGCTGAATCAACAAAAATTGAAACTCCCACTGGTCATCATTGTAATTAATAACTCGGGAGGATCTATTTTCCGAATGCTCCCCATTGAACAGCACGAAAAGTATTTTACTGATTATTTTGAAACTCCCCAGTCTGTTGATATCAGACAGATGGTACAGGCCCATGATATCCCCTTTCATAGTATTGAAACCTTCTCAGAGCTCCACGATTTCAGCTTGCAACGATGGATGCGTAATAGTAATAATAACGGTCTTTCCATTATTGAGTGTAAAACAGATGCTGATGCTTCTATGAAGCTCAGGAAAAAGCTTTGGAAATACTCCTAATGGAAGTGCTTGAAATCAATAATACAGGTTACGCTTATGAGCTTCACCAGCAAGATGATAATATTCCTTATCTGCTTATGCTTCACGGCTTTATGGGCAGTCGACTTGTGTTTGAACATCTTATTGGGGAACTAAAAAGATATTGTAATCCCATAACAGTAGATCTGCTTGGACATGGAGACACCGGCAAACCTACCAATCCTAATCGTTACCGCGAAGAACAACAAATGGCAGATCTTCTAGCACTCATTGATAAACTGGCCATATCGCCATTAATACTTTATGGATACAGTATGGGGGGAAGACTAGCTCTCCAAACGGCCCTTTCTTCACCCGACCGTTTTAATGGGATGATTCTGGAAAGTGCTAACTGTGGAATCAGTAATAAAAAAGAACGCTCAAAACGCCGGAAGATCGATATGGAGCGAGCAAAAAAAATTGAACATAATTTTAACTCGTTTCTTGCCAAATGGCAAAAGCTCGACCTGTTTCAATCTCCAACTGTTGTTGATAGCGATCTTCAAGAAACCTATCATCACGTACAGGCTAAGCAATATCCCTCTGCTCTTGCGGCTTCGCTAAAGGGATTTGGCACCGGAACAATGACTCCCGTATGTGATAAATTACAACAATGGGATAAACCGATACTTCTGCTAGCCGGTACAGAAGATGAGAAATATCAGCAAATAAATAATCATTTGGTTGAACAGTTTCCCAATGCTACATTTTCATCTATCGAAGCCGGACACCGGGTTCACCTTGATAACCCTTCAATGCTTCTTAAAAAGATTACCCATTTTATCAACAGAATTAATTAGATAAACCGTATTACTTACTACCAAATACAGAATATTTTATTATGAATTGGAAAACCGTCAATGAATACGAAGACATCACCTTTAAAAAATCTAATGGCGTAGCCCGCATTGCCATAAATCGCCCTGAAATTCGCAATGCATTTCGCCCTAAAACCCTCTTTGAGCTACAGGATGCATTTCTGGATGTCCGTGAAGATGCTAACATCGGTGTTGTACTGCTTACCGGCGAAGGGCCTTCTCCCAAAGATGGTAAATGGGCCTTTTGTTCAGGCGGAGACCAGAATGTCCGTGGCAAAGCCGGCTATAAAGATGATGCCGGTACCCCACGGTTAAATGTGCTGGACCTACAACGAATGATCCGCTTTATGGGTAAAGTTGTCATTGCCGTAGTTCCCGGATGGGCTGTGGGCGGCGGGCATAGTTTGCATGTTGTTTGTGACCTCACTCTTGCCAGTAAAGAACATGCAACATTCAAACAAACTGATGCTGATGTTGCCAGTTTTGACGGCGGTTTTGGTTCAGCACTCTTAGCCCGACAGGTGGGACAAAAAAAGGCACGTGAAATATTTTTCCTAGGGCGTAACTACTCAGCCCAAGAAGCGTTTGAGATGGGGATGGTTAATAAAGTGGTGCCCCATGATGAACTCGAAGAAACGGCCTACCAATGGGCCCAAGAGATACTCAAAAAAAGCCCTACTGCCATCCGTATGATCAAGTATGCATTTAATTTAGTTGACGATGGCATGGTTGGTCAACAAGTGTTCTCCGGGGAAGCTACCCGTCTGGCCTACATGACAGATGAAGCCACCGAAGGACGAGATGCTTTCCTTGAGAAACGCGATCCCAATTGGGATGATTACCCTTGGATTGGATAACAAATGGGAACAAACCCTGATCGATTTTGAAGTCGATCAGGGATATTTACCTTTCAATCTTTTTCCCTTCTTTTTCATCCTTAAAAATTCGAATAAGCTTCCTCATCTCTTGTACTTGTTCTTCTTGGGCTCGTGCTATCTTATTTATTTTGGTCGCCAGCCATAAAAAGTATCCCACTACAATAAGAGAGGGAAGTAAACCTATAATTAGTATGATAAATATTTCCATTCCACCAAATGATCCCATCATAGCCTTTGACTTAATTACTATTTTATGATTACTAATAGGCAATTCATTGCTATCTAAATAACCTATTATGATTTATCAGACAACCATTATGAAAAATATCTAACACCTATTCTCTCCTTATCGCCTCTACAGGGGTTAATTTTGCGGCTCTAATGGCAGGATAGGTACCAAAAATAATACCGATAACAACTGCAAGTATGGCAATAATTCCCATTGTTGATACCGAAAATCCAGCCTCAAAAGGTACCTCAATAAAAAGTTTTACAATGGGTACTGCTGCCATTGCAACTAACATACCCAAAATTAAACCTAAAAAACTACCAAAAATAGAAACCGTTACCGATTCTGAAAGAAACTGAAGAATAATATCAAACTTTTTGGCGCCTGTTGCCTTTCGAATTCCTATTTCAGCAGTACGTTCGGTTACAGAAATTAGTAACACATTCATTACTCCGATCCCTCCTACAACAACCGCAATGCCCGTTATTAATCCCATTATTAACTTAAAAAGCAACATTCCTTTTCGGGCTTGCTCCACACGCATTTGATTCGTAAAAATATGGAAATTCTGTTCTGCATTTTCATAGTTAGCAGCTAACCAGTTCTCTACTTCTGACTTTATCTTTTCTACGGCCTCTACCTTCTCGGAATCTATTATCAGTTTAGGTGCATTATTACGAATCACCTCATCACTAAGTGATAAAAATGGAACCACGATTCTACGTTTGGCCTCCCTGTCCCTATTAAATATGCCACTAACCGTGTACGTATTACCATGCATTTCAAATTTTCTTCCCACCGTAGATTTCCACCCATCTTCTGAACTCAGTACCTTAGCCAATGTCTCAGATATTATCGCAGAATTATGCCCATCAAATATATTACTGCCTGCTTTCATTTTAATTTTTTCAGTATTTAGAGAATCAGAACTCAAAGCATAAAAATAGGTGGCCGTTTTTGCAGTATCGGCCAAAGCAAAAATCGTAGCTGATCCGGAGGTGCGAAGTTCTACAGAAGAGACATTATTCAGTTTGCGCTTTAACCGTTCAACGTTCTGAGGCATCAATACCGGAGCGTTTTTATTATCCACCCAAACTCCATCTACTTGTAACCTATGGCGGCTTTCAACAATTATCGTCTGTAAAGAGGTTGTTTGAGTTATCTGGCTGCGGGCATAATTCTCCATGCCGTCTATCAACGACAATATAGTTACCAAAGCTGCTACTCCAATCACAATACCCAGGGTAGATAAAAAAGTATGTAAGAGGTTGGATTTAATATTTTGGCAGGCAATTTTAAAAGAGATCCAGCATTTACTAAGCATATTTCACAGTTAGATTAATTGATGACCAATCAATCAACCCTACGAGACACCACAAAAAATTGTTGCGAATAATGAAAGGCCCACTGTAACCCAACAGGCCTCTGAAAAGTTATATGGTTAGAACTACTTAGACAACCATAATTTTATTATCGACGCTTACAACACCCGGTGTATAAAGTGCTGAATCGAAGGCTGCATTTTTAGCCTTTGAGGTTTCAACCGTACCTTCTAGCGTAACGTTGCCATTTTCTACTCGGATATTTACATCATCGGCAAAAATATTAACATTACGTTCAAGTGCACTCACAATGTCTTTAGCGATCGATTCATCCATGTAATCACCGGTAGGCACTACACCGAGATTATTGGTAACGCCGATAACACCATTAAGCTCAAGTACCTCATTTTTGGCATGGATCTTTTCCCAATACGCATTAACGGTACCTTCCAAAGTGACCCATCCCTGCTTAACATCTACATCAATCTTATAGGATTTCAGGTCGCCATCTAAAGCTAATGCCGTTACTACATTATTTTTAATCTGTTCGTCGGTAGGTACCGTTTCAGTATCAGGAAATTCAATATTCAACTCGTTTTCTACTATAGATACTCCTTCAACCAAGTAAGCATCATTAGTAGCTGCTGACTTAGCAGTAAGTGAAGGTACTTGTCCTGAAATCATTACTTTTCCGTTATCTACGGTGATACTTACATCAGATGCATCAATTCGAGCATCCCATTTAAGCTGTTTAGTTACATCTAGTTTAATGTCTTCGTCGGAACGTGTTGTTACTTCTACACTCATAATGATAAATAACTTTTATTCCGGTTTTTTGACTTAGGCCACATAACAACGAAGAGATCAAAATTGTTCCATTTTTGCCCTCTGGAAGCTTTAAACAACGTTTTTATTAGGCTTTACCTAATAAAAAAGCCTGGCAAGTTTTCAAAACTTGCCAGGCTTAAAATCTTATAAAAGATTAGTTTAAAGTTACGAGCAACCGGTAGTTGAGCCACAAGTTATGCACTTCTGACAGGTTCCATTGCGGACCATCGTCATACTACCACATTCGGGGCAGGAATCACCGGTGTATCCCAGTTCTTTTGCTTTCTCGTAATCACTCTGATAACCATCATCACTATCTGCAGATTGGGTAGCAGGTTCTGGCTCTGCAACCGCATCAGCGGTACCCGTCTGGGCCTGATCTGCCTTCTTTGCTTGTTTCGCTTCTTCAGAAGGTCGCATCTTACGCGACATAATATCCTCTGCAGGAACGTGTGCCAGATCATCACGACCGAGATATGTTACCGCAAGTTCACGGAAAATATAATCGATAACGGAAGTCGTCATCTTAACATGCGGACTTCCACTAACCGTACCACTGGGCTCAAACTTTGTGAATGTAAAGGCATCCACAAACTCTTCAAGCGGTACACCATGCTGCAACCCAAGTGAAATAGCGATTGCAAAACAGTTTGTGAGACTTCGGAAAGCAGCACCTTCACGGTGCATGTCAATGAAGATCTCACCGAGTTGGCCATTTTTATATTCGCCGGTTCGTAAATAGACACTTTGTCCGCCGATCTTCACTTTCTGGGTATAACCATTGCGACGGCTGGGTAAACGCTGACGATCGGCCACATATTTGTGAACAATCTTTTCAGCAGTTTCAACCACCTTATCCTGAGCTTGAGTAATCTCCTCATCGAGGTCCTCTTCATCCAAGTCTTCGAAAACATCACTTAGACTATTAAGTGGTTGACTCAACTTAGATCCATCACGATACAAGGCATTAGCCTTCAGCATTAGCTCCCAAGATTCCATATAGGCATCTTTAAAGTCTTCAACCGTTGCTTCGTTGGGCAAGTTGATTGTTTTCGAAATAGCTCCGGAAACAAACGGCTGTGCTGCTGCCATCATGCGGATGTGTCCGCCCGGTGCAATATAACGGGTTCCGATACGTCCACATCGATTGGCACAGTCAAAGACCGGCAGGTGCTCATCTTTTAGATGAGGTGCTCCCTCTACGGTCATAGTACCGCATACATAATCGTTAGCTTCCTGAACTTGCTCTTTGCTAAATCCAAGAAACTTGAGAATATCAAACTGAGGATTGGCAAGTTGCTCGTCAGTTAGGCCAAGCTCTTCTTTGCAGAAGTCTTCTCCCAGTGTCCACTGGTTGAAAGCAAACTTGATTTCGAAACTGCTGGGCAATGCCTCTTCAATGGCATCCAGCTGCTTGTCACCAAACCCTTTCTCGCGGAGTGTTTCCTCATTAATATGAGGACAACCATCCAATGTACCATGACCTTTAGCATAGTTAATTATTTCTTGTCGCTCTTTAGGACTATAGCCTAGGTTTTGCAGTGCTTTAGGTACACATTGGTTAATAATTTTGAAGTGACCACCACCTGCAAGTTTCTTAAACTTCACCAGTGCGAAATCGGGCTCAATTCCGGTTGTATCACAATCCATGACCAAGCCGATGGTACCCGTTGGGGCAATTACCGTTACCTGGGCATTTCGATAACCGTGCTCTTCACCCATTTTTACTGCTTCGTCAGAATCTTCACGGGCTGCCTTTAAGAGATTATCCGGGCATTCATTAGCATCAATACCCATTGGCTTTACCGTGAGATCCTCATATTCATCAGGATCCACATTATAAGCCGCACGTTTGTGGTTTCGCACAACTTTCAGCATTGGTTCCTTATTGGCTTCGAAACGCTCAAAAGCACCAAGCTCTTTCGCCATTTCGGCACTTGTTTTATAAGCATTCATGTGGATGATGCTCATCAATCCACCGGCAATAGCACAACCTTCATCACTGTCGTAAGGAACACCTTGAACCATCAATGCAGCACCAAGGTTCGCAAAACCAAGACCCAGCGTACGATACTTGTAAGAAAGCTCTGCAATCTCTTTGGATGGAAATTGTGCCATCAATACGGAGATTTCAAGAACTACCGTCCACAGACGCGAAGCGTTTCGAAGCGCCTCTACATCAAACTCGTTGCATTCGTCCGTTTTGAAATACTTCATCAGGTTCAACGACGCCAGGTTACAAGCCGTATTGTCGAGGAACATGTACTCCGAACAAGGATTACTACCGTTAATTGGCCCATCGTTAGGACATGTGTGCCACTCATTAATGGTATCGTGATACTGAGCACCGGGATCGGCACAAGACCAAGCAGCATGCGCAATATCATCCCAAAGCTTACGGGCCGGCATTGACTTGCACGGATCTGGCTCTCGCCCTTCTTCGGCCGCCTTACGTTTTTCCGTTCTCCAGTAGAGATCCCACTGGTCATCATCCTTTACGGCTTTCATAAATTTGTTGGGAATACGGACAGAGTTATTTGAATTCTGTCCACTTACCGTACGATAAGCTTCAGAATCCCAATCCGTATCATAAGTATCGAATTCCAGATCAGTAAAGCCTTGTGCCGCCAGTTGAACTACTCTTTCGATATAATTTAATGGTACCTGATCTTCTTTGGCTTCTTTAATCGCTTTCCCAAGCTCTTTGTTTTTCACCGGATCCCGACTTACCGCGCCGTTAAAGGTACGACCGTCAATTTCAACCGGTTTGTTACAGAGTTTAATTATCTTTTTGAGATGACTTTCCAAAATTTTCGAGCCCGCAACCATAGAAGCAACCTTCTGCTCTTCCCGGACCTTCCAATTCACATACTCTTCAATATCAGGATGATCAAGATCAAGCGTCACCATCTTCGCAGCACGTCTGGTGGTACCGCCGGATTTAATAGCTCCTGCTGCTTTATCACCAATCTTAAGGAAACTCATCAAACCGGAAGAACGACCACCTCCACTCAGGGGCTCTCCTTCACCACGTACTTTTGAAAAGTTACTGCCTGTACCCGAACCATATTTGAACAAACGAGCTTCACGAACCCACAAGTCCATGATACCGCCTTCGTTCACAAGGTTATCATCAATACTTTGGATAAAGCAGGCGTGAGGTTGTGGGTGGGAATAGGCATCATCAGACCGTGTCAGTTCGCCGGTTTTTCCATCAACATAGTAATGACCTTGTGACGGGCCATTGATACCATAAGCCCAGTGCAAGCCAGTATTAAACCATTGTGGACTATTTGGAGCTGCCATCTGGTTTGCCAGCATATAGCAAAGCTCATCATAAAATACTTTAGCCTGTTCTTCTGAATCGAAATAATCATGCTTCCATCCCCAGTAGGTCCAGCAACCAGCCAATCGATGAAACACCTGGCGACTGTCAAACTCTCCGCCATATCGTTCCTCTTCATCAATATCTTTCATTGCCTCTTCATCCGCCTCAGAACGCTGAAGCCATTTAGGCACTCCTTTTTCTTTGACTTTTTTCGTTTTCTTAGGAACACCGGCTTTTCTAAAATACTTCTGGGCAATAACATCTGTTGACACCTGCGACCAAGAAGCCGGTACAATTAATTCGTCCATTGAAAAGACCATTGAGCCGTCGGGATTTTTGATCTCCGATTTACGACTCTCAAACTTCATATCTCCAAAAGGGCTATCCCACTCTTCCTGAGTATAAAAGCGTGTAAATTTCATAAATATTCTCCGGTTACTTACAAATTATTTTGACTAGTATGGAAGGCTTTAAATGCACTAAAAAAAATCGCCACTCTCCATCAGTTAAATATAAAGGACTAGCTTTTTGGAGCAAGTAAATTAGCTAATTACTTTTCCACAAAAGGTTAAAGTTATCCACAATACATTTAGTAACCCGGACTATTTTTATCTCAATTTTGTCATAAGAAATCCACATCCTGTGGATAACTTTTTAAGAACTATAAAAAAACCCACCTCATACCCTGCTAATTGGATCAAGTTCGTTTATTAATATTAATATTTTTTAATATTTGTATAAAAACGAGCTTTTCATCAAAATAGTGGTCTGTGCTAGAAAATACAGAACTCCTCATCACTCAAGCATTAAATAAGTTATCTACTACTAGTAATATAAGGGTAAAAAGATCTTTTACTCCATTGTTGAAGAAGACTCTACTACTAGCCTTTTGAATGATTAATAGCTTCTATTCTATTAATGTGTCTTCTTTTCCGGCACTTGTAAATCCATGAACCAGTAAATGCATTCATCAGGCGGAGCAGCATCATCCTGAAAACAGTGAGAGTCATCATCATTAGGTAGTTCATAAGATCGTTTTATGGTCTCCCCTATCGTAAAAGGCACAGCATCTTTAAAGATAGGGCCATCAAAAACAAAGGTATGAAATTCTCCATTTTCTCCACAGGGATCGACTCCTATTGGCAACGCCCCGATAAAAGACTCATCATAAATCCGCCCTACAAAAGACTTGTCTAATTTCTCTCCGCTGACAGACACGACAATTGCTTTGAATCCATCGTCAATGAACTTTTGTGATAGCTCTGCAGTTGATTTTTTCCATAACGGGAAATGTGCTTCCATTCCAATACTTTTAAGCTGTTTCTCTCGATAATTTTTGAGGTCTTCCAAAAAGATATCCCCAAAAACTCCGACATTGATCCCGTTCTTTTTATAACTCAAGAGTTTTTGCTCCATATATGCATTATACTTGTCCATCCCTAAATCCTGCGGTAGCATCAGTGGATATAACGGCAGGCCGATTTGCCGAGCTTGTTCTTCAACCAGCTTTTGATGAATGCCGTGCATAGACACTCTTTTATTAGCCTTATTGAAACTCGTAAGCAATCCCGCAATTTCATAGTTACCATCCTGCAGTACACGATGTAAAGCAAAGGAGGAGTCTTTTCCTCCGCTCCAATTGAACAATGCTCTTTTCATCTGTTGATAAATCTTACTGAGTTTCTATTATGACGACGAGATATTTTAGAAACGCCTCCGTAATCTATGGTCAGTTGAAAACTATTTCCCAATGGAATACCTAACACCAAACTTAGGAGACAGCGAATAACCCCTCCATGCGTTATCACAAGCAACTGATCGTCTTTCCCCTCTAATTGCTCCTTCCACCATGCTTCTACCCGGTTATGTAACTGCCGATACGATTCTCCACCGGGGCATACGACCTCAACAAAGTTTTCCATCCATTCACCCAGTTCATTCTGGCTTATATTATCCCATTTCCGACCTTCCCAATCCCCAAAATTGAGTTCCATCAGGCGATCATCTGTGATAGGCTCTTTCGTAGCTAGTTCGTCAGCTAATTTTTTACACCGTTCAAGAGAACTGCTATAAGTAGTAAAATTATGGTAGCCCTTTGGAAGCTTTCTCTTTAGAATATTTACTTCATTTGCATAATCAACGGCTAAACCAATATCTTTTTGCCCGTAACAAATGCCTTCTTCGATATCCGGTGTCGTGTGTCGAATTAAATAAATGTCCATATAATTACTGCTGAAAGGTAAAAAGTTACTTCAAGAAGTTGTTGTGTGGCCCCACTGCAATCGCCGGTATGACCGCCAATCCATTTGTTGAAAAACCAACCCAGATAAGCCAATACACTAATCATGGGAATAAGGCTAAGCCAAATCCATGAGTGTGGTATCAAAAACAGTGGCAGCAATCCAAATACGGCGCTTAAAATTATGGAAAATGGGGACATTTTTTGGGCTACCGGCTTGGCTTTGGAGGGTTCGCCCCGAACATAATCATGCGTCATAATAAGAGTAGTAGCAAAAAATCGACTAGCAGCATGTCCAGCAATAAGAAGAAAAGGGATAGCCAAAGGAGGCAATTCGTTAAGGCTCAGAAACTTCAATGCAAGAATGCCAGTCAGACCAGCAACGCCGAAGGTACCAATGCGTGAATCTTTCATAATACTGAGGATTTGCTCCTGGGTCCACCCTCCACCAAAACCATCAAACATATCGGCCAACCCATCTTCATGAAAAGCCCCGGTCACCCATATTGTTGCCAACATACTTAGCAATACGGCAATCGTTTGTGGAAAGAGGAAGTTAAATCCCCAAAATACTGCTGCCCCTACGCTGCCTACAATAATACCCACCAGAGAAAAATAGCGGGCACTTTCATTCAAAAACTCCGGAGAATGGTCTACCCATTGGGGACACGGAATTTTAGTGAAAAACATTACAGCCGTCAGAAATACCTGTAGTTCTCTTTTCATTAATTATCTCCTTTTGATACGGCAGCATCTTTGAAGGATGCCATATTATTTAAGAAGTTAACAGCAGATTCTATAATGGGATATGCCATTGCCGCGCCGGTACCTTCCCCCAGTCGCATTCCTAACTGCAACAGCGGTTCTGCCTGCAGATAATCCAGCTGAATACGATGTGCCTGCTCGTCGGATGTATGAGTGAAAATAGCAAAATCACGTACTTTGGAATACAACTCACAAGCTACCATAAAAGCGGCTGTAGCAATAAAACCATCTACTAAAATAATCATCTGGTGCTCTGCAGCCTGCAGTATGCCCCCGACAATCATGGCAATTTCAAATCCACCAAATGTTTGTAACACAGAAAACGGATCGGCATCAATATCATGGGCTTCAATGGCCTTTGCAAGTATTGTGGCCTTCTGGCTTACCTCCTCTTCATCAAGCCCCGTTCCTTTACCCGTACATGCATCAATAGAGTAACCTGTTAGTATACTGGTGATAATAGAGGCAGAAGAGGTATTGCCAATACCCATTTCGCCAAAGCCAATAATATTGGTTCCTCTATTATGCCATTGGCTAACAAGTTCGGACCCTGCTTCAATAGCATTATTACACTCTTTAGCAGACATAGCGGGAGTATGACTATAATTCTGGGTACCGGCGGCAATTTTTCGATCTATTAACTTTTCGCTGGATGGCAATTCTGCTGCCACACCTGCATCAATAATTTTTGTAGCGATATTGTGTGTAGCACAAAATACGTTTACGGCCGCCCCACCCCCAACCATATTTAGCACCATCTGTGCCGTTACTTCTTGAGGATATGCATTCACTATTCCTTCGGCAGCAATACCGTGATCACCGGCAAATACAGCTAAAAGTGGATTTTTAAGCTGGGGTTCGAGATCCTGCTGTATAAGTCCAATTTTAAGAGCAATATCTTCTAAGCTGCCCAGTGCTCCTACGGGTTTGGTCTTATTATCAATTTTATGCTGTAAGGGTTCTTCTAAATTTTTGTTTACTGCTGATATATTAAATTCTTTCATCTATATAAATACAGTTTTAAAAAAAAGTAATCCTACATTTAAGATAACTTTCATAGGAAAACACACAGTTATATGCTTATCCTTTTATTTCTACCGGAATACCTGAGACCATGAGAGTAACATTGTCAGCCCGTTCAGCAATAAACTGATTCATCCAGCCCTGCATGTCAGCAAATTTTCGGCCACTTTCGGTGTGAGCATGTGTACCCATACCAATTTCGTTAGTGACCAAAATAAGGGTACAATCCTTTTCAAATAATTTTTCAAGTTCATCCTTGGCCAACTCCATAGACCGATCGACATCTTGGTCGGTATCCATAAAAAAGTTAGTAAGCCAGAGCGTAATACAATCAACAACCACAACTCTTCTCTCAACTTTGATATCTCCGAGCGCTTTTTCCACTTCAAGGGTATTCCACCGCTCATCGCGATCATCCTTATGGCGCTCTACGCGCTGTTCAAAATCTTCGTCCCAAACACGAGCCGTAGCCACATAAACGGGACTGTCGGTCAATGAAAGAGCAAACTCTTGAGCCCTGCTGCTTTTCCCGGATCTCTGGCCACCGGTAATTAAGTGTATCATGTTATATATGCTAAGTTATCCTTTTTGTGTGACTCAGATCTTAATCTGATAGCAATTATTTTCAACTGCAACTATCTAAAAAATAATCCTGAACAGGCGAACCCATCCAGAATTATACGGCTCAACAATCGGACCTTAGGGGAGTCCGATTATACGCCTCTCTTTATAGGGTATCAGTTGCTAGTAAAGTGAAACTTATGGGGGATAATACCTACATTAAAAGAATCCACGGGCGCACCTTCCAGGTCATATACATATCCCTTTCCAGGCTGAGAAGTTCCATTGCTTTTACCTACATAAATACTCTGTTGCAGTGGGAAATAACCGATCGCGTAAAATGACTCATTAACAATATTCTTTTTAATAGTATAAGAGTTCATGTCAATGACGCTAATACCGTTGTTAAGAAGATATGCTTCTGCCTTCTCGGAATTCAGAACCAATCTCTCTTGGTAAGATTGAGCACCTAAAGTAATACCTTCGGTAATAGAGTCGATTACAGTTGCAGAATTCCCATCGATAATATAGACACTGCCAGGAACATCAGAACTTCCTTCAGAATAAGATTTTCTTCCATTGCAAACGACCCAGACTCGTTCTTCGTTATCTACAATCAACTCATTAGGACCGGCACCAACAGTAATGGTCTCAATAACCTCATTGGATGAAAGGTCGATAACTGAAACGGTATTACCATATCCGAAGCCATTATTACTGACATAAAGGTTGTCTCCTACTCTTTCTATATCACGGGGAGTATTTCCGACTTCTATTGCTGCTTCTTTTTTCTCAAAAGATGCCAAGTCAAACATTCTAAGTGAATCTGTAGCGCCTTTAAAATCTGCTGTTCCTACAAATGCAACTCCATCAACTATTTCAATAGCAGTAGGTGCTTTTTCAAAAGAATCTATGGTTCCTTTGCTTTCTAAGGTCTTATAGTCAATAATTTCGATTTTGTCGGCCTTATTAGATACAATATAAATGCGTTCATCTACCTTTTTAGAGGTCTGTAAATAACCTGCCAATGGACGGCCATTTTCCTTATCAAAGGCTTGCAAGATGGTACTTCCGGATTCAGGACTATAGCTTGTAATTGATCCATTTGCATCACTAAAGTTACCCTCATTAACCACATATGCTGCAGAATCCTCAAGTGGAGCGGGGTTGTTATCATTATCTTTGTCGCAGGATACGATTAAAATTACCAGTGACAAGAGAAATAAAGAGTATCGTTTTTTCATCGTTATTATGTTAGAAATTATAAGTTGCAGTTATTGAAAAATTAAAATTCCGTTTTGGCATGGGGTACCAGCTAATGATTTCATATTCCTCTCCAAGAATATTTTTGGCAACAGCTTGTACCTCAAGATCAAAGTTTTGATATGCTTTTTTGAACTGTACATGAGCATCAACCACTTGATAAGGGTCCAATGAATTATTGATATTTTCATTTTCTGTTAAATATCTCCTGCTGATCCATCGGTATTTCAAGACAGTAGTTACATAGTCTCGTTTAATTGTAATAGAGGCATTATATTTCCATTTGGGCACAAGCCGAACTTGATTACCCACCCCTTGGTCTCCGGGGAACCGAGCTTCTGAAATCTCAGTATCTGTTAATATTCCTTTTTGAGCTACTTTTAAAGACCATAGATTTCCCCGCAGAAAAGTATTCTTTAGATGAGCTTCTATCCCTTTTGTAGTAACCTGTTCAACATTACTGGGAGCCCACTGCCCGGATCCACCGGGATACCAGCGAATTCCATTATCAACTTTACTGAAATAACCCGTTAGGTCGAAAGTGGTTATCCCTATAAAAGGGGTTTCACTTAACGAAAGACCCAGCTCAGCACTATTGCTGAGCTCTGGCTTTAGGTTGGGATCTCCTACTTCTCCCCAATAAAGAGCATTAAATGAAGGAGGGTTAAAGTCTCTACTAAGTTGCCCGCGAATAAATAATCGCTCTTCAAAAAGCTCATAGTTAACACCTAAGGAAGGACTGACTATCGTTCCAAAATCGCTATAAATATCTAAACGTAACGCCGGATAAACACGCAAATATTCATCCGCCAATATAAATTCAGGATTAGCCAAAGCACTAAACTGCCGGCGATTCCGTATGTTGTTATAGTTATTCGTCTCAACGCCAGTCAGCTCACCGCTTATCTCTCCCTTTAAAAAAAGGTGTTTGCTTACAGGATGAGTAGCAGTAGAACTAACCATCCACCGTTTTATAGTACTTAAACTGTGAGTACCAATACTCGGATCAAAGTAGTTTAGTTCTACTCGTTCCATATAATTTTTAAATGATATATCTGTCTTGCCCCAATCTACATTATACAAGCTCAACCATCGCATAGACTTATCATTTTGTTGAGCTTGGGGATCTGTGCTAAGTATATCTCCGGGAATCTGATTTTCACTATCTGAAATCCAGAAAGTCGTCTTCCATCGTTCTTTTTTGTTTTTTCTACCTACCGAAGCCATCATGCTATAACGCTTGCTTCGGTTGTGCTCACGCTGTTCAATCGTGTTGTAGGCTCGACTAAAATACTTAAAATCATTTTCCCCATAGTCGTACAGCCCACGATATGCCACATAAGTACCAGTTGATGAGCTATATTTACCTTGCAGCGATGTTTGCCACTGACCATAGGAGCCTATGCCTTGGTGCATGGTAACGTAGCTTTTCTGCTTCCAATCAGATCCAAGATATAATGCACCTGACAGACTTCCTCCACCAAAAGCGGTACTGGGGGTACCAGAACTAACTTGCACATTAGAAAAGAAACTGGCCGGTAAAAGTGACAGATCAGTCTGTCCCTGCATTGGGCTATTGATTGGAATTCCTTCCCACAATACCTGTATTTGCTCAGACGAGAGCCCCCGTTGTGAAGCTGTAGCCATACCTCCGGGTCCATAGTCTTTTATCACTAGGGAGGATTCTGCTGCTAATACTTCAGCAACTGATAATGTCTTTAACATCTGAAGCTGTACTGAATCTATTACCTCAACATTCGTAGGCTGATAGTTCAGTGGCTGATAGATACGGGTAGCTACCACTTCAATCTCATCAAATTGAAGCGTATCACTTACTGTTTGTCCGTACGTAAGATTGTGTGTAAGAAAAAGGGCACAACAACATATAGCTGTGCTATAGCGAATATATAGTTTTATCATAAAATCCTCGTAGAAACTTTAACTCCCGAAAGTTCCTCGAAATAGAATAGATTGGCAGGTCTCCTGGCTTTTCCAACTGTCGGGCCTTCCCATTTGCCAAATGGCTAATAGTGGCACAAAGATATGCGACAGTGTTATACGGAATTACAGTTGCGGGTACAGCTTTCGATTTCCAAGCGATATGCTCGTGCACGAAATTCCCTTTTCACCCCAGTATTAATGGGGAACCGAATCACTATTTCAAAGAGCGCTTAAAGGTATAAGCTTTAATGAGAAAATAAAAACGTATTACCCATTATAATTTTAAAATATTAGCTAGGGTTTCTAGCAATATTGAAACAACTGCTCCAATACCTCCTCAATTGAATCACATTCAAACTGATCTTCACAACAACGGAGCGTCCACTTGAAATCATCTTTTAAACGCTTCACTTCTACTTGAATATCAGTACCGTTCGACTCTTTGACTTGGTATCCTGATCGTTCCAGGGCTCGCCGTGTCCAAAACTGTCCTACAGCATCACCATGCAAGTAAACAGGCGCTTTTTTAGGGTGAAGCAATTTAAAGGATCCTGTACTACGATCGAATTCGAAACTGTCCCGTTCAAATACAGACTCAAAAGTACCATCCAATACCAGGTCCTCTGGAGTACCTGTTACCACATTCCCATTCATATCAATAAGCCATAAGGTATCGGCAGCCTTTAAGGCTAAATCCAGCTCATGAGTAGACAGTAAAATCCCTTTTTGGGTATCGTGAGCCAACTCCCGCAGGAGTCTAATAATCTCTACCCTATTAGGTAGGTCCAGATGTGCAGTTGGTTCATCGAGCATAATGGCCGAGGTATTTTGTGCCAGTGCGCGAGCAATCATTACTTTTTGGCGTTCCCCATCACTCAAGCGCAAGACATCCCGATTAACAAACTGTCCAATTCCTGTTGATTCTATAGCCCATTGCACGACTTCTTCATCTTGCTGGCTAAGTGAGCCAAACCAGCCGGTATAAGGTGACCTTCCAAAGGAAACCAGTTCATAGACACTTAAATTACCGATTGTTAGCCGATCAGTAAGTACTGTACTCACTTTTCTAGCAATCTGCTTGGTAGAGAACGATTTCAACTTTTTATTTTCCAGTTCTACTGTCCCTCCAAGTGGGTAATGTAAGCCTGTCAACGTTCTGATAAGTGTTGACTTACCCGAACCGTTGGGACCCAGCAAGCATACTATTTCACCACTATTTAACGCTACATTTATACCAGATGCAACAACTGTTGGCGACTTCATAGCTCTGCGGGCTGGAAAACCAATGCTTAAACCTTTAGTCGATATGATCTGTTGTTCAAATGCCATCAAAATGAGGCCTGTAGGTTTTTGCGTTCGATAATCACCCAGATCACCACTGGTGACCCTATCAGTGAAGTAACAGCACTAATGGGCAGGGTTGTTGTTGACCCCGGTACCTGTGCAATAATATCACAGGCTAACAGCAATATGGCTCCCATAAGAAGCGTGCTTGGTATCAATACCCGGTGATCGTTGGTTCCCAAAAGTGAACGAGTCAAATGAGGTACAGCGATCCCCACAAAACCGATAGGACCACAAAAAGCGGTGATTCCCCCCGCCAATATACTTGTACTCACAATAATCCATATTCGTGTACTAGTAACAGAAAGCCCCATACTTCGGGCATAGTTTTCACCGAGTAACAAGCCGTTTAAAGATTTAGATAATACCAGTGCAATACCACTACCCAAAATAGCAACGAGTGCTAATATCCATAGTTGGTCAAGTGGCACACCGCCCAAGCTTCCAAATGTCCAAATCAGATAATCCTGTATCTGTTCAGGTCGGCTAAAATACTGCCAGATGCTTACTATGGCGATCGTCACATTCCCAATCATTAACCCAATAATAAGAAGAGTTACATTATCTCTAACCTTGATAGAGATCAATAGAATTAATAACAGCACTACTGCCGAGCCCAAACTGGCAGCTAATACGATAATCCAGCTTCCCATGGCTGATAACTGTTGAATGGCAAATATACTTGTAATAGTGCCTGCGGCCAGCATTACCACTGCTACCCCAAGGCTGGCTCCGGCAGTAATGCCCAGTACTGATGGACCCGCCAGTGGGTTTCGAAAAAGTGTTTGCATCTGTAGCCCCCCAACAGCTAGGGCACTACCCGCTAAAATGGCTGTTACAGCTCGCGGTAGACGAATATTAATCACAATTTTATGCCAAGAATCTTGTCCTGCATCAACCCCCAAAAGAATTTGTACAATTGCTTCCAGAGGAATGTCCACCGAACCAAGGGCTAAATTCAACAAAAATAGTACTCCAACCCCACCTATTAAAAAAAATAGATAAAGCGGTCGTATTCCCACTCCATACTGTTTTGTTTGATCGGCTATTGATCTACCCATTACTTGATTTTCTGATAGTAATAGAGTTTATGATCCGGAACTACTTGAGGATGTAAAATCTTGATCAAATCAGCTAACAAGATATCTGGATTAACTACCCCCGATTCCCAGTAGTCATTTCCACCTTTGGGATGCTGTCGTTTATTATTGTTGTATATTTTTCCGGTTTTAAAAGATTTGAAATCTTTAAACCGACTGTCTTTTGCCAAAATATCTTCTTTGGATTGGGCTGATCCCGGATTCAACCAAATATCTGCTTCTAATCCCTTTTCATATACCACCTCAAAACTCTTGCGTAACCCTCCTGTGCCTTCGGTATCTAACCAAGGGTAGTCAGCTCCGGCATCTTTTAAAAAACGGGCAGCAAAACTGTCGCCAGCCGATACAAACCATGCTCCTTTATACGGCATACTATTAATAATCAATGGTTTCTGAGACACAGTATCGATAGCAGCTTTCAATTTATTATACCGCTTAACAACGGCATTGAACTTTTTGTTAGCCAACTTTTCTTTATTCAATAAAGCGGCCATTACTTTCATCCATTCTGCTTTACCAAGTGGAGTTGTTTCCAGCCATTCAGAGTTTACCAAGATGTTGATGCCCGAGTCAATAAGAACACGGTAATTATCAAATTGTGACGACTGTCCTCCCGAAATCATTAAAACGTCCGGGTTAAGCTCCAGTACCTTTTCTTTATTGACCTCTCCCTGCAGCAAACTCATAATATCACCATTCTCGATTCCCTTTCGAACTTTGGGACTGTACACATATTCAGCCCCCACCATCCCGGAAAGAATATCGTTAGCTTCCAGCATCTCAATAAGTCCAATATGGGTCGTAGAACTTGCAATCATACTTTGAACGGGGATAGTAATTTTACGAGCATCTCCCACCTCTACTTTGCCTTCCAATTCTCGGGGAATTAAGGCATAGCGCAAAGTATCAACCTTATCTTGGAAAGGTTTTAGAATTTCGAGGAGTTTATAATTGTTGTGATATTGGATCTGAAAGCCCTCAGCAAATTTTGCATGCACTTGATCCTGAAAGTAAACAGAATCAGGGGGCGAATAAGTGGTGTTAGACTTTTCTTTCGCTTGTTGACAGGCAGTTAATGATATTCCAACCGAAAAAAGTCCGATGAGCAATATATAAAAACAGAAACAGTAAAGACGTTTGAGAAACATGGATACGGCTCTTTCTCCCGAGAGCTTTTTCCGTCATCAATACGGGCAGGTCTTCTGGCTTACTCCTCTTTTATGATAACCTTCCCATCTGCCGCAGACAGATAGTGGATTTCAGCATCACAAAGTTCATGGAGCTTACAGCAGCGGGGACTGCTCCGGACTTTCAACCAAGACAATAGGTTGATCACCGAATTCCCATTTTAACTACATTGATCACAATGCAGACCTTTATTGAATCAGTACATTAAAATTATAAGATTCATAATAATAACGGTATTCTGAGTCATAAGCCAACAAAGAAATACTCAAATTTCTATTCCAGAATTAGTAAGGGTTCATACTATTTAGTAAAATAATTAAGATTTTAAGTGATGAATAGAGATATATTATTTTGATTTTGGGATTAGTTATAACTGTTGCCCCCCTCCTGGGGCATCTGGGTAAAAATCTTGCCTAGCTGTTGAAAATTATAAACGATAAATTCCTTTCCCTTCTATACCAGAACTAAAAAAGTAGATTAATCTATTTATGTTTCTATCCTGATTCAGGGGATGGAGTTAAAAACCAAATAATCACCCTTAAAACCTTTTATAAGCCATATTGTTAGCTTTTCCCGCTTCATTTCTCTCCTTCTTTCAATACCAAGCCACCCTTAAACTTATTTTTTTTCGTAACAAATTTCTGAATTGGTGCGTAATGGAAACCAAGTAGGTTAAAAATTCTAAATCTTTTCAAACTGGTTTTAGTATGAATAATTCAGCAAAATGGTTGACTTTAGGTGTATTAGTTTGGTCCGCAACATTCATCTATTCTTGTAGTACCGAATCCCAGTCAAAAGAGGTGACTGATAAAGATTCTACCGCAACTATTCCCGTAGAAGTAGCAATTGCTAATAAGGGCGATATCGCTGCTCATTACTCCAGCACTGCCACGCTGGAGGCAGATGAAGAAGCTACAGTAGTAGCAAAAGTTCGAGGCATTGTAGAAACGCTTCATGTCGAAGAAGGAGATGTAGTTAATACCGGAGATCTACTGGTACAACTCGAAGATGAGCAACTTAAACTTGAAGCCCAACAAGCAAAAGCAACAATGGATCGGCTTAAGAACGAGCTCAATCGCAAAAAAGAGCTGTACCAGAAAGAACTTATCAGTGCACAAGAGTATGAAAATGCCAAGTATGAATACCAAGCTCAAAAATCTGCCTATGAGCTGGCTCAACTCCAAGTCAAACACACTAAGATAACAGCCCCTATTGATGGTATCATCTCTGATCGTATGATTAAAGTTGGAAATATGATAAACACCGATCAGGAAGTATTCCAAATTACCGATTTTGACCCCCTCTTGGCCGTACTTAATGTTCCTGAACATGAGATGAATAAACTTGAAAAGGGACAACCAGCAAATATTAAAGTAGATGCTATTCCCGGCAAAATTTTCTCAGGTAATGTCTTGCGGATAAGTCCGGTTGTTAATGCTGAAACTGGGACATTTAAGGTAACAGTTTCAATAAAAGATGAATCTCGACAATTAAAACCGGGGATGTTTGGCCGGGTCCGTATTGTCTACGATACCCATCAGAATACGCTGATGGTTCCCAAAAACTCAGTAATGACTGAAGACGGAACCAGTAGTGTCTATATCATTAATAATAATATGGCCTATCGTAGGAATGTACGTACTGGCTACATTAATGGAGAAAACATTGAAGTATTAGAAGGCTTAAGTCCTTCCGATACCGTAGTAACAGTGGGCCAAAACAGCCTTCAAGATAGTGCCTTGGTAGACGTTGTCTCCTATTAATTAGCCGATTTTTCACACAAAAAGGGGTATCTAAAATGAAATTGATTGATTTTTCTATCCGCCGAAAAGTGACGATTGCCATGTTTACCATTGGCATCATTTTATTCGGTTTCGTCTCATTAAGCCGACTCAATATTAACTTGCTTCCAGAACTGAGTTACCCTACCCTGACGGTACGTACTGAATTTGAAGGTGCTGCTCCTGCTGAAGTTGAAAACCTGGTATCAAAACCAGTAGAAGAAGCACTGGGCGTTGTTAAAGATGTGCAGCAAGTTCGATCTATTTCCCGGTCGGGACAGTCTGATGTGACCCTTGAATTTGCCTGGGGCACCGACATGGATTTTGCAAGTATTGATGTGCGCGAGAAGCTTGATGCCCTGCAATTACCTCTTGAAGTTGAACGTCCCGTTATTCTGCGTTTCGACCCCACCCTGGATCCAATTATGCGATATGCATTCTATATAAAGGATGGTAATGAAAGGCAACAGGATGTCAATTATGCGAGTTTAGACAGTAAACAACCTACAAATTCTCATATCAATAAGCTTAAAAAGCTTCGTCGGTTTGCAGAAGAACAGATAAAAAAAGATCTGCAATCTTCTCAGGGGGTTGCCTCTATTAAGATAAGTGGTGGACTTGAAGAAGAAATACAGGTATCTATTAATCAAGATCGGCTGTCTCATTTAAATATCCCCATATCGCAAGTAACACAGGTACTTGATGCCGAGAATGTGAATCTCTCCGGCGGACGCCTGGAAGAGGGTAACCAACAGTATTTGGTGCGAACGCTAAACCAGTTTAAAACTGTAGATAATATTCGTAACGTCGTTATCACAACCCAAAATGGATCCCCCGTTTACCTTAAAGATGTTGCCACTATTGAGCAGGGATATAAAGAACGGGAAGCAATATCGCGACTGAACGGACAGGAAGCAGTTGAAATCGCCATCTACAAAGAGGGAGATGCAAATACTGTAAATGTAGCAAGTAATGTACAGTCTAAAATGGGAGCTGTATCAGATCATTTGCCTAAGGATATGGCTGTAACTAAAGTATATGATCAATCGACTTATATTTCATCGGCCGTAAGTGAAGTCGTTAATGCAGGTATTATTGGTGGTATTTTAGCAATTGTTATCTTGTTTCTCTTCCTTCGTAATTTCTGGACAACGGTAATTATTTCTCTATCAATTCCTGTCTCCGTTATTGCCACTTTTAACCTAATGTATGGAAACGATATTACTCTTAATATTATGTCGCTCGGAGGTATTGCCCTAGGTATCGGGCTGCTGGTTGATAACTCTATTGTAGTACTTGAAAATATTTCGAGACATAAAGAAATGGGCAAAGGCCCCATACAATCTGCCAAAGACGGTGCAGGAGAAGTAGGAACTGCTGTGATCGCCTCTACCCTTACCACAATAGCTGTGTTCTTCCCACTTGTTTTTGTACATGGTATTGCCGGACAGCTGTTTAGAGACCAAGCTCTTACGGTAACCTTCTCATTGCTGGCTTCACTGGTTGTTGCAATCACACTAATACCGATGCTATCTTCATTAGCCGGTCGTGAAAGAGCTAAGGTGAAAAAACCAGAACTTCGTAAACCACGAACAATGGTAGGACGATGGATGCGTGCAGCACGTATCTTTATCTTTGAAACTATACCTTCTTTTATAATTGGTGTATTCAGCAAAATTGTACGCTGGTTAAGTAAAGGTATAATGTTTGTGCTTAAACCTTTTCTCAATGCTTTTGATAAAGGATATACAGCTATTGAAAACTGGTATCCAGATGTTCTAAAATGGTCTCTACGTCACCGATTCACCGTTATCTCGTTTGCATTCTTATCTCTCTTAGGAACATTAATGCTGGTTCCCCAGCTAGGCATGGAACTAATACCCTCCCTATCACAAGGGGAGTTTAATGTAGAATTTCAGATGCCCCCGGGGACGCCAATTGAACAAACTGACCGTGCTCTTCAAATGGTACAGAATGCAGCGAATGATGTCTCTTCTATTGATGCCACCTTTGCTGTTGCCGGTACTGGTAATCAAATGGATGCCAATCCAAATCAAGGTGGAGAAAATTGGGGTGAACTCAATGTAACCCTAAGCAGTGGAGCCGGACGTTCACTTGAAGAAAGTACAATAGATGAGCTCAGGCTGGATCTCCAACGCATTCCAGGGCTAGAATATAAATTTTCGCGTCCTGCTCTTTTTACCTTTAAAACTCCTGTCGAAGTTGAAATTTCAGGCTATGACCTGGACAACCTCAAAAAAGTAAGTGATCGAATCCGTACAAAGCTCAGTTCTAATTCCCGTTTTGCCGATGTTAAATCTACCATGGAGCAAGGTAGTCCTGAAATACAGGTCACTTTTGATCGCCCCAAAGCTGCTGCATTAGGACTGCAGGTTTATGAAGTAGCAGACCTTGTTGTCAGTAAAGTGCGAGGTGATATTGCCACTCGTTACTCTTGGCGAGATCAAAAAATTGATGTTCTTGTCAGAGCTAAAAAGCAGGATCGCTCAACGGTTGATGATATCAGGAACCTCATTATCAATCCCAATAGCAATGCTGCTATTCCATTGTCTAGTATTGCTAATATTGAGGTTGCAACAGGCCCGAGCGAGATTAGGCGTGTTGCCCAACAACGCGTAGCCATCGTATCAGCGAATCTAAGTTATGGTGACCTTGCTACTGCTGCCGAAGAAATTAGATCTGTGATTGATGAAACTACCATTCCTACCGGCTTACAAGCACGCGTAAGCGGTCAAAACGAGGAGATGGCAGATTCATTTCAATCACTTATTTTCGCCCTTTCTCTGGCTGTCTTCCTGGTTTACCTGGTAATGGCCTCACAGTTTGAATCATTAATGCATCCGTTCATAATTCTTTTCACTATCCCCCTTGCCCTTGTTGGTGCAATTCTTGGATTATGGCTTACCGGATCAACCATTAGCGTGGTCGTTTTCATCGGCCTCATCTTACTGGTAGGAATCGTAGTAAATAATGCGATCGTACTCATTGACTTAATTAACCAACTTCGGGAACGAGGTAAAGATAAGATTCAAGCAATTTTGGAAGGAGGAAAATCGAGATTGCGTCCTATTCTTATGACAACTCTGACAACAACTCTGGGCCTGCTACCCCTGGCAATAGGGATTGGAGATGGTGCCGAGCTTCGTGCCCCAATGGCTATTACAGTCATAGCCGGCCTCATAGTATCTACTCTACTGACACTTGTAGTTATACCAACGATGTATGCCATTATGGATCGCAAGGTGTACAATATCGCTGTATCAGAAGAATCATCAACCTCTAAAAACTGAGGGATACCTTATGAATTTCACTGATCTCTCACTTCGTCGTCCGGTAACCACCATCATGGTGTTTATAAGCTTTGTCGTTATCGGCATTATTGCCAGTCGAATGGTACCCCTTGAGTACTTCCCGGATATCTCTTTTCCCGGTGCCTATATATCGGTACCCTATCCTAATTCTACACCTGAAGAAGTAGAACGAAATATAACCCGCCCCATCGAAGAAGCCCTGGCAACAATTAGTGGGCTGGAACGCATGAATTCTACCTCCAGTGAAAATCAGGCAGGCATTTTCGTGCAGTTTAAGATGGGATCCAACATTAGCATGAAGGCGATGGAGGTTAAAGAAAAAATTGATGGAATACGCAACCAGTTACCCGATGATATGGAGCGGTTTAGCATCAATAAGTTTTCTGCGCAAGATAACCCGATGATGAAACTTCGCATCTCCAGCAAGCGGAATCTTTCAAATGCCTATGATCTACTTAACCGCAATCTAAAACAACGTATTGAGCGTATTAATGGTATTGCAAAAGTAGATTTATACGGTGTTGAACAGAAGCAAATTCGCATTGAACTTATTCCTGACCGACTTAAAGCTCACAAGGTAAATCTCAATGAGCTCACGCAAAAACTGCGAAGAAGTAATTTCTCAGTCACAGCCGGCAAAGTTGAAGATGCCGGCAAGCGGTATATGGTTCGTCCAACGGGAGAACTGACCAATCCTGCTGAATTTGCCCGTCTTGTTATTGGTCCTAATAATCTGCAACTAAAAGATATAGCTACTGTCGGCTATGGTAAACCCGATAGAGATTATGGCCGTCATTTAGATCAAACTTATGCCATTGGTCTTGATGTATTTAAAGAATCGGGTGCTAATACAGTGGAAATAGGTGACAAGGTACTTACCGAAATTGAAGAAATAAATAAACTGCCTGAAATGCATGGCATCAAGATCTATGAGATGAATAATCAGGCTACCGGTATTATAAGTTCTCTTTCAGAGCTTTTTAAAGCAGGACTGCTGGGGGCTTTTTTCTCTATCATCATTTTATACCTCTTCCTGAGGCGACTTAGCACCACCCTCATCGTAGCCATGGCTGTTCCCTTTTCACTCATTGTTACCTTGGGACTACTTTATTTCATGGATTTGTCCCTTAACATACTTTCTATGATGGGACTTATGTTGGCTGTGGGAATGCTAGTTGATAATGCCGTTGTCGTCACAGAAAACATCCATCGTAACCAAAAACTAATCGACGATAAGGTCGAAGCTACCAAAAGAGGTGTTAAACAGGTATCAATGGCTGTTACAGCCGGTACCTTAACAACAATCATTGTATTTTTGCCTAACATTATCAGCGAGGATTCCATGATTGCCATACAGCTATATCATGTAGCTATTACCATTATTCTGGCATTAGGGGCCTCTCTGCTTATTTCACTCACTATTATTCCCCTATTTACGTCGAAGGTTAAAGCACCGAAAAAAACGGAAGAGAAAAATAACATCATTAAAAAACTTGAAGAAAAGTACAGTGCTACTTTAAATTGGCTTTTAAAGCGCCGATATACTTCAAGCTTTCTGATATTAGGTACGCTTCTCAGTGTTGCAATTCCGATGAGTATGACAAATATAGATATGTTTCCCTCCTCAGAATCACGAGAAATCTATTTGCGTTATCAACTTAATGATCGTTATACGGTAGAACGTGTAGAACAATCGGTGAGCCGTATTGAAGAATATCTCTACAGTAACAAGAAAAAGTTCGAAATTGATGCTGTGTACTCTTATTTCGAACCGGAAAACGCGACCTCAACCATCTTACTTACCGATGATGATAAAGCAGAAAAAGATGTTAAAACTATAAAAAAGGAGATTGAAGAAAATCTGCCTAAAATTGCTATCGGAGATGTTTCCTTTGAATTCCGTGACCGAACCGGTGGAGAACAACTCCGGGTGTTTATTATTGGGGAATCTTCTGAGGTACTGGTAAACCTGGCTAACGAAGTGGTCCGGCGCCTGGAAGACACCCCGGGTATAGCTGAGGTCCGATCTGAGGCTGAGACCGGTACTGAAGAGGTTCAAGTTATGGTTAACCGGGAACGGGCCCGCAGTATGGGAATATCCACGTCTGAAGTTGCTAATCTTGTTTCCAGTTCTATTCGTGGTACAAACTTACGCCGGGTTCGCGGTAAACACGGCGAAACTGATGTTGTCTTGGCTTTGCAAGAGTCTGATCGCCAGTCTATTCAAGATCTTATGAAACTCCCTGTTACTTTAAGAGATCAAGAAGAAACGGTAACCCTTGCTTCTGTAGCTGATTACCGTATGGATGTAGGACCACGCACGATCCGCAGAGAAAACCGTCAAACTTCAATGGGCATTACAATCAGCCTTGATGATTTGCCTATGAATAAAGCTAAGGAAAGAATCTTCCCTATTTTGGACCAAATTAATTACCCTGCCGGCTACGGCTGGAGTCAAGGAAGAAGTTTTGAACAAGATCAGGAAGCAATGGATGAGATGCTTATTAATATGCTTTTGGCTATGTTCTTAATCTACCTGGTTATGGCTTCTCTTTTCGAATCTGTGCTATTTCCTTCCAGTATTATTACCTCCATTTTCTTTGCCGTAATTGGGGTTTTCTGGTTTTTCTTTGTTACCGGTACAACCTTTTCATTTATGGCCATGATCGGGATACTCATCTTGATGGGGATTGTGGTCAATAATGGTATTGTACTTATCGATCACATTCATCAGCTTCGAGAATCAGGGATGAATCGATTTGAGGCTATCATTAAAGGAGGAAAAGATCGTATGCGTCCCATTTTAATGACCGCGGCAACTACGGTATTGGGATTACTCCCACTCTGTTTTGGGACTACCCAAATTGGCGGTGACGGTCCTCCCTACTTTCCCATGGCACGGGCTATTGTTGGGGGCTTAACCTTTTCTACTGTTGTTACGTTGGTTATCTTACCGGCAATTTACCTGATCCTGGATGACATTAAATTATGGGGTAGCCGGGTATGGCAAACTGGTACGAAAAGAACATAAATTTAATTAATTAAACGTACCCCTCTTTTACCTCTGGTATCTGACTTAAGGTGATTTTTAAAATAGATTTTAAAGCTTACTTTGCACTTTTTTAAAAAGGCACATTTTTATGGATACCGAAAAACTTAGCTATAAAGAGTCTTTTAAGATCCGCGCATCAGAAGTTGCTAGCAACCACCAAGCAACACTCCCTGCAATAGGAAATTTGTTACAAGAGATTGCCGGTAACCATGCCCGTAAGCTTTCATTTGATATTACTGACCTTCAAGAAAATAACAGAACGTGGGTACTTCACCGACTTCACATTCAAATGGAACGGCTCCCCGACTGGAGAGAAACCATTTGTATCCAGACCTGGCCCTCTGGCGGCGACGGACTTCGGGCCCATCGTGATTTCTTAATACTGGATAACAAAGAGACAATAATAGGTCGAGCTCTAAGCTACTGGCTGATATTAGATATTGAAAGTCGCCGCCCCACCCGCATACCAGAAGAGATTTTAAAAAAGGTACCCACAAATAGTGATCATGTACTACAACAAAATGAGTTTCCTTCCCAACCTATTGAATCACCGGTAAGCAAAAAATATTTTACCGTACGAAAATCTGACCTTGATCTGAATAATCACGTCAATAACGTCCGTTTTGTGGAATGGATGTTTTCATGTCTACCTGATTCTACCCCAATAAAAAATATTGATATCGTCTTCAAAGCTGAATCTACGTATGGTGATAAGATTATTGCCCGCCAAATGAATACAGATGAACATACCTATCTTCAAGTTGTGACAGAACCAACCAACAAAATACTGGCTGAAGCCGTCATTTAGTATCCCCTACTCAGAGGTATGCAAATGATCTTTTTCCTGATGATATTCTTCGGGATGAGATTCCATTTCCCTAAACTCTTTTGCGGTATAAAAAACACCAATCATGAAAAGTATAGTTACAAATACGCCAAAGCCCAGTAGATAGGTTTCCATATCAATTATTGTTCTTAATTTTCAGATAGTTAGCAAACCCCAGTATACTGGGAACCCATAAGCCTACAAATATTGCACTTTCAGTACTTCCGGTGAACCAAAGTGTTATAGAAAAAATAAGTGAAAGAAGTGCTGCGGCAAGAATAAAATAATCCGATTTCTGTAGCATATTTCCTATTTATTTTGCAATTCACCCATATAAAAAAGGGAACGACTAAATCGTTCCCTTTTCTCAAATAATATGATATGTATTACACCTTATCCCCAGTTCGGAGCAAAGCTTGGATTTACCAAACGGGTAGTTTTCTCTAGCTGGTCAATCCTATCGAAATCTTCATCTTCAAGGAAAAAATCAAAAACTTCAAAGTTTTCTTTCAGATGCTCTTCATTCGATGCTTTGGGAATTGCCACTACATTTTCCTGCTCGATAAGCCAACGCAAAGAAATCTGTGCCGGTGATTTATCGTATTTTTCGGCAATTTCCTGCATTTCTTTGTTTTCTGTAACCTTTCCTTGAGCTAGTGGGCTGTAGGCCGTAACCATAATATCTTTCTCAATGGCATAGTCCAACAGATCCAGTTGGTCAATAAATGGGTGGAACTCAACCTGGTTACAAAAAATAGGAGCTCGAATTTCATCATTTGCAATTTTGAGCAAATCAAGCGGAAAATTACTTACTCCGATATTCATTGCCTTTCCTTGATCTCTGAGCACCAACATGGACTCAATAGTTGGCCGAAGATCGTATTGATCATTGGGCCAGTGTATCATCAGAAGATCTACATATGGGGTATCCAATTGGCGGAGACTCTCCTCAGTAGACTGTAACACATCATCAGCGTCAAGGTTAGTGTGCCATATTTTGGTACTCAGAAAAATATCTTCTCTCGGAACATTAGAAACATTCAATGCCTCCCCGATTTCACGCTCATTTTTGTACATCTGAGCAGTATCAATATGTCTATAACCAAGATCGAGTGCTGTTCGAACTATTTTTGAACACTCTCTGTCGTGTAGCTTATAGGTCCCGAGCCCGATCTCCGGAACCTCAAGTCCCTGTATATTTTTATATTGCATTTTTGTTAAAAGAAATACTCCGTATTTATTGAGATTTAAGTAGTGCTTCGAATATTGGATTAATTAACGATGAACTAAAATATACAAACTAAGACGGATCTGAAAGACTATTCCTGAATGTCCTTTAATTCTCAAAATATACCATCTGATACTATAAAAAGATTCCTTTAAAACAACAATAGATATCTACGTTGACCTATCCGGCAATGCTGAACAAAGAAAAAATTAACAACAAAAACAATGCATACCTTTTATAAATAAATATCAAACCGTAGTGCTCAACAACCTTTCCATAGGTTTGATTCCCACTTTATAAATATTCACTGCACTTTATTTTATCAGCGTCATCTTACGGGTATAAACCTTCCCTCCAACTTCAAAACGGGCAATATATATACCACTTGGCATGCTACTGGCATTCCAGCTTACTTCATTTCTACCCGCTTCTGCGGGACCATCAATAAGGGTAGCCACTTTCTGACCAATCATATTCCAAACGGTTAGTGTAACTTCTGCATCTTTTGTCAATTCATATGATATAGTAGTAGTGGGGTTAAATGGATTGGGATAGTTGGGGTTCAATTTTGCAGAATTCGGCATTTCGCCTGAAGATAACCCCTGTGAATTAGGTTGAACTTTCAGTGTAAACCGAGCATCAGATTCAGATTTTACCTTTCCTTTATTTAATAGTTTCTCTTTTTGATTGATTTTTTGTGCATCTCCAACATTATAGTTTGTAAACTCATACGTATTCGTTGTTCGAAGATTGATTTCACGGTTTTCCATTTCATCAACCAGAATAAACTCCCAATCTTCTGGCACCCCTTTTAGTTTTTTCCAACGCAGTATAAGCTTTTCTCTGCTACCAGCCTCGAAATATAATGGAATATTCAGATTCGCATCTAAACTACGAGGAAGCACGTTTTTTTGAAGACGATTACTATTTAACATACTATAGAAATTAATAGAACTCGGATCTAACGAAAATAAGTGATAACCATCAAAACGGTCCGAGTCAATTGCCCCTAGATCATTAAATTCTAAATGATAGGTATCAAATTTCTCTGTTCCATGTAGCTCCAGCCCAAACTGAAATGAATCTTCAGATTCTTTTTTATAATAATTTGTGCTACCATTGGGCATAAGATTATCTTTGTCCAAGATTACTTCTGTATCAATACCATCTTGCATATAGCGAACCCAAAAAGCTTGGTATGGAGCTAATCGTTCACCATCCCCTTTTGACAATTCAACATAATCTGCACCCCCAGACTTATTATTATCCCAGACATAAATATTTGTATTTACCATTCCAGCTGCTTCCAAGGCCGAAAAAAGAGCATCTACTGAAATATCCGTCCCAAATGGATTGCCCAATAAGTTCCAGCCTTCATTCCCATCGATACCATTTTGCTCATCAGCGTCATGTGCTGAAACTGGAACATTTACAGTTCTATTATTATCAATATTATCTGAGCTGATAAATTTTGGAAACCCTCCTTGTATACCAGAAGTATTTAATTCATCATCTTCAAAAACATATACGATATATCCTTTACCGACTTCCAACGATGATGACATACTGGATGGCGTCGCAAATGCTCCTCCATTCTTCTCCGACCAAGAGAATATGCTTCCTGTACCCGAAAGTTCATCAGAACCACTAAAGCCTTGCACCCATAGATCTCCAATCAAATCTTCGAAAGTAGTTCCTTGACCGGGCGATGATATCATGCGCCACCCTTCATTTCCACGAAGTGCTACTACATGTCCACTAGTAAAAGAACTGCCATCTACTTTTGTTCCTGGCGAAAACAACTCGCCATTACTATCTGATACTTGCGAATGTGGAATACCCTCCCCAGTCTCATCTGGAGCACGTGTTATAGATTGACCATTTTCTGTTTCTTTTTCATATGCAATATTATCAACAACAGTCCCGGATTTATCTAAGAGAGTAACCTGTCCATAACTATTTGTTAAACTCAAGTTAGATGCAGTATGTACAAAGGCACTTCCAAACTGTCCCGATGGAGATCCCCCGCCAAAAACTACAATGGCCCTGCCTGCCGGTAATATCGTACCCTCAGGAAAGGTATAGGTTATGTTATTTCCCCCATCATTAGATAACTGCCAACCGGAAATGTCAATTTCTTTGGTTTCAGAATTAATAATCTCAATAAATTCATCATCAACTCCATCTCTGATACCGTCTCCGTTGGCATCTCCGTCACTCCCTGCAGTAGGATCCGCTAAAAACTCATTGATTACAATTTTGGGAGAATCATTATCAGCAATTGTCAACGTCATTACGTCTGGTTTTACAAGTGAACCGGAAGTATTATTACGAAGACCAAATACTGCTTTTTCATCTCCTTCAAAGTTATTGTCCTCCGACAGTGTTATCGACACCCCCTGTTTGGTACCATCTACAGCCCCAGAACCAAAACTTACCTTTGTGTTGGTGTAGTTATCCAGATCAGCTGAACTGGCAGTACTCACATCACTCAAAAAGCTGATATCAACATCTACCGGGCTAGCAGTAGATTCTAAGAGTTTAACAATTAGTAAAATAGTACTACCCTCGGTACTAGTTAGTTTAGCAGAAGAAAAAGCTACTGTTGGAGCAGATACTATCCTAAAAGATTCAGTATCAAAAGGAAAAACTTTTGAAGCTTGGTTACTACTTCCATCGGCTTCCTCCCATTTGCCATCTTTATTGAGCTTTTTTCTATATCCACTTTTTGTATTTCTACTTCGATCTCCACCAAACTGTTGGCCACCAGTGACAGCATTTAACAGTATGGCATCAACGTTTTGTGTTAATCCAGTTCCTGACAACGTCCCTTGAGTACCATTGTAATGATCAATTGAATTAGAAATTGCTCCAAGCATTGGAGTATTAGGGGTGTCCTTATCAGTACCGGTATATGCGAAAATAACGCTACCAGATCCTAATAAGTTTATTTTAGTAGCATCAGTGATAGAACCAATATTCACAGAAGGAGTACTATTCAGATCACGAAAAGAAAGGACTGTTCCTGCTGAAATACCCCCAGCGGGAGAATTCCAAGTAAAATTACCCGCTTCATTACCAAATGAATTTCCTAACCAAGGTCCTTCACTGAAGTGAATTTCCTGTTCCCCAGCTACGCTTTCAAAAAAAACCACTGCAAAGCCGTCAGAGTCTTCAACCTTGAATCCAGTAAAGGCGATATCACCCGATGATAACGACTGGCCATAGCTTATCTGTGCAAAGCTCCCAAAAAGGAAAACTAAGAAAAAACAGGTCTTAAAAATCTTTTTACACAGTAGCTTTAGGGCCATCCAAATTTAGTCAATTTTGATTAACTAACCTTTCATATAATTAATAGTATTTTACCATAATTTTCAATTATATGAGTATTAATATGTGAATGAAAAAAATGTCAAAAAGATTCAAATTATTGCAGCCGACGGTGACTCTCCTGTCTTAATGATTCGAGATGTATAGCATTCATAGACATCACTTTTTGATACCTTTTTCTGGCTTTTTGTGAATATCCGCATTTTTCGAGGATCTCAGCAAGATTAAACTGGAATATGATATTTTTGGGATACTTGCTTACCAGCTTTTCTAGATATGGTAACGCTTTCTGGGGTTGCTCTTCTTTTTTGTAGAGATAGGCTAAAATCATTTTGGCGTCATTACTCACATAACTATCAGAGGTCGCCGCCTTCTTTAAAGCAGAAAACCCTGCTTCAGTGTCTCCTGAGAATCCAATCATATTGGTTACCCATTTTAAGCCATTGGGGACACTGCCCACCATATAATAAAACATTCCTTTGCCAATAAGAGCCCTAGGATCATCCGCATCTAACATTAACAGTTGCCGTGTGTATTTAAAACCAGTCATTCCACTTTCAATAGCAGTCCGATACTCTTCTTGGCTGGCTGCTACCAAACTGCGATACCCATATAATCCACTTAACATAAGAACCATCGTGGTATCCCGGGGATGTTGTTTTAATTGATTACGGCTTACACGAATTGCTTGCTCTGAACGTTTTAAAAAAAGATTTGCTGCCTGTTCAGAGGTATCCCCAAAATAATAGGTCCAAAAAGGGATCATTGAAGAAAAGAAGTAGGCTCGTGAATCCTTGGGATTTTTTTGCTGCAGCTTATCAAATATTGTTTCTGCCCGATCCCAATCTGTTTGATAAAAAGCTTCTATTCCCTTTTCGAGTTCGTTTTCATAGTTCGTTGTATCATAGGAAGGGGTATAAAATGAAGCATGGGCTCCCGAAACGGAACCCATGAATATCATTAAAAATATCGAAATCGTACATTTCATAGGACAAATAATTTATAGCTTTAGAAACGCCCCGGTACGAGTTTACCAAACTACTCGTCATCATCTTCAAGGTGCATCTCACCAAGTAGTCCTTCGGTATGGGCTACTGCAACAGAAACAGCAGCATCTCCTGTAATATTTACCGCGGTACGGCACATATCCAGAATTCGATCAACACCCAGGATAAGAGCAATTCCTTCGACCGGAACTTGAATAGCTTGAAGCACAATTACGAGCATAATAATTCCCGCACCGGGCACCCCTGCCGATCCTATGGAAGCAAGAGTAGCAGTTATCACAATGGTAAGTTGTTGCCCAATACCAAGATCGAGCCCCAATGCTTGAGCAATAAATACTGCTGCTACGGCTTGGTACAGACTAGTACCATCCATATTAATAGTTGCACCTATAGGCAATACGAAACTGGCAACTTCTTCGTCCACTCCCACGTTCTTTTCTACCCGCTCCATTGTTACCGGCAAGGTTGCTGAGCTCGAGCTGGTACTAAATCCAAGTAACATAGCCGGGCGAATAGCTTTGAAAAAATCTGTCAGCTTCATCTTGCTGAAAATTTTGAACAAACTTGAATACACTAAAAAGAGATGTAATAATAGACCTACCAACACAGCTACACAATACCATCCCAATGCCCCTAAAAGGTTCAGGGCTTGCCCGATATCATCCCCGGCTAAATCTACAATAACCCCTGCCATTAGGGCAAAAACTCCATAAGGGGCTATTTTCATCACCAAATCTACAATCTTGATGATCACCTCATTAAGGGAGTCAAAAAAGTTAATTAACGATTTACTTTTATCTGAGGGAATTTGGATGAGACCTATCCCCAGCAAAATTGCTACAAAGACGACTTGCAACATATTGCCATTATCAGCGGCAGCCTTGAAAAAGTTTTGGGGAACGATATCCACAAAAAAGGTCATTGGACTGCGCTCCATCACTTCTTTTGCCGATTGAGCCGACCCTTCAATATTACCTTCGTAACTGGACATCAATTGGTCTTGTGTTTCAGTTGGCAAAAAATCACCCGGCTGAATAATATTAACCACCGTTAACCCAATAGTAATAGCAAAAATAGTTGTCACCAAGTAGATCCCGATGGTCTTACCTCCCATCCGAGATAGTTTTGTGACATCATTGAGGTTTGTTACCCCAACAATAAGCGAAGCTAAAACGAGTGGAACAGCAATCAGCTTCAACAAATTTATAAATATGGTGCCGATAGGCTGGATATAATCGATAGTGAAGGCTGTGTAACCAGTTATACTGGCTATGAGTCCCCATATTAACCCCAACACCAAACCAATGATAATTTGCCAGTGTAATTGCTTGTACCACTTCTTCATATAACTATCAATTTTAAGATTGCGGCCAGTACCCCTCCAATTCCAGTAGAAATTCCATTAACAATATTATTAGTAATAGGAATTGTTTGATTTATAACCGGAAGCGTTACTGAACTGTTATTACGTTGAAAAATCGCACCAAAATAAGAATCAGCGACAGATCCTAAAAATCCTGCTGCAAATATGCAGATAAATAGGGCCAATTGTAATGAAAAAACGTAAATAGATATAGCAGCGATAAGTGCACTTCCCAGTAACCCTGCAATGGTACCTTTAATACTTACTCCTCCATCGGTACCTATCGATACCTTCCTAAAATTGGTAATGAGATAAGTGCTATTATCTGCTCTTGTTCCTATCTCAGTACTCCAGGTATCCGCAGTAGCTGTAGCTATTGTTCCCACTGCTGCTACTATAAAAAGCTGAGAATCAAATATGACATACAAAATCAGTGATATCACGAGCCAAAATCCATTAGCCCAAACTTGATTTCCGCTGCGCCGAATACGTTTAGGAAGATCTGCCTGCAGCTTTTTTGTGTTTTTAGATAGCGTAATGCTACTTATAAAAAAAATAAGTAGTATCCCTGCAGTAGACCATCCTCCAAAGCCGAGGACAAATACTCCTACCACAATTGCTGCGAACATTCCATCAAGAGTCAACCGTTGGATCAAAAAAGCCAGAAATGAAAAAGCTGTAGCCAACAACAGCCCTAATATGACATGCCATTGCTGTTGAACCTCAGCTGCTGATATAAAGATCAACACTAAAAAAAAACAGAATAATGCATTTAGTTTACGATCCACAAGCGTGGTATTAAGATTCTTCGGAGGCTTTGCCTGTTTCATCATCATGCTTCATAATAGAAACAATAACTGTTATATATCCGGTCATGATAACGATGGGAGAAATATAAAGAGAGATAAACCCATTAACTTCATTTTCGATATACATTGCTGAAAATCCCGCAATAACCAACAGTATTCCCAGCGCTAACACTTTATAATTCCAAGAACTAAAAATCATTCTATTATTTTTGCGCTGCTTTGTAGCCATTAGTAAAGATAATTATTTAGCGATTTAAATAGATGAAACGAGAGAAATACGATATTCTTATACTTCTCTTCTCGGGCTAAAGTAACTATTGATTTAGTGAGCTACAAAAAGTACAGAATTCACCTGCATAATTTTGACAAAAAATAATTATTATGCCAGGTGTGCACTTCCAATTCCCTTCATTTCTGTTTTCTCAAAAGTAAGTGTAAAAAGTGTCCCGGTTTCTGTCGATTCATAGGTATATTTTGCCTCAAGCTGGTTAGAGAGTGTTTCAATAAGTTTCACTCCCAGCGAACTACCATTGGTATTTGTAGTAAAATCTTTGGGAAGCCCCCTACCACTGTCTTCAATACTAAGGTATAGACTGTCATTATTTTCTTTGAGCACCACTTTTAAAACTCCTTTCTTTTCAGACTTATAAGCATGTTTTAGGACATTTGTGATAACTTCATTTACAATAAGAGAACATGGAATAGCTTGGTTAATATTAAGAGTTACCTCATCCATATTAAACTGTAGATCAAGCTCGGTAGTTGTTTTAAACGTTTCTGTAATTACAGAAATTAGTTGCTTAATATTCTTATCAAGATGAAGTTTTGAAAAGCTTTCGGATTTATAAAGTAACTCATGAATAGAGCCCATAGTTTTTATCCGAACTACACTATCAAATAGTTTCTGTTTAAGGTCCTCTTCTTCAGCCTCATAGGCTTGCAACTGCATCATTCCGGAGACTACCGCTAAATTATTTTTTACCCGGTGATGGATCTCCATTAGTAATATTTCTTTCTCATTTAGGGAATCGCGGAGTTTGTTCTCCCGTTCTCGGCGATCCGTAATATTACGTCCCACACAGATCCAGTGGCTATATAACCCTTCTTCATCTCTAACCGGTGACAAGGAAACTCGAACCCAGAAGGCTTCCCCATTTTTCTTATAATTTAAAAACTCAGCATCAACAGGCTCCCAATTTTCAAGAGCATCCTCAACTGTCTTTCGGGCAGTACTATCATTTTCAGGTCCGATCAACATATCAATTGTTCCGCCCAAAATTTCTTCAGATGAATAGCCGGTCATCTTTTTAAACGCATTATTGACATATAATATCTTTCGGCCAACACCGTCGGTAGGCTCTCCCTGCAAAATAGCTACCGATTCTGTGGTATTAGATACTGCTGATTCAAACAGTTTTAACCATTTCTTTTCCGCTTTTTGCTGAGTTACATCCTGCATGGCTCCAATCATGCGAACAGGATTACCATCATCATCCGAAACAATAAAAGCGCGATCATAAATAAATTTATACACTCCGTCATAGGCCTTAAATCGATACTCCATCTGAAACCGATCTTTCTTGGATTCTAAGGCCTGCTCAATCTGTTCTATAACCCTCGGATAATCTTCTGGGTGGATTTTATCTTTCCACCACTTTTTGGGATTCGTGACTTCCGTCTTTCCATACCCAAACATGGTTTCTAAATTTCGGCTATATCGATTAATATTTTCTTCTAAATCAAAATCCCAGATGGTATCGCTTGTCGCTTTTGATACAATATCATACCGTTCCACACTCTCCTGGAGCTTTCTTTTCCGTTCAACCTGTTCAGTCACATCTTTTTCTACACTTATAATTCGCTCACACTCTCCCTGGGCATTGAAAATGGGATCAATCGTAACATCAAGCCAATATTTTTTTCCGGTTTGGGAATAATTTACAATCACATCTTGTACACTTTCCGCAGCCTCTACAGCATCGACAATTCTTCGTGATGTTTCTTGATCTGTTTCAGGCCCATGTAACAGATCAGTAGGATTGGCCCCTAAATACTCTTCCGGACTGTACTCCATAAGTTCTTCAAACGCATCATTAGCCCATGTAATATTAGCATCCGCATCTGTTATAACAATAATATCCGTCGTCTTAGCTGCAACCAAAGAAAGCTGTTCAAGTTGTTCCTCATATTCCTTTCTTTCTGTGATATCCGTTAACGACCCCACAATTGCAATAGTCTCCCCATCCTCCACAATTGGTGCTTCATTAACTTGAACCCAAATTTTTTCTCCGTTCCCTTTCACCAGTTGTAACTCAAAAGGTGGCTGAGACTCCCCGGTATCAATGGCTTTTTGGGTCTTTTTGAATCCTTTTTCATTTATGGGGTGGTCAGTCACAAACTTGGTCCACCTTTTCTTAGCCTGTTCCGGTTTGTATCCCAAAAACTCTTCTGATTGTGGACTCACGTATGATAGTACATGATTGGGATCATGACGATAAAACATATTTGTACTGTGCTCTACAATATCTTTGAGCTTTTGGCGAGTATCTCTCAGTTTTAATTCAACTTTTTTCCGTTCGGTGATTTCCTGAGTGGAACCATAAATTTTATGGCATTGACCATCTCTGAATTCCGTTTCACCTACGGCCCTTACCCATCGGGGATTTCCTTTTTTAGTGATAATTTCTAACTCTAAGTCAAATCCTTCTCCTGTTTCTATCGAATTCTCAACTGCTCTTGTTATGGCTTCTCGGTTACTTCCCTCTTTATAGAATTGTATTGCATTATCCAGATCTGGCGTATAGTCACTAGGCACCTCGTGTATTTTCTTTATACTTTCAGACCAAAACAACTGCTCTTTTTTCAAGTTTAATTCCCAGTGCCCGATATCAGCAAGTTGATATGCTTCATCAAGAAGCTTTTGCTTCTGTTTAAGCTCCTTCTCCGATCTCTTATTCTCAATAAGAACCTGCAAGATATTCCGTGCCCTGTTAATTACCTTCTCTTCAAGCAAGGTAGGCTGTTTAGGTTCAGCATAATAAATTCCAAATGTCCCAATTACTTCTCCTGTACTATCTATTAGTGGTTGCGACCAACAAGCTTGTAAACCACTCTTCTCCGCAATATCGTGGAAAGCTTCCCAATAAGAATCATTCCCGATATTGGGAACGATTACTTTTTCTTTTAATGATGCTGCCCTGCCGCAAGAACCAACATCCGGACCGATCTCTAACCCATCAATCGCATCTAAATACCGATCAGACAAACGACTTGAAGAAGACCACCTATGCAATCTCCCATCTTCAACTTTTACAATAGACGGAATCATCTGGGGAAAGATCTCTTCAAGATGATCAACAAAGAAATCAAGAATCTCTTGCAGGCTCGTACCAGACTCAATAATCATATTGGACAAGCGATTTTCCAACTGGTCAATCTCGGACAAATACTTTTGCTCTGTGATATCAACCATTAACCCACGCAAAATGGCGGAACGTCCCTCTTTTTTTATAACCGTGACATAATCACGAAGCCATACTTCTCGTCCTTCTGAGGTAAACATACGGTATTCAAAAGAATGATCTTCTCCCTGCTTGGTTTTATTATGACAATAAGTAATAGCTTTTTCTTGGTCTTCGGGATGAATATGATTCTTCCAAAAATATTTGGATTCATACCATTCTTCAGGTGCATAACCCAATATTTGCTCTGACTGCGGACTTACATAAGTAAATTCAAAAGTATCTGCATCTGCTTCCCAAACTATACCATCTACCGATTGAACCAAGGCCTGATAACGATCAAGAGAGTGCGATAACTGTTCTTCCTTTTTTTTGTGTTTTCGATAATTTTGTATCTCACGTTTAACAGCCGGCAAGAGTCGCTCCAGATTATGCCTTCTGACAAAATCAGAAAGCCCTTCTAACATAAGATCTAATACTTTCTCCTCGTCAATCGAATCGCCTATTAAAATAAAGGGAAGGTCTGGTTGTTCTTCTCGGATTAAGTGAAAAGCATCTACCCCCAAAAAACCGGAAAGCTTATTTTCAGAGACTATTAAATCTGGTTGAAATGAATTTATTTTTTCAAGCAGCTGTTTTTTTTTCGCAATTACTTCAAAAGTAATTTGCAAATCCAGGTTTTCTAGAAGGGCTATTACATACTCAGCTTCATCACCATTATTACTCATGAGCAATAGACGATACGGATTATGCATTTTGTTCTATTCCTTTGAAGTTCGTTGAAATCCTTCTGCTATTATTAAATGGGGAAAACCTAACTATCAATGTTTATCGGACAACTAAAAAATATCTTCAATACGTAACAGCATCGTTTTCTTAATCACTCAAACAGATATCATTAAAGATAAGCTAATATTACGATTTATACCCTGGCAATTATTGTTAAATAGATTATTTGTTATTTTCCCAACCGGAAAGCTGATACCTTAAGCTGTTTTCAACAATTATGATATTAGATTGTACAATATCTTTTTCAAAAAATCATCTTTAACCTAGAATTCATCCTTTTGAAACAGATAATTCTTGCTTCAGCCAGTCCTCGAAGGAAAAAATTATTAAACCAAATCAATCTCTCTTTTGAAGTTCAACCAAGTGCTATTGAGGAAGAGTACAACCCAGAATGGCCACCCGAAAAGATCGTTTGCGAGCTGGCTATGCAAAAAGGAAAAGACATAGCCTCTCAATTTAGCAACACACTTGTGATTGGTGCAGATACCATTGTTACTTTCGAAGACAATATACTTGAGAAACCCAAAGATGCTGATGATGCCCGCCAAATGTTAACACAACTAAGTGGAAATACCCACCAAGTATATACGGGCGTAGCACTATATAAAACAGATCATTTAAATAACATCGTGGACAGTACTACGTTTTTTGAAGTTACAGATGTAACGTTTGGAGAACTTGATCCTCTTGATATTGATACCTATGTGAAGGGAGGCAGCCCCATGGACAAGGCTGGGAGTTATGGTATTCAGGATGATTTTGGTGCAATTTTTGTTAAGCGTATAGAAGGAGACTATAACAATGTGGTAGGATTTCCGCTTCACAGCTTTTATAATACTGTTAGAAATTTTGCAGGCGACCTCTTACCCAAACCTGGAAATAAAAACAGATGAGAAAATCCTCTAAATCAATATATATATTAATATTGATGTTGTTCTTAGCCTTTGTTCCACAAATAGGGCTGGCACAACTCGATAATGAATATTTTGTGGCTGATCAACTTCTCCGTCAGCAAAAATACCAGCAGGCATTTCAAAAGTTCAACAAACTCTATCAAGAACAACCCAATAACTATACCTATTTCAATAAGACTGTTGAGTGTCTTATAAATCTCAAAAAATATGAGCAAGCAATATCATTAGCTCAACAAGCAGTTGACCAAAGTTCTTACCAACCTCGTGCAAAGATACGAATCGGAGAAATTTATTATATAGCAGGAAAGAAAAAGAAGGCTTTTTCAATTTGGGATAATATTTCGAATAAATATAAAAAAGACCAACAAGTTAGCCTGCAACTTGCTCGTACAATGAGCCGACGGCGGGCATTTGACCGCGCCATTACCGTTTATAATCAACTCCAACAGTATCACACTAGCTCAAATATCATTAGCTCAGAACTAGCCGATACGTACCTGCAAGCCGGGAAATACGAGCAAGCTATTAGAGAATACCTTCAATTGGTAAAAAAAAGCCCCAACCGGTTAAGTTTTATTCAACAACGCTTGATCCGATTTAAAGATGATTATATTTATGATGTAGCAATTTTAGAAATATCAGATTTTTTAAAGCAGCTGTCACCACGTCATCCAAGTTATCGAAATTTACAGCAACTGGAAGTTTGGTTGCTGATGGAACGCGAACTATATAAGCGAGCTCTTGCCACTGCAAGAAAGTATGAAGCCCTATCTTCAAACCTCACCTACTTGCCCTTCAATATAGGTCGCAAATTACTGGCAGCCCAAAAGTTTGAATTGGCTGAAAAAGCATATTCTTATTATATAGAAAATCAGGTTCATTCACTGAAATACAGGTCGATGGAAAAGCTGGCTACCATCTACCGTCAATGGGCCAAATATTTAGAAAACTATAACCTTGGTCTTTCCTCAGAGCGCAATGAACTCTACAACAAAGCAATAACAACACTGAAATCGATCAAAAATCAAAAGCCAAACTACCGCCGCATTGATAAAGTTCTAGTAGAACTGTCAGAGCTTGCGCTCGATGTTACGCATCAGCCTGATACTGCTGCAAAATACCTGGAAGAATTACGTATTCTTTCCGGGAAATCCCTACAAGCAAAAATAGATTATATCGAGGGGCGGTTGCATCTCTATAACCAAGAGTACAGTCGGGCCCGTATTGCTTTTACTAAGAGTAATAAACAAGAAAATACAGGGTTACTCGCTGAAGAAAGCCGATATTATCTTGCACTCACTGATTTTTATTCCGGGGATTACGAATTTGCTAAAATCCAGCTCAATGCCCTAGAACGACAAAACACCTCCTACTTTGCCAATGATGCAGTGCAACTAAGAATATGGATACAAAGTGGTCTCAATGCGGATAGCACTGGAATGCAACTCCGTCCATTTGCTAACGCTATCGAATACTTTTCACAGGGCAAAGATCAGCTTGCCCAAAACAGCCTGCAAGACCTCTTCCAAGAAAGCTCCTACCATCCCCTTATCGATGATGCCATATTAGAACTCAGCTTACATAAAACACAAGGTAATATCGGCTTCATATATAAAACCCTTAGTCAATACCTTAGCCAATATGGTGCGGGGTCACCTCTTCATGAACGGCTCTTATGGGAACGTGCACGTCTAGCCGATCAACTGGTTAATAATAAAGAGCTTTCTTCCATTCAAGATGAAACAGCTGGCACGCCTAAAACATTTGGGAACAACGAGAAACAAGTAAAATTACCAACAACGGTAAAACAACTGTTTCCAATCTATGAGGAAATTTTAGTTCACTTTCCAAACGGCTTTTATGCCACATACGTACGCAATCGAATTAACGAATTGCAAAATATTCAAACCTGATATGCTATTACGCACTCTTATTATAATTCTTATCTCTCTATTTCTAAGTTCAACCGGCCTGGCACAACAACAGCTGTTTATTCCTATGGATGCCTCTCAAACCAACCATTTGAAGGCCTACGGAATTATATTCAATAACCTACAGGACGGGAACTCATCGAAGTGGTTGCTAAACTATAAAGGGGGCAGCTTTATGACCGATTACTCCGATGAATTACTGCGTACTTGTCGACTTAAAAATGTGAAAGCTACAGTTATTTCCAATAAAGAAGCAGCCAAGATTATAACTGAAGTAGAACAACCCAATTCCAATACATCGGTTACAAAGCTCGATAAAGCCCCTAAAATTGCGGTCTACACCCCTAAACAGGCCCTACCCTGGGATGATGCTGTGACCCTGGCCCTGACTTATGCCGATATTGAATTTGATAAGGTTTGGGACCCGGAAGTACTCAACGGTAAGCTTTCAAAATATGATTGGCTGCACCTTCATCACGAAGACTTTACTGGACAGTATGGCAAATTTTGGGGCTCTTCCAAAAATCAGCCATGGTATATCAAACAAGTTCGACAGATGGAAGCTATGGCTAAAGAATTAGGTTATGAAAGTGTCAGTAAAGAGAAAAAGGCAGTAGCCGCCAAAATTAAGGAGTATGTGGGTAATGGTGGCTTTATGTTCTCGATGTGTTCAGGCACTGATACCTTTGATATCGCCCTTGCTGCCCAAGGGGTTGATATCGCTCCCACCCCTTATGACGGCGACCCAATGGATCCCAATGTACAGCAAAAGCTTAATTTTAAAAATACCCTGGCATTCACTGATTTTAAGGTGAGTACAAATCCTGCAGAATATGAACACGCCAATATCGATGTTCCTGTTCAGATTAACGAAGTAGATAAATCGCTAGATTTCTTCACCCTTTTTGAATTCTCCGCTAAATGGGATCCTGTACCCACTATGTTAACTCAAAACCATGTAAGCAGTATACGCGGATTCTACGGACAAACAACAGCATTCCAAAAGGATAAAATCAAAGAATCGGTTGTCATATTAGGCGAAAGTCCCGGTCGAAATATGGTAAAATATGTCCATGGAAATTATGGGCGAGGCACCTTTACATTCTATGCCGGTCATGACCCTGAAGATTATACCCACCGTGTTAATGACCCGCCTACTGACTTAAGCCTGCACACCAGTAGCCCCGGTTATAGACTTATCCTCAATAATATCCTCTTCCCGGCGGCGAAAAAGAAAAAGCGAAAGACGTGATTTAGTTTCTGGCGACAGTGATCATTTTTTTGAATAGTAAAAGGATACCAGCTAATTCTGATACTTAATTCTTACCGTTAAATCAGTATCTTTGCCTTTAGCACTATTATTAATAACTATAAAATGATCACTGTTATAACATGGCTGAAGATCGCAAGCCCACCAAAAATTTCAACGACCTTGTAGAAATTGTACAAATTCTTCGAAAAGAATGTCCTTGGGATCGTAAGCAGACCCATGAAAGTATTAAAGACAATTTAATCGAAGAAGCCTATGAAGCTGTCGAAGCTATTGATACCAAAGACTTTGGCGAACTACAGAAAGAGCTCGGCGATGTACTACTGCATGTTGTATTCCATAGCCGAATGGGCGAAGAAAAAGACAACTTCTCCATAAACGATGTAATATTCTCCATCCAGCAAAAGCTCATCCGGCGTCACCCCCATGTTTTTGGAGATGAAAATGCCAATGACGAAGAACAAGTAGCCAAGAACTGGGAAAGTATTAAAATGGAAGAAGGGAAAAAATCAGTATTGGAAGGTATCCCCACCCCCCTCCCTGCCCTTATCCGAGCGCAACGTATGCAAGAGAAAGCCGCCAACGTAGGCTTTGACTGGCCCGAATTTTCACAGGTTTGGGAGAAGCTTGAAGAAGAGCTCGACGAATTTAAAGAAGTGCTTGAGAGCGGTACAGAAAAAGAAAAACAAGACGAATTCGGCGATCTCCTTTTTTCACTGGTAAATGCCGGTCGGTTCTTCAATCTGAATGCTGAAGATAGCCTGCGTGCCACAAACCGAAAATTCATTCAACGATTTCAATACATCGAAGAGCGACTAAAAGAAGAAGACAAAGATATCTCGGATGTTTCACTCAAAGAGATGGACAAACACTGGAATAATGCTAAAGAACAAGCTGAATCTTAAATTCAGCACAAAAAAGAGAGTAAAAAGTATTAAATATTGTGAACAGCTAAACGCTGTTAACCAATTTCACGTTATAACCTTTCAAAACAAACTTAAAACAGCTAAAAACACACAACTAAAACCTGATTTTCTGATCGCTATATATTATATTTGACCCGCAACAAAAAGTTTATATCCAATCTAAAATTCGGAGTACAGAATGGCTGAGAGCTTAAAGACAGAAATTGACCTAAGTCAATATCCGCACATTAATAAAGGTTTGGCAGGTATTGTCGCTTTTTCTTCAAATAAAAGTTTTATCGACGGAAAAAAAGGAGAACTTATCTATGCCGGATATGATATTGACACCTTAGCAGAAAACGCTAGTTTCGAAGAAGTATGCTTTCTGCTTTGGAACAACCGTTTACCCAACAAGTCGGAATTAGAAGAACTTAACACCAAACTGCAAAACAGCCGAGAGCTTCCAAAGCCGGTATTAGACTATATTCAAAATACGTCTAAAAATGCAGAACCGATGGCAGTGCTCCGAACGGCTGTGTCTATGCTTGGTGATTTCCATGAATTAGATGCTGACGATACCGACGAATTCCGTATCAACAAAGCTATTACTATTACCGCAAAAATCCCTACAATTATTGCTGCTTTTGATCGCAGTCGTAGTGGCAAAAACATTGTTGAACCTCTCAACGAAAAAAGTACAGCGTTCAACTTTCTTTATATGTTAAATGATGAAAAACCCGGCGAAGAGGCTGAAAAAACGATGAATCTTTGCCTCATCTTACACGCCGAGCACGGCATGAACGCATCCACCTTTACCAACCGTGCCATCTGCTCAACAGAATCCGATATGTATTCTTCTGTTACGGGAGCTATTGGTGCCCTAAAAGGACCTCTGCACGGCGGTGCTAACCAGCAGGTCATGAACATGCTGCTAGATATCGATGAAAAAGACGCTGACCCTGTAGAGTATATCCACCAACGTCTGGATAACAAAGAGAAAGTAATGGGCTTTGGCCATCGTGTATACAAGACCATGGACCCCCGTGCTCGCATTCTTCGAGGTATGTCTAAACAACTTTCAGAAGAAACCGGCCATACTGAACTTTACGAATGGTCAGAAGCGATCCTCGAAACCATGAAGAACGAAAAAGATATCGATCCAAATGTCGATTTCTTCTCAGCAACAGTATATTACTCTATGGGTATTAAACCTGATCTTTATACCTGCATTTTCACCATGAGCCGCGTTTCCGGCTGGACAGGTCACTACATCGAACAGGCTGAAAATAACCGCCTTGTTCGTCCCCGTGCCCTATACATCGGTGAAAAGAATAAAGACTGGGTCCCAGTTGAACAACGATAATACATCCCTATTTACTGATTATCAAAGCCCCGATATTTCGGGGCTTTTTTATTATTATACGTCGAATTTGTAATTAGCAACGAAACTCAAGACGGCAAATAAGCCCTATGGTCGGGTATCCTTGTCCCATATAAAAGTTCAATCCATTTAACAATAGAACTACCAGCACGGTGACACTCAGAGATTACCAAGAAGAACAGCTTTTTATACTCATCCGGGCCGCCCGCCAAACCCAATTCGGAGAGCAGCATCTTTTCTCTGATCTGCAACGATATGAAGATTTCCGCGACCAGGTATCCCCCACCTTTTATAATGACATTGCCAATCACATAGATCAACTTAAAGAAGGCGCCGAAGACTTACTATGGCCCGGTACAATCTCTCAATTTGCAATCTCTGCAGGCACATCGGGCAACGGCAAACACTTGCCTCTATCCAATCACCGGCTGGCCTCAGACCAGCGGTTTATGCGTAAAGTAGTGTGGAACTATCTCAAACAGCGACCCAATATTTTCAGACTTTGGGGCAAGCATTTAAGCCTGCCGGGTTCTATTGAGAAACATACTCAGTTTGAAACCGGAGAAATCAGTGCTTTCACTGCCCGAAACGTTCCTTGGTGGCTCTCCACTTTTCAACTAATCGATACCCAAAAACTAGTCACTCTTCCCTTCCAAAAAAAGATAGATCGCATTGTAAAAGAAGCAATCAATAAAGATGTTCGTATTATTACCGCTGTGCCCAGCTGGTTGCTTACCATCTTTCAACGCGTTCTTAATAAAACCGGTAAAAGTAGTATTGCAGAAGTATGGCCTAACCTATCACTACTTGTCTGTGGAGGTGTAAAACTGGAACATTACTGTTCTCATCTACAACAGCTTGTCCAAAAATCTGATCTAGACTTTATCGAAACTTATGGCGCCTCCGAAGGATACTTTGCCTTCCGTGATAATCTGCAAAAAGAGGATATGAAACTGGTCACCGACAACGGCATATTCTACGAATTTATCCCCAACCCCCTGCCTGATAAGAATTCGATGGCTATACAGCAAGCCGTTCCCATTTGGGAAGTCAAAGCCGGAGTTCCCTATGCATTAGTAGTAACAACCAATGCCGGCCTTTGGCGATATGCGTTAAACGACATCATAGAGTTTACCCAAACCGATCCCCCTCGTATCAAGGTAAAGGGACGCGTCAGTGAAATGTTGGACAATTACGGCGAAGCTCTCTATAGCTATGAAGCAGATGAAGCTCTGGTTAAAGCAACCGAGGGCATGGATATTGAAATATCTTCTTTTACCATCGGAGCAAGCCTGCAAGACCAGCACTCGGTGCCCAGACACCATTGGTTTATTCAAAGCCCAACCCCGCTTCATCGCGATACGCTAAACCGTATAGCCAAAAAAGTTGATTCTATTATCCGGGAATCCAATCGGCATTATGCCATTCGCCGAGAAAGTGATGCTCTAGGCTCCCCTGTCTTTAATACGATCTCTCAGCAACAAATCAATGATTGGTTAAAGCAACAAGGAAAACAGAAAGCCCAGGGAAAGTTACCGGCCGTTCTTCATTCAAAAGAGGATATTCAATTTTTCAAGTGATTTAATACAACATTAACAGCAATATCTGTTTGTATTTCGGCAATTTTTAATTGAGCTTCCCTAACAAATTCAGTACTGGGTTAAAAGCAGTTACATTCTTAGAAATATCCCCATCCAAAAAAAAGAAGATAGCTAATAACCAGAACGCCCCCCATCCATCGTGTTATTAATTTTTGCATCATCAGTAAGCTAACGAACAATACCATCCCAAGACTTACCGGCAGGTAGAAGTACAAGAGATCAGTACTCAATGTAACAGGTTGAACAAGTGCTATTATTCCGGCATTGAAAAGAAAAAATGCTAATACCGAGCCCATTACATTTCCAATGGTTATTTCAGAGCGACCTTTCAATGCTGCAGGGAGCTCCCTAGCCAACTCTTCAATACTTACTACTAATGCCAAAACGGACATCCCAAAAACAGTATCCGAAAGCCCCATATCTGCCATTAATGTAGAAGAAGCATCTACAACCAGGTCACTGCCTATAATAATCGCTACCAGTGATAGACCCAACATTCCAATAGCCTGCCATTTGCCAAACTCTTTCTCCTCTTCCAGTACTTCTGCTGTTTCACTGGTAGGTTCAATATGTAGCCCCCCCTTTCCTAAATAGATCAGGTAGTATAAAGAAGCTCCATATCCCGTCAACAGTAAAATCCCATCCAATCGAGAAAGACTTCCATCTAAACATAGACCTCCAAAAAATGTAACTGCCCCTGCTTGTAATAACGGAATCTGCATAGGTACTTTCTCAAATTCCAACGGTACAATCAGGGCGGTAATTCCCAGAGCTAAGGTTAAAGCCACCATTGCTGATCCCAATACAGTCCCCATAGCAATACCGCCAAGGCCCTCATATGACGCTACCGAACCAAGTGCTAAGTTTTCCGGATCAAAACCAATAAAAATGACACTTATCAGAAAGGTTGATAATCCTATATGCAGTGAGGTCCCTACCGTTGCCTCTACCAACTTTTCTGAAAAGTAGACAATAAGCATGATACCAACCACACAAATGAGAATGGGATAAATCATAATTTCTCAAATAATACCTTGGTTACTTTGAGTGCTCTTTTGAAGAACGGATTTATAATTTAAAAAGGAAAATCAAGGATGCCGGCAGCTTAAGATTTTTCGCTGAGGTGGTTCTTTCGTGCCGCTTAGCCTTTGTAGCGAGAGGACCATTCCATCGGAGAGTATGTTTAACCAGTGCTATCTGACAGCTTTTGCACAAACTTGTTGAAATAAAAAAGGCACTATAGCCATGCTACAGTGCCTTTTTAAACCTTTAAAGAGAAATAAGTTATTTCACTACGAGGTTAACAATACGTTCGGGTACAAAAATCTCTTTTACAAGATTCCCATCTTCTAAATATCGCTGAACGTTATCTTCAGCTTTTGCCTCAGAAAGTACATACTCCTTGTCTTTGGCTTTATCACGCGGTACGTGAATTTCACCACGAACCTTACCATTCACCTGTATAGGATACAATTGGGTATCAGAAATCAAGTATTCCTCATTAAACTCCGGCCAATCTGCATACGCGATGGTCTCCTCATTACCCAATCGACGCCATATCTCCTCAGCAATATGTGGTGCAAAGGGTGACAATAGCTTAATAAAGCTTTCCAGTACTGACTTCGGATGACTATCCCATTTATTCGCCTCATTCACAAATATCATCATTGCAGAAATTGCCGTATTAAACGACAAGTCTGTAATATCACCCGTCACTTTCTGAATACATTCATGGAGTACTTTCAACTGCTCTTTGGAAGGGTCACTGTCCGTTACCGAATCATTCAGTTCACCCGTATCTTCATCAATAATCATGCGCCAAACACGTCCCAGGAAACGGTATACCCCATCAACATCCTGAGTACTCCAAGGCTTCACCTGCTCCAATGGTCCCATAAACATCTCATAAAGGCGCATAGAGTCGGCGCCATACTGTTCTACAATATCATCGGGATTTACGACATTCCCGCGCGACTTCGACATTTTGTGTGCCTTAGCATCCACGCGAATTTCAGTGCCCTTAACAACAAAATCATCCCCCTTCTTTTCAACCTGCTCTTCATCGAGTTTTATACGCTTAACATCTTCAAAATCAGCTTTGGTATTAGCAGATATCCAATTTTCTTCATGCTTATACCCGGTAAACTCCACTTCTCCGAGAATCATACCCTGATGAACCAATCTCTGGAATGGTTCTTTTGTAGATACTACTCCGCAATCATAAAGCACCTTATGCCAAAAACGCGCGTAAAGCAAGTGGAGCACACTGTGTTCAGCACCACCAACATACATATCTACCGGCATCCAGTAGTTTTCTTCATTAGGATCTACGGGACCGTCCTTAAATTCCGGACTACAATACCGTAAATAATACCAACAAGAACCCGCCCACTGCGGCATTGTATTCGTTTCTCGTTTCGCAGGCTTACCAGACTCAGGATCTTCAATATTCACCCAGTCTGTAGCTTTGGCCAAAGGCGGATTACCATCATCAGTGGGCTCAAAGTCATCCATCTCTGGCAGTGTCACCGGTAAGTTATCTTCCCCAACCGGTTTCGGCTCTCCATCAACATGTATAATTGGAAATGGTTCACCCCAATAGCGCTGACGCGAGAATAACCAATCACGCAATTTATAGTTTACCGCTTTCTTACCGGCATCATGCTCTTCAAGCCAATCAATAATCTTTTCTTTGGCCTCTTCAACCTCTAACCCGTTCAAAAACTCACTATTGATCGCCTTGCCTTCGCCGGTGTAAGCATCTCCATCAAAATCTTCGGGTGGCTGTACCGTACGAACAATAGGAAGATCAAATTTTTCCGCGAACTCCCAATCGCGTTCATCCTGGCCCGGTACCGCCATAATAGCCCCGGTGCCATAGCTTGCCAATACATAGTCAGCTACCCAGATCGGAATCTTTTTACCATTGGCGGGATTAACAGCATGTGCACCTGTAAATACTCCAGTCTTTTCGTCACTGAGCTCGGTACGCTCCAGATCAGATTTACGCGCTGCTTCTTTCTGATAACTAGCTACCGCTTCTTTCTGATCTTCAACCGTAATCTTGTCTACCAGATCGTGCTCCGGTGCCAATACCATATAGGTAGCTCCAAAAATAGTATCAGGACGAGTGGTGAATACTCGGATCTCATCCTCATAACCTGATATCTCAAAATCGATATCAGCCCCCATCGACTTCCCAATCCAATCGCGCTGCATCTTTTTAGTAGATTCCGGCCAATCTAATTCATCCAGTCCCTGAAGCAATCGCTCGGCATATTCTGTAATCTTTAATACCCACTGCCGCATTGGTTTCTTTACAACGGGATGTCCCCCTACTTCGCTCTTGCCATCAATTACTTCCTCGTTAGCCAACACGGTTCCCAACTCAGGACACCAGTTAACCGGCACATCATCTTCGTAGGCTAATCCCTTTTCATAGAGTTTCAGAAAAATCCACTGCGTCCATTTATAATAATCTGGATCGGTAGTATTTACCTCACGATCCCAGTCATAACTAAAGCCCAGATCCTGCAACTGTTCACGGAAACGGTTGACGTTCTTTTCGGTAGTATCGCGTGGATGGGTTCCCGTCTTAACAGCATATTGCTCAGCCGGTAATCCAAAAGCATCCCACCCAATGGGATGAAGTACATTGAATCCGTTCATCCGCTTATATCGTGCCAGGATATCCGTAGCCGTATAGCCCTCTGGGTGTCCTACATGTAGTCCTGATCCACTGGGATAGGGAAACATATCCAACACATAATATTTGGGTTTATCGTGATCTTCCGGCGTTTTGAACGTTTTGTTTTGTTGCCAATATTCTTGCCATTTGGACTCAATATCTTCCGGCTTATATGAGCTCATTCAGTAATTGTTAAATCTTTATTCATTGTTTTTGTGAGGGAACGCACTAATACAACTAAAAAGGAATTTCATTCACCCATCATAGGCTATAACCAGTTTAACGATCTACCTGATCTGCGTTCTATTCAAGTTGCCAAAGATAAGCAAAATTTGGGCTGTTTTGTAGTAAGATGTTAAACTACCTATTGAACGAAAAGTTATCTACTTCTTTCACACCTATTGCTAAGGAAAGCTAAACATCGACGATAGATCCTAAAGATAAAAAAATCAATATGGGAATAATCTGTATTCTAAAACAAAGATTAAACATCCCCTAAAGCATTCTGTCTCTGTAGGGAGCTTTTTACAAATTCTTGGTATCCATATTGAGATGATTCTACGGTTACCTATACTTTGTAACGGGAGTATAGCTCCCTCCAAGCAATTGTAGCTAAGACGGATTAATTAAAAAAGCCGGTCCCTAAGGCCGGCTTTTTTACTATATGATAAGTTGAAAAACTATTCCAGGAAATATGAATCCCGAAAAATCACTTTTTTATCCCTCGAGCACCTCTTCATAAGCTGCCTTCACCTTTACACCAGCAAGTGCTTCATTTACATTAAAGAGATGATCTCCGATCTTTTCAAGACGATTAACATAGTCAAGGAATATAAATCCTACCTTGTTTGAGTATGCCTTATTTTCGAGTTGAGCATAGTGATAGGTGAGTAATTCATCACGATACTTATTAATCGCTTCTTCAACTTCTACAGCTTTATCAAGATTGATTTCTCCGTACTCCAAGTCCAAGTTTTGTCGTACATTCCGAATAGCATCGTGGGTCAAATCAAGCAATTGAATGATCTTATCCATCGCCTCTTGGGGCAGGTTAGTACCCTCTTTTTGCATTCGCTCATAGGTTTTGGACATCTGGTAATAGATATCTCCTACCCGCTCAAGATCATTAATTATGCTATGCATACCGCGAATTCGTCGACTTGATACTTCCGTCAGGTTTTCGCTGGAAATTTTAGTTAAATACTCAGCAATTTCTAACTCAATATTATCCGTAATGCCCTCACGTTTTTCAATTTTCTTTAAGAACTGAGACTTTTTATTCAGCTTATTGGATAAGAGCCCTTCCATACTGAAGTGCATCTTGTCAATCAGTTTGGCAAACAGCTTTATCTCTTTATGAGCCTGAGAAATTGAAAGCTCAGGAGAAGACATGAGACCCGAAGAAATATATTTTAACCGATGCTGATTATCTGCATCATCCTTCCCTTTCTGATACTTCTCTATTATTTTCACAATATAGGGCACAAAGCCTATAAGAAGCAGTACATTAATGACATTAAATGTACTGTGAAATAACGACAGCGCCAATGTTGCGTTGGCTCTTCCCAGTTGACTTGTTGCATGCATTACGGAACCGGCACCAGGTGCAAAATATCCCATAAGTTGATCAATCCCTATTAAGAAGGGGTTGATCAGCAACATCATCCAAATAACGCCAAAAATATTAAATACAAAGTGAAACCTCGCGGCCCTTTTGGCATATACATTACCGACAACAGCAGCAATATTAGCCGTTACCGTTGTTCCAATATTCTCTCCCAGTACCATCGCTGCAGCAATGGGAAAATCGATCCAGCCTTCAAACAACATTACCAATGTTATAGCCATTGCAGCAGATGACGATTGAGTAAGTAAGGTCAGTATCGTACCAGCAACCACAAATATTGCAATTGAAGCAATCCCAAATTCTGTAAATTGCTGCAAAAACTGGAACATTTCCGGGTTCTGCTGAATATTAGGCACCCCATTCTTGATAAAATCAAGACCGATAAACAAAATACCGAAACCGATCATAGATTCGGCAAGGTTCCGTAACTTCTCCCTGCCAAAAAAAATAAATGGGAAAAAGACCCCGATTAAAACCATTGCGACAGGCGTAATCTGCATCTTGAAACCGAACACTGAGATTATCCAAGAGGTGACAGTAGTTCCAATATTAGCTCCCATTACAACCCCGGTTGACTCCAGAAATGTAATCAACCCGGCATTAACGAAGCTAACTACCATTACAGTGGTTGTTGAAGAGGACTGAGTAATAGCAGTAGTACCAAAACCTGTAAGAACACCACGAAATCGAGTGCTTGTCATCCCTTTTAGGATAGACCGCAGGTTATTACCGGCTACCTTTTGAAGTCCATCACTGAATACCTTCATCCCATATATAAATATGCCCAGTGAGCCGATCAGTTGTAGAAAATCCCAAAATGTGTAAGTCATTGTCCAATTAGTAATGTGCTTAAAATTTTGCTGACCTATTCCCCAAAGATGTGGCTGCAAATATAGTAGATATAAAGCTTTATTGATAGTTCTAATAAAAAGTAAAGAGCTCATCCTCTAATCAGACATCATGAAATTTGATGTTTATATCTAGGTAAAAAAGAACAACTGCATATATATCAACTTTTTTAACCAAACCTCTTGCCTTCTTCTATTTTTAAGAAACGTACTCTCAATACTTGGGCTGGATATTGAGAGTATTACATTAATTTTATCCAATAATCGAGCTCTCTATTTCAACTCAACACAATATTTCACATATTGGAAAAGTAATATCGGATAAAATACTCCGATATATTTTTATATAAAGTCATTACAGTAGCATTGACTTTACCTACTCAAATAAAAACCAGAGCCATGCCCAGACCAAAAACTAAAGATGAACTACTCACCCTGAGCGAAGAAAACTTCAGAAAGCTTAACGACTTTATTGCCGCTTATTCTGATAATGAAAAAGAGAAAAAATTTCCCAAAGGGACAATGAATAGGAATATCAGAGATGTTCTTGCCCACCTTCATCATTGGCACATGATGATGTTAGATTGGTATGAGGTAGGTATGGCTGGGGATGATCCGGATATGCCCGCAAAAGGATATACCTGGAAAACCGTACCTGACCTAAACAAAAAGATATGGGAAAAGTACCGGGATACCCCATTAAAAAGTGTCCAAAGGATGTTAAACAAATCATATAAAGATGTCCGCGAAATAATCCATAAACACACTAATAATGAACTATTCGAAAAGAAAAGGTACCACTGGACCGGAACCACTTCCTTGGGAGCATACTTGGTATCAGCGACTTCGAGTCACTACGATTGGGCATATAAGCTGATTAAAAAGGCAAAGAAATAGTCACTTACCTGATTGTCGGCCAATATGGTCGGCAATTTTTAAATAAATAACTTCAGCTATCTCTTATTCTTTAGCTACATTGTGCAAAATTAAGATATTTTACTCCTTAATATAATCAGCATGCAAAATTACCTGTTGGCAATACTCGTCTTACTACCTGTATTTACTCTTGGGCAACAATCCCAAGACGCCTCATGGGAAGTTAAAACAGACGGCAAAATTTTTGGTTCAGCGACCTATACCAATGGTACTATTTATGTGGGAAATATTACAGGTTCACTATTGGCGCTAAACGCTAAAAACGGCGAAAAGATTTGGGAATTAGCAGTAGGTGGACGGTGGGCCTCAAAACCACTGGTTAGAAACAAATCAATTTACCAGCTTAATGGTAATGGCACCTTCTATTCCATTGACATCAAGAATGGAAAAATACAATGGTCGTTTAAAACCGGCGGCGAACATCGCATGCTCCGTAGCACAGAAAAAAAATCATACCGGGATATCTGGGACTACTACCTATCCGGGGCTACCTTTCAAAATGAAACTGTTTACTTTGGCAGTAGTGACGGATTCATCTATGCTCTTAATGCTATAACCGGCAAACTCAAATGGAAATTTAAGACCTCTGGAGAAGTACATGCTACTCCCATTGTTAATGATTCATTAGTATATGCTGGTAGTATGGATGGTACTCTTTATGCTCTAAATGCAGCTGATGGGTCCCTGCTATGGGATTTTGATACCATAGGTTCTCGATTCTTTCCAAAGGGGGGTATCCAACGTGGCCCGATATTTTATGATGGGATGGTTTTATTTGGCAGTCGCGACTTTAACCTCTATGCCTTAAATCCAAAAACAGGAAAGGGACTTTGGAACTATCGCGATCCCGGCAGTTGGATTGTAGCCTCCCCTGCAGCATCAGATGATAATATTTTTATTGGTACTTCAGACTCTCACCTTTTCTATAACTTTGACACTACCAGTGGTAAAGTAAAATGGAAAAAAAAGTTGAACATGCGCGTATACGGTTCAGCCGCAATTGATGAAGAACGTGTCTACTTCGGCTGTTTTAATGGTTTTCTTTATGGATTAAACATAAAGAACGGTGATATTGAATGGCAGTTCCAGACCAATGGAAGTAACCGAAACTACTATACCATATTTAATAAAGATCATACATTTAAAGAAGAGTTTGAACTATATGGCTCTACCATTGCAAGCATGCAGGATGGAGAAAAAAAGTTACAAACTCTAGGATCTATATTAGCTAGTCCTGTTATCGCAAATGAAAAGTTATACATTGGCAGTACTGACAGTACTTTTTATGCTGTAGAAATTTAAAGACAAATACCTTTATCAAATGATTAGAGCAACCTTCTAATTCCGCTCGCTAAGTTCCTAAATTTCTTTATATTCTCCTTATATATAATCATACTTTCCGTTAACTCTTTTGGCACTATGAAAACTCAAACACTTTTAATAATAGTATGGGCAGTTAGTATGATGCTTTCGGCCTGCAGTGAATCAAATAACATGAACGACAACCCCCTGTTTTCACCAAGTACCCTTCCCTATGAAGCTCCTGACTTTGATGCTATCAAGGTTAAGCACTACCGCCCGGCTTTCGAAGCAGGTATGGAACAAGAGCTTAAAGAAATGGAGGAGATAGCTAATAATCCGGAAGCTCCTACTTTTGATAATACTATTGTAGCAATGGAAAAAAGTGGGGAACTCTTAAATAGAACAAGGTCAGTCTTTTATAACCTCACTTCTGCTCATACCAACAATGAGATCCAAAAGATTCAAAAAGAGATGGCTCCCAAGTCGGCAGCCCATTCAGATAATATTTTATTAAACGCCAAGCTCTATGATCGTGTAAAAACACTCTACGATAAAAGAGAAGAGCTTGATCTGTCGGAAGCACAGTTAAAGTTGCTAGAAGACACTCACCGAGAGTTTGTCCGGGCAGGTGCACAACTTAGTGACGAAGAAAAAGAACGCATGAGAGCGATTAATGAGCGGCTTTCCACTCTCACCACTCAATTCCAGGACAACCTGCTGAAAATAACTAAAGAACGTTCGGTGCTTGTCGAAGATAAAGAACAACTTGATGGGCTCAGCGAAGATCGCATTGCCGCAGCCAAAGAAGCCGCTACCGAAGGTGGAAATGATGATCAATACCTGCTCACTATTACAAACACCACACGGGTACCTATTCTTAAAAGCCTAAACAATCGCGCCCTACGTCAGCGTGTTTGGGAAGCATCAGCTTATAGAGGTATAGGAGAAGATGGGGGCATCGATAACCGGCCGCTCATTCTCGAACTTGTAGAATTACGGGCCGAAAGAGCTGAACTGCTTGGCTATGAAAATCACGCTGCCTATAAACTGGACCCACAGACAGCTAAAACTCCTGATGCCGCACTTAGTATGTTAACTGACCTTATTCCACCGGTCATCAATAATACTAAGCAAGAAGCCGCCGCCATTGAAAAAATGATGCGTAAAGATGGCATTGAAGGAGAAGTTAAACCTTGGGACTGGAATTATTATGCAGAAAAAGTTCGTCAGGCCGAATACAATATCGACCAATCAAAAGTACGCCCCTATTTTGAGTTAGATACCGTATTAAAAGACGGGGTATTCTTTACGATGAATAAGTTATTCGGTATTAGCTTTGAAGAGCGAAACGATCTGCCGGTCTATCATCCAGATGTTCGGGTATTTAATGTATATGATGAAGATGGTACCCAGATTGGACTGTTTTATGCTGATTATTTTGCCAGAGATTCTAAACGCGGTGGCGCATGGATGAATGCTTTTGTCTCACAATCACACTTATTGGATAAGAAGCCTGTGATTGTCAATGTTATGAACATCCCCAAACCTGCCGAAGGAGAACCTGCACTTATCAGCTTTGACAATGTTACCACAATGTTCCATGAGATGGGACATGCCGTACACGGCTTGCTATCCGATGTCAAGTATCCCTCTCAGGCCGGTACTTCAGTACCCCGAGACTTTGTTGAGTTCCCATCTACTTTTGAAGAAGATTGGGCAATACAGCCAGAGGTGCTTGAAAACTATGCTGTGCACTATAAAACAGGTGAACAGATTCCCCAAGAACTGCTCGATAAAGTGATTGAAGCCAGTAACTTTAACCAGGGATTTGACACTCAAGAATATCTTGCCGCTACTATGCTGGATATGGAGTGGCACCTACTTGGTACCGATGACATACCTTCAGAGGTTCAAGACTTTGAAAAGAAAGCCTTGGCAAAATACAATCTGGACAGCGAAGCGATTCCCCCTCGTTATAAATCGCCTTACTTTGCACATATTTTTTCCGGGGGATATGCTGCCAACTACTACGCTTATATCTGGAGTGGCGTACTGGCTGCTGATGCTTTTGCATACATGCAGCAACAAGGAGGTCTTAAAAAAGAAAATGGCGATAAATTCAGGCGTTATATCCTTTCTCAAGGAGGCAGCGATGAGGCAATGGAACTATATAAGCAATATCGTGGCCAAGAGCCTGAAGTTAAGCACCTATTGAAACGCAGAGGACTAGACACGGATATCTAAATGTTAAAAATATGCTACACCACTTTATGGGTAGCAATTTATTAGTACAATAGGAAAAGGCCTGCAATTTCACTTGCAGGCCTTTTTCTTTTCAACGCTTCTCAGATCTCTAGACCTGGAAGGTCATTAATTTCGTGATAGCTGAATGGTACCTAGCTCATTTGTTTCATCTATCGTTACCTCTACTCCAGAAGTATCACTCGCCTGATAAGTATCGTTCGTAGGATCTACCGATACCGTATACGTACCTTCTTCAAGACCAATAAGCTTAAATGATCCGTCGGATGTATCTGCCTTCGTAGAAGATAAGGTATCAGAATCTGCAATAGCATACACAAATGGATTGGCATCTACTGGTTCTATCGACCCGGCGATGTTACCGGTTTCTGCCTGGTTACTGGCGCTAATAACCGGCTTGAGCAAATATCTTACTCCAGATTTTTCATTACCCCGTTCAACTACAGAACGAGCAGCATCAAAATCTAGCAACAGTGTATAGGTAATATCGGGCTTAATCTCTGCATTGACTGATAATTTTACACCCGTTTGCGGACCACTGGGAATAAATAAGTCATGCGATTTACCATCAACAACAATAGAACTTTGAGCTTGGGTAACAATCAGTCTTATTTGCTCATAGGTGCCGGCTTCCAGTTCTTTAGAACCTAACACTGTAGTAGCACCATTCGTTAGCTCAAGCAAATCATACTTTTGTTGGGGCTCGTTGATTATAACCCAGCCGGTATCGGTATCAGCATTATTAACCTCTACACTTTTTACAAATATATTCACCTCTTCATAGTTGGCCGGTGCATCATGCATTTGTACTTCCAATATACCTGTTTCACTAGAAACCCCTACCCCTGAATCGGATTCTCCACACCCTACTATAAGAATTGAAAGTGCAAATATAACTGCTATTGGAACAAATGATAACTTTTTTGATAACATAGCTTATACCTTTTTAGGAATAATTGATTAACTGTAATGGTTTATTTAACCGTACGACGACCGAGAAGGTGATTCGTTACAAACTTTATACAGGAAAGGAAATACTGCTTAAAAAATGTTATTAAAACAGGGAGGTCAGAAATTAACCCTGCAATTAATTAATTTTTTTTAATATATTATTTTATAATAATTGCATGGTGGCATTGGGATGTATTAGGAAGTATAGTTTTAAAATTTTAGGGAACAAGCATTTTGCTTATCAAACGGTGACGATTTACTCCAAGACGGAATATTTTACTTATCCTTTAGGAATGTAAAATATTCATCTCCTTGCCTAGTTTCTATAGGTATTTTTCAGCAATGCTATCAACTGTTTTAAGTAAAGTTAAAACAACGGGACATTAGAGTATCTAACATTTAGGGTTTTATCGGTGGTTTATTTAAAAAATTACGACTACGAAAGATGGGTATACATGGTCGTTATATTTTCTTTTTCTTCAATGATGTGTATACTAAACTTTACCGCTTCAGGTGAGTCACTTCCTGACTCGACGCACATTAAAACTGTCTCCGAAGTCTTAGTTGATAAAAATAATGACGGAAAGTTAGATCTGCTGGGAAGCAAAGTAACAGTTAGCGGCCGGGCGAGTGTTTCTTCTTCTGTTCTTCATACCAACTCGATGATTATCTATATACAGGACCAATCGAAGGGAATACTAATGTATTCAGATCGATTTCCAGAAGAAGTGCAAAGAGGAGATAGTTTGGTTATTTCCGGAACCCTTAAACTCTATTATGGGAAGGCAGAGATAGTAGCCGATGAGTATCATACAATAGATGTTGCCCCTCGTACGCCCCCTGCTATTTCAGTTGAGAAAACCTATAACAACCCTGAAAATTATCTTGGGATGTTGATACAAGGCAAAGCTGTTATAGTAAGTAAACAACAAGAAGAAGGATGGAAAAAACTAGAAATCGCCCGTACTACTTCTGCCGAAAATACGCTCTCGGTGTATATAGATGACGACCATGAAAACTTCGCAAGTTTTGATTTCGATATGCTCAGTATCGGAGACCCCATTACTGTTCAGGGTATTATGGATAAGTTTGAGCCTCAAGAATCTAGTACTACTTTCTATCAAATTATTCCTCGTACTTCTCGAGATCTACAGTATATAGGCATCCCTCAAAGTTACTGGCAAATTTTCATCTGGGGAGGCGGTATATTAGCAGTTCTGGTTATCATAGCTATTTTGTTCTTGAGAAAGCAGGTGAAATCCAGAACAGCAGAAATATCCAATGCTTTAGAAAACAACCAAGTATTAATGGAAGAGATTCATCACCGGGTAAAAAATAACCTAGCTGTTATTTCCGGTTTATTACAACTCGAATCAATGAACTGGGATGGTAATCCGCAAATACAGGGTGTGCTTAATGAGAGTATGCTTCGAATCAATTCTATTGCCATGATTCATGAGCAACTCTATCAAACCAAAGATTTTGCTAACCTTTCTTTTGATGATTATGTAGAAGAGCTCGTCGAAAATATCTCTGCTACTATTAATACAGAGGGTAAAAATATCTCTTTAAAAATATTTAGCAACGATATCCAACTTAATGTAAACCAAGCAATCCCCTGCTCTCTTATCATTAATGAACTGGTAACCAATGCTTATAAGCACGGTTTTAATGGGCAAGATAAGGGACAACTAAGAATTGAACTGAAGCAAAATGATAAAGATGTCAATATTGTAATTGACGATAATGGCAAAGGTCTGCCCGAAGATTTCGATATCCAAGATACTAGCTCTTTAGGGTTATCTATGGTACAACAGCTTACCACCCAATTAAATGGTGACCTTAGCATCCAAAATGGAACAGGAGCTCGATTTGAAATCCAGTTTAAAATGGAACGGAATTCAGGTTCAGCCAGCAATTACTTTGTATAGTGAATCGTTTAATTTTCTTTGGGCTCATTTCTTAAACAGCACTAACTAGTTCTCTTTCCTCCTTTTGCTTTTGTTTGCCTCCGGGTCTTTTTTGTTGGGTCACCTTTTTATGTCGTCCCCACCAGATCATAAAACCGGTGATGGGCAAACTGCCTACAATCAGGCTACTCAAGAAAACGATTATCTTGCCCACTATACCACCGATAGCCCCAACATGGATATCGTAGTTCATCCGCAGAACCATGTCGGCAAATGAAGCTTTTTCTAGTTTACTATATACCTGTTCAGTTTTTATCTCTTCCAACGTTCGACGGTCAAAATAACGAAAGTCAGAGTTATAATAGGTCCCTTTGGAGAAATTCACATAGGCATAGATGGTGTAATCTTCGGTGGGTGGATAGTGCATCTCAATGATTTCTGCGTTTGGATATTCCCTGTTCATCTGTTGCCATACCACATCAATAGGTTGTTCCGCTTTTATTGCATCCCCTTTCGTACTCTCGTTTTCAGGAAGAACAAACTCCACCTGTTTCTCTCCCCCGGCCATTGTATGCACGCCTTCTGCAAACCAGTTAAACGCCATCACCAAACCTGTTATTGCCACTATCACAGCCACAGCAGAAGCATAAAAACCAAGAATATTGTGCAGGTCATAATTTTTACGTTTCCAACGTGTTCGATCGGACCATGAAAAGCGCGTCTTTTTTCTGGCTATTTTTTTATTGCGGGGCCACCAAAGTATGAGTCCAGAGATAAGAATTACCAAAAATATGAGTGTACTGTACGAGACGATTTTTTTTCCAATTTCTCCCATCCACAAATAAATATGCCCATCCAAAATGATGTGGAAGAACTCATTATGCATATCCATCACTTTTATAACATCTCCCGAATAGGGATTAATATACGCCAATTGGTAAAACTCAGGCTCTGCCTCATAGAATACAACTTCCAGGGCCTCAGTTTTATCTCCATAAATCACGCTATGTACATGTTTGCCAGGATGAATTTCACCGGCAATATCATGAACCCGGGATGGCGGTATAAAAGCCTGCTCTTGAGCTTCTACATACTTATAATCATCATAAAGGGCCGATATCTCTTCCTGGAAACAATAGATTGATCCAGTAATAGCAACAATAAACACCACCAGCCCGGTTGGTAAACCGAGCCAGAGGTGTATTTTGCCGGCAATTTTTTTTATGGGTCGCTTGCCTAAATTGAACATCAATTACTTCTTATTAAGATTATAGATTCCTTTCAATTCTTTACCCAATATTTCGGCACCCTTCGTAGCAGTAGCAGAAGCAATATCTACCTTATAGACATGGGCACTTTCTGCAGTAGTAACACTCATATATACATTGCCATCATCAACATACCACGGACTTCCATAGAACCCTCCGTGCAGTGGTACGCCGGAAACGTCGGTAGCTGTCTTATTTTCTAAGTCTAATACAACAAGCTTATGAATCTCATTACCTGCAGAATATGAACCCCACAGTTGTGAATCATCTACTACTATATTGGCAAGTGCTTTACCATTTCCTACATATTCTAAGAAATTGATCTTACCACCAGTAGCGGCTTCCACATTAAAGAAATAGTTACTGTCAAATTCTGTTTCCCCATCATTGATACGAAGAATACCAGAAGATTTACCCTGTGTTGTAAATCCATTTGCCAAAGAAGCTGAGGAATATCCATACAGGTTTCCACTTTCATCAGAAACCATACCATTAAACAGACCATATACGCCAATTGGGCCCATTCGAGTATCTGTAATATACTTTTCGAACTTAATTTCAGGATATGAATATACTGCTACATAAGCTGTATCTGTTTTAGGTGTGGTAAAGTCACCACGAGCATGAATCTTGTAGAAGGGTACAAACAGCTTGTTGTTACGAACTTTTAGAGCCGTTGGCCATGCTACGAGAGAATCTTTTTTATTCTCCCAAATTCGCATATTCACTTTTTCTTTAATTGAAACAGCATTCACATCGACTTTGTGGAGTACACGATCTGCAAAATCAACGCGGGGAACTTCCATAGCCAGCATAGTTTCACTGTCTCCTTTACCAACCATATCCAGGGTATTCTCGAAAACGAATCGCCCCTTTTCAACAACATTGCCTTCGTTATCAAGCTCATAGGCTATAGCATTATTATCATCATAATACCCTATGCTGAAAAGTGTATTATGATGTGCAGCCATATAACGCCATCCAGTCTGCTCGATCCCAATCCCTTCTGCTGATAAGGAACCTTCCATGAGGTCTTCTGTATTGAAGATATAGTCAGTAGACTCATTTTCTGATCCCTGAGCTGTAAAAGCAATGGTATAGTTAGCGGGTCCATCATTATTATCATCGGTCCCGGTTATGATATCGCAACCTGTTCCCATCGATACTACGAAAATTAGTAGTAGCAGTAATTCTCTATTTAATTTCATTGGTTTGATTTGTATGTGGTAGTTTTAGTTAAAGAGATATCGAAATTTGATTTGAAAAGCTCTTCCCGGCTTTTGGAGGCGAAAATGATCATACGCCTCGGTATCAGTAATATTGGAACACTCCAGACTGATATTATATGTCCTGTTATCAAGTGAGTATCCCAGCTGTATACTTTGTAAATATTGTTGTGGAATAATGTGCTTTTTGCCCGCTGATCCTAAACTGGGCCATTTAAGATAATACTCCTCTACAAAGTGCCCCCTCCAGGTCAGTGACAGCCGATCACGAGCAACTAAAAAATCATCTACCTTTAGCCCAAGGCTCTGGCTGCTCATTAAATATGGGATATTGGGTATTCTGTCACTATAAACATGACTTTTCCGGCCATTTTCATATTTCGAATTGTTGCGTATATCTTGATACGTCAAATTGAAATCGGCAAATAAAAGTCGTTTATACTCATATCGTATTCCCAGCTCAACACCGGAACTAAGCACTTTCCGTTGGTTCACATACCGGCTGGTTAGACCTGTGGCTTCAATGCGTATAAGATCTTCTGCATCTCGCAAGAAGAGATTTGTTTCAACCATGAGGTGATGGTTGCCAAGATAGTGGTCAAACTGTGCTCCCAAGTTAAAATTATTACTATTTTCAGGCGATAACTGGGGATTTGAAAGCAGCAACAAACCATCACCAAAAACTTCATAGCCATCCGGGAAACGATATGTTTTTTCAAAAGAGGCTTTTAGTTGTACGCCCTCCCACGGATGATAAGTGGTAGCCACTCCATAACCAGGCTTAAAAATATCGGTAGTATACTCAGTAATGGTATCGTCCCAGTCGACTCCTACAACACGGGAATTAAAAAAGTAAAGTTTGGAAAAAACCGTAGCCGCCCATCGGTCGTCAAATAAACTTACCTTATAACTGCCAGAAATTATTTGCTTACCAAGGGTATTGGGATCAGCAAAGGCAACAGGACTTGTACTTATTGGATCACTACCTTCGCGGCTTATATAACTCTGGGTATAGTTTAGAACGGCTTCATGCCTTTCATTAAACTGATATCGTAAATTAATATTACTCTGTAAGGCCTCATCGCTATAAGTAAATAAGGTTTTATCCCAGCTCGATTCGGCTATATTCTGGTTGTTCTTTTGCTCATATTCACCCAGCCAGTTATAAGATACGGCACTGGTATCCACCACGCCCGACTTACCATTTAGGTAAGACCCAAAAACTTTGATATTCAACTTACCAAGCTCTTTACGGTAGGTCAGCGATCCCACTTTGGTATTGCCAGTGGTGTGGACACGTCCAAACACCCGATCCATACTTATTCCGTGCTGTACCTCATCATAACTGTCAGCCATTGAAAAACCGACCAGCAATTTATCAGCAAAAGAAAGATCCCTGAAACCCGTTTCCAGCTTGAGCATTCGCGATTTATAGGCATCATGGAAACGCTCCACTTCTTGTTCTTCACCATATGTTCCCGTCTGAGGATCCGGTATCCGTACATCAATGGTGTAATTGTTATCAGAATAGTTATAAAAACCATTTGCCTTCAGTACAAAACCGGTAGCCGAATCTACATACTGTCCATCTAAAGCCAGTTTATGAGTGTTGAATGAACCTGCAGAATATGAGGCATCCAGATAATGCTGGGGCGACTGTTCCGTTACCAAGTTGACTGCTCCCCCCAAAGCATCACCTCCAAGATATACCGGGACTACCCCTTTATAGACCTCTACTCGTTCAATCAGGTTAACCGGAATATTATTGATACCAAAGGTCCGCCCATAATTTTCTATAGGCAGCCCATCCATAAAAAAGCGTACTTGTCTGCCTGATAATCCATTTAGAGATAAATTAAAATCAGACCCCAGCCCCCCTTTTTTACGAATATGTATACCCGGATTGGTATTCAGTACTTCATCCAGGTTGGAGCTCGTATTTTTAAGTGATTTTGCACTGATAGAAGCAATATTAAAAGCCTCTTCCCGCTTTATTTTTGTCTCTGATTTACCTTGTACCACTACCTCATCCAGCTGCAAGGTATCTTCAGATAATGTAATCTCAATATGTCGGCTTTCCCCTGATTGAAGTGTCAACACACGTTGTTCTGAGATGTACCCGATAGCCGAAGCAACAACAGTATATTTACCCGTTATTAAACCACTAATTTTAAATGTACCCTTTTGGTCTGTCGCGTCACCCTTGGTTGTTCCTTTTATTTGTACCGTAATGCCAGTCAACGGCTCACCATTAGGACTTAAAACCTTCCCTAAAATCTGGGATTCTTGCATTTGAGCATGCAATGCAGTTGCCCCGCACCCAAGAATCACACAACAAATTGATATTGCCCTTTTTAAAAACACTAGCTTTCGCTATTTTTGTTTAGATCATTTCTAAATTGAGAGGTGAAGATAAACTTCGCTCCGCCAAAGTTCAACACTTATTTAGACTAAATATAAATTATTGTCAAAGTAATCTAGGCCTGTAGTCAACCCTTTCAAAAAACCAAGAAGCTTTGCAAAACCCAGCTTGTTACCCTGACTTCAGTCCAGGATCTTAGTTTAAACACCAATAACTGTATATGAGAGTCTGATCCACCGGACGGTAAACAGAATGACAAGATGGAAAATTGTTTTGCTAAGCTCTCTAATTAGTTAAGCTCTTGCCTTTCTAACTAAGTGCAAAACGGATGATTATTTAGTAATTTCCCATTTTACGAAATTTCATTAGTACTATCCTCTCTATGGATTACCAACATATTATTGACAATATTTCAAAAGAAATACTCAGCACATCCTCTCGGGGAGAAGTTGCATCTTATATCCCTGAACTCTCGAATGTATCTCCTGATAAATTCGGTATTCACTTAACAACACTATCCGGAAATGATTTTTCTTATGGTGATAACCTAGATCGATTCTCCATACAAAGCATATCAAAAGTTCTCACACTTACCTTAGCTTTTAAACTTAAAGGTACTAGCATGTGGACACGTCTTGGGGTAGAACCTTCGGGCAATCCCTTTAATTCGTTGGTACAATTGGAATATGAAAATGGAATTCCTCGTAATCCGCTTATCAATTCTGGGGCCCTCGTTATTTCGGATATATTGATTACGGAGCTTGAGAATCCCAAGAAAGATTTCTTAGAATTTGTTCGCTCGATTTCGGGGAATAGTTCAATAAGCTACAATCAAAAAATAGCAGAGTCAGAAAACAAACATGGCCATCGAAATGCTGCTTTAGTAAACCTCATGAAGTCGTTTGAAAACATTAATAATAATGTTGATGAAGTTCTCGATTTCTATTACCACCAGTGTTCTTTGGAGATGAACTGTAAGGAATTAGCTCATATTTTTTTACTCTATGCAAACCGAGGCATCTCCCCCTATACGGGAAAAGAACTTATCTCTGCCAGCAAAGCCAAACGTATTAATGCTATAATGCAGACTTGTGGCTTTTATGACCAATCAGGAGACTTTACTTTTAAAGTGGGGCTGCCCGGTAAAAGTGGAGTTGGCGGAGGTATCGGCGCTGTTAACCCGGGAGTTTATAGTATTGCTGTATGGAGCCCCCCACTAAATAAAAAGGGAAATTCTGTTCGAGGTATTAATTTTTTAGAACAACTAACCACAGACACCCAATCTTCTATATTTTAAGCAAATTAGGTATTTATGTGCCTTACTAAATTATAGGCCGCTACAAAAAATTAAATGCAATATTGCTTTCCCGGCAGCCTTATTCTGCTTAGATTTAAATAGCAGACCAAAACCAAACAGGGGGTTGTCATGAGCACAGGTCACATTGTATCAGGCGAACCAATTAATCTGGAAAACCTAACAGAAAATTTACAAGACGATTCTACTTATGCCCTTGTAAAAACATCTGACATGGAGGTTATTCGAATGTATTTGCCTCATGGAAAATGTATCGAAGAACACAGCGTTCAAGGTGAGATGTCGGTACATTGTCTCAAAGGTGATATTTTCTTTAACGTCGATGGGAAGGGCATGGAATTGACTGAGGATGATTGGTTATACCTAGACAAAGAACAATCATATTCTTACAGCGTAAAATCGGACACAATTCTGCTTGTTACTATATTATTCACCAACAATAAATAAGCAGTAATTATAAAAAAGCATTTCAAGATAGCTTTTATGGTTATCCCCTGCCCTCTCTGTGATTCACCAGCAACCTATTCCCCCTTTTATTAATTATCGAAGATCATGATCTTCAATTTCTGATCCCAATATTTTTCAGTAAGTGGCACTTTACAAGGTAATCGTCTCCCCGATTGGTATGTTTCTTTGTCAACATCCACTACGCCAAAGCTTTATAGACAAAGAAAATTTTGAATAACACAGCTGAGAAAACATATCCTAAAATATTTCGGGATCATGAACCCGATTGTTAAACCAACAGCCTTGTCATCCGAAACTAGTTCCAGGATCTGCTTATAAGAAGTTCACACAACATTAGAAGCACTCTTCTATTTGATTATAATGGTTTTAAATCCTGTAAATACGGTTGGCAATGAACATTAAAATTAATTATAGTTTTTAAATCACTGTTTACTTTCTAACAAATAGTAGTCAATATGAAAACAAAACTTAGTACTCTTCTGCTGATCCTTTTCGCGGTAAGTGCCCTACCAATGGCTGCCCAAGATAATGGATCAATTGTATCAGAAACGAGCTACAATGGATTAAAATTACGTAGCGTTGGTCCCGCCCTTACATCAGGGCGTATTGCCGATATCGCCATACATCCCAATGATGAAAACACATGGTATGTGGCAGTAGGTTCGGGAGGCGTTTGGAAAACGAAAAATTCAGGAACAACCTGGGATTCTATCTTTGATAACCAATCCTCGTATTCTATTGGTTCGGTTACTATAGATCCCAACAATCCAAATACCATTTGGGTAGGTTCCGGCGAAAATGTAGGTGGACGTCATGTTGGCTATGGAGATGGTGTTTATCGAAGCACAGATGGTGGCTCCAGCTGGGAAAATATGGGACTCAAGGATTCCGAACATATTTCTAAGATTGTCGTGCATCCCGAAAATTCAGATATCATCTGGGTAGCTGCCCAGGGACCACTTTGGAGCAAAGGCGGTGAACGTGGCTTATATAAGTCTACTGATGGTGGTAACAACTGGAGAAAGGTATTGGGTGATGATGAATGGGTTGGTGTAACAGATCTGGTTCTGGATCCCCGTAACCCTGACAGAATGTATGCCGCAACCTGGCAACGACATCGTACCGCTGCAGCATATATGGGAGGTGGCCCCGGTACCGGCATATACAAAAGTACCGACGGTGGAGAAAACTGGGATGAGAAAAAAAGCGGGCTCCCCAGTTCTAATATGGGTAAAATTGGGCTGGCAATATCGCCCCAAAAACCGGATATCGTCTATGCGGCAATTACCCTTGACCGAACAACCGGTGGTGTCTATAAATCTGACAATCGCGGTGCCTCTTGGAAAAAGATGTCTAACACGGTAGCAGGTGGTACCGGCCCACATTATTATCAAGAACTGTACGCCTCCCCTCATCATTTTGGAAGGATCTATCTGATGGATGTTAGAATTGAAGTATCTAACGACCACGGAGATAATTTTAGTAATCTCCAAGAAGAGGCTAAGCACTCAGACAGTCATGCCATGGCATTTCGAAAAGATGATCCTGATTACCTGTTAGTAGGATCTGATGGTGGAATTTATGAGAGCTTCGACAATGGCGACAACTGGAACTTCATCAACAATATGCCCATTACCCAGTTCTATAAAGTGGCAGTAGATGATGCAAAACCGTTCTATAATATTTATGGTGGCACCCAGGATAATGGTTCTCAAACCGGGCCATCACGTACCGACAATGAAGATGGAATCCGTAATGCCGACTGGAAAAAAACGCTTTTTGCGGATGGGCATGACACCGCTACTGAACCGGGGAATCCTAACATTTTTTATGCTGAAACTCAGCAAGGAGGCCTACACCGCATCGATAAAACAACCGGTGACCAAGTGTACATTCAGCCACAGGCCGGTGATGGCGAAGAGTCTGAACGCTTTAACTGGGATGCTCCCGTTGAAGTAAGTCCCCACAATCCCAAAAAATTGCTTGTAGCTTCACAACGGGTTTGGATATCTGAAAATCGGGGCAACAGCTGGACTGCCATCTCAGGAGATCTTACTCTGGATCAAAATCGCCTCAAGCTCCCTATCATGGGTAAACAGCGCAGCTGGGATAACCCATGGGATATGAATGCCATGTCGAACTTTAATACTATTACCTCGCTGGCAGAATCTCCTGAAAAAGAAGGGCTGATTTATGCCGGTACCGATGACGGACGTATTCAGGTTACTGAGAATGGCGGTGAAAGTTGGCGTGAAATTGAACTTTCGGATATTGATGGTGTCCCTTCCAAAGCCTTTATCAATGATATTAAAGCAGATCGCTTTGATGTTAATACGGTCTATGTAGCAATGGATGACCATAAGAATGGCGATTTAAATCCATATCTCATTAAAAGTACCGACCGTGGAGAGTCTTGGGAATTAATCAGTGATGACCTTCCTGATCGCCACTTAGTCTGGAGAGTTATCCAAGATCATGAGAACAAGGATCTGCTTTTTGCAGGAACAGAATTTGGAATCTTCTTTACTGTTGACGGAGGCGAAAACTGGCAACAACTAAAGGGGGGAGTTCCAACAATCTCATTCCGCGACTTGGAAATTCAGCGCGACCATAATGACCTTATTGGTGCTTCCTTTGGGCGCAGTTTCTATATTCTTGATGACTATAGCCCGCTCCGCAAAGTCAATGCGCAAACACTCAACCAAGAAGCTAAACTCTTTACTCCGCGTGACACCTACTGGTATATTGAAAATAGTGTCGTAGGATCCATGGGGGCTAATCACTTTAAAGCTGATAATCCACCATTTGGAACAGTCTTCACCTATTATCTCAAAGACAGTTATAACTCACTGGAAACTCAGCGTAAAAAGAAGGAAAAAGACCTTAAAAAAGATGAAGATGTACCTTTTCCCGGCTGGGATAACCTTGAAAAAGAAATGCGGGAACAAAAGCCCAAAGTTGTAATTACAATCAAAAATGACGATGGGAATGTTGTTAACCGTGTTACAGGGCCTGCCAGCAAAGGTTTCCATAGAGTGAATTGGGAACTAAAATATCCATCCAAAGATGTTGTTGAGATGGAAGAATCTTCACAAGGTTACTTTGGTGGAGGCTTTATGGCTACTCCCGGCACCTACACTGCTACACTTTCAAAAGTAGTTCGCGGAGAAGTTACTCAACTTTCTGACCCGGTTACTTTTGAGGTTGTCCCCCTTCGTGACGGTGCGCTGGAAGGAGCATCCAACGAAGAAATTATTGCATTTCGCGAGGAGCTTGAAAAGTTCCAACAAGATCTAACCCGAACCACTAATTCATTGCAGAATGCAATGAATACCGTGGGCGCTTTACAGCGTGCACTGTCCAGGGCAGATCAAGAAGCTCCTGAAGTTTATAAACGTCTTAATGAAAGTCGTTTGCAGCTTAAAGAGCTCAATGAACAGATGAATGGCAGCGAAGCTAAGCAACAAGTGGGTCAGCTAGATGACGAACCTTCGCCACGCTCTCGATTATTTGTTGGGTACCGTTCCCTTCGTACTACGTACGGCCCTACACAAATGCATAAAGAAGCCATTGAAACAGGTAAAGAAGAGCTGGCAACATTTAAGGAAGATCTTAGCAAATTTACTGAAAATGTGATACCTGAACTTAAACAAGCGGTTCAAGAAGCAGGTGCTCCTCCTATAGAAGAGAAATAGCCTAAAAACAGCTTTCCATTTGAAAAGGGGTGCATATGCACCCCTTTATTTATTACTATTCTTGTCAGATACAGTACATACTTCCTTTTTTATTCGGCTTCCACCATCTTATTCTCCAGCTCACTGATAGAATATAATGTTTTAAACATTGAATCTGGAGTAACTGATATTGTATCAATGCCATTGGCTACTAAAAACTCAGCGAAATCAGGGAAATCTGAGGGACCTTGTCCACAGATTCCAACTTTAGTGCCAGTCTTTTTGGCTTTTTCCAGCAGCATTAAAATCATCCGCTTTACCGCATCATTTCTTTCATCATAAACATGAGCCACTAGTGAAGAATCGCGATCCAATCCTAAAGTAAGTTGTGTTAGATCATTAGAACCTATTGAAAATCCATCTATATGTTCTGCAAATTCTTCAGCCATCATAATATTAGAAGGTAATTCAGCCATCAGGTAGACTTCCAAACCGTTTTCTCCACGCTTAAGACCAAACTCTTCCATTGTAGCAAGTACTTTTTTCAGCTCTTCAGGAGTGCGGCAAAATGGAACCATTACTGTAATATTAGTAAGGCCATACAGATCTCGAACCCGTTTAATAGCTTGACATTCCAGGCCAAAAGCTTCTTTGTATTTGTCAGAATAGTATCGTGAAGCTCCCCGCCAGCCAATCATCGGATTCTCTTCTTCTGGCTCAAAATAACTACCTCCAACCAAATTTCGGTACTCATTAGATTTGAAATCAGAAAACCGTACAATAACCCTGTTGGGATAAAAAGCAGCACCTATATGTGCAATCCCATAAGAAAGCTTCTTGATAAAGAACTCAGATTCATTATCATAGCCATATGTAATCTCATCAATTTTTTCCGTGAGCTCCTTATCCCCTAGCTCTCTGTGATGAAGTAATGCCAATGGATGAGCATGGATATAGTTATTGATGATAAATTCTTCGCGGGCCAATCCAACACCGGAATTGGGAACTTTACTAAATTTGAATGCCATATCCGGTGAGGCTACATTCAACATAATAGGTGTTTCTGTTTTAGGAAGACCTGATATCTCATGATTAATCTCTTCAAAATCAATTAACCCTTCATAGATCTTCCCAGAACTACCTTCCGCACAAGACACTGTTACCTCTTGACCATTATTGAGTGCTTGCGTAGCAACTGTTGCCCCTACAATAGCAGGAATACCCAACTCGCGTGCAACAATAGCAGCATGACAGGTTCGTCCCCCTTTATTAGTAACAATGGCCGAGGCTTTTTTCATCAGAGGTTCCCAATCGGGATCGGTCATCTCTGTTACCAATACCTGCCCATCTTCAAAGTCAGCTTCATCGGCAGAGCCATCCCGTCCATCGAGAGTATGGATAACATTTACTGCTCCTTTTCCAATTCGATCTCCCACTGCAATTCCTTCAAAAATAAGCCGTTCATGCCGGTTTCCATCTGCAATTTTAAATTCAGTAAGGCTTCCAACCTTTTGATTGGCATGCACAGTTTCAGGTCGTGCCTGTACAATGAAAAGCTCTTCAGATAATCCATCATAAGCCCATTCCACATCTACCGGTGTCCAGCGCCCATTACGCTTGGTGTAATATTTTTCAATTTCTACTACCCACCTAGCCAACTGTAAAGCTTGTTCATCAGTCAAGCAGAATTGTTTTCGCTGTTCTTCTTCCAGACTTAATTTTCGAGTCAATTCATTAGGTTTATGCCCGTACGCTAATTTATGTGTTTTCTTACCTAGCTTCTTTTCAATAATAGCGTCTTTTCCTTCTGCCAAGGTAGGTTTGAATATGATAAATTCATCCGGTGATATTTCTCCTTGTACCAGCAGTTCTCCAAGCCCAAATGTTCCATTGATTATCACAGCATTTTCAAATCCACTTTCCGGATCTATGGAGAACGACACCCCAGAAGCTCCCAGGTCTGAACGTGCCATCTTTTGGATACAGACAGAGAGTTTTGCAGTCATATGATCAAAACCCGCTGAGGTACGATATGAAATAGCCCTATCTGTAAAAAGAGATGCAAAGCAGGCCTTAATTGAATTAACGACGTTATTATGACCACGAACATTTAAAAAAGAATCTTGTTGCCCGGCAAAAGAAGCATCGGGAAGATCTTCTGTTGTTGCTGACGAACGCACTGCGACATCAGTAGCCGACTTGCCATATTCCAGTGAAAGTTTTTCATATCGGTTTTCAATTGCTTCTTTCAATTCTTCCGGAAAACTCCCATCCATGATATGCTGGCGTATCTGCATACCGGTTTTCCTAAGCTGAACCAAATCGTCAACATCCAACTGGTCTATTAATGTACGAATATGCTCTGTAAGGCCATTAAACTCCATATATTTTTCGTAAGCCGCAACGGTAACTACAAAGCCCTCCGGTACGTTAATACCGCGATCGGCAAGATTGCCAATCATTTCGCCAAGTGAGGCATTCTTTCCCCCTACTTTATCAACCATATCCAGGTTGACATCTGATAATCCCAAAATCATCTCACGTTTGTCCATTTTTCTCTTTTTTCTCTTTTAATATATTACCGGATAATAATCCGTCTTAATGATAACATTTGCAGAAGAAGTGCTGCTTAAATAACGCTCTTGATATTACTTAAAAAAATACGAAGGCTGTGAGACCTTCGCTTTAAGAAAAATGCAACAAAAAAATCTTTTTAACAATACAATATAATCACTATCTCATCAACCAAACCAGGGTATCAATATCATCCGGTTGCCATGATATTTTCGGTGTCTGGGCATTTTCGAGAAGTTCGATATTTGATTCCCATCCAGGTATACTGACCTCCTGATCCGTCACGTAAATACTTTGCATATCATCTTGATACTTCTCTGCACACTGTGCCACCGTCTTTTCATCTCCCTGCACCCAGTAACAGACAAAATCCTGATCCAACTCTATTCCTTCTTCTTGGATCAAAAAATATTCCAGCCAAAGCTGATTACGCTCCACAGCTTCATTATAGGCAACCTGATGTTTTAACCTTGGCGCAGGAGTTTCGTGTTGAGGATTTTCAGACCAAAATGATTTAGTACTTTCGACAAGCTCCTCTTTTACCTCTTCAAGTTCATATGGAGAAACAACAATAGCTACCGACCGGCATCCTTTTCCACCATAACGAAGAATACTGCTTGCTAAATCCTGCATTGATTTAGAATTAACACGATCCAAAAAGGCTATTGAAAAATGAGCGGTACGGATCAGATATCGTGTTTCTTCATTGGCAAGATCGTACTGCTGAATAGCTTCTTTTACTCCCGGTACTGATGATTCAGACCCTGCAAAAATAACCGCATCATGTGCCATACCTTCAAAATCGTTCAAACGATGGGTCCACTGTACATCCATATCTGACCAAAGGCTCATCTGCTTTACCTCATTTAGAAAAGTGGGTAGCAGGTAGGGATCTTTACGTGAAATTTTTCCGGTATATCTTGCCCCGCTTAATAAAGTGGTCAGAGCATCCTGGAATCCTACCAACGGAATGTTCCCAGCATGCAAACATAATACATTCTGTCCTTCAGCACTATTTTCAGAGTCAGAATTAATATGGTCCATCCAATTTGTAAGGGCTTCTCTGCTTATATTTTCTTTAATCGCTTCTATGGCAAACTGTATATCCTCAAAACTAAAGTAGCCCTCCTTTGCAGTGCGGTCAATAGCATCTGCTAAGTGTTCATTGTCCGTATATAACCAGTTGTCAATGGCTTCTAGCAGTGCGTCTACTCGTTCCTGTATCCTGTTCATATATCAAAAACTAATTTAATCTACTTCAATTAGAAAATTACAGCCGCGCAGATTTTTGGGATTCCAGCGTCCCAATATCTTAAAACGTCCTCTGTCATCCATTACTCCTATATCATCGGTTAACAGGAATGAACAGCTATGTACATTTGCCAAGTCCATAACACCTATTAACCCTTCGTCATATGGCATTAACGCCTCGGTAGGATCTTCAGGATTTCGAATACTCAACTGCATCCACGGCACTGTATTAAACCACTGTCCACCGGTAGTATATGCCTGACTAAGTAACTCTGCCATGCCATACTCGGAATGAATACGATTCCCGTTCAATCCAAAGCCCTTGGCCAGGCGCTTATGTAACTCAACACGGGATATTTCTCGTTTATAGGTTTTCATCCCACCCGTCTCAATAATAATACTGTCTGATGGCAAGTGAAGATCTTGTAGTTTAAGCAGGTCCAGCAGCCCAAAAGCCGCACCAAAGATAATCAACTGCTTTCGTTGACGCTTTATTTCTTTAACAGCTCCCGGGTTTATAGGTTCATCGAGTGGCAGAAAACGACTCAAGCCGCTGTTATCCTGATCAATAAGCTGCTGAATCATATAGATCAGTGATGAATCCGGGTTTTCAGCATAGCCGGGGGTGTACCCCCATATAACGGTATCTTCTAAATCATAAAAGTGCTGGAAACCTTTGAGTAGTGACTCTTGATAAAGCGACTCATTTATTACTTTGTGAATACTGCGCTGCATCGCTAAAGTACCACTGCTTCTAAAGGTAAGATCAGGCTCAGCATCAGGCTGGGTAGTAATCTCTGCATCTTTAAATCCTTTTATGGGAAGCAACGGTATCCTGTTAATATCGTACTGTATCCCACCCAAAAGGTCAGAATCAATACCTAACGCCTTGCAAAATCTGCGATAAACTGCATTTTCCTCAAACTGATGCTGATAAACTTGTTTTGCCTTTTCTTCAAAAGCCGTATCCCTATCGAATATAAGTTCAGACCAATCTTCCATCAATAACAAATAAGGGTTAAGAGTTACCAGCTTTAAAAAGACCGGCAACTCTAATAATTAATGTATTTTATTGTAAGCCAACACGCTTGAAAATACGATCTACATTTCGGGTGTGGTGCTTTAGATTAAAGGCTTCATCGATATCTTCGTCAGTGAGATATTCCTGTACCGTTTCGTCTGCTTCAACAAGATCCCGGAACATTGTTTTTTGTTCCCATGCCTGCATCGCCAAAGGCTGAACCGTATCATAAGCCTTCTCGCGCGACATTTCACCTTCATCAATCAGCATATGCAACAATCGTTGCGAGAAAGTAAGGCCATATGTTTTAAAAATATTTTCTTCCATATTATCTTCATAGATCGTCAACTTTTCTACCACACCGGAGAATCGATTGAGCATATAATCCAACAGTATAGTAGCATCCGGCAAGATAATTCGTTCTACCGATGAGTGCGAGATATCCCGTTCGTGCCACAATGGAATATTTTCGTATGCTGACATCATATACCCCCGAAGCACCCTAGAGCAACCCGAAATATTTTCAGAACTTACCGGATTACGCTTATGTGGCATTGAAGAAGAACCTTTTTGTCCTTTACGGAAAAACTCTTCTGCTTCGCGCACTTCACTTCGTTGCAAGTGACGAATTTCAACAGCCATCTTCTCCATTGTTGAACCGATCAATGCTAAGGTAGAAACATAATCTGCATGACGATCACGTTGGAGGGTCTGCGTTGAGATCGGTGCTGGACTGAGCCCCAACTCTTCACATACAGATTCTTCTACCTCTGGCGGAATGTTGGCAAAAGTTCCAACTGAACCACTCATCTTGCCAAACTCAACCGCATCTGCAGCCTTTTCGAAGCGTTCTAAATTTCGCTTCATCTCAGCATACCATAATGCACATTTTAACCCGAAAGTAGTCGGCTCGGCATGCACACCATGGGTACGCCCCATCATGACGGTAAACTTATGTTTCTTAGCCTTCTCCGCTAATACCTCAATAATATGCTCTAAATCTTTCCGAATAATCTCGTTGGCCTGCTTCAGGCGATAACCATTTGCCGTATCAACAACATCTGTTGAGGTAAGCCCATAGTGAACCCATTTCTTTTCATCACCAAGAGATTCCGAGACTGAACGAGTAAAAGCTACGACATCGTGACGGGTTTTCTTTTCGATCTCTTTTATCCGGCCAACATCAAATGTTGCCTTCTCATACAACTTTTCTACATCTTCTTTAGGTATTTTTCCTAATTTACTCCAGGCATTACAGGCAGCCAGCTCAACTTCCAGCCAAGCTTGAAATTGGTTTTCCAATGACCAGATATCGGCCATCTCTTTGCGTGAATATCGCTCAATCATGAAAAATGGGTTCCTCTAAATTTAGGATTTTTGATGCTGCCCCAAAGATATTGGTTTTGAATGAGAAAGACAGACCTAATTATAAGGGCCTAATGTACCTATGTAGATAACTGCTTAGCATACTGATCATACTAATAATTGCCTTTTCTAGCTAACCCAAACTCATTGTTGAGGAATCTTAAGCCAACTCCCCTGCTCTATCGTTTCGTTCAGCTCCACTTGGTTTATGATGGCAATATCCTCTGCTTCTATCTCCATAGGTAATTCTTGTGGTAGGAAAGATGCAAAATCAGCGGTCCGATCAGCTTTCACAGTTTGTAACCGAACCGGTTTAATATTGAGGATCTTCTGATCATTCAGCTCTGCAAAAGAGGTGCTAATATCTTCGAACTTAGCACGATATGCCGCAAATTTATCGGCAAGACTGTAAGCTGTAAACCGATAGATATTGTTATCATATAAGACAGCATAAACATGGAAACGATACTGAGTACTATCTTTAGCAGTTGCAGTTGCAATAGCTTGATATGCCCCCAGTCCATTACTTTCGGTTTCTCCTTGTGATACCAGGGTAAATCCATCCTGGCTCACATAATTTATCACCGAACTTTTTGGATCATCAGCCACACTGTCAATTTTCATGACAGAGACCGCATCCTGATCTTCATTAACAGCGGCAACCAGCGAAGGTCTATTAACGATTTCCCAATTAGCAGGATAATTAAATCTAAAAGCCAATTCAGGATGATAAAAACTGCCCTCTTCTACAAACCCTTCACGGGGATTTTCCCCAAACACCATCCCATCAACTATACTCATATACTCATCAATACCCTCTTTCGTTTGCTTGTATCCCTTTTCTCTCCATTTTTTAGCCAACTCCGGAATTGTATTCGCCCGTTCTGCCGGATCAGGGTGTGTTGACTTCCAATCCGGAATATCCTGACCTGACTGTTTTGAGATACGTTGCAAGGCCCCAAAGAATCCGGCTCCGTCTGCTGCGTCATAGCTTTTCATGGCAGCATACTCTACTCCCAATCGATCCGATTCACGTTCATCATCACGACCATAGCTTAGAAATAAAAACTGTGCTGCCTGACTACCCAACTGCAGAACACTGCCGCCCGGCACTCCAAGTAGCTCTTCGCCTGCTACTGCACCCCCTATAAGCGCTATCTGACCTATCTGTTGCTCAAATGCACGCTGAGAGGCATGGCGTGCTGCCACATGACCGATTTCGTGGCCCAATACGACCGCCAATTGTGCTTCATTTTCCAGGTGTGCTAGCAATCCACGAGTTACATATACATATCCGCCCGGTAGTGCAAAAGCATTAACAACGGGACTATTTAAAACTCGGAAATAGAATTCTGTTTCCCGATATTTTTGCGGTGTGTCTTCACGACGCATATGGCTAACCTCCAGCACGTTGTCGCCAACGGTCTTTACATAGTCTAACAACTGCTCATCCTGGTAAACCCCATATTGCTGTTGAATCTGTTGATCAGCCTGTTTACCGATCTTTTTCTCTTTCTCCCAGCTGTATCCGTATGCTCTTTTTGATCCGGAAACCGGACTCCTTTGAACCACACATGCGGCCATAAAAAGAACTGCAAACACAAATAGAATAGTTCTTTTAAAATGTAATGCTATCATACTGAATAATTTATTTAAACGGTCATTATGGTATGTAAATGTAAGTATTTCTAATAAGTTCCGCTCAAAAATTCACTACTCTCAATCCGTCGTATTTTTCCAGTGTTGATAGATCATAACCATAGCTAACGTATCTAGCTCACAATATTTAAGCAATGCATTTTGATAAGCCTGTAATTGATCTTTGCTATATTCTTTGGCAAGGAGCTTTCCGTAAACTACCATTGCTTCGGTACCCCGACGAATTGGCGAATCCCCTGTTTCTGTTAAAATACTATACGGGTTTCTGGCCCCACCCTCTTCATCATTTTGCCACCACTGTATTCCATTAAAATTGTGGCTGAAATACGGTTCCGAATATTTTTCTCGCAAATATTCACTATGACTCATTATCGATTGCAGTACTCCCTTAATACTCAAAGAGTTATTCATCTCCCTGTTATAGTAGTAATTCTTTACCAGCCTGCTTAAATCAGCGACATAAGGAGGCTGGTGATGAGAAGAATCGTTACGACGAATAATAGCTTCAATCCATTTAATGAGTTTTTCACTGTCATTAACATCAGCCTGCTCATTCATAAGCTCGCGCCGTATCGTTTTCAATGCTGTCCGCTCAAAGTTCGAATATTGTACGATAGTTCCCTCTGAAATATTGGGAATTTCCATTAGGCGACGAATCAATTCATAATTAGGATATATCTTCCGGCTGTTATCAATCCACTGAAAATGCTGCCATTCCCCATCTTCATCTAACGTATGACAGGAATATTGAAATACAATAAGCTGGTATGGTGACCGATTGCGACGAATAGGAACCGTATAATTACCGGCTTCGAAATCCAAAAAATGAAGCGGGTATTGCCAGCGATTGAGTTCTTTTTTGAGCTCAGGGCGTATAATTTCTGCCGGTACAGGCCTATTTTGCGCTTTATATATTTGTAATGCCTGGCGCATTTTATGACTGATCCCCCAATTTCCCTCAACGATGGTATTAATATCAATAATATCGTCTCCAGGAATCTGTTTTTGATCATAAACCCCCTCATTGATCCATTGATTCACACCTGGGCCAATAAGGTCAAAAACATGTTTTTCCGATGGATTCTCATGATCCATCATCGCAGCCCAACAGCTATTAAAACCACTCTCAACACCATCTTCAATACGCTCCTTGCTAATACGAAATTCGCAGTCTTTACATTTCGCACCTACTTTAGGTGCCTCCTTCCTTATATTTAAAAATAAATTTCGGAGGTAATATAAAGTATCTTCAAAATTAGGTTTTGGCAAATACTCTTCAGCAAAGTCAGAATCATTCCAAATCTTTAATATCTCGTCTGACACTTCAATTTTAGCTAACAACTCCTGATTAGCTGATGATACCGGAACCGGTTTTGCTGTTTTATCCAACGGCTTCAGTATAAATGGTAGATTCCCTGTTTGTGCGTGGCCCGTCTTTTCGGGCAATACCAACATGGGTACAACATCAAACTCAGGTAAACTTTTCTGAATCAGGTATAACTGGTAAGCAAAACCAAGTAAATACTTCCTCCACTTGCTATAAATATTACCGGTATTGGCAATAAGATGATCTCTTCTAGAATCAAAAGCTTTAGTTTGAATATGAAATACCGTCAGTGTATTCCCTTTTTTTACCACAATAGGCAAACGGGCCATCATCTGTTTATATTCAAAAATGGCATCAAATATAACCGCGTTCTGATCTTCTAAAAGAGAACGCGTCTCTTTAGCAGCTTCATGAACTGAAGCTTCCTTAATAAAGATACCCTCGGAGTAAACGGATCTCGCAAGTGCCTTCAACAATCTTTTATTGAAAACAGCATGTCGTATAAACGGAATGGCAACTTTACTTTCTGCAAAGTCTTTAGCCTTATAATACAATTTTGTGGGACACTGAATACCTGCCCCAAACAGATGTTTAGTGAAATGAGTAGTCTTCGCAGAAGCCTTTGCCATATTATCTGATAATATTCACTTCGGGGACAAGATCTATATTAAACTGTTCAGATACGGAAGCCTGAATTTCTTTAGCCAGATCCAGTATTTCTTGTCCTGTTGCTCCACCGTGGTTTACTATTACCAATGCCTGTTGCCTGTATGTCCCCGTATTACCTACAACCTTGCCCTTCCAACCGGCTTCTTCAATGAGCCAGCCTGCTGGCACCTTTATCATATCGTCGTCCATTTTATATCCCGGGACTTCGGGGTAATGCTTCTTTATCCGCTCAAAAATATTTTCAGCTACAATGGGGTTTTTAAAAAAGCTTCCGGCATTCCCTGTTTCTTTGGGATTCGGGAGCTTACTATTTCTGATATCAATAACGATATCGCTGATATCTCTAATAGTAGGATCAGAAATACCTCGTTTTTCCAACTCCGATTGAATGGCGCCATAAGAAGTATTGAGCTCGGGATTTTTCGATAATTTAAGCACCACTTCTGTAACAATAACCTTTCCCTTGAGCTCATTTTTAAAAATACTATTACGGTAACCGAAACTACAATCTTCCTTACTAAATTGACGCCTTTCACCGGTGGCGATATCAACAGCTTCCAACTCCTCAAACACATCTTTAAGTTCAACACCATAAGCCCCAATATTCTGTATCGGAGCTGCTCCTGTAGTTCCGGGAATAAGAGATAGATTTTCCACTCCAGCCCAACCTTGAGCTACGCAATAGCGAACTGTTTCATGCCAGTTCTCGCCGGCTCCAATTTTCAACCATACATTCTTTTCCGTCTCTTTTACGACTTCCAGACCTCCGATTTCAACATGTAGAACCAAGCCATCAAAATCATCTGTAAATAAAATATTGCTGCCCCCACCCAATATTAAGAGTTCGTTTTCTTTCGTCTGAGGATGGGCAAGGATATTTTTTAGATGAGTAGTCGTTTTTACAGCCGCAAACTTGTGAGCCATTATTGAAATATTTAATGTATTATATGGCTGTAAATCAACATCGGATTCAACCAATGCATCGTACGGCTTAATCATCAAAATATCAGTTAGCTATTATTGTTGAGTTTGGTGATGTTCTCTGGGAGATTGCGGTCGGTCCTGTACTTTAACACGTAATTTGCGTACCCGATTATTTTGCACAGAATGGATGGTCAATTCCAGATTTTGATAATACACCCGCTCACCTACGTTTGGAATACGTTCTGTAAGATGATAAACCAGCCCCCCTAATGTCTCATACTGATCGTCATCCGAAGTAAGTTCACGATTCAGGATATCTTCCATATCATCTAAATCTATGCGAGCGTCAAAGATATATACCCCACTTTTAAACTTCGTATATAATTTATCTTCATCCTCATCATATTCATCAGCGATATCCCCTACAATTTCCTCAAGAATATCATCAAGAGTAATCAACCCCTCTGTACCGCCATACTCATCAACAACAATAGCGATATGGGTCTTTTCCTGCTGAAAATCCCGAAGCAGATCATCCAGCTTTTTAGTAGAAGGAATAAAAAGTGCCTTACGTGCAATGGTGCGCCAATTTATTGTTGTGCGTTCAATATCAGAATTAATATAGGGTAATACATCCTTAGAGTGTATAACGCCCAAAATATTATCCAAATCGTTTTCATAAATAGGCATTCGCGAAAGCCCTTCTTCTCGAATTACACTTAATACTTCATCCAGTGAGTTTCCGGTAGAAATTGCAACAATATCAACGCGTGAAGTCATAATTTCACGCACTGTAGTACTGCCAAACTCAATAACATTTTCTATAATCTCACGCTCATCACTTTTAATAGAACCCTCCTGCTCGCTAACCTCTGCCATTGTCATAATATCTTCGGAGGTCATTTTACTTGTCAATTTTGGCAGACGTTCCTCCAGGCTTAATGTACTGCTGGCTATAATTTTAGATAATGGTTTAAAAAGAATAAAAAACACATAGATAAACCGACTGATACGGCGGGTCGCCTTCAACGGATTATTAATCGCAATAATCTTGGGAGTGATCTCACTAAGAATCAGTATCATAAATGTTAATACGACCACCTCAATAAAATAGACCAAGAACTCTCCCAACCCATAGTAAGCCATAAGATTACCCGCTACTACGGCAGCCAAAACCGAAGCAATTGTATTGGCAAAAGTATTACCGATAAGGATTGTTGCCAATAAACGACGAGGCTGTTCGAGCATACGTATGATCAATCGATCTGCTGTACCTTCGATATCCCCTTCCGAAAGCAGGTCTTCCTGATTTGAAAGTGAGAAAAATGCAACCTCTGATCCAGAGAAAAGAGCTGAAAAGAATAACCCTAACAAGATACAGGCAACTTGAACAGATATTTCAATAGGATCAATAGTAGGCTCAAAAAGAAAGTTCTCTTTGGCCTGTATTGAAAAGTCAATGATAAAGAGAAAGCTACTAGGGTCGTCCAATTACCTGATTTTATACTTAATTTTGTTTAAAAGCTATATACTGTATTACAGTAGTGCAAGAATAGAAAAAGCGGTAAAGCAAAAAAGCCCTACCGCTTTTAATGTATCCAATTTTCAATTAAAATGGCAGATCATCATCGATATCATCAAAATCTTCGTTCAAATCTACACTACTTGAAACTGGCTGTGTGCTATCGGGTTTGCTTGGCACGTTTCCGCCACCGCCATTATCTCCTTTACTATCCAGCATAGTCATAGTTAAGGCTTTAATCTCGGTAGTGTAGCGCGTTTGACCTTCTTTATCTTCCCATTTACGAGTTTGTATGGGACCTTCAATATATACCTGAGAGCCCTTTTTAAGATATTCTTGGCAGATCTCTGCTAAACGTCCCCAGGCAACCACGCGGTGCCATTCAGTATTCTCTTTCCATTCGCCCATGTTATCTTTATAGCGCTCAGATGTTGCAACAGATAAATTTGCAACAGCCGTATTTGACTGCGTATAACGTACGTCAGGATCTTGTCCCAACCGACCGATTATCATTGCTTTATTGAGTGAACTCATAATGTATTCCTCATTTTATTTTATCGTTTCTGTCTAAAGGTAAGATATATTTCGGAGGAATTCCTTACAGAAAATTTCGCGTTTAACACTGTTACCTATTAAATAATAGGTAAAAAAATTTATTTACGGTTGAAAATGATCCCGCCTATTACTATCTGTTCACATTATAATTATTTCTTTCCCTTTTTAACTGTTGATAAAAAACCGGTTGTACTTTCTATGAAAACACTACGACAACTCTTTTTCTTTGTAATTTCTGTTTTAATATATATTCCCGCAGTGAATGGACAGACTTTTAATTGGACCGTTGCGGACGTTATTAACCAGGAACGCGCATCAAGCCTGCAATTTTCACCGGACGGGAATTTACTGGTCTGGATTAAATCTAAGCCCAACAAAGAAAAAGACCGCAGTGAAAGCGACCTTTACCTCACTCGCTTTGATGTTAAAGAAGATGGGAAGTATAAGACCATTCAATTGACACGCGGGAAAGAATCCGATTTCAGTCCCCTTTTCTCAAAAGATGGAGAGACCATATACTTTCTTTCATCGCGCGAAAAGGGTAAAAAACTTTGGGCGATGAGCGTATATGGTGGGGAACCATACGAAATTCATGAGTTCGAAACGGGGATATCAGATATTCAATGGCTAGAAGACAAAAAGCTCGCTTTTAAATCCAATGAGGGCAAGACCCTTTATGAACAAAAACTAGAAGAGGAAGAGGATAATACGATTGTTGTTGAAGATACAGCCCATTTTAAACCCAGCCGTATCTATTCATTTGATCTCAAAAAGAAAACCATCAGCCGTCTTACCGATAATAAATATCCGGTTGGTGAGTATACCGTCTCAGAAAACGGAAAATGGTTGATTAGCTCACATATTATGAGCCCTGACTACCGTGCCGACGCCAATCCCAAGCCAAACTACTATCTCTGGAATCTTGAACATGAAACTAAAAAAGAAATCCTAAAAATGGGATTTCAAACACCTGGTAACTTTAAATTTACCGACGATAATGAAGGCTTTTACTTTGTATCAGTGAAATCTTCTGATCCTCAATGGAATGGGGCCGGTATTAGTATGTTACATTACTATGATATAAATGAGGAGAAAGCCCAAAAAGTACCTATCGACTGGAATTGGGGCCTGGGTTCTGGTTTTGATGTATTTGGTAATGATGTGATGGTAGGGCTTGCAAATGGAGCTACTACCAAGTTGGCATACCTGCAGAAAGATGGAAATGAATGGGATAAGAAACCTGTAGATGCCGGAAAAATGAATCAACACATTACCATTACTGCAGTGGGGCACGAACATAAAAAATTGGTTTCTGTCTATTCAACAGCCTCTACCCCTCCCCAATACCACCTGAGTGATCTCAACATAAAAAGACGCAAAGTTAGCATTTCGGAAGGAACCGAAGTTATTGCCCTCAATGAATATCTTGACAAGAAGCCCAAAGCCAAGAGTGAAGTCATCAGCTGGACCGGCGCTAAAGGAGATGAAGTAACGGGGATTCTCTTTTATCCTGAAGATTATGAAGAAGGGCGTCAATACCCGCTAATTGTTTCTATTCACGGAGGACCCTCTGGCGTAGATACGGACCGATGGAGTGATTCTTGGGCCTATTTTCCCAACATTTATTCCCAGAAAGGAGCTTTTGTTCTAAATCCGAACTATCATGGATCCTCTAATCATGGACAGGAATTCGTAGAATCTATAAAAGGCCATTACTATGAATTTGAGATTCCTGATATCATTGCCGGCATAGATATGCTGGAAGAAAAAGGAATGATCGATCGCGATTCACTGGGTGTCAAAGGCTGGTCTAATGGTGCCATTCTTACCACAATGCTGACCGTACAACATCCCAATTTATTTAAGGCGGCAGCCCCAGGTGCAGGTGATGTCAACTGGACTTCGGATTATGGAACCTGTGCTTTCGGGGTCTCTTTTGATCAAAGTTATTTTGGCGGTGCACCGTGGGATAATACTAACGGTAAAATTTTTAATGAAACTTATATACAAAAGTCTCCTCTCTTCGAGATGGAAAAGGTAAAAACCCCCACTATTATATTTCACGGGAGTAAAGACCGGGCCGTTCCACGAGATCAAGGCTGGGAGTATTATCGGGCACTCCAGCAAATTGGGAAAGCACCGGTTCGCTTCCTATGGTTTCCGAACCAACCTCATGGTCTGCGAAAAATAACGCATCAGACACGTAAAATGGAAGAAGAAATTCGCTGGTTTGATAAGCACCTTTTTGGCACCTATGAAGGTAAAAATGAGGCTTTCAAAAAAGAAAGTCCCCTTGCAGAGCTTCTCAAAAAGGATAAAGCACAAATTAAAAATGGGCAATATGGAGTCGTCATTAATGACATCTTGATCCCTGAAACTGTTAGTATTAAAGAAGATTCTATTGCTATTGGACGATTTGAGGTTACTAATGCGCAGTATGCTGAATTTGATAAAGATCATAGCTTCCCAAGTGTACGAGCCAACTATCCCGTTGTCGACATAAGCCCGGAAAAAGCCCAACAATACCTTGGTTGGTTGAGCAAGAAAACAGGTGACGCCTATCGTCTCCCCAATAGCAGTGAAGCTGCGACTCTCCATAAAAAGGCAAAAAAAGTAGCAGCCAAAGAAAATACGCTTAACTTCTGGGCCGGCTATAATATCACGATTGATGAGGTCTCAGAATTTCGTAGTAAACTGGAAAACCTAGACCATACCATGCTTAAAGAAGTAGGTACATATCCCGGTGTTTCTATCGGGGAAGCCCATATCTATGACCTCGGTGGTAACGTGGCCGAATGGTATACTGCGGAAACTGATCCTCAAACGTATGGGTACTCTGCCATAAGTTTTGTTGATGATCGTGGTGAAATCTCCTCGGTTCCAAAACAATACTCCGGGTTTAGAGTTATAAAAGAATAGCTTATTCCAATAATGCTTTTTTACTTGACCTTATTAAGTGATTCCATCATTCCATGTGATGGAATCACTAATAGTTTTCCCTTCTTTTCAATATATCATTATCAGTATATTATTTTTGATTAGTTAAACTTCTAGTAAATATACCCCCCTTTCGTAACTTGTTATATATTTTTGCGTAAACGTTGGTTTTATAGAGATTACTAGAAAATCAATAACATTTGATAACGAAACCCTCTGGTTATGTGGCTTAGAGCTCTTCTATTAAGTATTCTTGTGTGCTGTTTGGGATTTGTTAACAGTTATTCCAAGGAATATGAAATCCCTCATATCGAATCAGTAGTTACCATTAATTCTGACGGTACGGTGCAAATTACCGAACATCTTACTTATGAGTTTGATGGGGATTTTTCCTGGGCCGAATATGAACTTCCCAGAAGAGGCTTCACTGACATTACCGATATAAGGATATCAGAAAATGGGCACCATTATATCAATGAAAACTCAGGTGCTCCCGGATCCTTTAGTGTAGACAAAAATGATAAATCTATTATACTCAAATGGTTTTATGATGCTGAAGATGAACAACGTACATTCACCATTTCTTATACCCTAAAAGGAGCTTTAACTGTTGGACCAGAATGGGCACAATTCTTCTGGAATTTTCTCTCTGATGATCGAGATAAATCTACCGATCAGTTAATTGCCAAGATCCTGCTGCCCCAAAAAACTACTTTGGACTCCCTTTACGTTTGGAGCCGCGGACCTAAAGATCAATTAGTGTTACAAAAATCAACAGGTAGTTATAAGGCTACTGCAACCGATGTTGATGACAATGACTTTGCAAAAGTACGTACTGTTTTCCCTACAAAATTGTTAAACAACTCCCTTGTTGAGATTACTGATCAAGAGTTTACTTTGAGTCAGGCACAACAAGAAGAACAGAGATATCAACAGAAACTTATTAAACAAAGAAAACAAGATGCTTACCTTGATGCGCTGTGGGAAAAACTGATCTACCTATTCATTGTTTTAAGTATTGGAAGCTCGTATTACTTTTATAATAGGTATGGCAAAAGGCATTCAACCTCTCACCTCCCTTCTGCCGAAACAATCGTGATACCCGGACGTCTTCGTCCGGCTACTGTAGGATGGTTACTGCACGGGCGTAATATTTCCAGCAGTCTGCTTATGTCCACGGTTCTCGATTTGGCTCGCAGCGGGTATTTTAAGCTACAAGAAGAGGATCCGGAAGATGGTTTTTTATCGGATAACAAACCGACCTTTTCTATCTCAAGAACCGGTAAAACGCTTGATACAACAGTAAAAAAATGGGAAGAACAGCTTGTCAATTTTATTGAAGAGCGAATTCGAAAAGATGACAAGAGAAAATTACACACTATTTTCAAAGGAAGTAATTCGACTGTCTCTTCATGGTTTAACAATTGGGAAAAAAGCTTTAAAACGTACTGTACCAACAAAGGTTGGATTGACCAAGAAAGCTACACCGGCCTATACTGGAATTTATCTATCCAATCTTTATTGATGGGGCTGAGTGTTGCTGCTCTCATATTTACCGGTCCCGAAGCACTGGCAAGCCTTGTCATAACTTTTTTAGCCTTCATATTTTCTTTTGCGATTGTTCGTCGTACTCCAAAAGGAGAAGAGGTATATAAACGATGGAAGAACTATGAAAAGGGTCTTAAAAATGCGAAAGACCATAATATCTCATCAGAAAAATTGGACAAACATTTTATCTATGCCCTCGCCTTTGGCCTGCAAGAAAAACAGCTTAAACCTATTATCACTACTGATTCAGAGGTGGTTCCGGTCTTTGCCTGGATTGTTTTCAGTTCAAACTCAACTTCTGCAGCTGATGTAGCTAGCAGCTTTAGTGCGTTGAGTGCTACTGGGGGGACTGCCTTCCCCGGTGCAGCGGGTGGTGTAGGAGCTTCAACCAGTACTGCCGGTGGTGGTGCCTCAGCCAGTGCCGGTTAAAACGTAGCCTTAGAACTAACTTAATTCGTGTATAGCAAAGGACGGCGGGAAAGATTAGTTACAAGCATCTGCCAAGATATAACATGAAAGCCTCAATAATCCCACCCAATTAATTCTTCTATTTCCTCAACTGGCCGTGGGCTTCGTTGTTCTAAGGTACTGCTTAACAAACGCTTAAAGTAGCTAAGAGCAATATCATAACGCTCAGAAGAACTATCTCTTTTTTCTTGGATCAATAAAGCTACCTGTAAAAGAGTGATCAATTTCTTAAAAAGGGGTTTAGCTGTTGCTTCAATTTGATCCTTACTTTCCATCTCTTCTATAGATTTCCATACGTTTTTTATCTCTGACAGCTGATTACCCAATAGGTCTCCATACACCTTAGAGCTTTTAGCGGCCTCCTTGATGATCTCAAATACAATAGATAAACCCTCTGATTTACGTGCCGCCCGAAGCATATCCAACACAATAATGTTTCCCGACCCCTCCCATATCGGTAATACATTGACATCTCGCAATAATTTCGGCATTACGAAATCTTCAATATATCCATTCCCACCCATAAGCTCCATACACTCACGTACCGCATACACTGCATGCTCGGCCGACCACCACTTAGCCATCGGGGTTAGTATTCGTAAAAGATGTCGTGCCCTCATATTTCCATTTTCAGAAGCATCCATAGCTCGGATACCTTGCCAGACCAACAGAAAGTTAGCCAAATATTGCGAGCCCAACTCATAGAATTTCTCACGGATAAGTGAGTGTTCAATAGCCCGTTTCCCAAAGGTTTTACGATGATTAAGATATTGCCATACCTCAATCAGTGCTCGCCTATTAGCTGCCAACGCAGCAACAGAGTTGTAATTTCGAGATATATTGATCATCTGAGCCATAATCTTAAACCCTTGCCCCTCATCTCCCAACCGCGTCCCCACAGTATCCTGAAAACGGACCTCACCTGTGGCCATCGACCGTACCCCTAATTTATCTTTCAAGCGAATAATCTCCATAGGATTGGGATCTCCGTCAGCTAGCTTTTTTTCTACTAAAAATAATGACAGGCCTCTGGTGCCCGCTCTTATATCTCCGGTCCGTGCCAATGCCATAATTACATCTGCATTAACATTACTGCAAAACCACTTTTCTCCATTCAACAAATACTCTTTTCCATCAATCTGTTCGGCCTCCACTAAATTCGCCCCCACATCAGATCCCCCAGACTTTTCAGTTAGAAACATGGCACCGGTAAACAGGTTATGACCTTCACAAGCTCCTAATTTTCGAAGGAGTCGTTTTTGATCTTCTGAATCTGCATACTGTTCAATTAAATAAGCAGCTCCATCCGTCATACAATGGGGACAATATTGGCCTAGTTCACTCATCGCATACAGTTGCCCCAACGCAAACCCCAGGCTGTGTCGGCTTTCTTTAAAACGTCCTTCTGTTTGGGGATGATATTTCAAGTGAAACATCTCTGATTCTGCAGCAATATCCATTAACTTCCAATAGGCCGGATGGAATGTAACCTTATCAATATCATTGCCTAAGTTATCACGCTTTTTAAGCTTTGGTGATTGCTTGTCGGCAGCCATTGAAAGCTCATCCATTTTTCTTGAAGCTGCCTCTCCCAGGTTCAGCAAATTTGGACTAATATACCGACGGTCGCTTTCTGACAAGTATCTATGCAAATAGGAGTACAATATTTTATCGCTGGTATAAAAATTTTTACTCTTCCGATAATCGTCAGTGAGCACGCTATTCTTGGGAGGGGACATATGATAACTCCTCTTTTAAATTACTAACAGAATTTGTTACCAACTTGCTCAATTTCATTACAAAAGTACAGACTAAAACAATTGTAAGATGGTAGGGACAAAACCTCAGCGATTGGAGAATAGATAAATTTATGTTTTCGCAGAGATATACTCTCTTGTACGTTTTATAGATATTCGGGAAAAGGCTATCCTACAATTGAGATACTTGCCCGAAAACAGTGATAAAAAAACTTAGGCCGTTCAAAAAGTCCAATGAAGGTAAACACTCTTTAAATCACTAAGGCGTGATCAATCTCCCTAAACTTCTCTTCCCAAGTAGAACTTTATAGATGCTCATCCTATGCCCTTAATACCTACTTTCTTTTTGTAATCTTGCGTTCTTCCTTTGAAAATAGCCAGTCCGTCCACTGGGGAAAAGACTGGAAAATTCAGCTCTTACAACTTCTAACGCCTAAATTATTAATGTATCAAAATCATATTATGGCTTTTTAGAAAGCCTCGAGTTTCTTCATTTAAATAGGGCAATAATTATTTATCAGTTAGCGCTACAACACCCGGCAGATCTTTACCTTCCAGAAACATCAGGCTGGCTCCACCTCCCGTTGAAACGTGGGATACTTTATCTTCCAGACCGGCTTGCTTAATGGCAGCAGCAGAGTCACCTCCACCAATAATTGTAGTTGCTCCAATCTCTGTTGCTTCGGCCAGTGATTCTGCTACAGCGTTGGTGCCATCCGCAAAGTTTTCCATCTCAAATACGCCCATCGGCCCATTCCATACCACCGTTTGAGCATTCCTGATAATATTACCAAATGAAATAGCTGACTGCGGTCCAATATCAACGGCCATCCAACCTTCTTCGATACCATTCATACCCACAACTTTATGTTCAGCATCATTTTTAAACTCATCTGCAATCACAGAATCCATCGGCAACACAAACTTCACTCCTTTTTCTTTGGCTTTTTCTATAAGGTTACCAGCCAACTCTACCTTATCATCTTCAACCAGTGAATTACCGATAGGAAGATCTTTTGCCTTATAAAAGGTATAGGTCATACCGCCCCCAACAATAATAGTATCCACTTTATCAAGAAGATTCTCAATGACCCCTATCTTATCTGAGACTTTAGCTCCACCTAGAATAGCCACAAAGGGACGGTCCGGATTGTTGATAGAACCACTTAGATACTTAATCTCTTTTTCAAGCAAAAAACCTGATACCGCAGGCTGTAGATAACGTGTAACCCCTGCTACCGAAGAGTGAGCCCGATGACTGCTACCGAATGCATCATTACAGAATAGGTCTCCATGATCTGCCAATTTCTTACAGAAGTTTTCGTCATTCCCTTTTTCTCCGGGATGGAAACGCACATTCTCTAGCAATACTATTTCTCCATCAGTGACTTCATTAATAACTGAAATTGCTTTATCTCCGATACAACTTTCAGCAAAATACACTTCAGTATCCACCAATGTTTGCAGATGTTCGGCTACCGGTTTGAGGCTTAATGATTTATCAACCTCGCCCCCGGGCCGCCCCAAGTGACTCATAAGGATAAGCTTCCCTCCTTGTTCTATGACATACTCAATAGAGGGTAAGGCTTGCACAATACGATTATCATCTCCAATCTGTCCATCCTCTATAGGCACATTAAAATCCACGCGCATTAATACCTTTTGGCCTTCGATATCTACATCCTTAAGCGTCATCTTATCCATGAGTCAACAAAATTTTGCTCTATTTTTATAAATAATTTAAGTGGTGGAATTTACCAGCTTATTGTAATTCGTCCAAACCTCAGTTTCGAAACTAAACCAAAACCCCCTTACAGTTATACCCTATAAAACGATTTGTTTAGGCCTTTTTTTCTGTTCATTTTTAGATATCTTTGATTGATCAAATTTCGAATCCAAAAAAGAGATATGAAGACCGTTTATTTCGACCACGCTGCAACCACGCCGGTAGATGAGCGTGTACTTGAAGCGATGACCCCTTATTTTACGAACCAATATGGGAATGCGAATTCACCCCATCAGCTAGGCAATAACGCAAAAGTAGCTGTAGAAGATGCACGGGAAACCATTGCAGAAATAATCGGTGCAGAACCTGCTGAAATTATATTTACTAGCGGAGGAACAGAAAGTGATAATACCGCTATCAAAGGTGCTCTTAATGCCACCGCCGGGTCAGAGATCATCACCTCTCACCTTGAACACCATGCAGTGGTACATACGGCTGAAGCAACAAAAAGAGACGGAGGCAAGCCGATATATGTAGAATCTGACTCTAAGGGCTATATCGATCCTGCAAAAATAGAAGAAGCGATTAACGACGATACTGCTCTCGTTTCTTTGATGCATGTAAATAATGAGATTGGCACCATCAATCCAATTAAAGAAATTGGAGAAATTTGTAGTAACCACGACATCCCTTTTCATTCCGATACAGTACAAAGTGTTGGTAAAATTCCTGTGGATGTGGATGAACTGGGATTGGATTTCTTAAGCATAAGCGGTCACAAAATTTACGGGCCAAAAGGTATTGGCGTATTTTATATGCGTCATGCTACTCCTTGGTTGCCATGGATGCACGGCGGATCTCAAGAACGTCGTCGTCGTGGAGGCACCTTAAATGTTCCCGGCATTATTGGACTTGCAAAAGCTATGGAATTAGCCGTTAATGATATGAATGAACACAAGAAGCACTTCCAATCATTGCGTAAGCGTCTTATTGCAGGACTTGATGATATTTTTGGGAATAGATACCAAATAAATGGGGACAAAGAAAATGGCGTTCCTCATATTATCAATATTTCCTTCCTCGATCCCGAAGGTGAAGGGCTTGACGGGGAGATGCTGTTACTCAACCTCGATGTTGAAGGTATTTGTGTATCTAATGGCTCAGCCTGCACCTCAGGGGCAATGGAACCTTCACATGTACTCGATGGGATCGGTCTTGATAATAAAACAGCAAATTCAAGTATTCGCCTCAGTCTTGGCAAAGACAATACTGCAGATGAAATCGACTATTTTCTTGAAAAAATAGAGTTAGTCATTAACCGTATGATGTCAACTGCAGAAGCATGAGTTTAAAAAAGAGAGTGTGCATTTACTGTGGTTCTAAAACCGGTAACAACGGTTCTTTTACCACAAAGACGAAAAAATTGGGCCATATGCTAGCAGCCAACAATATTGGATTGGTATATGGAGGCGGATCGGTGGGCCTCATGAACGAAATTGCCAATGCAACCCTAAACCGAGGTGGACAGGTCCACGGTGTTATACCGCAGCACCTTTATGATATGGAAGTGGCTCACGAACAGCTAACTGCTCTCCATATTACCGACACTATGCATGAACGTAAAGCAATGATGGCAGAACTCTCGGATGCCTTTATTGCCTTACCCGGAGGCTTTGGTACCTTCGAAGAACTTATGGAAGCCATCACCTGGAAACAGCTGGGAATCCAGCACAAAACTGTTATTCTTTTTAATATTGAGGGCTACTACGATAAATTAATTAACTTTATTGATCACTCGGTCGATAATGGCTTTATAACCGAACAAAATAGAGCCTCATTAAAAATAGCTGAAAATGTCGACCAGTGTTTATCGCATTTGCCATTTTTCAACCCATAATGTATTCATTATGGCTATTCTTGGATCGCTTTTAACCATTGGATGTGGGTCACAGTCTCGAGATATCCCCAGTGATATACCACTGGCAGAAAACCCCCTACCAGACTGTCCGGGTTCACCTAACTGTATTCGTACTACTAAGGTTTTTGAGGTTCCTGCTGATAAACTTTTTTCTATTGCAATGGATTCCCTCTGTGAAATGAATCCCAAGAAACTGATCATTCCCCAAGAGAAGTATACCATCAAGAGTGTTTTCAAGGTTATGTTTTTCAATGATGATATGACGATAAAACTCACTCCAAGAGATTCAGCAACAACTTTGGTACACTTGCGCAGTGCCAGTCGGGTGGGACAAAGTGATTTGGGGGTAAACAGGCGAAGGGTGAATACATTTATTAAGAACCTCCAAAACCAGCTTGCAATTCCCAAAGACGAGATAACGAGTCACCTAAACAATGGCCAGTGAGTTAGCCCGGTTTAGCTCAGAGCTGGTTTTAATATCCCCAAAAGAGTACTTGCTATCACAAAAGTATATATTGCTAAAGATATACGATAAGTTTTTATCCACCGATCTTTGACCTCACGGAATAATCTATTTTTCTGGTTCAAGACCGTTTTCAAGGTCATACTTCTCTTAATATCGATAACCAGAAGAATCATAATAATGAAAAGGAACAATTGTTTTACAGCAAGCCAGGGATATAGCTGAATATCAAACCATCCCCATGGCGGTCCCAAATTGGGTGAACTCATTACAATACCCGAAATCAAAATGCTGATGAATGCAATACAATTGCCCGCATTTGATACCAACCGTTCAGAGCGTATCATATTCATTTTGGTAGGGATCTTCTCCTCAACTTTTATTTTGATGCCATAAACCAAACTCCCCACAGAAGTAATTAGCCAGATAACATAAGAAATGATATGCAACCAAAAGAAGAAGTGATACCACATAAACTATATAGTTTCAATCATGCACTAATCTGAAAAAATATCGTCAATGAGATGGCTATACTTATCTTCCACAATACGACGTTTAATCTTTAGTGTGGGGGTTAATTCCCCTGTTTCCACCGTAAATTCATTGCTAATCAAGCGAAAATCTCGAATCTTTTCATGGGAAGCAAGTTCCCGAGCCCTGCTGCGCGTTTCTTTACGATAGATGTTCTGGATCTCTTCTTTTTCCAGAAGTTCTTCCATAGAATCATATTCGATCCCCTCTTCTTCGGCATATTCTTCCAGCAGCTCAAAATCAGGAACAATCAGGGCTGCCATATATGGTTGTCTTTCCCCAACAACAACCAATTGGTCAATCCACTTGCTAGTTTTAAACATATCTTCAATAGGTCCCGGATAGATATTTTTACCTCCGGCATTCAAGATCATATGCTTAATACGATCAGTAATTTTAAGCTTCCCGTCTTCAAATTTGCCCACATCCCCCGTATGCAGATATCCCTCTTCATCGATCATCTCGCGGGTAGCTTCCTCTTTTTTCCAGTACCCTTTCATTACGTTGGGACCCTTGCAAAGAATTTCGCCCTGCTCAGAGCTGTGATTGGTAGGATAATCTTCTCCGCTTAGTTCTGCAATAACCTTACTGTCTTCTAGACGTTGTATAGCTACAGTCACCCCCGGCAGTACTTTTCCTACCGTTCCCATCTTTTCATCTCCATAGGTATTACAACACATTACGGGAGAAGTCTCGGTAAGTCCATATCCTTCAATAATATGGAGCCCGGCAGCCATAAAAAATTGGCCTATTTCGGCCTGTAGTGCTGCACCACCAGAGACAAAAAACCGAATACGTCCGCCGGTACGTTCTTTTAGCTTATCAAATACCAATTTGTCGGCCAACTTTTTTTGAACTGAAACAAAGCCCCGTTTACCATCGGCATACTTTTGACCAACATTCTGAGCCCACTCAAAAATCTTTTTCTTTATTACTGTGCCTTCTTCAATACTTTTGGACACCAGATTATAGATCTTTTCAAACAGTCGAGGCACACTTATAATGATGGTAGGATGTGCTTCCGTCATATTACTTGCAACAGTATCCACACTTTCAGAATAATATATTTCAGCCCCACCGGCCATCATTGCATAATAACCCGCTGTACGTTCAAAAGAATGACACAGGGGTAAAAATGAAAGGCAACGGTCATCCTCGTTAATACCTATACGTTGGTGTGCAGCTTTTATATTACTGACAATATTGCGATGTGTAAGCATCACTCCTTTTGGTTTACCGGTAGTACCTGAGGTATAAATAAGCGTTGCCAAATCTTCGGGAGTAATAGATTTACTGCGATCGTGGATTTCCTCTTCCAGCTTGGGAAAGGCTTTTAGCCCTTCGCTCATCACTTCATCATAAAGCTTTACATAGGGATCATCTAAATAACTCTCGATATTGGGAGTATCAAAAGCAATAACCTGGTTCAAATGTTCACAATTATCAAAAACCTGGCGGGCCTTTTTTAACTGAATACCGGTAGATACAAAGAATATTTTAGCCTCAGAATCTTGCAAAATATACTCACACTGATTAGCCGGTAACGAGGTATACAGTGATACATTTATCCCCCCGATAAGTTGCAGTGCCAAATCGACTACAGCCCACTCATAACGATTCTCACTCAATACTGCTACTCTATCACCAGCCTCAACACCGTGCCGCACAAGATAGGCCGCCATAGTTTGTACATCTTCCGAAACCTGTTCCCAATTTATAGTCTCGTAATCGGAATCGTTAGTTGGCTTACGGGCAAAAGCTGTTTTTTGTGTGCCCTCATATTTCTTCTTTAGGTTTAAAAATAATTCTGTCAACGTTTCGAAAGCTACAACTGTTGGCATAAGTCACCTATTTTACTTTTGATATAGCAAATACCCCTAATTATTTTGAAATCACTGTTCGAATATAACATTCTGAAAGGAAAATTCAGCACTATACTCAAAAGCAAATTCCGATCTTATTTTTTTAGGGATCCCAAATCCTTATATTAAAGAAAAAATTTTTCCTATATGGCGCATCCAGCAAAAGAAGAAACAATTGATCTAGTTAAAGAGATATTCAGCTCGTATCTCAAAGAACATAACCAACGACAAACGCCCGAGCGTTTTATGGTTCTTAAAGAGATCTATCAGGCTGACGGCCATTTCGATGCCGATGATATCTTTTTTAATATGAAAGACGGTGGCACTCGTGTATCTCGAGCTACTGTTTATAATACATTAGATCTGCTGGTTGAGTGTGGTTTGGTTCAACGCCATCAGTTTGGTAAAAATCAGTATTACTATGAACGAGCCTACGCGTACCAACAGCACGACCATATCATCTGTAAAGAATGTGGCGCTGTTATGGAATTTTGTGACCCCCGTATCCAAGAGATCAAGACGATGATGGAGAAGATGCACGACTTCAATATATCGGGGCACTCACTACACTTTTTTGGTGCTTGCAATGACATTGAAAATTGTAGCCGCAAAGAAGAAATCAAAAACAAAAAAGGATCAAGCGTCAAATAGCTCCCTTTTTCAGCTTTGGCAATGTGAATCTTGTATTATGATCCGTCTTGCCCAAACCGAGCATCTTAAAGCGATCAATAATATCTATAACCAAGCGGTTAAAGATGGATTGCGGACTGCTCACACCGACCCTCTTTCTATCGAAGAACGAAAACGTTGGTTTCGTAATCACTCTGCTACCCTTTTCCCTGTTTTTATTTACGAACTGGATAACGATGTTATAGGTTGGTTATCGATTTCGCCCTATCGATCTGACCGTCAGGCTCTGGATGACATCGTAGAAATGAGTTATTATGTTGATTACAACCATCACGGTGAAGGTATTGGCACACAGCTTATGGAGTATGGGCTGGACTTTTGCCGTTCGGCGCCCTATCGAATTGTAGTAGCAATTCTCATCGAGAGTAACAAAGCCAGCATAAAATTATTGGAAAAGTTCGACTTTGTTGAAGGAGGACGAATTCCTGATGCCATTCACTATCAAGGGCAATACCAAGACCATCTCTATTTGTATAAAAAACTCAACCCTGCCACCCAATAAAAAAGGGACCACAAATTACTTTGTGATCCCTACTAATAAAGCTAAGTAAAAAATGTGCTACTCTGCCAGATAGGTTGGTTGAAATCCAAATCCACATTGTAGGCGACTGTGTCCGTGACTCTGGGCATGCCAATCGTAATCGGATGGATAGCCCTGCTGTTCCCACCAAAATGGCATACGATCCTTGTTACGCAACCCAATCTCGTTCATGGTCGCAGCATCGTACAGACGGCCATTTACCATGGTGAGTGTCACATGCTCAGTAGCTCGGATATCCTCCAGAGGATTTCCATCAATCACAATAAGATCGGCAAGTTTCCCTTCTTCAACAGAGCCCAACTCATGATCCATACCCAAGTATTGTGCCCCGTTAATAGTAGCTACCTGTAGAGCTTCCATATTTGTCATATCTCCCTGGTGCATCATCCAAAGCTCCCAATGGGCTCCAAGTCCCTGAAGCTGTCCGTGTGCCCCAAGATTTACATTTACGCCGTTACGGAGGAAATTCTTGGCCATCTCGGCACTTTTAATATGCCCTGCTTCATACTCTTCTTGTGGAATCATCTTGCGATGACGCGACCGTGCATCTACTACACCACGAGGTGTAAAACTCAACAGACGGTCTTTCTCCCACACTTTTGTATTCTGATACCAGTAATATTCACCGGTAACACTTCCATAGTTTACAACCAGCGTAGGTGTATAACCGGTGTTACTTTCACTCCAAAAACGATGCACATCTTTATAAACAGGGAAAATAGGAATATTATGCTCAATACCTGTATGCCCATCCATAATCATACTCATATTGTGTGTAAAGGTCGATCCTCCCTCTGGCATAACCATGACTTCGAGTTCACGTGCTGCTTTTATAACCTGCTGACGCTGGTTTCGACGGGGCTGGTTATAACTCTTCACAGAGAAAGCACCATACGCTTTAGTACGCTCAATAGCAGATTTCGCATCTTCATAACTGTTGATGGGGGCTTTGAATTCGGCATCTGCCCCATACAAAATATGTCCGGTTGAAAAGATGCGTGGACCTACCATATTACCTGCTTTAATTGCTTCAGCCTGAGAAAAGATCATATCTGTATTTGAGGATGGATCATGAGCAGTTGTAACACCATAGGCCAAATTCGCAAAGTATTCCCACTGTTGCTGCGGACTTAGCCCCTGCCGGAAATTACCAATATGAGCATGTACATCTACAATACCCGGCATCACTGTTTTTCCTTTTACATCAATGACCTTAGCATCTGATGAGATATCAATTTCACTGCTTTTGCCAACGGTTTCAATACGGTTACCAGCTACGATCACCGTTCCATTTTTGATTACACTACGATCTTTATCCATCGTAATCACCCGTGCATTGGTAAATGCTAAAACCCCCTCCGGCTTATCCAGGGGAATTTCCAGATCAATATCCAGCCCGTCTTTATAATCCAAAGGTAACTCTGTGTCTGAATTCCCATCCAAAAACGCAAAGGTATCCTGTACCTCTACAGAAAAGTACTCCTGTCCAAGAGTCCAGTGTAACTTTTGTCCATCTGCAGACCAGTGCAGATTCATCCCTGCATCCTCAGCCACATGTGCCACTGGAATAGCTTTTGTATCGGGACCCAACTTAATATCAGTTCCGGCCTTGGGCATCGGGGCAACATACACTTTAAATAGATGATTGAAAGCTATCCATTTATTATCCGGGCTCGGCACAAAGTTGTTGGAATACTTCGATGTGAAATGGACACGCTTATCGTTACCTGTGAGATCTACACTTTCGTAAGAATTATCAAGGTATCCGCCGCCTAGATAAAAGACACGCTCACCGTTAGAACTATAAACAGCATCCGAACCACCTTCAAACAGCAGTTCTCCTTCTCCCCCGTCTGCAGACATAGTATATACGCCCGGGTTCGTGGTATACGCGAATCCCTGGTGATTATTTCCGCTTTCACGTCTATAAATAAGCGTACTGCCATCCGGCGAATAGGATGGGTTTCGGAAGATACCTTTACGAGTCGTCAATTGCTCCGGCTTGGCATCATTATCTTTCCAGTTTAGTGTCTTGATAGCTCCAAGCTTGGTATCACTCCAAGTTACATATACAAGTTTATTGCCATCGGGAGAAAAAGCAGGATCAAACTCAAAATTCTGCTCGGCGGTCAAACGTTCCGGTGTTCCCTTCGGCAGCTCTTTCTTCCATAAATATCCGGCAGCATTAAAAATAAGGTATTCCCCATCAGGAGAAGTTACCGCATGACGAATGGCTTTGGCCTTAAATTCTTCAGGTGCAGGGTTCTGCTTAAAGGTAACTGCCTCATAAATTTCTTGCTTGATATCTGCCTCAAATGGGATTACTTCTGATTCCCGACTCTCCACATCTATTTTTCGGATCTTCCCGTGTGACCAGAAAACCAGCTTTTTGCTGTCGGGCGTCCAATCGATATTCGTATAAGGACCAAAAATAGCCCATGCTTCCTGCTGATCTCTACTCAAATCGTCATAAATCGGTTGCTCAATACCCGACTCCATATCTCGGATATACAGTACACTCTTCGTTCGAACCCGCTTAATAAAAGCCAATTTAGAACCGTCCGGTGAAATAGTCGGGCTAATAGCACCTCCCGGCCCTCCTGTAACACGATCGACCTCACCAGTCTCGCGATCATAGCGTTTAATCACATAAATCTGGCTGTTGGGATCTTTGTTATACTGAAAGTATCCACCGGGATACACACTTTGACTGTAATAGACATAACGTCCGTCAGGCGAAAGGTACGGCTGCCCTAAATCTTGCTGGTCATTAGCTTTCTCTACTAACTGAATACCAGCCCCACCGGACTTATGATACATCCAGAGCTCTCCTGCTCCCAACGATCTTGTTGACGTGTAGTGTTTACGCGCAATCAGGTAATCACCGTCAGACGTCCAAACCGCATTGTTCAATAATCGAAAACTTTCATCAGTCACTTGGTGAGCATCTGAGCCATCCTTATCCATTACCCAAATATTGTCTCCTCCGCCAGCATCACTGGTAAAAGAGATCTTACTACCATCGGGACTAAAGCGTGGCTGAAGTTCATAAGCCAAGTTTTCGCGTAAAACCTTGGCTTCACCACCATCAATAGACATGATGTAGATATCACCTAACATATCAAAAACAATCTGCTCGCCATCCGGACTTACATCGATATTCATCCAAGTACCTTCAGTGGTAGAAAATTCAATCTCCGTATGGGCCCCACCGGGATCATTGACGTCCCAGCCTTTCTCCTCATCTTGCGCATAGGCCGATGAGATTAACAAAAAAACAAACAGTGGTGATAAAAGTTTTCTCATAACTCATTTTTCATGATTCAAAATTATTTGCTCTAAAGTATGAAAAATAAGTTCCATACTGAGATAGTTTTTGAAATTTAAACTGAAAAGATTGAACTTTTCTTTGCCATTCAGTGTCCACCTATTATCTTTGGCTATAATTTCTAAAGTTGAAATATTGCTGTCCCCTATGAAACGTTGTGCATTTCTGTCGATGGATAATCTCGACGACTTTGAGGTCTATGATGAACTACTATATGAACCATTACAAAATAGAGGGTGGAAGGTAGATGAGATTTCTTGGCGGAATAAAAGTGTCGATTGGGACCAATACGAGGCGGTTATAATCCGCAGTCCCTGGGACTACCAAGAAGCTCCCAATGCCTTTATTGAGGTATTAGAAGAGATTGAATCTTCGACTGCTATTCTGGAGAATAGTCTAGATATAGTAAAATGGAATATTAATAAACGATATCTCAGAGATCTTGAAAATGATGGAATTGAGATCGTACCCACTTTGTGGCAAGATGAATTTCATGAGGATCAACTCCCCTCTTTCTTTGATGAGCTAGATTCTGATGAGATCGTTATCAAACCCACCATCAGTGCAGGGGCTGATAACACTTTTTGGGTGAAGGAAACAAATCAACAGGAATATATAAATATACTGACCTCCGTTTTTAAAGATCAACCCTTCCTAGTTCAGCCCTTTATGCAAAATATCGTCAATGAAGGGGAATTTTCAGTCTTCTTTTTTGGAGATACTTATAGCCATACCATCCTCAAAACTCCAAAAGTCAATGACTTTCGCGTGCAAGAAGAACATGGAGGACGTTTGAAAAAAGTTAAACCAGAAAAACAGCTGCTTTCGATTGCTCGCGAATCGCTTGCCAACATTACGCCCCTTCCTTTGTATACACGAGCAGATTATGTGCGCACAGATGATAATAGCTTTGCCCTAATGGAGTTGGAACTCATTGAACCCTCCCTCTACTTTAATATGGATTCTGAATCTCCTGAACGGTTTGCAGAAGTTTTTAACAACCGGATGGAAAAACGATTGGCCAGTATCTCATAGACTTTATGTATTGGAGTAGGAATATTGATCTCGGAAGTAGAACAAAGCATTGCAAGCAGTTACAATATACTAGTCAAATTTATGATTCCTGAAACTTAAGTAAAGACGTCCTTAATTTTGTTAAAGAACCCTTTACCATTATCTTCCTTGTTTTCGGCATCAAAATGCTCTGTTCCTTCAAGTGCTTCAACATGTTTAAGTTCCTCATCCGTAAGGTTTTTAGGGATATAAACATTTATGCGCACATATTGATCCCCAACACCTGACCGGTTCAGCCCGTGTATACCCTTACCACTCATTCGAAGCAGCTTTCCAGGTTGTATGCCTTCCTCAATATTTAATTTAGCTTTTCCTTTAAGTGTAGGCACCTCTACCTCTGTACCTAAGATAGCATCTGGTACACTTAACACAAGGTCATAATAGATATCATTACCATCACGTTCAAAATGCTCATGTTCTTTCTCTTCAATAAGTACCACAAGCGCACCGGCTTCTCCCCCACGCTTACCGGCATTTCCCTTACCTCTCAGGGTAATATAATTACCTTTAGAAACACCTGAAGGAACTTTCACCTTCACTGTTTCCTTACCTCTGTAGCGTCCTTCACCATTACATTTGGAACATTTGTTGCGAATAATACGACCATCCCCATTACAATCCGGACACGGCTGTACATTCACCATCTGTCCCAGCATGGTTTTACGCACTTGTCGTACTTCCCCCATTCCATTACAAGTACCGCAAGTCTCAAAATCCTCTTCTGTTTCGGCACCGGTACCATTACATTCATCACATTTAACCTGCTTCTTAACCTTTAACTTTTTCTCGGTACCAAATGCGATCTCTTCCAGTGAAAGCTCGATACGCAGCTTCATATCAGAACCGGGTTGCCCAGTTGAACGGCGCCCGCGTGAGCGACCTCCTCCTCCGAATTCGCCGCCAAAGATATCACTAAATCTGCTAAAGATATCTTCAAAGCCGATATCCTCAAATCCGGCACCGCGACCGCCAAATCCATTACTACCATTTACACCACGATGACCAAACTGGTCGTAGCGCTGGCGTTTTTCAGAATCACCAAGAACTTCATAGGCTTCAGAAGCCTCTTTAAATTTCTTCTCAGCATTGGGGTCATCCGAATTTCTATCCGGATGGAACTTCATAGCCTTCTTACGATAGGCTTTTTTAATTTCACTTTCTGAGGCATCTTTGCTGACACCAAGTACTTCGTAGTAGTCTCGTTTAGACATGTATTAAGTGTACTTAACCTAAAAATTTATTCGCTTACAATTACTTTTGCATGACGGATGGTACGATCTCCAATGCGATATCCACTTTCCACGACATTAAGGACCACATCACTGCCAATATCATCGTCTTGTGGTTTCTGGCGCATCATAGCATCATGAAGATCTACATTGAAAGGTACTCCTTCTTCATCAATTCGTTCAACACCGTGCTTATCGAGCACCTCTTTGAATTTATTAGCTACCAAAAGTACACCATCCATAAATGTTTCATTAACATCCAGATCTTCCGCTGCAGTTAATGTACGTTGGAGATCATCATTAATATCAAGAAAATCTTCTAGAGCTTTCGCACGGGCCTGCTCATAGACCTGAGAACGTTCCCGCTTAACCCGCTTTCGGTAATTTTCGAGTTCAGCAGCTTTGCGTAGATGCGAGTCTTTTGATTCTTGGAGAGCACTTTCTAATTCTTCAATTTCATTATCTCGAGCAACTAACAAATCACGAAGTTCACCAGCTCCATAATCTTCATATTTCGAAAGCTGTTCTTCTGCCGACTGTTGCTCTTCATCGGTTGTTTGTTCTTCAGTTACTTTTTCGTTCGATTCGCTCATGTATTCTATTTCTATCGTTTTAAATGCTGTCTGTTTCTTTGTGCTGAAAAATGCAAATAACGTGCCACAGCTATCCCACCCTCTATCTGGTGACAAAGTTACGGGAGAATGCAGTTCGTTGTAATAAAAAGTTTCAGAGTGTCAGTTATATTTACTACTAAGACAAAAAAGACACTCTTTTACCGTTACTTCTTATTTTCTTCGTAAAAGAACTCAATCATATTTCCGTCCGGATCTGAAACAAATAAAAAACGCCCACGTTTCCGGTTAGCAGGTCCACTAAGAATAGATATTTCCTGTTCACGGAAATATTCGGCCATCTCGTCCACCTTTTCTTCCGACTCCAGGTAAAAGCCAAAATGGTCTACACGGTAATCGCGTGATGATGGGTCATAGCTGGTTTCGGCCTCAACCAATACCAATGTATCCTCCTCACCTACCTGGTAGACAGCCATACTTTTACCCATCTTTCGAATAAGTTCGAAGCCTAATACTTCTCCATAAAACTCTTCTGCCCGTTCAATTTCATTTACACGAATAGTGATATGATTAAGTCCAGACGGATTAAAATCTACCATAATACTTTAAAAAATTGTTGGTTAATAGCTGTTTAAAACCGAATTAACAATAAATAATAGTGTCATCATTTCATAAAAAATTACAAACATTAGTATAGTCTTTTTAGGCATAAATTTCAGCCTGACGTTTTTAGTCCGGTAGTCGAAATAGTGTATTAGTTTTTGTTACTTTCTGTGGGACTGAAATACAACTATAATAATCATCCGATACCATTGAGTACACTCTACATTGTTGCTACCCCTATTGGAAACCTTCAAGATATATCTGAGCGTGCTCAGACCATTTTAAACAAGGTTACCTACATTGCCTGTGAAGATACCCGAACTTCAGGCGTTTTACTTAATCACTTGGGTATTGATACCCAAACCTTTTCTTTTCATGCTCATAATGAGCATCAAAAAGTAGACCATCTACTCAATATACTTGATGCACGACAAAATATAGCAATAATTTCTGATGCTGGTATGCCAGGAATTTCCGATCCTGGATTTTTGGCCGTAAGAGCAGCATATAAAGCGGGACACACTGTTTCCGTCATTCCGGGTCCGGATGCAGCAACAACGGCACTAGTAGCCAGTGGCCTGCCCTGCGATAAATATGTTTATGAGGGATTTTTGCCCCAAAAAAAGGGGCGCCAAAAGCAGCTAAAGCAATTGGTGGATGAAGAGCGTTCAATTATATTATATGAAAGTCCTTACAGGCTTAAAAAACTACTCGGTGAGCTACGAAAATATATGGGAGACCACCGTATGGCAGCTGTATGTCGTGAACTTACCAAAAAATTTGAGGAGGTCGTCCGTGGATCACTCAAACACCTGTCCGATACTTTTGAGTTAAGAGATGAAATCAAAGGCGAGATTGTAGTCGTCATTGCCCCAAAAAGTTATAGTGAATGAAATCATCGTTAGAATATTTCTGGAATTCGAAATGGAGTTTAATAATATCATCGGGCATCTTGCTGGGACTAAGTTATCCCCCGGTACCTATGCCATTCCTGGTATTTCCGGCCTTCTTACTGATTTTTCGTATTATAGATCTATCTAACTCAGTTCGTTCAGCAGCCTATTGGACCTATCCAGCTTTTCTGATCTGGAATATTATTACCACATACTGGCTAGTAATGGCTACTATAGGGGGTGGCATAGCTGCAATATTGGCCAACAGTGCAGTTATGACTATTCCCGTTATGCTACAGTATAAGGTACAACAAAAGGATATAGCTCCCTGGCTTATCGCCCTGCTTCAAACAGCCTTTTGGCTCAGCTTTGAATACCTGCATCACCAATGGGATTTAGCATGGCCGTGGCTAACAATAGCAAATGTCTGGTCTAACGCTCCTGAACTGGTTCAATACATTTCGGTAACCGGATTCTGGGGTATCTCTTTCTGGGTGATCTTCAGCACGGCTCTTATGTACCAGTTTATCAAAACCGTTGATAATAAAAGCCTAAAAATTGGTATTGTTACTGTTCTTTTTTTTCCACTTTGTTCGCTAGGCTTTTTGCTATTTGAAAAACAAACAGAACCCCAGACAAAACAAGAAGTAGTAGTAGTACAACCTAACTTTGACTCTTATCACCGGTATGGTGGATTTAAAAACTCATTCAAAGCTCACGACCACCTTCTGCAGATGACCGATTCTTTGCGTACCGATAGTACGGCCTTGGTAGTGTGGCCTGAAAATGCTATCCAGTCTGATATTGCCAATATCAGTTCCTACAGCAGACTATCAAATTATACAAAGGGGCAGCTAAAAAAAGCAGCTGATCGTTGGGATGCGACTCTTATCAGTGGAGCAACATTTTATGAATTCTACCAAGAAGACCAAAAACCAGCACTTCCTTATCGTTCAGAATATGGTCCTTTTCTCCCCTTTAATGCGGCCCTTGCTTTCCATCCCGACAGTACCATCGATGTGTACCGCAAACATAATTTAGTACCTATTGTTGAGCGTGTACCTTTTGTTCACTTCCTCAATACAGTAGATATTTTCGGATGGGTAGATTGGGCACAAAATCAGAGCTATGGCAAAGGGTACCGAGCAAATCAGTTCACTGTTGGCGTAACTAAAACCCCCGCTCTTATCTGTTATGATTCTGTATACCCCAGTTGGATCAGGAAGTATGTACAGAAAGGAGCTGGATATTTGACCATCATCACCAATGATGGTTGGTGGGGAAATACCAGTGGCCATGAACAACATTTTGCTTATGCACGTCTGCGAGCCATCGAATTTGACCGGTGGGTTGTACGCAGTGCCAACAACGGTATTTCAGGCATTATTGCCCCCAACGGGTCATTAGAGATAGAAACCCCCTACTGGCAACAAAAAGCCTTTCGATATAAGATACCGGTATTAACATCTCAAACATTTTATACCCGCTTTGGAGATTGGTTACCTTATCTGATGATGGCTCTTTCAGCAATTAGTATTGGAATTATTGTTCTCAATAAAGACTCTTAAGAGCTTTTAAAAACATGCCTGGCTACCAAGGTAAGCTACCTCTGAACTCATACTTTTACTCGAGTGTATTAACACCCTCGAAGTTGTTGCCCAGAATATTTGACCCATTAATTAGAACGAATAGACACCACAATATTAAAACGGATATCGTGGTCGGTACGACCGTAAACTCCGGAAGTTTTGGGTATCAACTTACTATAATTGTATTCAAAGTTGGCTTGTATAGTTTGTGAAAAACGGTATCCAATTACTGCTGCTCCTCTGATTCGTGACTGCCCTCCTGTAACGGTGCCGGAATAATCTGCTCTTCCAGCATCCTTTACAATATCATCAGGGCCTGCTGTTAATGCTTCATCAAGGTCAGAACTGAGCTGATATTTCTTTTCTTCATCTTCTAGATAACTTCCATTTAAGCTGAAATCTACTGCATTGTCGATACGTGGAAAAAATGGGAGTTTAAAGCCTCTAATCGTATAGGATAGGGAAAGCTTTAACCCCTTCGAAATACGTTCCGTAACCGTAGAGTTTGATAATGTCAGGCTTGTCACTTTGCTATGCTCATATTGCAAATTGGTACGCAGGTTAGACTTCCAGGTAATATTTAACCCCACTAAAGGGCTAAACCTTTTTTCAACATTAATGCTATTGGGATCGTACTTAGGACGACGATTAATAACCGAATAGGCACCGATTGAAAGGGGAGGCAGTTGACTTTGATCAGAATTGAATTCCCATCCCAAACGGTACAAACCACTATAGTTATGCGTAAGTGACGCGCGTGACATCAGATTGCCCAAAAAGGGTATAACAGACTCTAATCCCGTTAAGGTGACTCGCCAATTGGGTAAAGGAAATGGGGTAAAATGCTGTTTGCCAATCCCCCCCTTTCCAACACTTAAATAGGCCCTCCGAAAATCTTCTTGCAATGTCATACGACCAAGCACAGAACGGCCATCACTATTCCCCGTCGAATCACTAATAATGGTAGCTCCACTGTTAATATCCTGGAAAGCGGTATTTAATTGTGCTTTGAAAAAAGCTTCATACCCCCCACCAAAAGCCCAAACACTGGAACGGATGGTTCCATTTTGAGAATGGACCGTACTCATATTGTCATTGGGATCAATAGTAATCGTCGTAGTTCTATTCTTTTGCCATTCAGAATTCCAGCTCAAATCAATAGATAAATTTTTAAATGGTTGAAGCCGAGAACCCACGGTCAAGTTATCCGATAAATTACGGTTAGAAGGTAACTGTAAACTCGAATTATCACTAGGGTTATCAATAAGTTGAGCAGTTCCGATATCATCATCAAAACCCGTACGATATGAAAAAGGCGGAGAGTATTGTTGTCCCGAACGCGAGAACATTTGGAAAAACTGTGAATTCCCTGCATACCCACTCTGACGTGAACTTTTAGAAATATCAAAAGAAAGCTCAAACGACTGTATACTTAGCAGTGCTGCCAGACTTTTTTTACCAATGTTAGCCAAGGTTTCACCGAAATCATCTTGTGAATATCCAGCCTTTGAAGTGTCACTTACAGCCGGCTGTTGCGAATTATCACCTCCATTCTGCAGGTTTTTATACCAATCTATTCTATTGAGCAAGCTCTTAATATCAAAGTCAAGCGATTGATTTAATGTCAGATTATTAGAGATATTAGCACCCAGTTTCGAGCCTCTTGAACTATTTCTCCATTGGTATCCCCCTCCATAGTTGGCAGAATAACTCATCCAATTAATGGCCTCAATAGATCGTAGTCGAGGCTGCCAGCCGGCAGTATACCCTTCTTCATAATTCCTCCTACGAGATGATAGCGTATCAAATACAACATCATTAAGTACATCGAATGTCGGTCTAACCGAATATTTCGTAGAATCAGAAAGTGGATTTTCTGAACCGTCACTTTCTATTCCGGCTCTGGATAGATCGAATACAGAACGACTACGAAAAGTGGTTTTTATAGAAGGCGTTAAATTATATCCAAACCCAAATTCGGTGTCATAAGTAAAACTATGTGACTGTTGCGGTGTGGACTCAGTCTCACCTGTCGTTAACCGGCGTAATTGCTCATCGTACTCACGATCGATACCTACCGAAGCGTTAATAGAAGCCGGTGTATACCCTAACCTAAGCCCCGCTAGCGGGTGCAATAGCGGCACCTCGCCCAGAAATCCAAATGGCCGAAATAGCCGAGTATTGGGGAAGTTTACATCATAACGAAGGGAGCTGCTATAATTCCAATTATCTTGAAAAGTGTACTGGGGGTTCCGGCGCTTTGTAGTATTATAAACATAATTGAATGTCGTTTTATCCAATGTATATTGGGCAAAAGTAGATTTTGAACGAGATTTTGAGACATTCGATATATTTATTGAATAGTTTTCTGTTACTGTTTGGCTTTCCTTAATTTTCTGATTTATTAGCTGTTCTTTTTCTTGCTCATCAATATCATCTCTTGAGTTTACCGCATTCTTAAACTCAGAAAGTCGAACATCACCCTCATTAGGTAAATATCGAGGTGTAGAAGATGACTGACGAGTTGAAAGAGATACCGGAATTTTCCAACCAAATCTCTCAGGAATAAATTTATGAATATTGACTGTTGAATTAAGATCATAAGCCAAGACGTCGGAAAGGCGACGCTGCCCCAGCCCTGAGCTCAATGCCCCAAAACCATCTGTTTCGCGATTAAAGTTAGCATTAAAGTCTGCAAAATCAGCAAACTGTATTTGTCCTTTTGCCTTTGCAGCCCATCCTTTTTTATTATCAAAGCCGGATACCCGAAGTTCATTAAACCAAAACTGCCCATCTAACGACGATACCCCGCCCTCCGAGGGATTTTGTGGGTCAAAGGGATTGCGAATCCCCATTCCTATTTCGCCGATGCGATCTAAAGAAGGATTTCCTTTGACAGCGATACTAGCCCCGGGAACTGCCTTTTTCAACAGTTTACTGCAATCATTACAACTAAAGATTTCCCCTGTATCTCCCCCCTGTTGGTCTCGTAATTGCTTGAGTTCATTAAAGGCTCGTAACAAAATATTCATGCTGTTTTTATCGTAGAGCCAAACTTGTTCAGCCTCAAGGTCAAGCTCAGCTTCAGTCAGCTCACCTATAGGTTTTGAACTAAATGGGAAATTTTTATTTGTAGGTGATATAGGCTGGCGGTATTCGTAATAATTATTTGTAAGATCGGTACCAAAACGCATTACCAGCTCAGCATCCTCTCTATTCTCATACCCCTCTCCATGAACAAACATACGCACATTTGAATAATTGATCATATTGAGTCCCCCGGGGTACACTCTCTTCATCATCAACAATTCCCCTGGGGCCAGGTTTTCAGCATCCATTACAATAGATTGTTCGTTTTCAATAGTTTGTCGTTGGCGTCCACGATTTTTTGCACGTATTGCCCCTTCAGGTTGCCTGTAAGGAATAGGTTCGCGCTGGCTATTTTCCTCAATATTTACTGATGATATATTAAATTCGCCCTGCAACGGACCTTGCTCATTACCTACATTTTTAGCTTCTCTCCATTGACTACCTACAAGCTCAAAAGTTGCAAAACGAAGTGTAAATGGTTTCTCATATCCCGAAAGCCAGATACGGATATATGATATATTCTGGAAATTTTGTATCCCCCCAACTTTACGAACCCATTCCTCCAGCGGTATACGAACCTGGTACCACCGATCTTGCTGTTTTGTCCCATCTACTTTGTCAACAATGTAGGTTCCCTCTGTACCTGGCTCAAGCTCAGAAAAATCTGCGGGATTCCAATCGACTTCATACTGGAAATAGGAATCATTTTGTTCAACAATTGAAGAGGTAATTAGACCTTCTGTATCAGGCTTATTGGTTACAGCCCGTTTATCACCTTCACTAGGTGGTGAGTTTCCATCATGGTACCCAAACATGCGATGAAATCGCTCATGAAGCGGCTTGTCATCTACCTTTTTTTGTCCATAATAAACATAATCATCATTGGAAGGGTCCGATACTACCTTATTATATTCTTCGCTTGTTCCTCCATATTGTGACTGAACATTATTAATAAAATCGGAGAAGAGAGTTTTCTCATTCATGTTATCAATGCCTCCGGAATTGGGGGCCCCATCTAGCCCTACATCGGCTTCCTTTTGTGTTTCATTAGCAAACTGGCCCTCTGGAGCTGGTGGGGGCACCGGTATATATGAACGCGAGTCGCCTCCAATATTATCTTGCTGCAGATCATTTGGTTTTCGTACTAATCCATCCTCAGTATTAGTCTTAAAGTTGGGTATTACATCTTCTGATACCACTCCAACATCAATGTATATTTTACCTTCATAATCTTGTAAATCCTGGGGCGTAGGGCTTTTTCCATCAGGCAACACCGACTGAACCCAGAATTCTAAAAACTCAATATTATTTTGGGTAAGATCTTCCTGACCCGAAGGTAGAGTGGTTGTCATCCCCCCCCAGGTACGTTCTGTTTCACTTTCAAAGAGATTTTTTAGATTATTATTGTAGTTATAAGGTCCGCGTTCGGTAGGATCGTAATATACATCCATCGTTCGGATGAAGTTTTCCTCCGTCAACACATCTCTATTTGGAAATACTTCAGTTACATTTACCGGCTCTGATTCAGGCGTATATGAGACGCCCCCCAGAATCTGATCAACGTTTTGTGGAATACTATACCACGCTAGCTGACTGCGTAGATCTGAACGAGCAATTTTATCAGCTAAATTCTTACTTGGATCTCCTTGAGGATTGCCTTCGAAAAATGTTTCATCAGGTCCATATCCCGGTACTGCAGCCGGTGCGGCAGCTAAGTACCAACGCGAAGGATTTTTGAAGCTGAGACCAATATCAGAGCCTTCAAAATCGTCAATAAAAGAGAGACCATTTTCTTCATCCTCAAAAAGCCTGTTGTTATCAATAGCATCACTTACCGCACTAGTCTGAGCAATATCCGGTCGAAGCTGGGCAAATTCACCACTGAAAGACATACTTGATTGTGCCTTGGTCTGTAGTAAAGGAATGCCATCAACCAAACGGGTTAACCAAGGCGTATCAAACTGGGCGTTGGCGTCGACTCCAATAACCGAATTATTAACCGGTTCATCACCAATACGTATTTTATCTTGAAGAGGCTTTTCTTTGAGCTTGAAGAAGGTACTACCCAATGAGATATTATCAGTAAATTCATACTCTGCCCTAATACCAGTAAATGATTTCTGGCCAATCTGTGCAAGCTGATTGTTTTCATATTCAATTTTAATCTCTTGCCCCTGCCGCAAATACTGATCATTCAAAATAGTAATACTTCCAATGGAGTAATCTACGGCATAATCAGTACCTTCTTGGAGTTCACGACCGTTTACAAAAACTTTTACTGATCCTTCAACTAATGAATAACCAAGAGAGTAACTAGCCGAGGTGCTTCCTTTTGATGTTCCTTCAACGACGTAAAAGTTATTTTTCGATTCTTGGTTAGCATTTACTTTTTTTTCAGAATATAGTTCATCAAATGTAAGTGCCTGTATCCTATCATTACCAAGCCCTGCCTCTGTAAGCAACTCTTCTATCCGTTTACCAAAAGGTTCTAGATAGGGAAATATCAATTTACCTGTGCTAGGGTTTAGTACATTCGTACTAAAATCAATTTTATTGTCCGGATTTAATGCCCCCTGTTGATCTACACGGTCTAATCCTAAATCTTGTAATAATATCGTATTTCGGCCGGGAAGCGAACTACTGGGAACATTCTGTTCCGTAAATTTAACATCAATATCCAAGCCGTCAGACGTAATATTAGCAACACCTAATGAGTACACATTTTTCATCATCAAATCCCACAAATCATTGGTTGTTGTCACTGTTTGGGGACGTAGTAATTTCAGATATATGCGACCTCCACCACCTTGACTTACATCACCGATACTTATTGTTTTACCACTCTGGGAATCGCGGTACTTAAAGGATACCGCCAACGCCTGTCGGGCACCTAAATTCCTTTTTAACGAGATATATCCCAGATCCGGTCGTATCTCATAATCAACCCCCTCCTGCATAGGTACAAAATACCCTTCCACGAATTGAGAAGGATCTACGCCAAAATCTGAGGCTGAAACCCCTTCAGCAGGATCTCGATACTGGTTAAGAAGAGCATCAGAAAAATCATCCTCCTCATCATTGGGAGGAGAAAACCCCCCGGACGGTCCCTCATCAACCCCCAATGGACCAAGTGCTATAGCCTGCCGTTCTCCCTCAACCGACTGAGAAGCCTCGCGTAGTGCCCATACATTTATCTCGACGAGCTGCAGTGCCTGACCCGTCTGCTGTGGATTTGACACATTATCCTCAAATTCTTGCCGGGTATAAAAGTCGAGAAAAAAGTGTCGGTCAGCTTCATATTCACCAGGCCGTATAGAAATTTTCTTTTCTTGGGCTCCACCCGTTATTGTTTCTGTTTTGCCCTCCCCCTCTTGCTGTGAAAGTACCGACGTTAATTTCAGTGATCCTAGTTGAGCTATAGATTTAACTCCAAAAAGAGCATTTCCTCCCCGAATTAATGAATTTCCTGTTTGCATTGAAACGTTACCCAACTCCAGGCGCTGGATTATTTCATCATCGTATCCATCATACACAATGTTCAGACGGTTCATAAAATCAAAATCCCGTTCCGTATCCCAATCCGTTTGTATAGAAAGTTTGTCTCCTATAGTCCCTTGTATATTGAGCTTTAAACTCTGTTCAAAAGTAGGATCAATCTGGGTTCGCTGATCTTCAGGGATCTCTGTATTCTCTGTCTTTTGGATAGAGGCCCCCACATTCATATTTGCAGTCCCATTAATACTGAGGTTTACCTCAGGTTTTCCAAAAATAGTTGTGAATGCCGATTCTTCGGCCCCGGGGATATCAAGATTAAAATCCAATAATCCCCCTTTTCTGTCTGTCCTTGACTCTTGTTCAGCTATTAATTGTTGCCAATTTTTTTCTAAGGCATTCTTTTTATTACGAGCAGCATATTCTTCAAAATTCATTACATAGGGATGGGCCACCTGCATTTGATAAAGCAAGCGCTGGCTATAATAAACGCCGGACGAATCATATTGCACATATGTTTTCTCTTGGGGAATTGAGACGTAAAACAACTTGGGTGGCTGGTCTGGAAACGGATAGGAGACTTTGGGCAAACGAATTAGCTGTCCCAATGAATCACTTCTCACTGCCCCTAAAGAGTCTGCCTGCTGCGAATAACCCATTTGCGGATACAGCCACAGTACTCCAACGCAGAAAAAAGATAATATATAAATTGTCTTTGCTTTGAGCTGCACGAAACCGTTGTAGAATAAATTTACGTTACGTCAATAAATCAGTAGTAGCGTTTTCCTATAAACAGCTCCTCTTTACTTATAGATTTGGTCTATGCTGAATGTCGTCGCAATATTATAATGGATAAATACTTTTGATAAAAATATAAAAGCCCAAATTAGAACCTTTTAAATAATTTGTTTTGTAAAATAGGAGTATAGGCCTAATTTTAGGGTTCTTCAACAGAATAATACTATGAGATTTATACCAAATAAGCTACAACTCGACGTACTTAGACGGCATATAGGGCCATTTGTTTTTTGTTTCTTTACCCTGATGTTTTTACTACTGATGCAGTTCTTGATCTTATATATCGACATGCTTGTCGGTAAAGGACTTCCCTTGGGTATCATTCTCGACCTTATTGTAACCAACCTTGCCTCTATGGTAGTATTAGCCGTACCAATGGCTGTGCTTGTTGCCTGTCTAATGGCCTATGGCAAATTCACTGAACTCAATGAACTTACAGCTATTCGGGCAGCTGGTATTAATCCTTTCCACGTTATAACCCCGGTTTTAACCGCAGCAACCCTCCTCTCTATCTTTCTGATATGGTTCTCTAATGATGTACTACCTGATGCCAATCAAAGAGCTCGTTCATTATTTATAGATATCCGGCTTAAAAAACCCGGTTTTGATTTAAAACCCAATGAGTTTTATGAAGGGATAGATAATTATACATTTCTGGTCAAACGCATTACTCACGAATCAGATTCACTCCATGACGTCACGATTTATCAGCACCCCACTCAAAATCGAAAAGAAGCAATTATTAAGGCCCAAAAAGGACGTCTTGACAGTGAAGCCGACGGGCAAACGCTTACTCTTTACCTGAAAGATGGGACCATCCTTCGAAAAATGGATCGAAGAAAAAAATATAAATCCATTGATGTATTTGAAGAAACTGCTTTCGATCGTTACCGCATAAGCTTTGATCTTTCAGAACTTGCCTTTTCGAGGTCAAATCCGGAAGACCGTTCTCGAAACGACCGCACAATGGATATTGAAGCAATGATGACTGTCGTTGATTCCCTGCAAAAAGAAGTGGTTTCCCAAAAAAAATCCATTATCAATAATAAATCCTACATTATTCCATTCCAGGATACCACAAGCAATAAAAGACCAGATCGTATCACCACGACAGATACAACAAGTAAAGCTATGGAAAGCAAGTTTATTGCCCTGCAATACCTAGAAACAAAAAAAGAACAGAACCAACTTAAATCTATCACACTTTCTTTGCTTCGTAGTTATAAATCAACACTCAGCGATGTAGCTACAGACACAGAGTGGCGAATTGGGAAGATTGCACAATACCTAGTTGAAGTACATAAAAAGTTTTCTATACCTATTGCCTGTATCGTTTTTGTCCTGATTGGCGCACCTATTGGTATGTACACTAAAAAAGGTAATCTGGGGTATGCTGCCCTCATCGGAACTGTATTTCTAACTTTTTATTGGATCTCTATTATACAAGGTGAAAAGCTTGCGGACAGGCTCTTCATCACTCCTTTTACGGGAATGTGGTTTTCTAATATATTATTGGGGATAATAGGTCTTTACTTGACTATTCGATTCTGTACTTCCTTTAAATTTTCAAATCTTTGGAAAAATCGTGGCTAAAAAGATAGATAAATATATATTTTCCCGGTTATTGGTCATCACTCTTTTCGTGATCATTGCACTGGTGTTTATTTTTATTGTCATTGATTTCTCTGAAAACAGCGAAGATTTTACCGACAAAGGTGCCACCTTTGCCCAAATATTTGGTACTTATTACCTGAACTATATCCCAGAAATGGTCAGGCTTATTACTCCAGTTGCCGCTTTTATTGCATGCCTGTACCTAACCGGGCAAATGACCGAGCGACTAGAAATTATCGCCCTCAAGGCCGCAGGTATTAGTCTATATCGCCTATTAGTTCCCTACCTTGTTTTTGCTTTTATCGCCTCTATATCTATCAGTTACCTTGATGGTTATGTCATACCTGATGCCAATGAAAAACGGATCGCATTTGAAGCAGAATATCTGCAAGGTAAATCTAATCGGGTAGATCGAAACCAGATTTTTAGACAGGAAAACGAACAATCTATTTTTAAAATAAATTATTATAATCCCAATGACAGCGTAGGTCATCGTGTTGAGGTTACGAACTTCGAAGGAGACAGTATCAGCAGAACATTGTACATTCAAAAGATGATCTGGCAAGCTAAAAGCAACAGTTGGAAACTTGAACAGATCGACGAAAAAAAGTTTACCGCATTAGGTTATCAATCAACTCATATTGATTCGATAGATACAACCCTTAATATTTTGCCCCGTGACTTAGCTCGTAAAACATCTGATGTATATCAACTTACATATCCCGAGGCAGAAAATTACATCTCATCGATAGAACGCAGCGGGGCTGGCAATGTAGGGCTTCCAAAAGTACAGCTATATGGCCGCTATGCCTATCCGTTTTCTATTATAGTAGTGATGATCGTCGGTTTTGCCCTGGCATCAGTAAAAAGAAGTGGTGGCAAAGGATTCTATATAGCAGCCGGCCTTACCGTTAGCTTCCTCTATTTAGTAATGATGAAAGTAATAGAGCCCTTTGGAGGTAAAGGGGAAATAGATCCATTGCTGGCCGCAGTACTGCCTCACCTCATTTTCTTGGTTCTGGGTATTGGCATACTTCTCAATAGCCGTAAATAAAAAAGGTCTGTCTCTTAGCTGAGACAGACCTAGACCTGTATATATAAGCTTCCTTATCAGTAATAAACTAGCTTACTGAATAGTTTGGGGATTCTTTAGTAATTTGAACCGAATGCGGATGGCTTTCTTTATAAGCCGCTGCAGATATCTGTACAAACTCTGATTTCTGCAGTGATGCAATGTTTTCAGCGCCAACATATCCCATTGCTGCTCGTAATCCACCGGTCATTTGGTGAACAACCTCACTTAAATATCCCTTATACGGAACGCGCCCTTCAATACCTTCCGGCACCAGTTTATTAATATTATCTTCAACATCTTGGAAATAACGATCCTTAGAGCCCTGCTCCATTGCCCCAAGACTTCCCATGCCGCGATACGACTTGTACTTTCGTGACTCATAAATAATCGTCTCACCGGGACTTTCATCTACACCGGCAAACATTGATCCCATCATTACAGCATCTGCTCCACCGGCAATCGCTTTCGGGATATCTCCCGTTTGCTTAATGCCTCCATCAGCAATAAGACCAACTCCAGCATCTTGAGCAAACTCTGCCACCTCCATAACAGCACTCAGCTGCGGAACACCAACACCGGTTACCACTCGAGTGGTACAAATTGATCCTGGACCAACACCTACTTTAAGAATATCAGCTCCGGCTTCAACCAAGGCTTCTGCAGCAGATTTAGTTGCGATGTTCCCGGCAATAAGATTAAGATCCGAATATTCTTGACGAATTTTCTTAATCATCTCCAATACTCCAGAGGAATGACCGTGCGCGGTATCTACCGTAATTGCATCAACCCCTGAATCAACCAGTGCTTCAACACGATCCATCGTATCAGAGGTAACTCCTACTGCAGCTCCAACACGAAGGCGCCCCATCTCATCTTTACAAGCATGAGGAAAATTCATTTTCTTTTCAATATCCTTAAAGGTAATCAGCCCCACCAGCTTCATTTCATCATCAACAATGGGAAGCTTTTCAACCTTATGCTCCTGTAGTAACTTTTCTGCCTCCTCAAGCGTGGTTCCTTCTCGGGCGGTAACCAAATTATCGGTTGTCATAATCGTGCTGAGCTTTTTATCCACATAGTGCTCAAAGCGCAGATCGCGATTGGTCACAATACCAATAAGCGTGTTGTCCTTTTTCACAATGGGAATTCCGCCAATCTTGTGCTTTTTCATCAGCCCACGCGCCTCCCGAACTGTAGAGTCCTTACCAAGGGTTACAGGATCTACAATCATGCCGCTTTCACTACGTTTAACCATACGCACCTGGTCGGCCTGATCCTCAATAGACATATTTTTGTGCAGCATAGCAATACCACCTTCACGAGCTAAAGCAATAGCTAACCTATATTCTGACACGGTATCCATTGCCGCACTAATAACGGGCACATTTAATGTTAAATTATCAGTAAGCTGTACACTGGTGTCAACTTCACGAGGCAGTGTTTCTGAGTATGCGGGTACAAGGAGTACATCATCATAGGTAAGTCCTTGCCGAGTTATTCGATCGAAAGGGGAGGAATTTTGCATGATTGATAAAGTCTGCAAGTATTGAATTTCTGGTTTGGGCAAAGATAAAAAAAATGTGAGCGACCTGCTTAACCCTTTTTGAGATAATATCACTCCACAAGCCGGCTCACACTATCATTGTTTTTTCCAAGCAGCGCTCTCAAATACCCATATACAGCAGCACTTTTTACTACTCACAAAGGCTTTATCCGTAAGGCATCAATGGCCGTTCTTAGTGAACAAATGCCATCCATAAAGTTGCTTACCCAATATACGACCCGCTGACGACGACGCTCTACATGTGGATCACAACTGGAATACTGACCACGGAGCTCATCAGCCATAGCCGAAACATCATCTTTTATTTCCATTTTCAGTGCATCCGGCAGCTCGCCCCACCCCAATACTTCAAACATTTCCTGAAGTTCTTGATGTTCGCGTTCTGCCTCTTTTAATACTTTTCGAAGTACAGGTTCGAGATTTGTTATTGATTGTTGGTGCGTAAGTCTGCTCGCTGTATTCATAATAATTTCAGGTGTTTAATTAATGTTCAATCGTAGTATAATTACCACCACTGACACCCTTATGTCACCCCACTTTATAGAATTATTCATTCACTTTATGTACTCCTATTATCAATGATCGAAATAATATTAAACACTAGTTGTTTTTGTGCTTAAAACGATCAATTTTTAGGATCACAAAATATAATACCGGCATATAACTGTTTAAAAGCTTATGAAAGCGCTTACATCACTTTTATTTATTCTTGTCTTCTTTGGGGCCTGCAGTACCAATCCACAAAAAACTGTCACCTCTCCTAACCAACAGGTAGAGCTGGAGTTCTCTCTTTCCGATCAGGGCCAAGCTCAATATCATGTGACCTACCAAAACACTACGCTCATTGACACTTCGACACTGGGATTCGAATTTAGAAACCAACCAAGCCTTAAAAATGGACTCCAGATCACCAAGACAACAGGTAAGTCGGTTGATAAAAGCTGGAACCCGGTATGGGGTGAGCACGAAGAAATCTCTAATCATTACCGGGAACTTCTGGTAGAGTTAGAAGAACAGGAGGCCCCGCATCGCCAAGTCAAAATTCGATTCAGATTATATAATGACGGCCTAGGTTTTAGGTATGAATTTCCTAAACAAGAAGCACTTTCTGACAGCCTGTTCATTATGAATGAGCAAACTGAATTTGCTCTCACCAACGATCATAGGGCGTGGTGGATCCCGGCTGATTATGACAGCTATGAATATAACTACAAACAAAGTGTAGTAAGCAAAATCGATGCTTCTGTATTTGAGAGTGAAAATGATCGGGTAGATCGCCAAATAGATAATTTTAAAGCAGTAAATACCCCTGTTACCTTAAAAACAGATAATGATATTTACCTGAGTTTTCACGAGGCTAATCTCACTGACTATGCCGGTATGACCTTGGGGATTACAGAAGATCTAGAACTGAAAAGTGAATTGGTACCTTGGGCAGATGGCACCAAAGTTAAAGCCAAGGCACCCTTTCATACCCCCTGGCGAACAATTCAAATTGCAGAATCAGCCGGAGATTTAGTAGAATCGTCACTCATCCTCAATTTGAATAATCCCAATAAACTGGAAGATACAATTTGGATTACCCCTTTGAAGTATACCGGCGTTTGGTGGGAACTGCATATCGGAAAAACAGGATGGAATTATAGCAAACAGGCTGATGACTCGTTTGGTCAGCAAGGAGCCACAAAACACGGTGCCAACACAGAAAATGTCAAAGACTATGTTGACTTTAACAAACAAACTGGAATAAAGGGACTCTTAGTTGAGGGCTGGAATACCGGCTGGGAATATTGGGGAACCGACTCGCTGGGATTCTTCGATTTTACCACTCCCTATCCCGATTTTGATCTTAATGAAGTGGCTGAGTATGCTCGCAAAAATGATGTAGCCCTCATTGGCCATCATGAAACATCGGGGCAGGCTGCCCATTATGAAAGCCGTTTGGATACTGCATTTCAATTATATCAAAAACATGGTATTCATCATGTCAAAACAGGCTACGCGGGAGGCATTATCCCAAAAGGTGAATACCATCACGGCCAATGGATGGTGAGACATTATCGTAATGTCGTCAAAACTGCTGCCAAATATCAAATTGGTATTAATGCCCATGAACCCATTAAAGCTACAGGCATTCGCAGGACCTATCCCAATATGATGACCCGTGAGGGCGTGCGAGGTATGGAGTATAATGCCTGGAGTGACGGTATGCCCCCGGAGCATACTACTATCCTTCCCTTTACCCGCGTGTTAGGAGGTCCTATAGACTACACTCCCGGTATTTTTGACATTACATTTGATGAATTCAGAGATAAGGAACAGGTCCACTCTACTCTGGCAAATCAGCTAGCCCTCTACATTGTATTGTACAGTCCCATGCAGATGGCAGCGGATCTTCCGGAAAATTATAGAACTGAAGAAGGAGATATTCACCCGATGTTTCAGTTCATCCAAGAAGTACCTGTTGACTGGTCAAAATCTATCACTCCCATGGCAACCATTGGGGACTACGTGGTAACGGTACGAAAACAAAAAGGAACTGAGGATTGGTACCTAGGAGCAGTTACAGATGAACAAGAACGTACAATAAAGCTATCTCTGGACTTTTTGCAGGGTGCTAAAACATACAGTGCTTCAATCTACCGTGATGGGAAAGAAGCTCATTGGAAAGAAAATCCCACAGACTATGAAATTGAAACACAGGAAGTCACCAAAGAGACCATCCTAGATCTCAGGCTTGCACCCGGTGGAGGTACAGCGATCTCCTTTAAAATAAATAATTAAATAATAGTCAGCCAGGCTTGTGACTTCCGGTTATACCGGTTTTACAGGCCTGAGCTGAATTGAAACTATTTGGGGTAGATAGAGTTTTTGGCCGCGAGTAACGTATTCTTCATTAACATCGCTACCGTCATAGGGCCCACACCACCGGGGACCGGAGTAATCCAGCTGGCTTTTTCTTTTACACTATCAAAGTCACAGTCGCCTACTAAGCTATAACCTTTCTCTTTGGTTTCATCAGCCACACGATTAATCCCGACATCAACGACGACTACCCCTTCTTTCACCATTTCACCTTTAATGAGATTCGGTTGCCCTGCTGCTACAATGAGGATATCAGCAGAAATAGTATGTTGAGTCAAATCTTTAGTAAACTTGTGGCATACTGTAGTAGTAGCTTTTCCTTCTTTTCCTTTCTCTTTATTAAGCAAAATAGATATTGGCCGACCAACGATATTACTTGCTCCAACTACAACAGCATGTTTACCCTTCGTTTGAATGCTATAGTGCTTGAACAACTCAATAATACCGGCCGGTGTACAAGACCGAAAGCTGGGTTGACCTACTGTTAACCTTCCAACATTCATGGGATGAAATCCATCCACATCTTTTCGATAATCAATAGATTCAATCACGTTATGCGACGACAAATGGTTGGGTAACGGCAACTGCACCAAAATACCATCCACCGACTCATCATTATTCAATTCCTGTATCGTAGCTTCCAGTTCTTTAGCTGAAATAGTATCAGGAAGGCGCATGGTATCAGTTTCAATACCTACCTCTTTACACGCTCTGGTTTTTGCTCCTACATATACATCTGAAGCAGGATTATTTCCTACTAAAACCACTTGCAAGAAAGGGGCTCGGTTCCCCGCTTTTATCCAGTCATTTACATCTTTTCTAACTTCATCACGCGTTAATTGTGCAACTTTTTTACCGTCAATGATTTTGGCTGACATATTACCTGCTAAATTATTTTAGATTAATAACCCTAACTGAACAGCAAAACACTTTTGTGCAATCACCCAGTTAAAACAACACAAACCGGTGCTATCTTTGAATATCGTACTTCTTCATCTTGTTATACATATGGCTGCGCTGAATACCGATAGATTTAGCCGTCTGTGATATATTCCAATCGTGTTCTTCTAATTTTCGAAACAAAAATAAACGTTCTGCAGATTCTTTAAAATCCTTAAACTTGTTAATCTCTTCTACTAAATCATCAATCCCGCCTGATTTTTTATGCCCCGACAGTGTTAGATTTTGCACTTTTTCTTTTGAGATTTCCGTACCATCTGCCAGCAATCCCAATCGCTCAATAGCATTTTGAAGTTCTCTTACATTGCCCGACCAATCTTCTTTTGTTAGCGCTTCAAGAGCACCTTTCGAAAATGAAATTCCTGAAAACATAATATCTTTTTCGGCCAGCTGGTTGAGCCAGTTCTTGGCCAGCAATGGAATGTCTTTGCGCCGTTTTCGTAAGGGGGGCACATTGATGGGAATAACATTCAATCGATGATAGAGATCTTCACGAAAATTACCTTCTTCAATCTCATTCAACAACTCCTTATTTGTTGCCGCAATCACCCGTACATCTACAGATATTTTCTTACTACCCCCCACCCGTGTAATTACGTTTTCCTGTAAGGCACGAAGTACCTTTGCCTGAGCATCAGGACTCATATCCCCAACTTCATCAAGAAAAAGTGTACCACCATCAGCCTGTTCAAACTTACCAATACGTTGACTACTGGCACCTGTAAAAGCCCCTTTCTCGTGTCCAAACAGTTCACTTTCAAACAGGTCGGCAGGAATTGCAGCACAGTTAACCTCTACAAAAGGCCCATTACTACGATTACTTTTTTCATGAATCCATCGGGCTACCAATTCTTTACCGGTTCCATTTTCTCCGGTAACCATAACCCGCGAGTTTGTACGGGCCACCTTATCTATGGTTTTTTTTATTTTCTTAATAGCATCGCTCTGACCAATTATTTCCGGGACTTTGGGCAGTCGCGATTTCATAGTCTTATTTTCCTCAGAAAGCCGATATTGATCCAACGCATTTCGTACACTTACTAACAAACGATTTAGGTCCGGAGGCTTCTCAATAAAATCAAAAGCCCCCTTCTTAGTAGCTTCAACAGCAACTTCGATATTGCCATGGCCCGAAATCATAATAACCGGAAAATGATAGTTATTCTCCTTAAGCTTCGATAGAATTTCCATTCCATCCATGCCCTTCATCTTGATATCCAATAACATTAAATCTACGGTCTTCTCCCCCAGCACCTCAAAAACTTGTTTCCCATTCTCTGCTTCAAGAACTGTATAGTCCTCAAACTCTAGAATATCCCGGAGTGAATTCCGTATACTTTTTTCATCGTCAGTAACTAAAACCGTGGGTTGGGCCATTCCTTAAAATCGTTTATATAATTCCCTGATAATTTTATCTTGGACGTAATCAATATAAGAGGTCTTATCAACATAGTTATTTGTTACTACCGAAAAAGCCAAACTCTTACCCGACTTAGCATTCATATAGCCACTTAGTGAACGTACGCCCGACACATATCCCGTTTTGGCAAAAACATTTCCCTCCATGGGGGTATTAACAAAACGATGTTCCAGTGAACCATCTATTCCGGCTATTGAAAAACTATTCTTATAGGTTTTAAAATGAGGGTGCTTTTGCATCTCAATTAACATTTGGCTCAAATCATCCAATGTTACCAACGTACCGGCTGCCATTCCCGAACCATCACTCATTTCCAGTTTTGTTGTGTCCATCTTCATAGAAGCCGCAAAATCTTCTATTAAACTGAGTCCCAACTCGGTATTTCCGGCAGCATTATAATGTTCTGCTGCCATTGTTTTAAGCAACATTTCGGTATAAAAGTTATCACTTTTTTTATTAATCCGGGTTAATAACTTTTCCAGCGGCTTGGATTCATGCTCAGTAAGTTTCTTATATCTTTTAGAGTCCCAATTCACCTCTTGATTATCAATAATAATACGCCCATTCAAAGAAATATCCCCATCTTCGAGATATTTCTTAAAGGTATCCAAGAAAAAACGAGGAGCATCCAAAATAGACAAGGATTCTGTTTCCACGTACCCCTTAGGCAACTTGCTGCGCAATACAATGGTATTCGTGCCCAGAAGTCGGCGGTAATATTCATCGTACTCCGTACCACGAGGTGTAATAACCTGCTCATTAACAAAATCAACATAATCAGTATCAAAAGGGAACCACTCTATTTGAGGCTCCTCTCCTACCTGACCATCAGCATAAACACGCAGATCTACAGCATTATTATTAAATGACAAAGCACTAATTTCTACTCCATAGTAAAAAGATAGATCTTCCCAACTCCATCCCTTGGGATATGGTTGTTCATCAAAAAAAGAAGTATTCCCAATAAGATTCCCGTTTATTTTTTGAATCCCCATGGAATCAATAGCAGAAAAGAACTTATTAAATACATGAAAACGATTTTCATTATAAAACGTACCGCTTATAGAAGGATCACCGGTTCCTCTAATAATGATATCACCCTCCCAAGTGCTCCCTGCCTGGTAACCGATCCCATATACTTTTGTTTTAAATGTATAGTCAGGGCCCAGCTCATTTAAAACAGCAGCTGATGTTAGCAACTTTAAATTTGATGCCGGTTGAACTAATTTTTCTTTATTGTACTGCTCTAAAATCTGTCCCGAAGAATCACGAACAACAACAGACCAAAAAGCATCATTGGCATGACTCTGTTCAACAATTTGTGCAATTTCCGAATTTTCAGGTGTACTTTGGGCCAAGCCATATGCAGGAGCAACTAAAATTACCAGCACCACTAGTGCAATAGCTGAAATAATATTTTTAGCTTTAAACATACTGCATCATTTTTTGATTATCCCTTTTTCAACCACTGAAAGAGACATGTTCTTCATCTTGGAAGCGCTCAATTATATCCTCCGGAGTCTTACACTCTCTCAATGAATTCCGAAAATCACTGTTATTCATCAGTCGTGAAATCCTGCTCAATAACTTTATGTGTAAACTATTACTTGATTGTGGACCCACAAGTAAAAAAACCATATTTACCGGTTTATTATCAATAGCCTCATAATCTACCGGGTCTTTAAGAATCGCAAAAGCCGCATATGTCTCTTGTAGGCCTGCTGTTTTACCATGCGGTATTGCCAGACCTTTGCCTACCCCTGTAGACATTATTTTTTCTCGTTCTATAACTGCTTCTCGGACTCTTTCGATCTCCCCCTCTGATACTTTACCTTCCAGTGATGAAACGAGTTTAGTCAAAATTTCAGCCTTATCCTTAACTTCGAAATCAGGAAATACAGTTTGGGGATCCAATAAGCTGAAAATGTTCATGCGGCAAAAAACTAAATTATCTATTTCAATGCTGTTCAAATATACTCATCGTATAAGATGTGTTCCAACTATTTTAGCAAGTGATTAGCAACTATTTTTTTATAGAAAAAAAGAGCTTATGCTTACTACTTCATCACAAATTTTGTAAACTTCGTCGATGGATTATTTACAAGGAATAACGGCGGTACTTGCCAAAGATTTACAAACTGAACTTCGCTCACGATATGCCATCAATACCGTTCTGGCATTCGTAGGAGCCTCTTTACTGCTTATTCTCTTCGCATTAAACGCTCACCAGTTGTCTCCCACCCCCAAAAGTGCACTTGTCTGGATTATCATTCTCTTTGCTGCACTTTCTAGTTTGTCACGCTCATTTGTGATGGAAACAGATCGTAAAACCTTTAATCTACTACGGCTTCACAGCAAAGCGAGTGAAGTTTTTATAGGAAAATTGTGCTACAATTATCTTTTCACACTTTCAGTAAATATTGCAACATTTTTACTCTATCTTTTTCTTTTGGGGATGCCGATCGCTGATGGATGGGCACTCTTTCTTGTTTTGATGCTGGGAACAGCCGGACTTTCTGGTATAGCAACAATGCTCGCCGCTATTGTTTCACAAGCCGATCGGAAAGGAGCCATTTTTTCGGTACTAAGTATTCCTTTGTTATTTCCACTAATACTAATACTTGTTCGAACGACAAAAGCAGCCCTTATAGAAGGTTTTACTGAAAACTACCTAAACGATTTCTGGGCCCTTTTTGGCTATGCAGGAGTAACTATAACCGCTGGCATCTTACTTTTTGATTTTATTTGGGATGAATAACCAACTATGAAAAACTATAGTGACCTTATATATAATTTTGGTGATCAACGACTGGTAGGTCAAAATTTCGCCCGTGAACAAATTGAAAGAATTTTAGAATCGGGACGCATCAGTCACTCCTATTTATTTTCCGGTCCACCAGGAATTGGCAAAACTGCATTTGCCCTAGCATTTGCGGAGCTTATTAATGGCATCGACAACTTGACCAGCCTAGGCAAACAGGCATTTTCCAAAAAGTCATCGTGGTTTAATCACCCCGATATTCATGTTTTCTTACCAGTCCCTACCAATGTTTCTATTGAGGAGCTTCGCAGCCGACTCGAACTGCTTAAAGAAGATCCTTATGAAATTGTAGACTTTAGCCTTCGCCCCTCACTAACCAACGAAGACAGTACTAAAAACAAAAGGGCCTTTTACCCCATAGACTATTTTCGGGAAGAGATACGCCCAACAGCATATTATAAACCTAACGAGGGGCAAAAAACGGTCGTTATTATGACCGGGATCGAAAACATGCGTAAAGAAGCTGCCAATGCCTTCCTAAAGCTATTAGAAGAACCCTCCGAAGACCTGATGTTTCTGTTGACAACAGATCATACCGAGGCCTTATTACCAACTATTATATCTCGTTGCCAACACATTCAACTTTCAGCTTTAAAAACGGGGGAAATTGAACAAGCATTAATAAAGCAAGACAACTTGCCCAAAGACGATGCTGCCTACCTTGCCCGGGTATCGGGTGGTAATTACGCAATGACCCGTTTTTTTGATGTTGAAACCCTGAAACAAACAAGACAAGAAATTATCGAGTACCTTCGATATGCCTATGTACACGATGCTGTTAACATAACTGAAACTGCACAAGACTGGCAAAGCGGACAGAATCTTGAAGGGCAAATTGCCATACTCAATGTAATGGAAGTATTTCTTCGTGACCTGTTGGTTTATCGATCTACACAAAAGAAGGAACTGATCACTAATGCCGACCAAATTAATGTCATTCAAAAGTTTTGTGACACCCTCAGTGATGCCCGTCTTGAAGATATGATTGCACAAGTTAATAGCTGCAAACCCATGATTTATCAAAATGTGCAGCCTAAATTAGTATTCACTTCATTAGCGCTGCGATTTTCCAGTCTAATGCGAAATATGGATCCTGTCATCTCAGAAGATGATACCTGGAAGCACTTACCCGCATTTACCCAATAACATAAAATATGTCACACTCATCACTTCCCTTTGTAAAAATGCAAGGTGCCGGTAACGACTTTGTCGTGCTCGATAACAGAAATATTGATCTTTCGGAAGAGGATATTGCCTCCTTCGCTCCTAATATTTGTAACAGAAAATTTGGAGTGGGCTCAGATGGTATTTTAGCTCTGAATAACCCTCAAAACACAGAAGTAGACTATACCATGATCTACCGAAATCCTGACGGAAGTAATGCAGGAATGTGTGGAAATGGGGCCCGATGTATCGCCCTTTTTGCTCACTCTCTGGGCTTTGCAGATACCCATACCTTTAATGTTCACAACGAAATATACCGGGCTGAAATCATCACAAAAAATGATGTCCGTATCTCTTTTCCTATGAAAGCTACGGTCAGTGAACAAGTAATAGAAGAGCAACCCATATACCAGATACATACCGGAACTGAGCATATTGTTACTACCGTTGAACAATCCGATCTCAAAAGGGAAGATCACCTGAAAAAGAAGGGAGAATCACTTCGATATCATGAACTGTTTAAACCAAAAGGAACCAATGTTAACTTTATTTGTGGCAGTGGTTCGAAAAGCCTGGAGCTACAAACCTATGAACGGGGAGTCGAAGACTTAACACTTGCTTGTGGTACCGGTGCTATTGCCTCTGCCCTCGTATGGCACCATATACAACAGCAATATCAGTCTCCCGAAAAATACCAGGTCAAGACAGAAGGCGGAACACTTAGCGTTCATTTTTCCTTTGACCCAAATTCTGACACCTATTCAAATATTAAACTTGAAGGTCCTGCTCATTTTGTTTTCAAAGGCATATACTTACAGTAAATCACTTTTTATAACCTTAGTATTATTGGGTATAGGATGTGCCCCAGCAAAGGAAAACGGAGACAATAACAGCTATATTAAACCGTTTCCTAGTGATATAAATAACAGCCTTGCGCTACCCCAACAAAAAGCACCTCCCCGTGATATACAAAGTATACAACTGCATCCGAAGGGAAATCCAAGTGGGGCTCCAATACTGCAATTAAATTCTCAAGAAAAACTCGTTCTATCTTTTGATTACCTGGGAGAAGAAAGTCGTCAGTTTAGGCTACAAATTTCACATCGTACACAAAATTGGGAAAAAAGCTCCATTACCCCTTCTACTTACCTTGACAGTTTCTCACGATCCTATATCCAAAGTGCAAAAGAAAGTTTTAGCCAACATACCTCTTATTGGCATGTAGAGCATGAATTTCCAGGAAAACTTCGTCCGGTTGTGAGTGGTAATTATCTAATGGAAATTTACAGTTATAACAGTGGTGAACTACTTTTTTCAATTCCATTTTTTATTACCGAAAACAAAGGGAGCCTCAACACACGCATCGAAAGGTTATACAGCAAACGCGATGATGGACGCCCTATAGATCAACCTTTTGGCACTTTTCGCTATCCTGACTTTGTAGAATATCCGCAATTTGACCTTTCAATGTCATTTGTCCAAAACCGCTTTTGGGGGCGCATGAAAAAAGCCGGATTCCTCGATACCATAGATCCCGGTCAGCTTCATGGCCACCTTAGACGTAAACATGCTTACATCGGAAATTATGAGTTTAAAATTCTAAACCTGAAGAACCTTTCCCCGAACGGGCAAGAGATTATTGAATACAATCCCAGTCAAACCCCTCCTGCAATTTTGCTTCGGAGAGATTCGCAAAACCTGGATATTAGTACACAAAATCGTTCAGCCTCTTTTTATGGCAATCCTTTAGATACAAGAAACAGCGAATATGCTCGAGTAAAATTCTCATTAGAAACGAATTCTTCCATTACTCCTGCTTCAGATATTTATATCGTTGGGCACTTTAACAATTGGATGATTAATTCATTCAATAAGATGAGATATGATAACAAAGAAAGATTATGGAAAGGGGAAGCACTCATCAAACAGGGACAATATGCCTATAAATACGTGCTCATCAGATCAAACAGGGTAGATGACCTCAGCCTGGATCAAAGCTTTCTATCTACTCAACAAGAGTATTTAACTTTTATTTATTTCAAAGATCCTGACAAAAACTTTGATCGTATTCTGAAAATTAAACGGACAGTTCAGCAGTAAAACATCGATTAGAGCTAACTCCAGTATACAAAACCGGAACCAGCTCAATTTCGAGTAATTTAAAAATCTAAGCCGATCGTTATATAGTGAATAGGGTCATCACCAAAACCATTGCGGTAATATGGCCACCCCACATCATAACGGAGGGGAAATCCAAAGAGTATTGTTCGCAATCCAAATCCAGCCCCCATCAGTATGTCACCTTCAACTGCATCTACTGAGTAAAAGTCAGATGGATTGGATGGTGGCTCTTTTTGTAGGTCCAGAGAGGCCCGATTAACGTAATAGGTAACTTGTTCGCCAACTGCAAAATCGAGTTCCTTACTGTTTAACGTTGCAATTTTTTTATTTTGACCTTGAGGATTAAACGCTTCTAACGGAATATCTTTTCCCCAGGCCATCCCTGCATCAACAAAGGCAACCCCTGTCAAATTATAAAGCGGTAAAATAGGAATAGGGCCTGGTAAGAGTGCCGCAAATAACGGGAATCTAAACTCCGCATTTAGGAGCGTAAATTTATCTCCATACGTAGCATTATATGGGTGCCCGCGCAATGGTAAGGCGGGTTGTGTAAAGAATTGATCACTTAATTCATCAATTGGCAAACTCTGGTTAGAGTATTTTTGATTGATCCAACCTAACATCCCTCCCATGAAAAAGTTCTGTGAATCTTTTCCAAATGAGGCTGCCCCCGATCCTCTTACAGCAAAGGAATATCTTGATCCCAGGTTAAAATACTTTCTATAATCACCTAAGACAGAAACGAACTGAGAAGTATTTGCCGTCAGCGGTGGACTACCACTAATACTTACTGAATACCGCGAACCGCCCCTTGGGCTTAAAAAACCCCTTAATGTTTTATCACTGGTATAAATTACCTGTGGATAAAGAAAGGAAGACGTTCTATTCTGTGAGAAATCAGAAAAAGCAACAGTATAGTCCTGTGCTAATCCAATCATCGATAAACTCACATCGAGACGTCGAAATTTATCAAAGGGATATCGCATATTTACAGCCCCCCCGTAGGAACGAAACCGATATAATCGTCCGGAAAAATCCTGGAAGTTGCTAGAGTTGTGGAAAAAGCTAAAAAGCCAATTAGTACGTTCCTTTAGGTAACCATACTGTAAGAAGTATGTACTATTTCTTAGATCAAGGTTTAAGTTACTACCAAACGCAATTTGATGGTTCCCCAACAGATCACTAATCTGAATTTGAGTTATGCCGTAAGTGCCATAATTCGTTGAAAAATTTCCTCCTGCAAAAATAAGATCAGTAGTAAACTTTAAACGATAATGGCGAGGGGTATAACGGCCGTCTTCTGTTTTATTTCCTTCAAGGTCGAACTTGGCTGCATCTAGGTATTTTTCCTTAAATACCGAATCTTCTTCTACAGAAGATTCAAAAACATAATTTCTAAAATCTACCTCATCTGTTTCTTGCTGATCGTTTACACTCGTATCTTGCGCTGCAACATTTGTTTTTTTAAGAGTATCAACAATTGCTTCTTTCGGCTCTGGATCAACTTTCGAAGCTACCTTTTGTGTTAGACTTGTTGAACTCAGAGGGTTGGTGGTTAACATCTCACGCACATAAGCTGTGGCCGGTACCCGTTCAGCCTCGGTCTCTTGAGCTCTCCGATTTGCCCAGTGATTAGGTTCCAAAGGAGTATCTTTTTTACGTGATAACGGAGACCGGACCATAAAAATATCCAAGTCTCCTTCATTAATTGAGTTAACTGCTAATCGACTACCATCAGCACTTATTGACATCTGTAGTACTCCAGTCTGCAAGTTTGTCAAAGGCTCAGACGTACGATCACTTAGATCCATTTGATAAACATTGGGAATACCATTCTCATCCGAAACATAAAACAAACGTCCATCTCTGGTTGTGGCCGGTTGTTTTTCATTCCATTTAGGAGTTTTAGTTAACCGCTTTGCTTTGGCATCGCCCATTGTTACAGCATAAATATCAGTGCTATAAAGGTCATCATCTAACAACAACCGAGAGGAATTTTTTACTGAATTGAGTGTTACTTCATCACCTCGTGAAGAAGTAAAATAAATGGTCTTTGAATCGCCGCCCCAAGCAGGGTTATAATCGGAAATAACATCATTCGTCACATTATTAAACTCTTTAGTCTGTAGGTTATAGACGTAAATATCCTGATATGGACCAATATTACCGTCGAAAGCAATTTTATTTCCATCCGGCGCCCATGCTACTGAACCAATTGCATCTAGCTTTGGAAACTGAATCATTCGCACTTTACCAGTTTCATAATCTACAATGGCAAGATTATCCTCACCCTTCGATTTTGTAGACAGGGCAATCTTGCTACCATCTGGGGACCAAGTGAGGTTTGGATTTAAAATATTAAGTTCTTCAAAATTAATATTATCCTCTCCCTTGATTAGAGTTTTAATCTTCTTACCCGTTACTGCACTTATAACGACAACATCAAAATACCCGCGCGCATTAGTGATCATTGCAATTTTATCACCTTGGGGAGAAATTGCCGGACTTGTATCATATATCCCTCTCCTATCGCGATCAGTAAGGTTTTCAGAAAAATCCCCTATCTTTTCACGATTTGCCACTTCTGGTAAATATCGCTTGCGATAATAATCATTCCAACGCTCACTAAGTTCTTCGAGTGTTAGTCCTAAAGAACTTTCAAAGGCTCTTTCAAGGCTCCGGGTCCTCTTTAGCGAACCAATAATTTCAGTAATCTTTTGTCGGCCGTATTCTTCAGCAATATAATTCCAAACCGATTGACCACCTCGGTATGCGAAATAGCCACTTAAGCGAGATATGGGTGGTAAGTAATTATTAATAATTGCATCACGGATATACATATCCGTATTGGTATCCCAACCAAGTGAAGTATATTCAGCCATGCCTTCATTAAACCACAAAGGAATTTGAAGAGCATTTCCACTTAGTCGAGACTGTACAGACCCCCCATAAAACATATCATTAATGACAGCATGCTCGAGTTCGTGGTGCAGGGTACTTCTGAACTTCGTCCAATCACCCTCAAAAGGCATCGTAATACGATTTTTATAGGCATCGGTAACACCACCTATTCCTTCCGTATCTACCGGTAACGGAACTACATTCGTTTGGGAAAAATCATTATGTGAATCATAGATAATAACCTGAATACGATCAGAAATTTCGTGGTCGAAATCTTCCCGAAACTGCATAAGAGCCGCCTCGAGTGAATACGCTGTGAAATTTGCTAAATCGTAATTCTTCGAATCATAATAATAAATATCAAAATGTTCCGACTGAATATACTTCCAGTCAAAATCTTTGTATTGTACCCGATTCTTACCGAAGGAGAAATATTGGGCAGAGGCCTCTTGTAATACTCCTCCCCCGCAACCTATTATTAATAGGAATAATAGTGTTCGCCGTAAAATTTGAGATACGTTCATAGCAATATCTATTTATGATATAATAAATTACTCACCGTCATCTACGAGCTTTAGATCAATCTGTCGAGCGTCAATATCAGTTTTAACAACTTTTACTCGGATTTCTTTCCCCAGCTGGTACTTTTTACCTTTATTTCTGCCAACCAAACAATGCTGGTTTTCTTTATACTCATAGTAATCATCACTTAAATCACTTACACGAACCATTCCTTCACAGTGTAAGTCTTTCAAATCAACGAAAATACCACTGCTCATTACTCCGCTAATAACTCCATCAAAGTCTTCACCCAGATGCTGACTCAAGTATTCAACTTGCTTCAATTTAACTGAGTCGCGTTCAGCATCAATGGCCGATCGTTCCTGCTCACTACAATGCGAACCCATCTTTTTAAGTTCATTATATGAATAACTGGGTTTTCCGGTATTATAGCTTTTTAGCAAACGATGTACCAATACATCAGGATAACGACGAATAGGACTGGTAAAGTGTGCATAATTTTCAAAACCAAGTCCAAAGTGCCCGATATTGTCAGGACTGTACTCTGCTTTTGACATTGCCCGCAACATCAAATCATTAACGGTAAGTTCAAGCGAAGTATCCTTAATCTGTTCAAGCAACACATTAATTGCTTTGGAACTCACTGTTGGGCTATCAATATGGAAGTTAATTCCAATAGGTTTCACATTTTCTTCAATATTCTTGAGTTTATCAAGATCTGGTTGATCATGAATACGATATAAAAACGGATACAGGTCCTTATTATTTTTCTTATTAGATTGTTCGCGAATCTTATCTATATACTTTGCCACCGTTTGGTTTGCCATTAACATACATTCTTCGATAAGCCTATGAGCAAACAATCGTTCTTTAAGCTCCACATCAAGAGGCGTACCGTCATCATCTAAAATGAACTTTGGCTCAGGCGTCTCAAAATTGATACTGCCTTCAGCAAAACGCTTATCCAGCAAGGTATGGGCCAGTTTTGCAGCCGTCTTCAGTTGAACTGAAAACTCACTATCTGCCCCATCAATAACTTCTTGGGCCTGTTCATACGTAAACCGCTTATCGGAATGGATTACAGTCTCTTCTATCGAATAGTCTACCAATTTACCGTTCGGAGCAATCTCCATAAAACAGCTATAGGCCAACTTATCATCATGGGGACTCAAGCTACATACTCCATTACTCAGCTTCTCCGGTAACATTGGTATTACCCGGTCTACCAAATAGACACTGGTTGCTCTATTGTAGGCCTCGTCATCCAAAACGGTATTTCGCGGCATATAATGTGTTACGTCCGCAATATGTACTCCTAAGTAATAATTCCCATTATTCAAAACTTTGATACTTAATGCATCATCAAAATCTTTAGCTGTCTCAGGATCAATAGTAAAGACAGTCTCGTCACGAATATCCCGGCGACGATTGATCTCTTGCTGAGTAATGCCGGTTTCCATACTTTCGGCATATTCTAGTACTTCCTCAGGGAAGCCCGGCTTAATATCATTTTCTGCTAAAATAGATAGTACTTTAGCATCATTACTACCCTCTTTCCCTAGTATCTCAATAATATTTGCCTCGGGTAGTGATTTCGGATGAACCCAATCGACGAGTTCGAAAACGACTTTATCTCCCGGTTGAGCATAGCCAATATTATCAGAAAGAATGAAAAACTCTGTATGAGCCGATTTTTCATCGGGCTTTATTAGGTAGTTCTGTTTACCCTGTTTATTTAGAGTACCTACAAAAATACTCTTTCCTCTTTCCAGTACCTCAATCACCTTCCCTTCTTGGCGGTCTTTGCGCCCTTTACTAAACAGCTCTACCTTTACCTTATCATCTTGCAAAGCTGTTCCCAAATGTTTTGAAGGGATACGAACATCCTCATCAAAAGCATCAGTAATTAGGTATCCTGTTCCGCGTCTGCTAATATCAATTTTACCGGTTACAGTATTTGCTCTTGATTCTCTCCCATTATTGGCAAGTTGGATGGCTCCCCCTTTGCGCTTGGTAATGAGATTTCGATCAAAAAGGCTATTTATTACGCTCTTAAGACGTTTGTTATCTTTTCCACTGTTTATTTGCAATATATTTTGCAGAACCTCGAATGGTAGATGTGCATTCGGATTCTTCCGCAAAATCTTGAGGATAATTTCCTCAAATGTTTCTTTTTTACTATTACTCATTGAATATGATCTAAAATCTTTAAAATTCTTACTTCTCTTCTTCGCTTAATTCGCTCGTATTTAATAGTTTCTTTTTGTTTCCTTCGTCCTTGTCTTTCTTTGTTCCAAAAATGCTGTTAAAAAAATCTTTTATCCTTCCTACTAACTCTTTCCAACTATTAAATTGAACTTGGGATTCCAATCCAATACCATCAACACTGGGCGTTACATCTCCGGCTTGACTTCCACCTGTACTCAAACTGTTTAATACTTGGTCTTGGCGGTGAAAAGCAGTAAGCGATAAACCACGTTGAATTCGATAGGTTGCATTAATATCTCCTATACGATCACTGAGTGACTGTTGTGATCCCCCACCTGTAATTTGGCCTTCGCGACGTAAAATAAGTCGATCATTATATAATCGGAGCGCGATTCCCAAATCAACCTCATTATAGGCATTCAAATTAAAGTCTACATCCAGCCTATTTACATCACTGTTAAGTAACGCATTTATTTGGTTAGATAATAATGGACTTATCACCTGATTAGAAATTAACGGGTTCAACACTGTTGCTCCCCTGGTAAGATTTTGGCTTAACGATGCTGTGGCACTACCAGTCCCTTCCGTTGGAATAAACTGCCCGGAAAGCAAAATACTAGTAGCCTGAAACAATTTCTGTTCTTCATCACGATTAATTTGATTTATAGTATATTGCAACGTAGAATTTGAAGATAAATCAATAGAAGATGGTAAACGAAAATAATAGTTATTTTCAACACTATTGAGTGTGCCATTGATTTCCAAAATTAATTCAATGGGTACTCGCTGTCCATTACGTTGGTTTTGAGATTCTAACGTTGTCTCTGAGGTGAGGGTAGCAATATTGGGACGTGCACGATAAACAGCACTGATATCTAATCGTGCATTATCAGGAGGCCCTTCCCAAGCAATAGTACCTCCCGACTCAAGTTCCAAATTCCGACTGATAATTTCACCCGTAACAAACTGGTAATCTCCCCCATTAATATTATAACGTCCAAACATTTGAACATCTTGGTCTTGCATACTAATACGCATCTGCCCGGTACCTTCTGCCGTCAACACTTCGCCTAAGACCGGGTCAAAAATAAGATTTACCGTCACATTTTCCGGAGCATTAAATTGAAGATCCAGATCGAATCGTTCACTAAATGTCATATTCTCCAAGGCCCGCTCCAGCTGCTCATCATCCATCTGTGCCGGGCTAACAGTGGTGCCATTTTCAGCTGTTTCTTTAGGCTGATCAAAAGAATTTACAAATTGAATAAACTTACTATTCTCACTAAGCTCTGTCTCTTCCAATAAAGGAATGGAAACCTCAGAGTCGCTCGTCAAACGTACGGGATTCTCTGTACGCATAAACAAATCGGTATTAGAACCCGTAAGCCGAACTACCCCTGTTCCCGAGACATTACCGAAAAATGGCACATCCGGATCTATTGTATTATTCAAAAACTGTAGTCGCTGCATATCAAGTGTAAGATCCAAATAAGTGATGGGATCAAAGTCATTAAGATCTACAACTCCTGTAACTATTCCTGTCCCCCCTTTGGTATCCATAACTTGTAGTGAGTCAAGTACAACCCCTTTATGGCGATCAAATTCGACAGGCCCACTTACGAAATAGTTGGTATTAACAAAACGAGGTTTAGCAAAAACATTTTCGGTATCGAAATTAGCATTGAAATCGAAATCATCAAGATTTCCAGTGATATACCCATCTCCGAAAGCCTGTCCCTCCATATTTTTGAACACTTTATCCACAATAAGTGGGATAATCCACATATCTATCTGCTTGAAATCTGCATCAAAATAGAAAACTGTATCTTGTTTAATTTCGGGGTTGGGTGTCACGAAATAACCATCAAGGCGGATATTCTGGCCCACGCCGTCATTTGATGCCAGATAATCACTATATTTTAAACTGTCGGTCTCGATATCAATCTGTGTATCAAACTGATCCTTTGCTGAATTATACTCACTATCGAAAGCGAGATCACCCACCAAACGGTCATTCAAATGAAACTTCTCAACATCCAGATTACCCTGTATTGTAGGACTGCGTGTTAAAGAACGAGTTACAAGCGTCCCATTTAAAACCCCACTGAAATTAATTTTCCCATTAATTAATTCTGAAATACGCCCTAATTTTATGTCTCGCAAAATATAGGTTAGCGAATCGGTCCTGTTCTTGCTGAGCATCCCTTCTAGTCGGAAATATTCATTTCTATTCTGGAAACTAAAATCTTGAAACCTAATACCTCCATTCCGATGGTAGGAGAAAGCAGGTTGGTGTTCATTTGTCCATGCATACTTATTATTGCCTACATAGAACTCTGGTATTGAAACCGAAATTGTTGAATCGGATAGTGATGAGTTAAGAACCATATTAAACTCAGCATTATCTGAAATATTACCCACATACTGCTCATACTGGATGGAATCTTGCTTTACAGCTAAACTCACACCTAACGAGTCCATATCTAACGAAGGCGTTTTCAAAACCCCAACATTAGCCTGTAAGTCAACCGTTGAAAATTCTTTAAACGACCTGTCCCTTCTGAAACTTGCAGTCATCTGAGTGCGGGCATCACTGAAGTTAAATTGATTATACTGGAGCGTATCAGCTTGTATTTCAGCTGATAATAATAACCGTGTGCCATCGGTATTTGCACTAAACGAGATTTCTGAATCCGTATTAATTGTAGGAAAACTTGGGATATATCTTTTTATAAGTGTAAGATCTTTTGCTGTTATATTACCCTCCAGAACAATCGATTTGGCAGGCACCTCTTGCTGTGGTGTTTCGGTAACTATTGCAGTATCTAATAACACCTCTTTTTGGAACTGTCGTTGTATAAAGGGGACCCAAAGCTTGGTATGAGACAGTACAACCTTGGGTTCAATATCACCGGATAGATTCATGTCAAAAAGAGAACTTGTAAGCCTAAGAGACCTGTTCTCTTTATCAATATCATTTAAGTCCATATAAAACTGGTGAGCACGTATAGAATCAGCCCCAACCACAGAGGGACGTATATCAAGATTTGCTCTGCCATGTAACTGGTCTATCCTCAGATCTTCGACTTCAGCTTTGTAGTCAAAATTAAGCTGAGTTGATGCAACTGAAGAATTATTGAACAACTTAGCCAGATCAATATTGTCAGCACTACCATTCACAACCAATGAATGTAGTTTTTCACTGAAATCAACACTCCCGGATCCACTTAATTTTTCATCCTCATTGCGGTATTGAAAGTTGTGCTTCCAGATATTATTTGACAGTGATGACGTTACCTCTAACTCCTGAATAGGAACATGATCCACAAAACTATCACGAAAGGAAGCTGAAAAATCACTTTTCGCTTTTTTAAGAGTAATACCATGACCCTCAAGCGTTACGTTGAAGTTCAGCGATGTAGTATCAAACGTTGTCGGAACCAGTGGACTAATATCCAGATTGGACGCCTCCATAAAACCTGTGTATCCGTAGGGAGCTGTTAAATCACTTCGCCCTTTCATTGCCAACTTTCCTAAGGGACTTTCAAATTTCAAGTCTACCGCCACTGAATCTAACGTACCGGCCGCTTTGCCCGATGCACGTAAATTCTCTAAAGCTTGGTATTGTGGGGCAGAAAGAGAAGAGCTGAGCTTATTGATATCCCGTTTTCTCAGTTTTAATTCATCCAAAGAGATATCATAAGAAAACGCTTTCTTAGTCTCGAGCTCTTTAAATAACCCATTTAAACTAATCCGGCTCTCTCCCAAGCCGACTGAGGCATAGTTTACCCCTAGTGAATCTGTAGTTCCTTCAGCCTCAACATCCAAGGTAAAAAGGGCATCGGTCTTGGGAAGTTCAGGAATAATATCACGCAGATCTTTGGGATGTAAACGCTCTGAACGCACCCACAAATTATACCGAGATTGCAATAATTGATTAGTAAAATCCGGTTTCAATATGTTTACACCATCAATCTCACCATTTAAGATAATCCGAGAATCATCTAAATTGATGTAAAAAGAGTTGAACTCCAGGTATCGATCATCATTATACACCTGGCCTGAAAATGATATATCATTGACCCCCAACCCCTGTGGTTTAGCAGAGAAGGTCTCAATATCCAAGTAACGTTGGCGTTCGTTCCAATCAACAAAAAAGTTTGCGTTGATATCGGTTATAGCAAAGGATTGTGGCAGATTACCAATCTGATTTTTCGGTGTCACTGAATGCAGGTAGATCCCCCCATCTTTTACCTCCATTGTTGGGGCAAATACTTCTACTCTACCAAACCAAGAACTGCCAGAAGAACTATCCTTCCTTGTGGCTTTCTTCTTACGCGACTTTAAAAAACGGGTTCTCCCTTTCCGATCTGATTGGACCCAAACATTAGGCTGGTCCATTGAAAATCCAGTAATCGTAATACGATTCTGCAACAATCCCCACAAGTCAATTTTACTATTAAGTGTTTTTATCGTTGCCAGGGTGTCCACTCCCACCGTATCGGTGTTAGTTAATACTACATCTTGCATAGATAGTTGAAATGGCAAAAAACCGTCTAACTCTCCCACTGACAACTCAGCATGGTACGATTTTTCAATATTTGTTTCTATACGATCAACAATATATTCCTGTGTAATATCAAGCTGTAATAATCCCAGCAGGGTACTCACAACTATAACTATTACCAGCAACAGGGAGAGAATAATCCCCCAAAAATATTTCCAACTTTTATGTAACCAGCGAAAAAACACTTATAAATTTAATAAAATCGTTTTAATTGAACCGGGCTAAAGCATATTCCCAAGAATCTTCTAACAACGAATAGTTGGTACATTCGTGAATATAAGGGGAACCCCAGCCATTCAATAACACTAATCGAATGGTATTATTTTTAACTTTCTTATCTGATTTCATTGAATCTATCAACTTGTCTACGTTTCGGGGAAGCTCAGCCATCTGTTCTCGGAAGAATGAAACAAAAGGCGCAAAAGCGTTATCATCTACGGGATGCCCCAGCTGAGAGGAATAGTAGGTAGCGGCAATCATTCCAACAAACACAGCTTCGCCGTGTGATAACTTGCCATAACCTGTAAGATTTTCCAAGGCATGCCCAAAGGTGTGCCCAAAGTTAAGGTATGCTCTTTTGCCTGCTTCCAAAGCATCTTGCTGCACAATATCCACTTTAATACGTACACTTTCACGAATTACTTTTCCCCACTGTTCATTAGGGCTAAGTGATTTTCCAACCAACACTTCTAATTCTTCAAATATATCAGGATTGTCTATGGCAGCATATTTCAAGATTTCAGCCATCCCGGTAATCCATTCTGATTGTTCGAGTGTCTTTAAAAAAGAAACATCGGTAAATACCGCGTCGGGCTGGTAAAATGCGCCAATTAAATTCTTGCCTGTGTTATGATTGATTCCCGTTTTACCCCCAATAGAACTATCCACCATCGCAAGCAGAGAGGTAGGCATATGAAGCAGCGGAATGCCGCGCAAAACTGAGGCAGCAACATATCCACCGAGGTCACCAGTTACTCCTCCCCCCACAGCCATCAGCGGGGTGCTACGCTCAACTCCTTCTTCTAATAAAATATTAATATATTTATTCCATTCGGACAGCGACTTAGAAGTTTCCCCTTCAGGAACCGGTAGTATTCTTACGTTTTCGAAAACCTGTTTACACATTTCCTCAACTCGATTTCCGTGTAATTCGTTAACTTTTTCATCAATCATTACATATATCCGGTCTCCGAAAAAACGATCATTGCAAAAACTGACAAATGATGACGTTAACTGCCTACCAACTACTACTCCATATTCTTGTAACTGTGAAATTTGTACATCAATAGTATTCGACATGATTTTTAATCTTCTTTAATAAGGTCTGCACCAACTGATCCGGCTTCTTATGCCCATCATTACTTATTTTAATAACCGCTTGTTTATAAAGCGACAACCGTTCATTATAAAGCTTCTGTAATTCATTCTGGAGCCTCTCCCTGCTTTTGGGGTTCCCTTCCTCATTTAATAAAAGCGGGCGGTTTTCATCACCGGAAATGCGATCTAAAATAACAGAAATTGGGGTCTCTATAAAGACCAGCAAGCCATTTAATTTAAGATGATCAACCATATGCTGATTTTGTAGGCTCCCTCCACCTAACGCTACCACCCCCTTATAACCTCGCGCTACTTCCAAAAGAGCACGGCGTTCTGCTGTACGAAACCCAGCTTCACCCGATTGCTCAAAAATATCGGAAATAGTACAGCCAGCTTCTTCTTCAATTTTGTCATCAAGATCCAAAAAATTACGTTCCAGGCGTTCTGCCAACAGTCGACCTATCGTAGACTTCCCTGTCCCCATAAATCCGGATAGAAAAATGATATCTGGTAAATTCGAAATCATCCACATAATATCTACTTTTTAGGTTTCGTTGGTGGTACCATCTGTACCTGTTCACGTTCTACTACTACCGCTCCGGGAGCAGCACCTTTGGGTTTTCGCACATATTTGCGCTTGGTATACATGACCGGTGCCGATTTCATGCCCCGTGCTTTTGAAAAATAGGCAGCGTAACTGGCAGCTTTCAATATAACCTGTTTCGGTGGATACTCTTTTCTATTACCCATTCGAATAACCACATGAGAGCCTCCCACCCCACGTGCATGTAACCAGATATCCTCTTTGTGGGCATGGCTGGTAAGCTGATCATTGCTCTTGGCATTTTTCCCTATCCAAATCTCAAACTTCCCTTCTTGATATTTCCGAAATGGTGACTTGGCTTGTTTTTCATCATCTCCACCGTAACCAAATTCCTTAAGCGTTTTTTTATGCTTTTTTATCCAGTCATTCAAATCATATAGCCGATCAATTTTATCGATCTCTTTTAAAAGTTGTGTCACCTGCTCCAGGTCTTCTCTGACTTTTGGCAATCGCTTAAGAGCATTTTGGTAAGATTTCTTGGCGTCCTTTGCCTTTTCATAATAGTACTCAGCGTTTTCCGCAATATCCTTCTTTTCTTTTAACGGTATGGTAATAGGGTCATTGTCCTCATAAAAATCATCGAGCGTAAGTTCAGCTGTGCCTTCATTTATCTTTTCGTGGGCATGAGCCATTAACAGATGGCCATACTTTTCATATTTCTCAGACCGCTTCAAACTCTTATCAGCTTGTTCTAACTGTTTAACTAACGATTCTTTTTGTGCTTTACTGCGTTCAAGAAATTCGGTTACATCTTCCTTTTTATTGTGAAGTCTTCGAAGATGTACGGCATTTTTGTAGGCAAATGCGACACAATCATTAACTGTATCACACTCTTTCTCACTAGAGATATTAAGCCATTGTTTAGACCACAAACAAAAATCTCCGGTTTTCAACACCCTGGGATGTGGATCTTCCTTCAAAGCCTGTGATAGCTCGTTAGTAAATGTTTTAACATTCTCCGGAGCCATTTCAGCCACCTTATGTTCTTCAATAATATAAGGCAGTAAGTTTCTCGGTAATAACGGATTAATTTCCGTCATCTGGTTCTTGGCATTACGCCGTGGACTCACCTCATCTTTGAAAGTGGGAGCATGGGGTTCAATCGGTGGCTCTCCTTTTACATCTTCAGGATTTTTAAAAGCATCAATAATTTCATCATCACGGACCACAAAAACATTGGGATGACCACTAAAGAGTTTAAATTGCAGGTAGTCTCCATTTTCAAAATGAATATCCACTAACCGATCTTTATCTGCCAGCTTCATTCCAGTTATTTTTTTATCCTCTAGCATGGAAAAGAAATCAATCACATTACGTTTTTTGGGAGGACGATAATAGTCATGAAATAAAACAGTTTCTCGGGAGTTTGCACTAAAAATTAAACGTGAGGTATCACCATCTTTTTCCACATAAATATGCAGAACATCTTTATGTGGACTAATGGCAAAACGAAAAAATCCACCATTGATTTTTTCTTTTATCTCGCGGTTTAAATATATTAACGTATAAAAGTTGTTCATGCGTTTATGGAGACGTTCTTCAAAATTATTGAAAACACAAGGTTTAACGAATGACATACCCGATATTCAACTCGGTCGTGAACCGAATCGAAGCAGATCTTAAAAAGAGAGATATCACTATAAATTCATTTCGGACTTGGCATGAAGATAGAATAAATGCAACGGGACTGGAAATCGAAATTGATTTAAGTAAGAAAACTACTTACTTGAAATCATTATCAATTAATTTTGATTGGGATCGATTTCGCGAAACCGTTCTTGCCCAAGAACTTGAAGGAATGGAAGAACATCCTTTCTTACAAGACGATAACAAGGTAGAAACATCTATTTCTCCTGTTATTGATATTGAGGTTACATGGTTATTTGACCAGAAAGCTCCTCATCCAAAACTGGCTGCCCAAAATGGCAACCACCGACTAAGCGCAGCAAGTGAATGGATGGAAGAAATTAGCAAAGAAGTTAATGATCTGCTTTCTGATGATGATATCATTACCCGCTGGCATATTGAGGTTGAAGGTACAGAAAGTAGCAAATACTTGTCTGCCGTAAACCTAATCTCCTATTTTCAGTATACCTTGTCTGATCTGAATACGCTTAATCAAGTTCATGAATTTGTTAGTAAACGACTACAAGAATTGCTAGTCAAATCAAATCGTGTACTCAAAATTGCCGACCAGACATTGGAGTCTCAGGCTGCATAATACTTTTATAGATGCAAAAGCGAGTATAGTTTACTTTTTATCCAGTACAGACTTTTCTCAAACTCTTTATAATCTATTGAAGTGCAGAGTTCTGCCCTTATGGGATATTTCTACCAAGGTTAGCAATAGATTCTCTGGAAATCATATGAATTGAAGTAAACTATTCTTCATCTCCCATAATAGAATCATTAACAGCTTCCTTAAAATCCTTCGACATTTTTAGTACCGGCACATACTGTTCCGGAACAATAACTTCTTCATTTGTCTTCGGATTTCGGGCTACGCGCTGTGCTCGCTTCACTACCTTAAAAGTTCCGAAACCCCGCAGTTCAATATGTTCTCCTCTTTTCATGGCATCAATCACTGTTTCCATAAAGCCGTTTACCACAGCTTCAGTTTCAACTTTAGTTAACCCAGTGGATGATGCAATTACGTCAACAATATCAGCTTTTGTCATAGAACGTCACCTTTTAGAATTATCTTTTTAACATTTTCTCTCATAAAATATGAATAGAATAAGACGATAGCACCCTTCATTTTACACCATTTTAACGTTTTTTAATCGTTCCTACCAATAAGAATCGTAATTAAATCTAAAAAATTCGAAAATCTTTTTATACATTCAGCTTGATTCTCATTCAACATAAATAAGCAGACCATTACACATGGAGACATTTGATTGGATTATAAGCACCCTTGAGTATTACATCTGGAGCTATCCGGAGAACTTTCCTTTGATGGTAGCCCTCCTTCTTATATTTGGGCTATATATCACCGTTCGCATGGGATTCATCCAAATACGAAAATTCGGACACGGCCTTAAAGTTGTAACCGGCTTTTATGATGACCCAGAAGATGAAGGAGATATTAATCACTTTCAGGCACTAACTACTGCACTCTCGGCAACGGTAGGTACTGGTAATATTGTAGGTGTTGCTTTAGCCATTCACTATGGCGGACCCGGTGCCCTGTTTTGGATGTGGGTAACTGCAATCTTTGGAATGGCTATCAAGTTTACAGAGGTAACACTTGCCCAGGAATATCGTGGAACCAATCCCGATGGATCTGTTTCCGGTGGGCCAATGTATTATATCGAGCGGGGATTAGGCGATAATTGGAAATGGCTGGCCGTTGCTTTTGCCGGCTCTGCTGCCATCTGTGCTTTTTTGACCGGTAATGCGGTTCAAGCCAATTCTGTTGCCGATATGATGCAGACTGACTTTCAAATTCCATTGTGGGTTACCGGTTTCATAACGGCCAGCCTAGTTGCCGCTGTAATCCTTGGAGGCATTAAACGTATTGGAAAAGTCACCTCCAGACTCGTACCGTTTATGGGCGTGCTCTATGTTTTAGGCGCTTTAATAATTTTGTTTATCAACTATGATGCCATTATTCCATCACTGACAACAATCGTCAGTAATGCATTTAACCCACAAGCCGGAGCCTTTGGTGTCGGATCAGGTGCACTGATCTTCACACTCAGTTATGGTGTACAACGTGGTATTTTCTCGAACGAAGCCGGCCAAGGATCAGCTCCTATTGCTCACTCTGCAGCAAAAACAGATGAGCCCGTTCGCGAGGGAGTAGTAGCACTGCTTGAACCATTCATCGATACATTGGTTATCTGTACAATGACCGGACTCGTTATTATTTCTACCGGTGCATGGGATATGCAACATAAATCAGCTATTAGCCCTACGGGTGACAATGTAACATATGAACTTACCGAACAAGCAACCTCTTCTGCTGCTGATGGTGAAAAGGTTCTCTACTTCAGCGAAGGCGTGGCCGAAAATGGAAATATGAAACACTACGCGGCTCCTGTTGATACTATGTTTACAGATGAAGGGTATTCCGAGCCCTTTACCGGTCGCATTACTCTTTCAAAAAATGAGTCTGATGAAGTATACCAAGCCAATATGGTGGTAACTGAGGATGATAAAGAACTGTCAACATTATATGGAGGTGTTGTCCAAAATGGAGCTCCCCTTACCTCGGCCGCGTTTGAAAAAGGATTGTCTCCCCTCGTACCGGGCGGCGGATACTTGGTGACCTTTGCTATCTTACTATTCGCAGTTTCTACATCTATTAGCTGGAGTTATTACGGGGACCGTGCAGCTCAATACCTATTCGGTTTTGAATCCATATTCATGTACCGATTAGCATACGTGGGGATGCACTTCTTTGGGGCTGTAGTATCACTAGCTACCATTTGGGCTTTTGGTGATGTGATGCTTGGACTCATGGCATTCTTCAATATAATTGCCCTGTTTGCTCTCTCCGGCGTTGCATACAAGATTACACAGAAATACTTTAGTAAAGATCATGAATCTCCTGAATCTTAATATTAAGTCCCATGGCTTCTCAACAATTTGAGAATGTAACACTTATTGAACATCCCGTGATTAACAGAGATCTTACGATCTTGCGGGATGTTTCAACCGGGACAGCACAATTTCGTGCTGCCCTCAAACGTATTGCCGTCATCTTGGCCTATCATGCCCTTAAAGAGCTTCCACTCAAATCTTTTGAGGTAGAAACACCCATTGAGAATACAACCGGTTATGATATTGACCAAGATGTAATGGTTGTTCCTATATTAAGAGCAGGTCTCGGCCTTTCTGATGCTCTGCTTCAATTTATTCCAGACGCCAAAGTAGGGCATTTAGGCATGGAGCGTGATGAAACTACTCATGAACCGATCGATTATTACTCAAATATTCCAAATGGGGTTAGAGAAGATATGGTGTTAGTTGTCGACCCTATGCTGGCAACCGGTGGCAGTGCTCATGATGCGCTATCCTTTTTAGAAGAACAAGGTGCACAACATCTGCGTTTTGTTTCGTTAATATGTGCACCAGAAGGGTTACGCAAATTAGAACAAGAACATCCCAATGTGCATACTATCACTGCCGCTATTGATGAGAAACTCAATGATGATGCATTTATAGTGCCGGGCTTAGGTGATGCAGGTGACAGATACTTTGGTACCATATAACACATTTTCAGCTCTGGCAATTAGCTTATTGATAATTGCTGTTATATCTGCATGCGGAGATCTCTCCGAAAAGCAGTCAAAACAGGTAGACGAAGCTCTGCAAGACTCACTCACATCTACAACCGAAACATGGGGCGTGGATATGGACATAACAGAAGATGGGCTAAAAAAGATTCGCCTCCAGGGCTCTTATGCGGCAACATACAATACCAAAAACCGCAACGAAACCCACATTGACGGCCCTGTCACGATACACGTCTATGATTCCTCCGGTACCATTAAAACACGTGCTTTCTCAAACCGCGCCATCTATAAAACAGAAGAGGCCATCTTTGAACTTTATGGGGATGTTCGGGTTAACACCGAAGACAGCAGACACCTTGAATCAGAATATCTCGAGTGGGAGCAAGATAAAAATATGATCAATACATCAAAGTTCGTGATTATTACTACCCCTACCGACAGTATTGCTGGTACTGGTTTTGAAGGCACTACTGATCTCACAAACTATTCTATAAAAGAACCTAAAGGGCGGGTCACCGTTAACTAGATGAGGGACCAGCACTGCAAATTAACTTTAAATCACTCAAGACTCGCTGCAATATTCGTGGGATTGTTCCTGATATCACTTTTACCTGAATATGCTGATGCTCAGAATAAAGTCAACATTTTGAAAGCAGATAGCATTGTCGGCGGCAGCTACAACGGTGAACGTGTACAGAAAATATTGGGAGATGTTCGCCTTCGCAGCCAAAACATGGAGATGCTCTGCGACAGCGCCTACCAATTTGTAAATAAAAGCGAAATGCGAGCGTTCGGAAATATCCAAATCGATACCGAAGACGAAATGATATGGGCCGACTCTCTTAAATATTTCACAGATATCGATTTTAGTCAACTGCGCGGTCGCGTAGTTATTGAAACCGACAGTACTACCCTTTTTGGAAATAGCGTTGATTATCGCTTCACCACAAAAGTGGCACACTTTCTTGATGATATTCGCTTCGAAGATGAGCAAGGTATTTTGCTGGCAAATTCCGGATTTTACTACCGAAAAGCAGATAGTGCAGTTTTTAGAGGGCATGTCCAGTTAAAAGATTCTCTGAAATATCTTGAAGGCGATTCCCTGTTTACTAACCGAAGCAGTGAATATTATGAGATGTATGGTAATGTTTTTGGGGATGATCAAGAAAATAAAACGATGATTCAGGGCCGGTACCTTGAATCTGACTCTACCGGGAGAAGTTTATTAAAGGAAGAAGCCTGGCTCAAGAACTTTAAATCTGATACTACCGATTCAACACGTGCTGATACAACTCATATTCAAGCTCAAAAAATCCTCTCATCAGAACAACGCACAGAGCGTGATACCACAACTGTTATTCACGGCTATGAAAATGTACGAATATGGTCCCCCGATTTTTCGGCTCTAAGTGATACTACGCAATATACCGACAGTACTGATACTTTTGAACTATGGTCTAATGCCAAATCATGGCATAAACAGGTTCAACTTACCGGCCCCTACATCAAAGCAAAAATTATTGACGGAAATATTGATAGCTTAAAATCATATCCGCGACCGTTCTCTGTTCAACAAGACACCACTTTAGAACGATTAAACCAGATTACTGGAGATACCCTGCATGCTGATTTCAATGAAGGAGACCTTCGCCAAATATATGTTTTTGGCAACGCTCACCTGCTGCGATTCTCCAAAAATGAAGAAGGAGATCCCGATGGTGCCATAGACATGATAGCACCCGATATTCGGATATTTTTTCAGAAGGGAAAACTTGTTAAGATGAAAGGAATCGGAGCTATTAACGGCTCATACCTGCCGGAGAGTAAACAAACGGCTAACAAAAAGTTAGAAGGTTTCTCTTGGGATCCTAAAAAACGTCCCAAACGTCCCGAGACGCCTATGCAACGACGGTTTGCCCCAATATCCGAACAAGTATTCTTTGACCTTCCTCGCAGATATATCAAATACCTTAAAAAGACAGATCCCAAAAATTCCAAACTGAAGTCTGAGTCACCTAAAAAAGAACTAAATTCCAATTAAGGATATATATTGTCCCTGTCTGTAAAGACAGAGACAATAATACCACTATTACATATTTAAATTTAGTCAAGGGAACCTAAGCTTCCTGCAGCTCCATCGTTTTTTCCATCACCTGCTCTTGGATATTCTGAGGAACACGTTCATAGTGAGAAAAAGAACGACTATAACGAGCACTACCTTGAGTGATTGATTTTAAGCGGGTAGCATAATGATCCAGCTCTTCCAGCGGCACCTGCGCTTTAATCTTCTGAATAGATCCTTCAGAATCCATTCCCATAATTTGCCCACGCCGTGTACTAATATCACTCATCACATCTCCCATATGGTCTGCCGGAACGGTCACTTCGATATTATAAACAGGCTCAAGCAGTTTGGGATCTGCTTTCATAAAGCCAGACTTGAAAGCCATAAGAGCGGCCGTTCTAAAAGCAGCGTCATTGGAATCTACGGAGTGCATATCCCCATCGTAAATAGAAATGCGAATATCGCGAACTCGACAGTTACTTAAAGGTCCGCTTTCCATTTTTTCCATGATACCCTTTAAAATTGCCGGCATATAGCGATTATCGATCACTCCACCCACAATACAATTTCGAAATATGAGCTTACCGCCCCAATCCAATTCAATCTCTTGGGTATCACGCACTTTAAGATCGCCGTGCTCGGGCATATTCTCTTTTAGAGGCTCCAGCAGCATCGATACCGCCCCATACTGCCCGGCACCACCCGACTGCTTTTTATGCTTGTATTCTGCTCGGGCAGCCTTTGTAATAGTTTCCCTGTACGGAATACGAGGTTGCACAAAATTGAGCTCAAGATTAAAACGAGTCTTCAGTGCATGTTCGATAACAGCCAGATGCTCTTCGCCCTGCCCGTGAATAATAACCTGCTTTAATTCCTGGCTGTGTTCAACCTTTAGGGATGGATCTTCGCGCTGCAACTGATGAAGAGCCGTTCCCAGCTTATCCTCTTCTCCCTCATTTTTGAGTTCAATAGCTGTACGAATTATTGGTTCCGGAAAATGAATAGGTTCAATCTGAACCTCATTGCCCTTCGGATGCAGTGTATCGTTGACTCCCGTATTTTTAAGCTTTACCGCAGCCCCTATATCACCTGTTAAAATACGATTAGCTTCTTTACGCTCCTCACCATTCGGTAAATATAGACCCGAGATCCGCACTCCGTCATTCGTGGTATGATTTACAAGATCCAGCCCTGGCTCTACGCTTCCACCATAAACCTTGAAATAAAGCATATCTCCTACGTGCGATTCAGAACTATTTTTAAACATAAACATCAATGGATCGGCCTCCTCATCCAGCTCCAGTTTCTCACCTTCAATAGTAAGAGGGGGATTAGCCTCCAGCGGATTTGGAGCTACATTTCCTAAAAAACCCATCACCCGACCGGTACCCATATTGTGCTTAGCACAACAACAAAACAGGGGAAAAATATCTCTGTTTAACAACGATTGTTGCAGTCCCTGTTGCATTTGACTCTCTGTTAACTCCCCTTGCTCCAGGTATAAATCCAACAATGTCTCATCATTTTCTGCTACTGCTTCTACCAATTCATTGTGGAGCAGGTCAGCTTGGGACTGATGGGAATCGGGAATGGGAAGCTTATCGGGTTTGCCACCGTCTTCCGGAAACTCATACATTGTCATTTTTAGTACATCAATAATAGCATGAAAATCCTTCCCTTCACTATAAGGATACTGAACAACAACCACGCCTCGTCCAAATCGTTCTTTGGCCATATCTACGGTTCGTTGGAAATCGGAGTGTTCACTGTCGGGCTTATTAACAATAAATAATGACGGGATATTATATTTTTCAGTATATGACCAGTGTAATTCTGTTCCTACTTCTACTCCATAGTCGGCGTTCAAATTAAATATAGCCGTATCTGCAACCCGCAGTGCCCCTACTACTTCACCGATATAGTCAGCGGTGCCCGGGGTATCTATCAGGTTAATTTTATTCCCTCTCCAGTCAAGATTTAATAATGTACCAAATACCGATTTCTGTTTTTCATGCTCAATCTGGTGGTAGTCAGATGACGTTGTTTTTTCTTCTATAGAACCTCTGCGCTTTTTAGTGCCAGACTCATATAGCATAGTTTCAGACATTGTTGTTTTTCCAGAACCCGAGTGGCCCAGCATTACAACATTTCTTATTCTGGATGGCGAATAGACATTCATAGGCAACCTCCTTTTTGAGTGGAAAAGAGCATACCGAGATGGGCTGTTATTACACAATAACAGAAGTGGATCTTTTGAAAAGCGGATATGTAACTCAGGTTTGTAACCATTGCTCACCCCAGTACTTTTGGATAGTGTCTATACAAGTAAGCTAAAAAAAGGTTTGAACTCAATACTTTGTTATAAATTTGGTAACATTAGCAGGAGTTTTAACCAGAAATAATCCTATTTAATGAAAAAAATCCTGCTCATTCAAACCGGCGGTACCATTGCCATGGATATCAGCGAAGGTCAACAGCCCAAACTTAATTCTGAAAAATGGGCTGAACTGATGTATCAGGCAATTCCTGAATTATCAGAGATTGCTGAAATTCATATTGAGCGTCTCTTTTTTGAAGACAGCTCTGACATCAATAAAAAACATTGGGGTCAGCTGGCTGAATTTATTTATGACCAATATTCAAACTATGACGGATTTGTAATTCTTCATGGCACTGATACCATGGCGTATACTGCGTCAGCGCTCTCCTTTGCTCTTCAGGATCTTAATAAACCCATTATTCTTACCGGTAGCCAGGTTCCCATGAGTAATATTCGCAGTGATGCGCGCCGCAACCTGGTCAACGCCGTGGAGATGGCAACAATGGCACTGCCCGAAGTTGCAATCTGTTTTAATGATTTTGTATATCGCGGTAACAGAGCTACCAAAATAAGTATTGGAGATTTTGATGCTTTTGCCTCACCAAACTTTCCGCCACTGGCAGAAATTGGTCTTAATATTGAGATGTCGGATTATGTGCGGCCATCACAAAAGAACCTGCAGCTTGAAACTAATTTCTCTGATGACCTTTTCTTGCTAAAAATATATCCCAACCTAGCCCCTTCTTTTCTGGAACAGATCGACTTAACCAAAATTCGGGCGTTGGTGATTGAAGCATTTGGCAGTGGTAATTTCCCTATCCATGGAGAACAAAGTTTACTACCTTTTTTCAAAAAATGTATCGATCATAACATACTTCTTGTGATTGGATCGCAAGCAGCCTATGACGCAGTAGAACTGAGTAACTATGAAAGTGGGAATAAAGCTGACAAAATGGGTGCCTTAAGTGCTAAAGATATGACGACTGAAGCAACGCTCACAAAATTGATGTATCTTCTTGCCAAACATACCGATAATGACAATCTTGCTGCAGCATTTAATAAAAATTTAGTTGGAGAACTGACGGAGTAACCATGTTTTTTGTATTTGATGTAGAAACGATTCCCGATTTTGAATTTGTTCGTAATGTAATTGAAGATCCCGAAAAGGATGATGACGATCTTCTGATCCAGGCAAGTGAAAAATTAGCCCGTAATTCTTCAGGGTTTTTGCCTCCCATGTATCACCATATGATCTCTTGGGTTGGATTATGGATCGAAAACAATGGCGCTCCCAAAAAGAAAGTAGGCTGGCACGGTACCGATGAAAAAGAAGGATTGATCAAACTTTTTGACGCCCTGAGCACATACAAAGATTTTGGGTTGGTTCATCACAACGGCCGCGGATTTGATCTACCCCTGCTCACCTACAGAGCCCTTAAGCATGGACTTCAGATGCCTAAACGGCTCAATCACTACGACATCAAATATCGTTACAGCAACGATAATGTGGATCTGCTTGATGAGTTTAGCAACTATGGGGCTAGCTCGTGGCCCAAGCTGAAGCACCTGGGCTATCTCATTGATATTCCATTTAAACAAACCGGTGAAGGGAATGAAGTACTCAAAATGTTCCGAGAAGATAAACTGGCTGAAATTGAACACTACTGCTATGAGGACGTCATGGCGACTTATGTAGTATGGCTACATCTTAAGTACACCGTGGGGGATATCTCAAAAGAGCTGTTCGATAATCTAAATGAAAGGGCAATGAGCAAACTCAATGAAATACAAAGTGATGAATAGAGGCTTTTATAAGCAGTAAACCTCCCTCTGAGATGGCTCTGCCCTCATATCTGCCTTATTATTTTTAACAAGAGACAAACCCCTTGGAACTTATATTTGGGAGCTGTTAGCTGACATTTTTTTCAATAGCCCAACTGGCATATGCTTTCAACTTGTACCAGAACCAAGCCTAATTAAGCTACTTTGTGACACCTAACTTCGAAGGAAAATTGGCAGTATTCTTGTACAGCTTATATAAGGTTAAATGAATAATATCATTTCCTTTTTAAATTTTAGTACCTGCAGGAATAGCTTCACCTTTGGGAACAATTACAATACCATCTACAACGTGGTATTGCTCGTATTCCCCGTCTTCCAAGTGGTCTCCTCCGGCAATACGAACATCATCGCCTATACGTACATTTTTATCAATAATAGCATTACTAATAAAGCAACGTTCCCCTATCCCCATTACCGAAGGCTCCCTTTCACTCTCTTCCATCTCACTTTGAGACTGAAAATAGTCGTTACCCATGATAATAGAATTCTCAATGGTTGTGCCTTTACCAATGCGAGACCGTATACCTATAACAGAACGCTCAATTCTGCTGGCTTCTATCAAACAGCCCTCGGCAAGTACCGAGTGATCAAAAGTTGTTCCCGAAAGTTTTGATGCGGGGAGCAAACGGGCATGCGTATAGATAAAATCTTCGTTGTCATACAAATTAAATTTCGGCAGATCATCGGTGAGATCAAGATTGGCTTCAAAAAAAGATTCAATAGTTCCGATATCCGTCCAGTAGCCATCAAATTCAAAACTCTGCACTTTAAAATTATTATTAATGGCCTGTGGAATAATCTCTTTTCCAAAATCGGTGGCCTCTTCATGTTCATCTAATAGTTCATTCAGGGCCTCTTTTTTAAAGATATAGATTCCCATAGAAGCCAGGTACACACGACCATCCTTGCTAAATTTTTCTTCAGTATCAGACTGCCACTGATCAAGCTCATCAGTATCGGGCTTTTCTACAAAGCTTTCAATCTCTCCCTGTTTATTGGTTCTCATAATCCCAAAGCCGGTAGCATCTTCAGCTACCACGGGAATAGTTGCTACGGTCAAATCTGCATCAAAACGTTCATGCTTCTCCATTAAATCACGGTAGTCCATCTGGTAAAGCTGATCACCCGAAAGTACAAACACATGCTCATGCCGGTGGCTTTCCATGTGATGAATTGACTGGCGAACCGCATCTGCGGTACCTTGGTACCAAGTCTTACTTTTGGGAGTTTGTTCAGCAGCAAGAATATCTACAAACCCATCACTGAAAACATCAAAATTATAAGTATTTTTGATATGACGATTTAACGAGGCTGAATTGAACTGGGTAAGTACATAAATACGCCGGATATCCGAATTTAGACAGTTTGAGATAGGAATATCTACAAGTCGATATTTACCGGCTATCGGAACTGCGGGTTTTGAACGAAGCTTAGTGAGTGGAAATAATCGTGTTCCTTTTCCACCACCTAAAATAACTGCAATTGCTTTACTACGCATAAATAACTCTTTGTGTCCTTAGCTATTTTTCGGTCAATTTATTATACATTTTAATATACTCTTTGGCAGAAGCTTTCCAAGAAAAATCAAGACTCATTATTCGCCTGCGAGTATTCTTTATTTCTTTCTGGTCCTGATAAAAATCAAGTGCTCGTTGCAAAGCTTCACTTGCCGCATCATGCAAGAAGTCATAAAACGTAAGACCATATCCGTTGGGTTCCCCAATATCAATTACGGTATCTTTAAGACCCCCGATGTTACGTACAATTGGGATAGTTCCGTAACGCATTGAATACATCTGGTTTAACCCACAAGGCTCTACACGAGAGGGCATGATCATAAAATCACTTCCGGCATATATTTGGTGAGCCAATGGTTCATTAAAGTCCAGTGTTGCATCAAAGTATCCTACAAAACGTTCATTCATATTTGAAAACTCCCTGTGTAGCTCACGGCTTCCGGTTCCCAATACAATAAAATTCACCGACTGGGAATCCTCTAAATATTCGCGAAATAAGTCTGGCAACAGATCTGCTCCCTTTTCATAAGCTAGACGTCCGATATATGAGATTGTAGGTCGATTGGGATCTAAACTGAATTGCTCACAAAGAACTTCCTTGTTCTTTTGTTTGCCGGATGTAACATCCTCTTTGCTAAAATGATGAGCAATCATGGGATCAGTTTGGGGATCCCATACCGTAGTATCAATCCCATTTATTATACCCCGGGATTTCTGTTTCTCATTCCGAAATAACCATTCCAAGCCATTACTGTTATGAGCGAGCTCATCCATGTAAGACTCTGATACCGTTGTAATCTGCCAACAGGTTTTAAGGCCTGCTGCCAAACAGTTCAGTTTCCCATCCCAATCAGCCAATCCAATATGTTGCATATCAAATTCAGGGAGCTGATACACATTCTTCCTATCAAAAATACCGTGATACTCTCCATTATGAACCGTCAATACGGTGGGTAAATGCTTGATATCCCGATAGCGATAGCTCTGTGTAAGCATAAAAGGTATTAACCCGGTATGGTGATCATGGCAATGCAGCAGGTCTGGTTTGTGTTGCATCTGATTAATCCAATCAAGTATGGCAATCTGAAAACTGGCAAAACGCTCAAAATCATCAGCATAGCCACTTCCGGTATGGGGATCGGCATAGATACCGGGCCGGTCAAAGCGTTTGGGAATATCTACTACAAAGAGCGGAAACCCGAGAATATCCCCTTTCTGGCGCTGAATACGAAATTCAAATTTCCAATCCCCCAGTGGAGTTGTATCCTCAAAAACTGTCTCAAAAGCGTGGTTTCGAATCCATTTATTTCCATATTTTGGCATCACTACTGCAGCAGATACATCTTGCTTTAATAAATATTTTGGCAGGGCCCCAACAACATCAGCCAGGCCACCAACCTTGGCAACAGGGTAACACTCTGTACTGAAATGAATCACTTCCATTATAATATCGTAACTCTTATTAAAGGACTTCGTATGGGTAAATCTTTTTGGCAGAATAATGTATGTTCACTAGGTTACGCTGAATTAATCAAAACTTTAAATTTGTATCAAAAAGTTTTTTCATTTATTCACTTGAGAATCAAATAACTAAATAAAGAACTATGGCTGTAATTGAAGTACGTAATATCAATAAATCTTTTGGGGATACACAGGCCGTTCGGGATGTGAGCTTTGAAGTACCCAAAGGCCGTATATTTGGGTTATTGGGACCCAATGGAGCCGGTAAAACTACTGCAATACGTATAATAAATCACATTCTTATTGCCGATAGCGGCACAGTAACCATAAATGGTGAAGAGGTAAGCCCCAAAACACAGAGTATGATTGGGTATATGCCCGAAGAACGAGGACTCTACAAAAAAATGAAGGTGGGCGAACAGCTTATCTACCTGGCACAGCTTAAAGGGTTAAGTTACAGCAAAGCCAAAGAAGCCACTAAATACTGGCTTGACCGCTTTGAAGCCTCTGACTGGTACAACAAAGAGGTTGGAGAACTATCCAAAGGGATGTCTCAAAAGATACAGTTTATTGCTACTATTGCCCATGAACCAGATCTGTATATCTTTGATGAACCTTTTAGCGGACTTGACCCCATCAACAGTGAGATGCTCAAAGAGATTGTTATCGAACTACGTGAAAAAGGGAAAACGGTACTCTTTTCAACCCACCGCATGGAACAAGTAGAACAGATGTGTGACGAAATCTGCCTTTTCAATAATGGCAGAGCCGTTCTTAATGGTAATCTTCGCGATATCAAACAGAAGTTCGGAAAGAATACTGTCAATATTGAGTTTGAAGGAGACCATAGTTTCTTAGACAAACTGGATAATGTACGCATCAATAATCGGTCTACTAATTTTGCAGAAATCCGCGTACTCAATGGACAGCATATGCAGGATATACTTAAAACTGCAATGAACCATGCAGAAATCTATAAGTTCGAACGCGTCGAACCCTCTCTTACCGAAATTTTCATCTCTACTGTCGGAGAAGATAATATTAATGAAAAAGAATTAGTCTAATCTATGAGTCTGCAACAGATACTACTTGTATTGAAGCGGGAATATATGACCCGCATCCGTTCAAAAGCATTTATTATTGCTACCATTTTAATTCCCCTTGGGATGGTGGCTTTTATTGGAATTGTAATAGGAATCTCGGTTTGGGATTCTGATACTCAGCGAACAATCGGCATAAAAGATAATACTGAAGTACTCTACTCACGCCTTAATAGTCTTGATGAAGAACAATACCAAAATTTTAATGATGTTTCAGAAGATTCTTTGCGATCGCTGGTACAAGCCGAGAAGATCGATGGCTACCTATTGCTTGATGAAGCCCATATAGCCGGTGATGCAAATGCTGAATTTGTATCCAGCGGGGCAGGCGGTCTTAAGCTTCAGTCTTCAATTCGGTCTGATCTTCGTGAAGTTATCAGGGATGAACGTCTGGATCGGGCTAACGTATCAGAAGATGTAAAGGAGATCTATGCTAGTAGTGTAACTCTTGAAACCCGAAAGCTTACCCAAGAAGGCGAAGAAACCGAAGATGATACTGGCTTCCTGACTATTGTAGGAGTCATAATGGGGGTTATTATTTTTGGTGCTATCACCGGCTATGGCGGACTCATAACTCGCAGTGTTATTGAAGAAAAGACAAATCGCATTATTGAGGTAATTGCATCTTCAGTTAAACCTATTGAACTGCTATTGGGTAAGCTATGTGGTATTGGTGCTCTGGCACTATCACAAATGACATTCTGGATAGCCTCATTATTAGGGCTGGCTGCAGCCGCCGGACCTATTGCAGGTATGTTTTTAATGGATGAGATGAGTGGCATGTCAGAGGCTCAAAAAGCGGCCCAAGCCTCACAGGGTATTGACCCCTCTGTATTTTCTATTCCCACTATAGAGACTTCACTAATCATCTATTTTATTATCTTCTTCCTTTTAGGATATTTGATCTACAGTGCCCTTTTTGCTGCTATCGGTTCAGCTGTTGATTCAGAGACAGATACCCAACAGTATATGATACCGATTATGGTACCAATTATGGCTGCCTATATGATTATGTTTCAAACCATGGAAAACCCGGATGGTATGCTTTCTGTGGTAGGATCGCTCATCCCCTTCTGTACCCCTATTGTAATGATTACTCGCATTGCCATTACTGATGTACCCATATGGCAAATTGGTCTCTCTATTGTTCTGATGATTGCTACATTTGGCGGAACGATGTGGTTAAGTGCCAAAATTTATAGCGTAGGAATACTCAGTTATGGTAAAAGTGCCAATTTCAAAGAGCTGATAAAATGGATTAGAGAAGGATAAACTTTTCAAATAAGAGTAATGAGCGGAATATACCGCTCATTACATTACTCTTAATATTTCTACTTACTGTAAGAGCTGGTCAATTTTCGTATAAACCCTGGCATCATATTCGTCCTGAATATATTCTGATAAGAAATCCGTAATCTCTTTATTCCTATTTTTCTCTAATCCTTTAACAAGCAGAAACCGAATACGCGGATCAGGATCTTTTAATAACTCACTTGCCCTGCTAAGCCAGTCGCTTGGGGTATGGTCATGCTGTATAAGGCAGCGCATTGCCTGCATACGAATTTCATAATCATAGTCTCTCGAAATAAACAGCTCTGCTCTTTCAATAGCCTCTTTTATCGCTCCCATATTGGCTAATTCCTGTATTACAAATATAGCTCTTTTTCCGACCGAATCTTGTTGAACTACCGACTCGGCAAAACCAGTAAACTGAGCCTTGGATGTCAAACTCGTTAATACCTGGACAGCTTTTTTAAAGAACACAAAGTTATCAGTCCTTTGGGCTATATTCTCTACTCGGTCAATGATAGAGGTATTTCCTTTAAAATTTTGTAGAGCTGTCAATCCGGCTTCCCGAATAACTTGATGTTCACTCTTCAAGGCAGCTAAGAAAACTTGTTCTGTACCTGTAGCTCCATCGGTAATATCACCAAAAGAACGAAGAAGAGCAGCCTCTACTTTAGGTTCGATATCTCTTTTCATGAAATCCTTAATTGCTAGTTGGAGATCTGGATTATCGGTATGGATGCCCAGCTTCCCTGCTGCGGCTGCACGCTCATCTACAGTTTCTCCATTTCGAAGTTCATATATAAGGAAAGAAGCAGGCTTATATTCATCTAAAACTAAATTAGGATAGCCTGAAGTGATCAGTTGGATAGTGCCAATCATTGGCTCTACCTGAAGTACGATCGTATCTTCATTGCCCGTAAAGGTAACTTCCGATGACTTGTTTTTGTTAGGATATATTTCTGAAGCATTGATCGTAACAAGATCGGAATAGCTCCCCTTTTCTGCCTTAAATCGGAGTTTCAACTGACCTTCTGCTTCATTCAGTTCATAGCTAACCCTATATAAGATGGAATCTTGCGAACTTTTATCCATCATTTCTTTTTTAACTGTTAGTTTAGGCTTTTCAAACAGAGGTTGTCCAATATCTTGATACCATGCATCGGCATACTTTTGCCAAGATACAATAGCCTTTTGGTTAGCTAATATATTGGGAGCTTCTGTTTTGATAAATGAACGAACAGATGCATTTTGCCATCCTTCTACCCCTCTTTGCCACATATTCCAGCGACTAGTACCATAATTTTCATATACAGTGAAAGGAACATCCTCTGGGCTATCAGCGGTATCTAACTCTAGTGAGGATTCTACCATTTCATTTGCTATTAATGTCTGGTAAAGTGTTAAGGCATCGGCATCATCCCACTGCTGCACACGCTGATATTCACCAAACCACTGTCCTATAATACCCCGCAGTAACTGTATCTCTAGAGATCCCCTGTTCTCATATAGAAATACGGTGGACGCGCCCCACGATTTTGATTCCCAATTATGATCTTCTGCCACTATAATATTCAATTGGTTATAAGGATAATTGAGCTGTAACCTATCCGACAATTCAGTTAGGTATTTTTGGGCTTTTGCTAGTAAGTTCTCTGTTTCCACCCTTGCAGTAAGTGGCTGTTCAGTAGCAATATTTATCTTTTTAGATCGATATTTTGTAGAGTCGTGTTTAAAATCACCGATGGCAAAAGCAAGACTTGAAGCCGGTATGCTAGTGCCTGAGGAGAAATGATATCGCATAACATCTACTGATACGGTTTCTTCTTTTACCTTTTTACCGCTAGCCCAAAGTTGAAAACCGGAAGGCACTGCAATATTAAAGTTGGTCTTGAAATCTACATTGGGGTGATCCACAACAGGTACCCAATGGCGCTGGGTTTTGGGGAGCATTGAAGTCCAAACCGTACCATTCTGATTTTTTAGTAACCCAAATGTAGGATTACCCGAATATCGTATATTCACTGTATATTGCTGCCCCTTCTCCGTAGAATCAACCACCGGAACAAAAAGAGAATCGTTATGTAGGGAATAATCTGCCGATTCTTCATCTACTGAAACCGAACTTATGTCTAAATGAGAAGCTAATAATGTTAGAGTATCTGCCCCACTGATATTTGCTTCTATGGTATACTTTGCCGCCCCATCAATTCGCAAATTTTGCGGTTGTATACCCAAATCCAATGTTAGAGTTATGAAGTCAAAATCCAATTTGGGATAGGCATCATAATCAAATGATTGGGCATTGGTTTGTTGATGAATGCCAATAGAAAAGAATACAGTTGCCAAAATAATAATGAATCGAAAATATGGGAATAAAACACCAGTTTTGCGCATGAGCAAGATCAAATATTGATTTAATAATGTTACTTATTGCTATTGAATCATAAGAATATAAGAAGACTTGTCCTTACGAATAAATATAAACACAACTGATTATTTTTGTTCCACGACTGGTAAATGATTACTCAATTAAATCTGTTAATCGAAATGAGATCAAATATTAATTAAAACTATTTTTATGAGCAGTATGAAAGCGATGCAAATAACAGAGCCGGGATCCGACTTTATTGAGGTTGAAAAAGAGATACCTTCCCCGGATGCAAATGAAGTTTTAATACAAGTTCAGGCCTGTGGTATTTGCCACAGCGATGCCTTTGTAAAAGATGGTACTTTTCCAGGTATCAATTACCCGCGAGTGCCGGGACACGAAGTTATAGGCACTATTGAAGAAACAGGTAGCAATATTTCATCTTGGCATAAGGGGCAGCGGATAGGCGTTGGCTGGCACGGCGGACACTGCTTCCAATGTGAAGCTTGCCGGAACGGAGATTTCATTAACTGTGAAAATGCTCAGGTTACCGGCATCCACTTTGATGGCGGTTATGCCGAATATATGACTGCTCCAGAAAGTGCTCTTGCTTCCATCCCAAAAAGTCTTGATTCGGCCAAAGCTGCTCCTTTGCTTTGTGCCGGCATTACAACCTTCAATGCATTACGCAACAGTAATCTTGAGGCCGGTGATATCGTTGCCGTTCAGGGCATTGGCGGACTTGGTCATTTGGGAGTCCAATATGCTCAACACTTTGGATGTGAAGTTGTTGCTCTCTCTCGTGGTACAGAGAAAAAAGAACTAGCCCAAGAATTGGGAGCCGACCATTATATTGACACCACAACAACTGATCCTGTTGAGAAACTGCAATCCCTTGGTGGCGCGGATATAATTCTTGCTACGGCTCCCAGTAGTAAGGCTATCACCGAAATTGTTAATGGGCTAGCTCGCAACGGACAGCTTATGATTGTTGCGGCCACTGTAGACCCTGTAGAAGTATCACCTATGCAGCTTATTACCGGTCGAAAATCTATTACCGGATGGCCCAGTGGCAGTCCCAAAGCATCTGAAGATACCCTCGACTTCAGTGCACTTAAAAAGATAACTCCCAAAATTGAAACCTTTCCCCTTCAACAGGCAAATGAGGCCTATGAGCGCATGATTAACAATGAAGCACGATTTCGAGTTGTGCTTGATATAAACTAATTACCATCTCCCAGCTAGCATCAGACTAGCTGGGACTATCACCCCCCTTTATCAGGTAATGATTCGGTACTGGAAGGCCTAAAACGTATCATCACAGCAGAAACAAAAGCTCCCATGAAAACCAGCCCTGCAGCAATATACATTATCATCGAAAAGCTATACAAAAATGAATCTTTTACGCCTTTTTTCAGCTCCTTATTAACCTCTGCTGAAACCTCTTTCGGAATATCAGCCTTGGCTAAATTTGGAATCTCAGTCCTCATTTTTTGCTGTATTTCATTGGGAATCTTCTTTTGTTTCATATCTGAGGTAAGCTGCTGACCAAAAATAGTAATTGCTAACGCTCCTAAAAGAGCAACCGATAGCATCCCCGATAGACGTGAAACTGCTTTATTAACTCCAGATGCTTTACCTGCATCGGATCGGTCGACCGAACTCATAACCGTGGTATTAAGCGGTGCAAAACTAATAGCCATTCCCAGCCCCAAGAAAAAGATACCGGGGAAAAAGCTGTACCAATAGCTACTACCAGTGCCGTAAATCCCTAGCAATAAAAGTCCGAGGCTGCTTAAAATAGGTCCCACTACCAATAAAGGACGTGCCCCAAACCGTACAATTAACCCTCCCGACCAACGAGATAATCCGCCAATCAATAATGGAAACGGTATAAAGGCAGCTCCAGCTGCTGTTGCAGAATACCCCTGCACCTGTATCAGGTTAAAAGGTAAAAGAAAGAATACGCCTGCCAACGAAAAATAGAAGCATACCGTTACTAAATTGGCCCCCGTAAAAGTTTTGGACTGAAATAGTGAAGGGGGCATCATCGGGTCTTCGATATTTGTTTCTACCCATACAAAACACCAGAACACCAAAAGCCCAACTCCTAAAGTTGATAAAACTACAGCATTATCAATACCAAGCTTTGATGCTTCAATAAGGCCATAACAAATTAGTCCCAATCCTAAGGTAGCAAGTAATGCTCCTTTCCAGTCTGGTTTGCCCGATTCGTTTGCTGTTTTACTCTCGGGCATGCGTACAGCTAAAATGATAAGTACAGCAATTGCCATAGGCACACTAATCAAAAAGATAAACCGCCAAGAAAGCTGATCAACTAATATCCCGCCCAATAACGGTCCGGCAGCAGTAGCAAGTGCGGTAAATCCCGACCAAGTTCCAATAGCCTTACCGCGATTTTCCTTCTCATACAGATCAGTTAATATTGCTAAACTCCCGGGAATCATCAGTGCCCCACCTATTGCTTGGCCTCCTCTTGCTACTATCAGCTGGTAAACGTCGGGAGCCAGTCCACACCAGATAGTTGTCAAAAGGAAAATAAAAACGCCTGTTCCGAATACTCGTTTTCTGCCATAGTAATCACCCGCCGACCCTCCGGTTAAAATTAACGTGCCTAATATGAACGTATAAATACTAATAACCCATTGCATATCGGCAACAGTGGCATCCAAGGCATGCTGGATAGCCGGTAATGCTACGTTTACAACGGATCCATTAATAAAGGCCATACTTGAACCAATAATTGTAGCTGCAAGCGCCCAGCGTTTTTGTGTACTGCTAATTTTTGACATTAGGGTTAGAAGTTATTCTCAAATATTCTCTTGCAATAGGATTGGGAACCCTTTCGACCTATAGCTCCAATGGAGTTTAATTCCCCTCACCAAAAATAAACGGATGATGATACAACCAGTCCTGTCAGTGATTGAGGTTTTGCAAAATCCTTTGTACGAACTATGTAATTATTTTCGAAGTTGAAAGTACCAGTTAACTTATTTTATCACAATTAAAAAGCACAGCATTGTAAAAGCGCATAAAATGAGCTCTCAACTCTCTATATACCTAATCAGAAAAGTTGTAGATACTTCCAAGATATTATATTATTTAAGGAATCTATTTTTCTTCGCCGCTATATCCCATTGCATTTGGTATATCTAGTGTTTTGGTTTTCTGGCAAAGTAGAATTTCATTTCAAATCACAAGCAGTTTATGGAAAAAATTATTAGTGGTATCCAACAGATTGGTGTTGGTACTCCCAATGAAGAAAAAGCATTTGATTGGTATAGAAAGAATCTGGGTATGGATATCTGTGTATTTCAGGATACTGCCGAAGCTGATTTGATGACCGAGTATACCGGCGATAAAGTTCAAAGTCGCTCAGCAACCCTTGCCATGAACTTACAAGGCGGCGGTGGTCTGGAGGTCTGGCAATATACCAGCCGAGATCCCCAACCGGCCCCTTTTGAAATTAAGGTCGGTGACCTTGGGGTTTATGGAACACGAATAAAATGCAAGGATGTAAAGGCGACATTTGACTTTTTACAGTCGCAGGATGTTAATATTGTTACCGAAATTAAAGAAGACCCTGCCGGCTCTCATCATTTCTTTGTTAAAGATCCACACGGACTCATTTTTCAAATTGTCAGCGGTAATTCGTGGTTTTCGAACGGAAAATATCATACCGGGGGGATTGCCGGTTGTATGATTGGTGTTTCGGATATCGAACAGTCTTTAGAACTTTATCGAGATATCCTCGAATACGATCAGATAGAATATGATGAAACCGGTTCTTTTGAGGACCTTACCTCCCTTGACGGAGGGTCCCAAGAAATGCGACGTGTTCTATTAAGTCACGGTAAACCTCGGAAAGGGTCATTTTCTCAACTCTTAGGTCCGAGTAAAATAGAACTTGTAGAAGTTCAAAATCGGGAACCACGCAAAATATTCAGGGATCGATACTGGGGGGATCTTGGATTCATCCACCTCTGTTTTGATATCAAAGGGATGGACCAATTAAAAAAAGAATGTGAAGAAAAGGGATTTGAATTTACTGTAGATAGTAAAAACTCATTCGATATGGGAGAGGCTGCCGGACGATTTAGCTATATTGAAGATCATGACGGAACCCTTATTGAATTTGTTGAAACTCATAAATTGCCTATCTGGGAAAGCGTAGGCTGGTATATGGATGTGCAAAATAAAGCACCTGAGAAACCCATTCCTAAATGGATGCTCCAGTTTTTACGATTGAGCAGAGTCCGTTCATGATTCGTCAATAACCGTTTCATCAGTAGGATTACAGATCTTCGCAATTAGATCTGTAATCTTTTCTTTTACATCCTTTGGACAGCTTTTAAGTCGTAACTGCTGCTGCCAACACTTCCACTTTTCATACAAATTCAGACTTAACACTCCAGAAAATGGGAGAGAGAGTAAATATACAATAGCCCACCAAACGCTTTCGGTAATTTCCCAACAAAGAGCTCCTTGTCCAATATAAAAAACAGGAAATAAAATAAGTCCTAAAAGCATCCGAGCTGAACTGATAAATTGCTTTTCTTCAATTGCAGCTGTCAATTTATGAGCCAATTGCCAGGGGACAATATTATTGAGAGTCCCGTATAAAAAGATCGGGAATGCAATAATAAATCCTATACCCTCGCTAAATAGACGAGCAATCGAATATCTCTCTGTGAGTGAAGAATTAATATCCAACTTCTCTTTGTTCAGTTCACTATAAAGTTGCTCTATATTCTCCTCTACAACATTTACTAATTGGGGACTATTGGTCAGAGTATTAGTAATTTCTTTTGCCGTCTCTTTTTCTATCTCTACTTCCTCACGTCCATACGCTGTTACATTAGCCAATATATCGGTTGTTTGTTTTTTCAGCTGGACAATATGCTCAACAAGCTCATATTTATCGGGCTCAATATCTACGGTTACCTCCCGTACCCCTTGCTCTACTCTCCGAATTAATTCTGTGATTGCCGATGCCTGATGCTGACGGTATTGTTTCTCATACTCATCTACCGCAATAGGTTCACCAAACTGCACGTGAATGCCTTTTCGGGCCTCCGTTATCTTACTATAATTAATCCCAACCGGTATTATCGTCACATCGAGTTCAAATCCATGCCTCTCTTCTGCCCCCAATGCTATTCGGGCCAATCCCTTTTTAAAGCGTCTTAATTGTTTTTTAGGAATACAATTACCCTCCGGGTGGATGAGTAGATTTCTGTTTTTGGCCAAAATATCATAACAATCTTCGAAGACCGATTCATTCTGCTCCTTCAAGTTTACCTGGTCTCTCGGTCGATACACCGGCAGCATATGAAAAGCTGTTAAGATCCAATCTATTACTCTATTTGTTCCAAAAGCATCAGCTCGTATAAGGGGATATATAAACCGATTATTAGTGTATTGGGTTGGTAAGATCAGGCAAAGGGCATCCGAAAATGCATTTTGGTGGGATGGAGCAAAAATAATGGGTTTATCCCAATTAATATGTTCGGTTCCTGAATACGTAACAGATTTGTGATAGATCTCAAACCACACTTTTACAACCGGACGAACCCACCAGTGCGTCAAAGTCCATCCCCTGATATCAACGTTCATTCGAAGTCAATTTTTATAAATTCAATACCCAATTCGGTAGTATATCTTTTTTTGTTTATGATATTGCATTAATTACTGCTTTCCGAAAATGATGTTGGCAAGTTCATAAGAAAATATTTTTTTGTTAGTTCAGAAAAAAATAAATGGAATTACATAATAATCCATTGCAATGAAAGCACGAGAACATCCTGTACGAAATCTTACCAGCCAAATAAAAGCAAATAATGCATTCTCTCCAGATAATTTTGCTAAAATTTCTGTTTTTTATCTAAAACTTATTATTCAAGAACCGTTTCGAATTTATGAACGTCTCAGTTATACCAATGAAATTCAGGAACATAGGCTAAAAAAAGATCCGATTTTTATTATTGGGCATTGGCGCAGTGGGACTAGCTTTCTGCAATATCTACTGAGCCAAGACCCTCAGTTTGGGTTTATGAATAAATTTCAAGTTGTGTTTCCAGACATTTTTATTAGTTCAGAACATGCTCTAAAATCACTGGTTAACAAAATTCCCTCAAGTCTCAATCTCATTCGTGATGCTCAGAACATGTCTATAAATCTTGAGCTCGATAGTCCCAGTGAAATTGAGATTGCTCTAACGACTATGATCTCCCCTGCCAGTTTACACTGGGGACACATTTTTCCCAAAGATGCCGAACATTATTTTAACAAATACCTGTTTTTTGAAACTGCTACAGAACAGGAGATCCAGCAATGGAAAGATGACTACCGGTATTTAATAAAAAAAACATCCCTAGAAAATGACGGAAAACAACTGATCTTGAAAAGCCCGGCTAATAGCTGCCGAATCGATAAACTCCTAGAGTTATACCCCAAGGCACAATTTATTTTTATTCATCGCAACCCATATGATGTTTTTTATTCGAGCAAAAAATTATGGGATACGCTATTAGACAACCTTGCTCTACAAAAATACAGTGAAGAAAAGAGAGAAAATGCCATCATCGATGTATACAAAAAGTTGATGCTATGTTATATTGAACAAAAAAAGGCAGTCCCCCATAAACAATTAACTGAAATTCGATTTGACCATTTTATCAAAGATCCTGTAAATGAGTTATCAACAGTTTATGAGAAACTTGATATTACGGGTTTTGATGCTGCTAAATCCCATTTTAAAGAATTTTTAACCCAAAAGGAGAAAGGAAAATCATCTAATTATCACTATGAAGAATGCGACTTGACAAAAATCAATAAAGAGTGGAAATTTGCATTTGATTATTGGAATTATTCAATTAGGAAAGCTGGTGAAAAGGCCAAAAATGTTGGTCTTTCAGAAACTTGAAATAATTTAATTTTGTTTTTGGATGTTCATCAAGTAACGATACAAGAAAAAAGTATAAAGCTATGCACAAAGAAATAAAAGAAGAAGGCCAAGGTCATATTTTCGAAAATTCATTTTTAGAGCCCTTAACTAAGTCTCCACCTTATATCTCAGCTCTAATTTATTCATTAGCAGTTTTTATACTACTGGTTATCGGATGGCAAATGCAGGTTGTTGACTCTTTTTGGGTTGGTGCCCTCATATATATAGGAGCTATTTTTTTCTGGACCTTTTTTGAGTATTTTGCTCACCGTTACCTATTCCATATCGATGAATATTTTCCCAACTCAAAAATTGCCTCAAAACTAGCTTATACTTTTCATGGCATACATCATGAGTACCCAAGGGATAAAGATCGTATTATCATGCCTCCGGTGCCCGGACTTATGATCATAAGCATTCTATATGGGGTATTCTTGTTTCTCTTGGGCGATTATGCATATCTCTTCATGCCCGGTTTTGTTACAGGCTACTTGTTGTATACCCGTATTCATTATCTTACACATACGCCGCCTGTTCCTTCATATCTCAAATCACAATACAGACATCATTCTCTGCATCATTACAAATACCCTGAAAAAGCATTTGGCATATCGACTACCCTTTGGGACCGCATTTTTGGTACTATGCCGCCTGCTGATGCTTAAAAATTCTTGATTTGTTTTCGTCCTAATCGAAAGGAAAAACATTTAAAATAGAACAATGATGAAAAGGAATATCTCTGCATATAAAAAGTGATCAGGCGTGAACCAATAGTGTATACGGCCCTCAAAATTCACATCACCATAATCGCACAAACTTCTCGATTATGCGATTATACATTGGGCATCCGAAAAGAGCTATAAAATAGAAAAGGCCTTCCAATCCTATGCAAACTTCTTTCAATTTCTGTTCGTTTCCAAACAAACGATAACAATGTTATAAGTTTAAAAATATCGATTGACTTTCCTCTTTTTCAATTTGTAACAGGACCAAGTCAAAATATTATTTATTGTTTTCAAAAACCTCCAATACTTCTGGCAGCAGCTCTCGACTACAAGAAAAACCATTGCCAGATTGAATAGTCTCATTTCCAGCCGTGTCAGAAAAGATCCCACCAGCCTCTCTCATTACTGTCAACAGAGGAGCTGCATCCCAAATATTTAAAATGGGATCAAACATAAGATCGGCCCGACCAGTTGCTACCAGCATATGCCCATATGCATCACCCCAGGTGCGGTGAATACGCGTTTTATGAAGGAACTCATCAAAGGCATCCCCATAACCAAACTTAGCCGCCGTATAAGCATCGGTACTCATAAAGCTGGCCTCCGAGAGATTCTCACAACTACGTACCCTACACTCATTGCCATTAAGACGAGCACCTTCTCCCTTTGCTGCATCACAAAGCTCATTTAAAGCAGGAGCATAAATTACCCCCACAACCGGTTCTTCCTCAACTACAACTCCAATCAACGTAGTATAAAGCGGCACGCCATGGATAAATGATTTTGTACCGTCGATAGGATCTAAAATCCACTGTACAGCACTGTCTTCATTTTCTTTGCCATGCTCCTCCCCAACAATTCCGTGATCAGGAAATTTATTGACAATATTTTCTCTCATAATTGATTCCGCTTCCCGATCAGCAACAGTCACTGGAGAATCATCAGATTTACGCTCTATTTCAAAAGAATGATTAAAATAATTCAGAGTATGTTCTCCACCGTTTTTAGCAATCTCGATGGCTGCTTGATGAATGGAATTAAGATCAAAATTCATGTGTACATACTGGCTTTATGTGATTATTTTCTGAATGCAAAATATAGCCGTCAGTATGCAGAAATCAGAATAATTATTGCGTATTTTAATTGCTGACAAAAATATAATGACTAAAAGAATTTACTGAAGGGCTGAATAGCATATTCAATTATCTTATCCTATCCAGCCAAAAACCCCAAACTTCCAATCTCTAGAATGACAGAATCACAGATTTTTAGCAGTATTGCTTCGGAACTAGATCTTAAATCCAAACAAGTTAAATCCGTAGCCGATTTTTTGGATGACGGTGCCACTGTACCCTTTTTAGCCCGATACCGTCAAGAGGCAACAGGTGGACTTGATGAAGAGCAGATCCGTAGCGTACGTGACAAACTGGAATTCCATCGCACACTTGATGACCGAAAAAAGACGATCCTTCAAACTATTGATGAGCAGGATAAGTTAACCGAGGAGCTTGAAGAAAAAATTAAAGCCTGTTCAGATCTCAATACCCTTGAGGATCTATACTTACCCTATAAACCGAAGCGACGCACCAAAGGTGATATGGCTAAAGAGAAAGGCTTGGAGCCGCTTGCTGAACGAATTTGGGAGCAAGAGATTGAAAATGGTGAACCAATGGAGCACGCTACCAAGTTTGTGGATGAAGAAAAAGAGGTACAAACCGCAGAAGATGCCATGGACGGTGCTCTCGATATCGTAGCCGAATGGATTAATGAGTCTGCTGAAGTCCGAGAAAAGCTTCGAGATATCTTTCAAGAGCACGCCGTTATTAAAACCGAGAAAAACCCTGCCGTTGAAGATCGTACCAATTTTGAAGATTATTATGACTTTTCTCAAAAGGCGAAGTATTTAAAACCTTACCAGATTCTGGCTATAAACAGAGGAGAGCGTGAGAATATCCTCTTTGTCGATGTTGAACTTTGGGAAGATGTAACTCTTGAAAACATTGATGATATCGTAATTGAAAATAATATGAGCATCTTTGTCCCTCACCTACAAGATGCAGTAGAAGATGCATACAAACGTCTTTTATTCCCTTCTCTGGAGCGAGAATTACGTAACAAGCTTACAGATAAAGCGGATGAACATGCCATAGAAACTTTTGCAACCAACCTATCAAATCTACTGATGCAACCACCGCTAGATCACAAGGTAGTGATGGGAATAGACCCTGCCTACCGTTCAGGTTGTAAGGTTGCGGTAGTAGACGAAACAGGTAAATACCTCGAGGGTACTACAACCTATCCTACTCCTCCACAAAAGAAGGTAGCCGAAGCAGAGGAAGTATTTCGGAGGTATATCGACAAATATAATGTAAATCTTATTGCCATCGGTAATGGTACCGCAAGCCGGGAAACTGAACAGATCGTGGCCAACTTCATACAAAAGCGAAAGGAGAAACATCCTGAGGAGGAACTCAACTATATGATTGTGAATGAAGCGGGAGCCTCAGTTTATTCTGCTTCTAAGATAGCAGCTGATGAGTTTCCAGATCTGGAAGCAGCACAACGCGGAAATATCTCTATAGCACGCCGTGTACTTGACCCACTGGCCGAGCTGGTAAAAATTGATCCCAAGTCAATTGGTGTCGGATTATACCAGCATGATGTTAACCAGAACCAACTGGCACAATCACTCGATGATGTCGTTGAGAGCTGCGTAAACCAGGTGGGTATCAATCTCAATACGGCAAGTGCTCCATTGCTTTCTCATATCTCCGGACTTAGTAAAAGGGTTGCAAAAAACATCGTAAAGCGTCGTGAAGATGAAGGGACTTTTACAAATCGTGAAGAAATAAAAAATATCAAGGGTGTAGGTGATTTTCGTTTTCAACAGGCTGCCGGATTTATGAGAATTCCGGAATCCAAAAACCCACTAGACAACACCGCAATTCACCCGGAAAGTTACGATGCCACAGAAAAACTTTGTAACCTTTTTGACATCGATCTCGATAAATTAAATGAACAGAATGAAGCTATTTCTAAGAAACTAAAAAACATCAATAAAGAGGAAGTTGCCGAGCAGATCAATGTTGGAATTCCAACCCTTGAATTGATCATTGAAAATCTTCAGAAACCAGGACGTGATCCTCGAGAATCTCTCCCAAAACCAGTACTCCGTGACGACGTTATGAAGATGGAAGATTTGAGTGAAGGACAAACACTTGAAGGCACTGTTAGAAACGTTGTCGACTTTGGGGCTTTTGTTGATATCGGAGTGAAGCAAGACGGCTTATTACACATCTCAAAAATGGCAAATCACAAAGTTGAAGACCCGCACGATGTAGTAGCAGTTGGAGATATCTTAAAGCTTACCATTGTATCACTTGACCTAGAACGAGGACGTATCGGATTGTCACTTGTTGACTAGAAACTTCTGATATTTGGGTAAATTGAAGAAATAACTTAGATAAATATCTATACAAAAATTTTCTTTCAGGGCTACCGATTTATAGTCGGTAGCCTTTATTTTTTTGGACTTATTTCGTAATTCAAATACTAAAATTACCTAAAAAGCTTAACATATACCTATTTTTTTTATATGTAATTCTTTTAAATAATTGCTATGCATGATTTTATATATATTTTAATTTCAATGAAAAAATGTCTCATCTAAAGAAAAAAAGTTTAACCTTAATTATTTAGGCTGTACACACAAGTAGAACTAATATAAAACAAAGCATTTTATAAATACTATAAAGCATTGTTTTTATTATACTTACGTATTTTTAATTCAGAAATTAATGTTACGACTTACAGAAACCATTATCACTTACCTAATTTATTTAAGTTCGGCACAAATAAACCCATACATACAACTCACACCGCCAAATAATTGACCACTACAAATCATTGCCTGCCATGACTTTAAGCCCTAAAACAAGCATATTAAATAAGTATTGACAGATTTAAATATCGGCTCTTATTACCCATACAGACTATCCTCCCCTGCCATCTGAACATTAGAAACTGTATGTTCTTGTTACGCAATGATTTATCCATATTTACGCCCAACAATCGGGGTATTGCCTATTGTTACTGACAAAATGCCAAGATAGCAACGAAAACTTGTTAAGCCTTCCTTTTTTGTTCAACACCACCCCTGTTTTGACTGAACATCCAGGAAATAATAAATCCTCCAATCATCCTTTTTTTATCTTTCCACATCTATAAGATTACCACTCTACCAACTGTTATCTTCCCATTCATTTGTGAAAATCTACTCTTAACTTTTAGAGACTAAAAAGCCGATCATCAGTACTATAAATTTACACCATTCCTAATCTCTGTTTCCCATCCAATATTGATATTCCTTCCCTCCCCTTTTAACTGTTTATAGAAATTACTAAACAGTAATAATAGTACTACTGGAAGGTTGAAATATGCCAGCAAATCCAGTGCTTTATCCCTCCCCTTTTTTTATGAAAAGCAGACATGGATCGGTTAAAAAAAGGCTGAACTTGACTGCTCTTAATCATTTTCTATTTCTACTTATCAAATCAATTTTATCCTTCTTTATTAATCACTGAATTACCCGTAAAATGCCCTTCTAACATCTTCCATTCTCAATCATTCTGAGGAGAAAATATAGCCTAAAAAACTTATTGCTAATATTTACTTAACCAGTCATAATGCAAGCATTATAATGTTCCCAAATTTTACTCTTTTATTTATGACTGGCTTTAATGGTTAGTCTCCCAAATAGTAAAATTTCATACTTCCCTTAAATTTTTATTACTATTGGTCAAAGCTTTAGCCAAACCCATTGCTACAATTAAAACAAAAAGTTCACATGCTAATAATCATGTGAGTAGGCAACGTTTATTTATATGGACTACCAACAAATTACTGAAAAGTATCACCTTCCCGTTTACAATAGATTTCCTATTACTTTAGTTAAGGGTAAGGGTTCTCACCTTTGGGATAATGAAGGCAATAAGTATCTGGATGCCCTTGCCGGTATCGCAGTTAATAGCTTGGGACATTGCCATCCCAATGTAGTAAAAGCCGTGCAGGAACAGGTTGAGAAGCTGATGCATATTTCCAACTTCTATTACAGCGAACCCCAGGCCCAACTACTTGAACTTCTTGCAGAACTTTCAGGACTTGATAGAGGTTTTATCTGTAACAGTGGTGGGGAAGCTATGGAGGCTTGCCTTAAATCGGCCCGCCGATATGGAAGTGCTCATCAAAAAAAAGGACCCCTCATAACCATAAGTAACGCTTTTCACGGACGAACGATGGCAACAGTATCAATGGGTATGGATAAGTACTCTAAAGGCTATGACCCACTTTTAAAAGGGTTTACCGAGATTCCGATGAACAATATAGAGGCCTTAGAAGATGCCTTTGATGACCAAACACTGGGCGTAGTAATAGAATCCATACAGGGCTCGGGAGGACTCCACGTGGCCTCACAACCATTTATGGATAAAGTACAACAACTTTGCAATAGCCATAATGCTCTGCTCATCGTCGATGAAGTACAAACCGGCATTGCCCGAACAGGAAAAATGTTTGGTTTTGAGCATTACGGCCTTCAACCTGATATCATCGGTTTGGCCAAAGCGATGGGAGGAGGGTTCCCTATCGGGGCAATGGTTTGTAGTAATGAAGTAGCAAAGACCCTGAACTATGGCGACCATGGCAGTACATATGGAGGGAACCCGTTGGCTTGCGCAGCTTCTCTTGCGGCTTTAAATACCGTGATAGATGAAAATCTAGCTGCAGAAGCTACCCAAAAAGGTGATTTTCTCAAGAATTTACTTATTGAGTTGAGTACCGGAATACAGGAAGTAACTGATATTCGCGGCAAGGGCCTGATGATTGGCGTTGAACTCTCTTTTAATGGACGGGAAGTTGTGGAGGAGATGATGCATCTCGGTGTGCTCTCAAACTGCACACAGGGTAATATTATTCGCTTAGTCCCCCCTCTGACTACCAGTACAGAAGATCTGACCACTCTGGCTGAGGTACTTATTGCCTCCATCAAAAAAAATATATCCTCTCATAAAATAAACTAAAAGTTAATTAGTTAGAGTACTTAAAATTAACCCATTCTGGTATTGCCTTGTATTCACTGAATAGGAAAACTGTTGCAATCTTACTGGTTATTGTTTCATTACCCCTATTGGCAACCACTCTTGGGATGGCCCAAGAAACAGATACAACCCAAATCAAAATCAAGGAAGACCCGAATTCATCTCGTATTCAAATGCTAGATCAATCTTTTGATCGCTCCATCTCCGGCGGATCACTTACCCAGATGGGTACTCATGAAGTGCCAAGAAAAAACCAGTATTACCAAGCTCCATTTAAAGGACAAATATACCTCGACCAAGCAGTAGAAGCCTACCGGGAGGAAATAAGGAATAAAGTTGGAGATGGTTGGTTCTGGAATTTTCTAAAATCTATAAGCCCTTATATCAAACTTGAGCTTGGTGCATTTGAAACCATGCAGATGGAATATGTTGATCGAGATAACCCACTCTGGAAGTCATACTCCAATGATGATAAACTTAAATAGCTTGGTACGAATACTCCTATTCATCAAAAAGCTCTTTAAAAGCTACTTCCACTTTTTCCAGATCCTCATCCATAACTTGAAAATGGAAGGTAGCCCGAAGCGTTTTTGGACCAAAAGGAACAATACGAACTCCTTTTTCTTCTAAATGCGGTATTACTGATTCAGCATCGCCCTCCTTCACATCAAAAATAAGGATATTGGTCTCCACTGAATCTATATCTATGGAAAGCTTACTGCAACTGCTAATTGTTTGAGCAAGCTCCTTCGCACGCTGATGGTCCTCTTCCAACAGTGGATAATGGTATTCTATAGCATGATCAGCGGCGGCAGCTAAGATTCCGATTTGACGCATCCCGCCGCCCCACATCTTTCGCATTCTGCGAGCTTTCTTAATATTTTCCTTCGAAGATAAAACCATCGAACCCACTGGAGCTCCCAACCCTTTACTAAAACAAACGGATAGCGTATCTGCAATGGTGCTGTAGAAGATAGGGTCGGTACCTGTAGCCGTCATCGCATTCCAGAGTCGTGCACCATCCAGGTGTATCTTGAGATCATTATTATCTGCAAATTCACGGATTCTATTTAGTTCTTCTTCCTTGTAACAACAACCACCGCCCTTGTTGGTGGTATTCTCCAGTGAAATCACCTTTGTCCTGGGATCCCAATCGTGCGAGCCCCTTACATTATTTTGAAGCAAGTCTACCGAAAGTTTGCCCTTTTTCCCTTCCAGGGTTTTCAATAGTACGGAAGACAAGTGAGCAGCAGCAGTAGATTCATAATTAAAAATGTGTCCGGTTTTATCGATCAAAACTTCATCCCCCTGCTTAGTAAGTACGTTGATACTCAGCTGATTTGCCATTGTACCACTGGGTACGAAAAGTGCGGCCTCGAACCCAAATAATGACGCTACTTTTTGCTCCAGGCGATTAACAGTGGGGTCTTCACCAAAAACATCATCGCCCACCTCTGCCTCGGCCATGGCTTTGCGCATTTCCGAGGTCGGTTTTGTTACCGTATCACTTCTAAGGTCAATCATTATCGATATATTTTATCTGGTAATTATTTCAAATAATCTTAAGCCCTGCTCTAACTCATTCCCCCCCTCTCTTTGGCGGCAGTAAAAAGTTTTATCCTTTATGCAGATAGAATTTGAGGCATTGCATAAACCCAAAATTAAGTAAGATAATAAAGCAGAAAATTACTTCTGAATGCTTTAAGAGGTATATTGGGAATAGATCATTTAGTACTATCAAGAATACTCTGATAACTTTGAGTATCGATATTTGTCCCACATACGATAATACCGACATTCTGGCCTTCGATCTTATCAGCGAGCGGACCGGTAGCCGCCGCTAATGCTGAAGCCCCGGCGGGTTCAACAGCCAGCTTTAACTCCTCAAACATCGTCCGCATCATCTGCGCCATCTTTAGATCCGTAATTGTCACCACATCATCCACAAAACGTTTACATAATCCAAAGCTGTATGGTGCCGCATGCGGAGCACCCAAACTTGCAGCAACCGTATCCACATTATCGATTTCTACGGGCTTTCCCGCTTCCAGGCTTTTACTCATGCTGTCAGCGCCAACAGGTTCTACGCCGTATACAGCACAATCTTCGACGGTTTGCTTTATAATCGCTGCAATTCCGGCACAAAGTCCACCCCCACCAATGGGTACAATCACAGCATCCAGATTGGGACACTCCTGCTGTAGCTCCAAACCCACCGTCGCCGTACCGAGTGCTGTTTCTTTTCCTTCAAAAGGATGAATAAAGGTCCGTTGCTCTTTCTTTTCGATCTCTTTAACCCGTTCAAATGCAAGGTGTACATCATCAACGAGCTCTACAACAGCACCCTGTGACTTACATCGGTCTATACGGAATTGATTTGCCGTTTTCGGCATCACTACTTTAGCAGTAGTACCCACCGATTGTGCAGCATAAGCAACGGCAATAGCATGGTTTCCGGCACTTACCGCGGTAACACCATTTTCAAGCTGTTCGTCTGAAAGCTCCAGCATATTCATCAGTGCTCCCCGCGGTTTAAAGCTGCCGGCGTATTGAAAAAGTTCCAGTTTCAGAAATGCCTTTGTCCCCTTTCCTAATAGGCGTTCAGCTACCTCTCCTTTCCACTGCCAAACGGGCGTTCGGCGGACCTTATCCCCCAATTTTTCACGGGCCTGTTCAATCTGGCGAGGTGTCGGTATCTGGATCGTTTCCATAGGTGATATAATTAAATATCAATTTCGATGAACAACTCATGAAATAATAAGAATTTTAGAGAAATGGAAGCAGTTCAACAGCTTTTTACAGCTTATTTTGCGAATCTAATTTTACTCTTATTCTATCCTCCTGTAAAATAGGCAAGGCAATCCTTTTCCTATTTCTTCTAAGCCTTCTATGAAGAAATATAAGTCTACAATTTTAGCCCGAGCGAGACATACGCGTTACTTTAAATCTTACTTGTTCAAGTTTGCAGCTTGGGTTGGACACAGTGGATCCCCATTTGGCCTTCCTCCCTCCACTCATTTTATTTTACCGAATTATTTTTAGTTTGTAATAAACATCCATCAAGTTTTCATAATGAGTACAGGAAATTTAAACATTGACGAATCAGAACATCAACGAGCTCCAACGCTCACTGAACGCGGGTTTCATGCCCTTGCAGCACTGGTGCTTGGCTTTATTCTCATCAATATTATAGCATTTTGGATGTTTCCGGGTATTGGCATTGGAGGAGTATACCTCTTGGCTGGAATACACTCATTCGCAACTATATTCAGTGAGGTAACTACAGTACTCATTTATACCTTTTTGGCACTATGTTTTATCGTTGGTTGGTTCCAAGGGAAACCCTTTGTGGACCACCTCAAATCATATATCAGCTATTGGCGATTTTGGTAATACTACGACCTATTTCAACAAGTCAGCACAAAGCAATACCCTGCCAGATATAACAAAACCCCCGAACATATTACTGTTCGAGGGTCATATTCAATAAATCCACTGGAGAATAAAACTAGTGCTCATAAAAACCTTCACCCGTCTTATCACCCAGTTTGCCGGCATCAACCATCTTAACCAGTAATGGGCAAGGACGGTATTTGGGATCTTTAAATCCTTCATACAACACATTCAGGATATCAAGGCAAACATCCAAGCCGATAAAGTCAGCCAAACGAAGTGGCCCCATGGGGTGTGCCATCCCCAGCTTCATCACAGAATCAACGTCTTCAGGCTCAGCGACACCTTCGTATACACAATAAATAGCTTCATTAATCATAGGCATCAGCACACGATTCGATACAAAGCCGGGATAGTCAGCTACTTCTACGGGATTTTTATTTAACAGCTTTGCAGTTTCTTCAATGGTATCAACTGTTTCCTGGTTGGTATCGAGTCCTCGCACAATCTCAACCAACTTCATGACCGGCACCGGATTAAAAAAGTGCATTCCAATAAATTGCTCGGGACGTGAAGTTGTTGTAGCCAGTTTTGTAATCGAAATGGATGATGTATTTGAGGCAAGAATGGCCTGATCAGGTGCTGCTTTATCTACATCACCAAATACCTTCTTTTTGAGCTCAAAGTTTTCAGGAACTGCTTCTACAACTAAATCTACATCCTTAACACCCTCGACCGTATTGGTATGTGTTTCTATATTCTCAAGGGTCTCTACTTTCTGTGCTGAATCGATCTTCTCTTTTTTGACCATTCGATCCAGGTTCTTCTCAATCGTTGCCAACGCTTTATCTGCTAATTCCTGGTTCATTTCTATTAGATTAACAGAAGTGCCATTCATGGCGAATACATGGCAGATACCGTTACCCATGGTACCGCCACCAATAACTGCTACTTTTTTAATATCCATAAATTATCAAGTTCGTTACGATTTAATCTTGTTCTTTTGCTATAGGAGAGTATAGAAATTCTGTGGCATTTTCAATGTTAAGAACGACAACATTTTTAGCTCTCTTTCCTCCTAAAACTGCAACCCTCTGAAAAGCTATTATATCCCCTATAGATTAATTACTATGTTTGCTACATTCTTGGGTGACTATCAACAATATCAGCAACTATGAAAACACTTTTTCGTGCGCTTCTTTTCATTATAATTCTCATAACGGGAATTAGTGGTATTGCCGTATACTGGACCTTCTACCGCCCACTGCCCGACTATCAAACCTCTATTGAGCAACCCACCCTCCGGGAAGAAGTTAACATCCATTGGGATTCGCATGGTGTTCCTCATATCTATGCTGATAACAAGCACGATCTTTACTACAGTCTGGGCTATGCCCATGCACAAGATCGCCTTTGGCAGATGACCGTATCCCAGATGGCCGCTGAAGGTCGATTTGCTGAATTTCTGGGTAAGGATCTTTTAGAATATGATAAGTTACAGCGCACTATCGGCTTCTGGCGTATTGCCCAAAGAATCGAATCAACACTGGCCGATTCAACCCGACAACTGCTACAAGCATATGCCGATGGGGTAAATAACTACGTAAAAACACACCCTAAAAGCTTACCCATACAATTTACCCTGGTAGATATGTCTCCCATAAAATGGACTGTTACCCATTCAATTGCATTGGCAAGGTTAATGGCCTGGGAGTTAAACCTTGCATGGAAATCAGAGCTTACCTATGCCTATTTGGCTCAACACCTGGACCCTCAAAAATTTTCAGATCTACTCCCAAACAAAAATTTAACTGCACAACATAGCTCTCTTAATAGTTCTCACCAGTGGGCCAAAGCCCTGATACCTCTCGTACAAAAAAATGAACAGCTCAATCAACTCATGGGCACCGAGGGTAGCTCTGTAGGTAGTAATGCATGGGCGGTAAGTGCAAAAAAATCGGCAACGGACTATCCTCTTCTGGCCGGTGATCCACATCTGGGACTTAATATGCCGGGAAAATGGTATGAAGCCCACCTGAATGTTAACGACCAAAACTTATCAGGTGCAACCCTGCCGGGTGCCCCGATAGTTGTACTAGGTCAAAACGACCACCTTTCCTGGTCTTTAACCAATATTATGCTGGATGACACCGACTTCTTTCAAGAAGCTATACATCCCCAAAATCCCAATCAATACCTACTTGATTCACTGGCCGGGGAGCCCGTGTACAAAAATTTTGAGCTTCAGAAAGAAGTAATGAAAGTTAAAAACGAGGATGATACGCTCTTTACACGCCGCCTCACACAACATGGTCCCGTGGTCTCAAAGGTCTTTCCTGAACAAAAATATATCGATGACCGCGTTATTACGATGCGCTGGACAGGTCAGGAGATCACCAATGAAATTGGAGCACTCCTTACAATGAACTGGGCAACAAATTTTGAGGAATTTCAACAGGGAGCACAAAATTTCAAAGTGCCCGGTCAACATTTTATTTATGCTGATACAGCCGGTAATATTGCACGCATTGCCTCAGCTAACATCCCGATCCGTAATGAAAGCCCACTACTTTTACGTAAAGGATGGAAACCTTCTCAAGATTGGCAAGGATTTGTCCCCTATAACGAAATGCCTTCACAGATCAATCCTGAACGAGGATGGGTTGCCAATGCCAACAACCCCCCTGTAGGTGAAGAGTATCCTTATTACTTATCGATCTACTGGGAACCTGATGCACGATATGACCGTATTCGGCAATATTTGAACCAAGATATTTCATTATCGGCAGAAGCATTTCAACAGATGCAAAATGACTCTTACTCTCTGTATGCCCGTGACATTACCCAAATCATTCTTCCCATTTTAAAAAATAGTAAGGAGTATGACTTTACCACCGTTATCTCATATCTCGAAAACTGGGACTATTCGTATGGGCCCTCAGAAACTGCTGCTTCGATAATGGATGTCTTTTTGCTGCGTTTAAGTAGAAATATTTATGAGGATGAGATGACAACCGCGATCTATAAAAACTTTATTAAATTTTCTGCACTGCCCGAACGTTCTATTCTTTATTTGCTGAATAACCAAAGTCCATTTTTTGATAATATAAATACACCGGATACCACAGAAACAGCTGATCAGATAATAACCAAAAGCATGAGCCAAGCCGTTCAATATCTAAAAGGTGAGTTTGGCGAAGAACCTTTTGAGTGGCGTTGGGAACAGCTGCATACCATCACATTGGAGCCCCCATTATTTGGACGTGCCGCCGAATCACCTAATGCTTCCACCTCCCTTAAACTTATTGTCAACAACCTTTTTAGTTCCGGCCCTCATGCCGTTTACGGCCATGATATGACCATCAACAATGGCGAATATAGCTGGAATGATCCTTTTGAAATGATATTAGGTCCCTCTATTCGCCGGGTAGTCGACCTATCTGATATGACTCGGACCTTCTCTATCCTACCAAGCGGACAATCGGAAAACCCCTTATCCCAATACTATGGTGATCAAACCGATAGTTGGCTAAATGGACAGTATAAATTTTTATACCAAGACAGTACCATGCTCAAAGAAAGTCAATATAAAACCATGAAACTGATGCCCACTAACCAATGATCTAAAAAGTAAACCGCTCTGGTATTGATTCACTTTATACATTCAACTATGTTGCATCCACTTTTATAATAAAACTATTTAGGTTCGAACGACTCATGTCCTGTATATCAAAAAAGCAGCAGCACCTATACAATACTATTATCATTCTGATTGTAGCCTTTCTATCCACCCAAAGCTGCTCCCACAGCCAACAAACCACTGCCAAAACCGATAGAAAGTCCTCTGTTGAACAACCCAGTGTGCTTACTAATATTAACTCTTTTAAAAAATCGGATACAACAGAAATACCGTCTAGAAATATATTATCGGCTAACAATATCAAGGTCGACTCACTGCTCCAAACCCTCAGCCTGGAAGAAAAAATCGGACAACTATTCTTCGTTCGTGCCTACGGTTATTTCAAAAATGATGATGATGCTAGTTACAAACGATTAATTCGCCAGATTCGGGACCACCATATCGGAGGAGTGATATTCTTCAATGGTGATATATATGGGCAAACTATACTCACTAACAAGTTACAAAGGAGGAGTAAAATTCCCCTATGGATTACCCAAGATATGGAATATGGGGCTGCTATGCGTGTTGATGGAGCTACGCGATTTCCACCGGCCATGGCTGTAGCCGCTACACAGAATACCGACTATGCCTACTGGATGGGTAAGGTCACGGCCCAAGAGGCAAAAGCATTAGGTGTAAACCAAATTTTTGCCCCTGTTCTCGATGTTAATAATAATCCCAATAATCCAGTCATTAATGTTCGTTCTTTTTCCGGTGATCCTGACACCGTAGCAAAGTATGGAGATCGATTTGTTCAAGGTGTACAGTCCGAAGGGATTGTTTCTACAGCCAAACACTTTCCCGGCCATGGAGATACCGATACGGATTCTCATCTTTCACTGCCCGTTATAACCTCTGATTTTGCACGCCTTGACTCGGTCGAACTCCTGCCCTTTCGTTCTGCTGTAGGCGAAGGAATCAATAGTATCATGAGTGCGCATATCTCTTTCCCCAACGTAAGTACACAAAAAAACTTACCTGCCACAATGGACTCTACTGTTCTTAATCAGATTCTCATAGACAGTCTGCGGTTTAGGGGTATGGTTGTCACCGATGGTCTTGAGATGAAGGGGATAGCCAGTCATTTCTCTCCCGGAGAAGCTGTCATTAAAGCTCTCAATGCTGGTGTAGATATGATGCTGCTAAGTCCAGATGAACTAACAGCCATTAATGAAGTTAAAACTGCCGTCCATAAAGGGAAGTTACAAGAGTCTCGCATTGATAGATCTGTTCGAAAACTACTGCGCTGGAAGAAAAAGCATGGCCTATTTGAAAAAAGACAGATCGATATCAATAGCCTTAGCAGTAAAATAAGTAACCGTGATCATGAACTCATTGCTGAAGAAATCAGTCGAAAATCACTCACATTGCTTAAAAATAAGAACGATATTTTACCACTCAGGGCAGCCAAATATCCAAAAGTAACGGTCGTATCTGTAGCTGACGATGAATCAGGAAGTGCCGGCGACGGCTTGGTTTCGCAAATCAAAGATTACCATCCAGATGTTAGCTCTCATGTGCTTGATAAAAGAACCAGTGAAGCCGAAATGTCGGAGATGCTGCAAGATGCCAAAGAAGCCGACCTGCTGATTATAGGGTCATTTATTTATGTACGCTCGGCAGAAAAGGTACAGCTAAGTAAAGAGCATCTCACTTTTTTAAAGAAACTTTATAAAGATACGCCATCAGTACTTGTTGCCTTTGGCAATCCCTATATCGTACAAGACTTGCCCGAAACAGATGCACAACTTATGGCATGGTCAGCAAATAGAGGACAGGTTAAAAGTGCGGTACCTGCACTTTTTGGAGGTTCTGAGATCAATGGACGATTACCCATTAAAATACCAGGTATGTATGAAATCAACCACGGCCTCACCCTGCCCCAAACGACCCTGCGAGCAGATGCTCCGGAAGTAGTGGAGCTATCCCGAGATTCTCTACAACAACTGGAAACGATAATGAATGAGGCTATATTCGACTCGACCTTTCCCGGCGGTGTGATTACTGTTGTTAAGAATGGAGTTATTGCCTACCAGGAAGGTTTTGGCTACCAAACTTACAAGAAACTAACTCCTGTCAAAGAAGATGCGATTTATGACCTGGCCTCGCTAACGAAAGTGACAGCAACAACACCGGCTATTATGAAGTTGGTGGAAGAAGGCATTATTTCTATTGATGACAAGGTTGGAAATTACATTCCGGAGTTTACAAAAGGTCAGAAAAAAAATATTACAATTCGAAACTTACTGCTCCATAATTCAGGCTTGCCCGCCTTTCGGGTTTATATTGATTCTTTAAAATCAGAATCAAGAATTATCGAAGCCGTTAAGAATGAACCCCTTGTTTATAATACGGGTACCAAATATGAGTATAGCGATCTCGGTTTTATCCTGCTCGGAGAGATCGTTGAAGAAGTAACAGGGATGCCACTCAATAAATATGTGCAAAAGAAACTCTATTATCCCTTAGGGATGAACAGCACCTTCTTTAATCCCAAACGATACAACCATTGGGTCAATAAACGAATTCCACCCACAGAAATCGATACGACCTATCGTATGAAGACAATGAAGGGTGAAGTGCATGATGAACGTGCTTATTACCTGGAAGGTGTTGCCGGACATGCCGGGCTCTTTTCCACGGCCAGTGACCTAGCAATATATTGCCAGATGTTACTCAATGGGGGCTCATATGCAGGAAAAGAGTATCTAAAATCTGAGACCATTAACACATATACAAGCCGACAATCATCCCATTTGAATCGCGGGTATGGGTTCGATCGCAAAAGCAACGGTTTTAGTACAGCAGGATCGCTGACCAGTGATAAAACGTTTGGCCATACCGGCTTTACCGGAACCAGTTACTGGATTGATCCCGAAAGAAATTTGGCCATCATCATCTTAACAAATCGTACCTATCCGCACCGCTCATTTGGCAAAAACATTAGCGAAATCAGAGCCCGTGTAGCCGACGCGGTAGTATCATCAATTATTGAATAATGAATATTTCTGATCTAACTGCACATTCGTACGTTCCTTACTCTGACAACCCGAATATTGCTGTTGCCAAAAGTACAACTGGCCGTTATTACCCGGGATGCCGTATAGAAAATATATCGTATCCCCTAAGTATCAGTGCAATACAAAATGCCCTGTTTTGCTGTATCAGTGAAGGCGAGACGCCCGAGAAAGTGTGGGCTCCAAATACTGAGAAGACACTGCTTTCTTTCTGGGAAGAAGAATTCGATGTTGCTGTTACTACCCAAGAACAAAACAAATGGACTGATGTCCGCTTTCCAAATATAGTGCTCCAAGAGCATACACCCATAGAAAAAACGTTACAAAAACTTCTGGCTAAAGCAGTGGTGGGCGAATCGGACTTCCCGGTAGCAGCAATCTTGGAAACGGAAATAGGCTTTTTTAGCGGAGTTAACATCGAATGCAGTAGTTGGAGTATGGGATTGTGTGCCGAACGCGTTGCTATAGGCAAAGCGCTTTCCTATGGGGCTCAGAACCTTAACCGACTCCACATCCACACACGAGACGGTGAATTTAGCAGTCCCTGCGGATCATGTCGACAGGTAATTATAGAGCACATGCCTCAAAAACAGGTCTATCTTCATCATGCCGATAACTCAAAATCAGTTCATTTCGGGCAAGATCTTTTGCCACATAGCTTTCGATCATCAACACTTAGCAATCGATAACTTTCTTTAACTCTATATTTTCATGCAGTATCTCGCAGCACTTGATTACGATCACCTTGACAACGGTGTTTTTCTAACCTCATTGGCCCGTTCCCTATCCCAACAACAGGGTGAAAAAAAACTGCGCTCTATTATTGTACACGGCGACAGTGAATATACTCAGCGTATTATTCAAACAGGCGTTATGAGCAAAGAAGCCAAAGTTCGTAGTGTCAAAGATCTCAATAATAGGCTGGTTGCCCTTTTTGCCGACCAAGGCGTCTCAACGGTAGGGATAAATCCCAGTCAACGAAAGATGATAACTCTGAAAGAGGATAAGCTTTCACTGGATCATTCCTTTTTAAATTCCCTACCCGAACAATCGGTATTATTACTTTCAACACTTGTTTATAATATTGAAACAGAAAGTTCCACTGTCGTTGAACTACCAAGACTGATTTCTTTTTTAGGAGAAGAATTGAAAGTCGATGAGCTGTTTCTATTTTCAAAAGATGATGAGGCTGAAATATTTACCAATGAGGCAACACCCGAACAAATTCAGTGGAATACAATGGAAGATGACTTCCGAGAAAAACGGATTCCGGATGAATTTTCAAATTTTGAGCAATCTGTGCGGCTTACTTCAGCACGAGATTTCAACCAATTACCGAAATTAAGCCACAGCATTGCTATAAAAAGCTCTTTGTAAAATTGAGAGCTAATTAGTATGGAAATGTAAAAATACACATCCAAAACAGGAAAAACCTACCTAATATGTTAAAAAGGGCTTTTTTTACTTGACACGGCACTTCCATATACATAGATTCGACCATTCGATGTTAAAAGACAGCGCATCGAAAAAAGTTTTTTAAATCTCAAATATTAATCAAACGGAGTTATATAATGAGCCGATTCGATGAAATGAGCGAATTGTTAGATCAGCTAGAACCAGACATTAATAAGTTTTACGACAAAGGAAATAAAGCTGCGGGTACCCGTGCACGTAAAACTCTTCAGGCAATGAAGAAAAAAGCACAGGAAATCCGTATGGAAATCCAAGAGTGGAAAAATACTGGGAAGGTTTAACAACCCTAAGAGTTTTTCACAAAAGGGATGTTTCTTTAAGGAAACATCCCTTTTTTTATTTCCGCTTTTTTAGAAACCTTGTATTTACCCATAAAAAAAGCGACCTGGATTTTTCCAAGTCGCTTTATAATAATATTTAAAAGGCTGTTTAATTAACTATGTTCGGCATCAAGGAAATTTACGATCGCCTGCCATACTGCTTCTAATTTTGTATCCTCTTCTGCACTATATGAGGTACCTTCATCGGTTATCACTTCACATGAAGTGCCCTTAATAATGACAGTGTGCCCCATATCATTTTCAATTTTAACAACCACAGGCATAAGCCACTTCCAGGATGCGTGAAATTTCATATCTTCTGGCTGTAGAAACGCCAGTGGGATATCTTTTACATCATCCTGCTTAATTTTTATGGTACTACCCATGATACCTTCTATCAGCCGGCTTCCTTTATTGATTTCTTCCTGTGTCATAAAAAATGTGTTTGTTACTAATATTTTCTAAATCTAAAAATGATTCCCCTAAATTTGGACAAAATAATATTGAGTTGAAAGTAATTATTTGTTCCTTCCAACAATTTGAGATGCCAAGGGGAAAATGTTAAATATTGAGGCCAAACTTACTTATCAGCTCTGTACATCTTAATCCTATTCCTCCTCTCTTACTTCCTCTTCTTGGTAAGATTCAACAGCCTCTTCAACAGTTCGATAACTTTTAAACACTGTTATCAACTTGGTAATCATGAGCAGACTCTCAATCCGTTGATTTGCACCGGCAATTCTAAGATCTCCTCCTGCATTTCGCATGGTAGTCATACCGCCAATTAAGATACCAAGCCCTGAAGAGTTCATGAACTTAACGCTACTGAGATCTGCAACAATTTCTTTTTTTCCCTCGTCAATCAATTCATGAAGATCTTCATTAAACTTATTGGCATCCGGGCCTCCTCTTAAATTTCCACTAAACTCAATTACTACACAATTATACCGTTCATCTATCGAATATTTCATAATACCAATATCAGTTCGTTTAGATTTATAAATTCCCACCCTTAAAGTGTGATTAATATAAAAGACTTAACTATTAATGCGAATTAAGGATTAGATAACTCATACGATTATAAAAGGAGAAAGGTACACTACTGCTTGATAATACGACTAAAGAACATAATCCCTCAACTGAGATACCATTATGATACCTCAGTCGCTAAGGAATATATATATTTAGAACCACGTAGACCATGGAATACGAGATAAGACAAACAGTAGACCAAGGCCATAAAAGATGAGCACTTTCTTATAGCTTGCTGTATCTTCGGTAGCCTTCTTCGACTTGGAATATCCAATAGTTATTAAAGCAATACCCAGTATCATCATTAAGGGATGCTCCAACATTAATAACCTAGCCATTGAATCCCCCATCGCTTCGCCCGAAAAGTTAGAAAGTCCATTGGGAGATATAAAATAAAGTACCAAGCCTACCAAAAGCTGGATGTGTGCTGCAATAAGACCGACAAGTGCACTTTTACGCACGGTCTCAGTAAAAGGCTTCTTATTTAGAAAGTTGATAAGTACATAAAGAAAAACTACGACTAAAATTGCCAGAACAAGGTAAGCCAGCCCGGAATGTAAATGCAAAAATCCTGTATACATAAAATCGATAATTTTTAGGGTAAGTTATTTGATTGCTTCAATAATAAGAAACTGCCCAAGCAACGGAAACCCCTACTGTTTTGGGGATACCCCTCTGAGATTCTTTTACAAGCCAAAACAAAGATAACCTTCTGGCTGCTACTATTTTCGGCGTCTGAAATATGCTAAAGCAGCTTATCAAAATTGGAATATTTTATCTTTCAATCTGGTTACAAATTGCTATTTTTCATCTTATTTGAACTATTAAAAATTCCCCCATTATGCGCCCCATTGATACCTCTATCAAACGTACCCTTCCCTTCAGTACCGATCTAAAACTTCGTCGCAGGTTTATGATTGTAGACCAAGATATTGTTGGGAATATGCGATGGGGACGATTACTGGAGAAACTTGATAAGCTGGCTGAGGATATTGCATTACACTATGTACACCAGTATGAACCCAAAGCTCGAGTTGTCACTGCTGCTGTAGATGATATTGCACTTCATGTCCCGGCAGAAATAACGAAAGATGTATATATGCGTGCCAGAATTAATTATGTAGGTCGCACCTCTATGGAGGTAGGAATCCGGGTTGATCAGGATAAAAATGCGGAACACTCACTGGCCTCTTGTTATTTTACTATGGTTAGCCGTATTGGTGAAGGCAATAATGCCGAAAGTCTGCCTATCCCTCCTTTGGAATACGAAAGCCCCATAGAAAAGGAACGTTACAACGCCGCTATTGAGCGACGCCAAGCTTACAAAGAACAGATGGATGCCCTGCAGGACCCCCCCAGTAAGGATGAGTTCCAGCTTCTGCGTCAATTACATCATGCACAGGAAGAAAAAAAATTTGATGGTATGCTGGCCGGCAACTTGGTAAAAAGTAATATGGAGCGGATGTATCCTGATCATGAAAATGTGCCCAAGAAAATTTTTGGGGGCTATGTAATACGACGGGCTTTTGAGCTGGCCCTCATGCATGCCGAGGAGATTGCTCCCCACCGTCCGGTCTTTGTACGCGTTAACCGCATCAATTTTTTACAACCTATTCGTATTGGTGACAAACTCGATTTTACCAGCCGTATCGTCTATACTGGCAATACATCCATCAGCATAGAGATTAACATTGAGCGTACCAGCCTCGATAAAGTGACCAAGGCTCTTTCAAACACCTGTGTGTTTACCTTCGTGAATGTTGATGAGAATATGCAACCCCAACCAGTACCCAAAGTATATCCCACGACCTACGCTGAAGACGAACGATATTTGAAAGCCCACCGCCGCCGAAAAGAGCACTTGGAAAACACCCATTAATTTGCATTTCCTAAACTTTAGGATTCTCTAATATATCTTAAGCCTTACATTCTTATCCCGATAAACTATGTAATACCAGGTTATTTAAGCGGTTAAAAAAAAGGGGATGTAATTATTAGGTATAAGATATAAGTATGGGTGTTAGTCAACAATAATGGCATAATTATTAAAAATATCTTCTCTCTATTTAAGAATTATTGATTATTCTTCCCCTGTCATTATATTAATTATTAAACATGATATTTTATGGCAGCTCTTAAAAGGATTAAAGATTTTAAGCAACCTACTCCAACCAATAAAGAACGTCCGTTTGAATATCACGAGCTATTCTTTTCCATAACGGATAAAAAATCGCATATCACCTTTGCCAACGATGTTTTTATACGTATCAGCGGGTATGAGGAAGAAGAGTTAATCGGTGTGCTGCATAAACTGATTCGTCATCCCGATATGCCCCGGGCCGTCTTTAATATATTTTGGAACTTTTTATTAAATGATAAACCCGTTGCCGCTTATGTCAAAAACCTTGCCAAGGATGGCTCATATTATTGGGTCATGGCCCTTGCATTCCCCTGCGAGGAGGGATACCTCTCGATACGACTAAAACCGGGCAGCGTCATGTTTACTACTGTCCAGGCATTGTATGACCAAACTTTACTATACGAAAAACAACAAGAGAAAAAGACCGACAAGAAAACGGCCATGCAGCAGGCTGAAGAGTTTTTATTACAAAAAATTGATGACCTTGGTTTTGAAAGCTATGAAAGCTTCATGTGGAGTGCCCTTGAGGCTGAGATGAAAAACAGGCAAAACCATCTGGACAAAAATGAATTTCGGTCGACCTACCAAAACAGTACCATACCTAAGCAAATGCTTGAACTCAATGACCTGCTTTACAAGCTTTTCAAACATCTGGATAATCTAAAAAGCTTACAGACTACCCTTAATGAAAATTCAGGCTTCATTCTGGAACTAGCCCGAACCATTTTCCTATTATCTATCAATGCTCAGATAGGTTCCTCCCGGTTGGATCAAGATGATATCTCACTCTCTGTTGTTGCCCAAAAGATGGGAGAACAAGCTGTTAAAGGGGAAGACTTTTTAGAGCATATGCAAGTGACTATATCTCAACTTCAAGATCTATTAAATCGTCTTTCGTTTGATATTATTTCATCTAAACTGATGACAGAAACAACGAACTATTATGCGAATGAAGTTTATAGCTCGGATACTAACTCATATTCATTCTCTGAGCTTTCACCCCAAGACATCGTTTCATTACTCCAGGATTCTTTCCTTCCTTATGTTACCAAAACTAATCACTCCCTTAAACAGGTTCCCTCTTATCTGAACGAATTGGATCATGACGTACAAGATATCGAGCGATTCTTAAAAGTGCTTCGGTTTGTGCATAATACCGGCAAAATTGAAATTGCACGACTCAAAAAATCCGCAAACGGCTTTTCCACCACTTTCAAGGAGCTACTTAAAGAAATCGATTCTGCCCAGAAACGTGTCGAATCGTTAGCGAATCATATTCTTGAAAGTAAATCACATAATAAGTTCTATGCAGCTAGTAACAGATCCCTCAAACAGATAACGGAACAACTGGGAAATGAAGCGATTATAAAAAATGCAGTAACGACATGATGTGACTGTATAAAACTCAATATAAATCTGAATACATAAATAATGTGGATATTAGAAGAAGTAACCGGCCAATCCTCCCGCCCTTTTACCAATGGGCAGAGGGCTCCCAAGATTACAGAAGATAGGTCTTAAGGATGGAATAAGTATCTACAATCCCTCTTGGAACCGTTACCGACTGCTATCTGCAAGAGATTGATCACTCCTTAGTTATTTAGAGAATAGATACCTTCATTAATTATTTGGTACAGCCTCAAACACATCTTTAACACCATTGATGCTTAGCTATCAGATTAATCGTTCTACCTTTTCATCGGTATATTCTAAGTCTCTTCACCCTAGATTATGCAGGGTATCGCTAAGCAGGAACTTTTTATAGCTTGAAGCATAGAACCCTCACCAAAGAAGGGCAAATAACAACGCTCATCGTAAATTAACCGCAACAAATAGAGGCTTTCTGGCTATTTACAAAACTACTTGACTAACCTATTGATCAGCTAATCTATACGGATAATGTCTACCGGGCAGGCTTCGGCCGCTCGCTGATTGTATTTTCGTTCATATTCACCCACATCGGCCCGGTATACCTGCCCTTTTTTCTTACCGCCAATAAGTACACATTTGCCATCGCGTTTCGACATCTGCCAGCGTTCCGGCCAGGCTTCTACGCAGTAATTACAGCCAATACATTTTGATCTGAAGAATGTAATTTTCATTGGTCCCGATCCTCCCAGAGATACACTTTATCTCCTTCACGCACCTCTGCATCAATTTTCAGGGTACATTCTTGTCCCTGCACCGTTTTTTCAACCGGCTGATCATCCACCCATATTGATTTAATATTCGGTTCAGCTACCCCGGTTTTCTTCCCGATGATCAGGATATCATCATCTAGGCTTAGCTCTTTGGTTTTTATCCGGACATGGGCCACTTCTGCCTTGGGGTAATAGTGCAACACTTTGCCAATAAAAGTTTTCTCTTTTTCAGCCGCAGAACCATGGACTTTACTCCACTCACCGAGGCGTTGTCCCAAGTAGTAGCCATTCCAGAAACCACGATTATATACGTCTCGAAGATCCTGTATCCAGCGATCCACCTTTTCCGGCGTGTATTCATCATTTACCACCGCTCGTGCCGCTTCGCGATAGCATCGGGTTACCGTTTTAACATATTCCGGTGAACGCCCACGTCCTTCTAACTTCAATACTTGTATACCGGCACCCAGCAGCTGATCTAAAAAATCGATAGTGCACAGATCCTTGGGAGACATGATATACTCATTATCAATTTCCAGCTCGTTGCCATCATCACTGGTTACTCTGTACGAATGACGACAATTTTGCTTGCACGCCCCCCTGTTGGCCGATGAATTATAAGCATGCAAGCTTAGATAACATTTACCCGAAACTGCCATACAAAGCGCGCCGTGGGCAAAGACCTCAATCTCTACCAATTCTCCCGAGGGACCAATAATCTGCCGTTCTTCAATACCTTCTACAATGTTTTGAACCTGTCCCAGGCTCAACTCACGGGCCAGCACCATTACATCTGCAAAGTGGCTGTAAAACTCTACCATCTCAATATTCGAGATATTCGCCTGCGTTGAAATATGTACTTCTACATCTTGCTTGTAAGCATATGATATGGCCGATTGATCAGCTGCGATAATAGCGGTAATTCCCGCCTCTTTGGCCCCATCTACAATACGACGCATTAGCGGAAGATCGTGATCATAGAGCACAGTATTCAGTGTTAAATACGTTTTTACCCCTTGTTCCTTGGTGAGAGAGGCGATTTCCGGCAGGTCTTCGAGTGTAAAATTATTTGAGGCTCTTGCTCGCATATTGAGCTGTTCGATGCCAAAATAGATCGAATCAGCTCCCCCCTGCAGGGCCGCACGGAGCGATGCCCAGCTGCCCGCCGGAGCCATTATTTCGGGATATCGGGTTTCCATAGTCTTCTCAGATGTGGTAGATATGCGCATGAGCAAAAGCTGTTATCCTTTGTAAATGTTTATTATTGCAGTTTCCTGAGAAGCCAAATATAAAATATTTAGGAGTCTTTTATATTAAATATTTGTAATTAATTTTTATCCGGATAATTCCTGCTATGGTGTTAAACAGAAAATGAGTTTTCATCCACAGATCTTAAAAAAGTTGATCTGCAAGAACGGCATACATATCAACTTTCCCCTCTTCGAAAAAAGATTATGAGGGATAATCAACGATCAACCATAGCTAACATCCCTTGGTATTGGCCACGCTTTCAATCCGAACACCGGTTTCAGTAAACTGCCTTGTCCTACCCTTCAAACCGATGAACATCCAGTTCCTCAGGAATCTCTTTTCCATCAACAAGATGATCCGTCAAAAGTGAAGCCCCATAATGTGAATACAGTAATCCCTTGGAGTTCATGCCGGTATAGATGCACATCTTATCATTATTAGGATGACGCCCGATCACCGGTAGTCGGTTCGGAGTTGTTACGCGGACTCCGGCCATCTGTACCTGCTTTGTAACCTTCGAAGAAACATCTTCAAACATAATATCCAGTTTACCGGCAATACGCTTATAGGCTTCCTCCGTGGTTTCCAGTGAATCAAAATGGTGCTCATAGGTGGAACCGACAATCAGCTTTCGCTTGCCACGTCGCATACAATAGCCTTTGGCAGAAACCGCATGTCCCCACTTCAGATCCTCTTCAGCCTCGAACTGCACGATTTGTCCTTTTACCCCTTCCAACGGTAGACCTGCCCACTCCTTGAATTCAGGCGTACGGTAACCTGCCGCAACAACCACGTGCTCTGCCGTACGTTCATCATCCCCTATCTGTATCATAAACTGCCCTGCGGAACCGTCATACTGATAATCGGCCTCCTCGTATCTACATGCTACACCCTGCTCGCGCAGATACGTTCGATAAGTATTCAAATAGTTATCTACATAGACGGTATAGCCACATTCCAGGTAAAGTCCCCCAAGATTGGATGCTATTTGGGGATTAAGTTCCTCGATCTCTTCTTCCTCCATCCAACGTACCCAGCCTTCGGGCCACTCGTATTTATCCAGTGCCTTCTTAAAATTTTTAGCCAGCTTTTCGTTAATTGCCGGACGAAGCACCCCACTGTCAGATACCAGATCATCACGGCCCGAATAGTCCATTAGTGTTTCTATCTGATTGCGTAATGCTTCATAGCAGTCCTTAGCATTCCAGCACAGCTTAGCACGCATACCCGTAGCCGGATTTACCAACCCAGCCGGTGGACCGGGAGCATCCTCAGATACATGGGGATCAATCAGCAACACCTTTTTTCCAGCTTTATTTAACTCATTAGCTATGGCGGTACCACAGATCCCCGCACCAAATACTACTGCATAAAAATCACTCATAAATACTTATTAACTGTATCTTAATTTTGTTTTAAAATCTAGCTTACTCTTCTGTTTTCATCACTTTTACCGTCCACTCTTTGGGCATGGTAGAAAGATATTCCCACTTAAAGGGATCCTCACTTTCAGCCTCAAGTTGATAGTACAGCGGTTTGGGATCATGATCATTAATAAACACAAAAGCTTCGCCCGGCTTTAGCTCATCAAAAGCATCAAATACCAAGTCGTGACGTTTTGCAGGCGGGTGTGGGCGCACATCAAATTTATTGACGACGGTAATATCCCCGGCCGTACTGTCACTTTCTTCCCGCTTAGTAACGTGAACTACATATTCTCCGGGCAGATCCTTTTGGTAGCTCCAGTCATATTCACCCTCAAATTTATTCTTAAATATCTTTCGGATCACTTCTGGATCTTTATCAGCAATAATCTCCATAGTGTCTCCTTTCAGCATCATACTGTAGCGATGGAATACCGCATACTTTCCTTCTTTATCATCTGCCTTACGTAGATCCAACAGGGTTGAAACACCTTCGGTATCGCGGGCCTCCGAGGACTGTGTTCGCGTTACCCTCACTTTCCACTCTTCGGGGTCACGTTGCAAGTATTCCCATCCGACGACATCCCCATAAATGGAACGAAATTCATAGTATAACGGCTTGGGATCATGATCGTTGATAAATACAAAGCTCTCTCCGACGGGCAACTCTTTAAATAGCTTCAACAGCTTTTCATGTCGTTTAATGGGAATGAGTGATCGCACGTCTAGTTCTTCTGTTTGTAGCATAACATTGTTCATTTTGATATTTGAGCAGGTCTAATCCAAACTTAGTTTTAACGTTCATTTACAGGCTATACCTACTATCGTATTTAATACTATTTTATCTTATTATTACTAAAAGTTTTATTCCCCACATTTTCACGCTTATTGCGAAGTTTAATCAATAGAAATATCGTAGGTGCAAGCATGATCACCTTCGGCAATAAAAGTGGTGCGCTCTGCCGCTTCATTGAACAGCTTTTTGTAAAACATCTCTTCGAGCTGGCAAGGCAATCGTGTTTCTTTAATAACTTCACTAAAGGGACAGTTACACTCTTTGATCTCAACTTTCCCTTCTTGGGTATCAAGATCAAACTCCGGCATAAAACCCTCCTCTTCAAGCATTGCCATTAACACTTGTAGTTTCGACTCCATATCACCGGCCGACGATTGATCCATGCGGTCCCTGGCTGTATCAAACCGTTTCTGCCAAAACTCCTCAAAAAAATCTTCAACGACCTCTTCATTGCCGTTGTCTTTCAGGTATTTAATGATATCACGAATTAATACCGATTCGGAGGATGGAAACAAGCTGTTGCCTTTGGGAGTGAGCTGATAATGTAAGCTGGGGCGACCCGGTCCGGAGCGTACATATTCGCGTTCTACATAGCCATCGCTTTCGAGCTGCAGGAAGTGTTCGCGAAGGGTTGTTTTGGCCAGTTCAATCTGGCTTACTGCCTCATCAATGGAGAGTGTTCCCTTTCGCTTTACTAAGTCAATTATTTCTTTTTTTGAACCAGAAACCATAGCAGTTATTGTTAAAATGTTATTTTTAGAGGTTAGGACCTACTGCTTTGCTTTAATTTCACTTTTGATACGCGGTATCAGCTGATCTTTTTCAAAGGAAAACTGTTTCTCAATGTTACCGAACAAAATTTTAAAATTTTTATTTTGCATCTTCAATAATGTGCTGGCATCATCAGGATTTTGAAACTGCTGTCCCTGCCTGCGGAGACTATTCATCAGATGTTGCAACCGATCACGATCTTTAGCAAGGATAGAAAAAGATCGTTGAAGTTGACGCACGATACCATGGCTGATATTTGCTTTTCGGCCTTCATCTAAACGTATAGCAAGGGGCATAAACTTCTTTTCCTGAAATGTATGATACAGCTTGATTGTTTCTGAGAAGGATAAAAAAGCTTCTTTTACCTCTTTGAGCCAAGGATATTCATCAATATGTTTTTGATAAACTTGGGGAAAATCTTCTCCAAGTTCTTCCATTACCGCTGTACAAGGGCTGATAAAACTATTTTCCATATAGGATTTCCACTTTTTTAGGGATTCCTCTTCACCCGGTACTGGTAGTTGTTGACGATTTCTCATAGCACGGTGATTTTTCATCCACTCTAATACTTCAACTTCGCACCACTGCTGTTTCTCACAAACAGAGCGTAATGTTTCTTCCTCATGTTTGGTTAACGATAGCCCTATTGAAGCCAAAAGTTCGGCAGCTTGCTTGTTCGAATTTGTTATTTCTGCAATAGTAGCTTCCGGTGTTAACCCGGCACAGGATTGATTAGTATTCATAATAAAAAATGTCAAAGTGATTATTTGTTTCAATCCATACTTAAGATATTGATGATTTTTAGACGAATCAATAAAAAAGGTTAAAACCGTTTTTATGGTTGATATTAAATTTGGGGACTCCTACATTTGGATAGAATCACCAAAAAAACTGATTTTTTAGCAAAATGGCTTATGTTGTTACCGAACCCTGTGTCCAATGCAAACATACTAACTGTGCGGCTGTCTGTCCGGTGGATGCCTTTCGGGAAGGGCCAAACTTTCTAGTCATTGACCCTTTTGAATGCATCGACTGTGATGCCTGTGTGGCAGAATGTCCCGAAGAGGCTATTTATCCCGATGATGAGGTCCCCTTGGAATGGGAAGGGTATATTGACCTGAATGAACAGCTCTCAGAGGCTTGGGCCGACCACATCATCAACCAGGAAAAAGATCCCCTGCCCGAGGTTGATGCCTGGAGCGATCGTGACAACAAACGAGATGCATTAATTAAGAGCTGGGATGATGCGGTAGCTGTTGATTAGTTTTCATACGACCTGTTACAACTTTTACGAATAGAAATGATTAAATTTTTAACATGCTAACTTTCTACTCCATAGACCGAGGCAACATTGTTCAACAACTCAGAGAGGTGATTGACCCGGAGCTGGGTGTCAATATTGTGGATTTGGGCCTGGTTTATAACATTTTTGCCGAAGACGGAACATTGGTTGTTGAATATACTGCTACTACACCGGGTTGCCCTATGCGACGGTACCTACAGCAGCAGATCGAGGCGGCATTAGCCACTGTAGATACTTTTGAAAATTATGAAGCTCGTCTTGTCTGGGAACCGGAATGGTCGGTAGAGATGATCGAAAATGGTGTTGATTTTTTCGGGCATCCCCCACCACAGGTGAACGATAGTTGATGGCAATCTTGTCCCCTATTATCCCTAATTAATTAGATAATAATGAGCTCCTCCAGAACTCCCACATACATTCTAATTGGACTACTTGCCTTTGCTGCTTTTGGCTTGTTAACGGGACTTTATGCAGGACTCCTTCGCCTTGGCATATTCCACCATTTATCTACCCAATCGATATCTCCCCTCTCCCATGGCCCCCTAATGATTAATGGTTTTCTTGGGACCTTAATTGGGCTTGAACGGGCAGCAGCCCTTGAAAAAAAATGGGCATATGTAGCCCCGATACTAATGGCTGCGTCAACAATTTTTGGATTAATAGGTCATGCAGAAACAGCTCAATGGTTGATGGTTATGGGGGCGCTGGGATTGGCCGGAGTTATGACTTATCTCTATTTTCTCCAGCCTAAAGTCTATCACCTCATTATGGCCCTCGGAGCACTTAGCCTGCTGACTGGAAACCTGCTGTATCTCTGGGGATGGCATATCTATGAGCTTGTAGGTTGGTGGGCTGCCTTCCCGATGCTTACCATCTTTGGCGAACGGCTGGAACTAAATCGAATTATGCGTCCCCCAAAACGAGCCCAACACTTCTTTACTGCACTAAACATTTTATGGATTGCATCGCTGGTTCTGGTTCATTTTACCCGTCCTCTGGGCTGGCGCATCAGTTCAGTTCTGCTTATTGCTATCGCCTTATGGCTTTTTAAATATGATATTGCTAAACGTACGATTAAATCTGTAGAATGGACACGCTACAGCGCTATCAGTTTACTGTCGGGATACAGTTGGCTGATTATAACGGGCCTATTTGGCTTGTGGCAGGGCTTTTTAACCGCCGGTCCTTTTTATGATGGCCTGCTGCATATGATATTCGTGGGCTTTATTTTTAGTATGATTTTTGCTCACGCTTCGGTTATTATTCCATCGCTCTCGGGACGGCTTGTCCCTTATCATAATTATTTTTACTTCCCCCTTATCTTATTACACGCCTTCTTGGCACTACGCATTATTGGCGATTTTGCGATGCTCCCTTCGTTACGAAAGATCGGCAGTTACGGTAATGTGCTGGCAATTATTCTTTTCTTGGGAGGAGTAGTATTTCAGCTATTTATTAAAACAAAAAAACCGTTTCCCAATAGAAATCATTAGTCAATTTTAAATTCAAAACTATTTTTTTTCTACAATGCCTGTAAGAAAATCAGAAGCCCAATGGAATGGCAATTTTCAAGATGGAGAAGGTTCAATGAAAATTGTTAATGGGACGACTTTTAACGAAAACTATTCGTATGCCTCACAATTTGAAGATGGACTAGGTTCGAATCCTGAAGAACTTATCGCTGCAGCACACGCCGGTTGCTATTCCATGGCTCTCTCCGATACCCTTGCCAAGGCAAACTATAATCCTAAAAAGGTTAACACTAAAGCAGAGGTTATTTTTGAAGTTACCAATAATGGAGCTGCAATTTCAGCAATTAAACTACAATGCACAGCGGATGTGCCGAATATTGATATTACAGAATTTCTTAAATATGCCGAAGGGGCAAAGGCCGAGTGCCCGGTTTCAAAAGCTCTTTCCGTTACTGATATATCTCTTGAAGCAGAACTGCTATAATTAAACTCCTGAACTGCTAGCCTAACTACGATATCATGTACTACTTATCGGTTTACATCCATATTATTTCAGCAATTTTTTGGATTGGCGGCATGCTATTTACGGCTGGTGTATTGGTTCCTGTTAGCAGAAAACCATTATTAAAGAATAAAAAAGGAGCCTTCTTTGCGGTAGTTGGTAAAAAATTCAGCCGCATCTCATGGGCTTTATTTTTAGTACTAATCATCACGGGCATCACCAATTTACTAACCCGTGGGCATACAGTAAGTCAGCTCTTGGATCCTTCTTTTTGGACGAATGTTTTTGGAGGATACCTGTTTATCAAGCTACACATTTTTGCACTCATACTTATTGTCAGTGGAATCCACGATTTCTATGCCGGTCCCAAGGCGGTAGAACTTATGGACAGTGATCCCAAAAACAATAAAACACAAAAGATGCGTAAACTATCAAGCTGGTTGGGACGCCTAAACTTAGTTCTTGGTCTGACAATTTTGTATTACGCCATGCGACTGCTGCGGGGATAATATAGTAGCTTCTGCTCAATCTATCTTGCGCCTACTCATCCCGGTATGATGCTCTGCCTTTATTAGGTACTAATTAGCTCAGCACAGTATAATATCGTAAGAAAAACGATTGCTTTGTTGTCAAGAGTATGAAGTAAAATAGGAAAAAAGCATAATAATATGATAAAAGTAGCTGTAGTAGTACTGGCAGGAACAGATTCTCATGAATCACTTGGTCGCGTCGTCAATGCCCTGGAACTAACTAAGGAGCTTCAAGACCATAATGAAGAAGTGAAACTTATATTTGACGGAGCTGGAACCGAATGGATCCCCGAGCTTGAAGATGAAAACCACGATGCTCATCCATTATACAAAGCTGTAAAAGCTAACATACATGGAGCCTGTCGTTTTTGTGCAAAAGCTTTTGAAGTCTTCAAAGAGATTAAAAAAACAGATATTGATCTCCTCGATGAATATGATCAGCACCCAAGTTTGCGAAATTTCATTGCTGATGGATATCAAATAGTGACGTTCTAACATCCTACTCTAGTAATATGCATGATAATAAATATTAATTAAACACTATTTATACTGTAATTAATATTTAAACGTATTTTATCATGATTCCATCCAGTTTTCGGATGAAGGGCTCAGAGAGTTTTTGCGAAGATGTCCTCTAACTAGAAAACTGCCATCTTTATGACAGCTAGAGCCCCCAAAGCCAATTTTTTATTACAAAATAAACATGGGATCTCTTTTTAATATTAAGAATTATTAGTAAACTCCTAACATGTTGTTTTATATTTACTTATCAATAAATAATGGAGGGAGCTATGAAAAGGTTAGGTATATTGTTAGGGGTTTTTGTAATACTACTTACATCAACTGCTTTAGGACAAGAAGAGGAAAAACAAAAAAATGAGATCTACATTGTAGATTTTTTAAAGCCTCAAATTGATAAAATACAGGTATTTGAAGATGCTTTAAAAGAGCATAATAATAAATACCACAGCGACTATCCCGTTTTTGTTTCTTACCACATGACGGGAAAATTCGCTGGTTATTATGGAGTAGTTATGGGGCCACATACTTGGACGGAGTGGGAAGCCAGAGAAACCAGCCAGGACCACGACAAACATTGGTTAGAGGAGGTACTACCACTTTGTGAGAAGATATCAGAGCCTCAATATTGGCGAAGAATACCCAAGTTTGAGCTGAATCCTATTGAAGGGGAGATAGAAAAATCTATCGTTACAGTTCTATCTATTAAACCTGGAGAATTTGCCCGTTTCTGGAGAACGTTGGAAGATTGGCACGAAACCAACAAAGAAAGTGAAGACTACACAAATAACTACAATGTATATACGAGATGGTTTGATAATCCCGACCAAATCGCCATTGTGGGAGGTCTTAAAAATGGATTAGCTGACTTTGATGAACAAGGAAACTTCCGTTCTAGATATGAGGATCAACATGGAAAACAAAGTTGGGATGTATGGTTTGATGACAGTATCATGTCAATAGAATCCATTGATGAGACTTTACGAATGCACCGCCCGGAGCTGGGTACCCAAATGGAATAAACGATGCATAACTATTAATAAAATAATTCATGAGGCCTGAACTAAATTCAGGCCTCCATGAATTTTTCTATCTACTCTTTCAAAGGAAGAGCCGCATACTATATTCAACTTTTTTCTTCTATCAAAGAAGCTCTTGGGTATTTTCAATCCGAATTTCATCTGACTCTTCGTACCCTTTCCAACGTTGGGGAACAGCTACCCGATGCCCAGTTGATATATATACATAAGTTATGCGGAATGGGAAAAGTTCTCCATTGTCAAAAACCCAAAAAGCATTTAAACCCATTATAAATGCTAAAAGACCGTTTATCTCTCGGCATTTCTAAAACACTGAAGCAGTATATAGCAGCTAATAATATTACTTTTCTCCAGTCAGTGATAAGCTTCTAAAATTCGTAAGGCTATCTCTAACCCCCCTCATCACCGATAATGTAATCACCCACAAATGCTTATGAATATTTAAGCTTACTTTAAGGCGCTCTTTGTACATTACAGAGGAAGCGACAAATACACTTTTCATAAATAAAACCAAATAGGTATTTATCATGAAACAATTTATCCTCACATGTATCGCTATTCTATTTGTGGTAGCAACCACTACTGCCCAGCAACAAGATAAAATGCCGATGAAGAAACAGCAGATGATGCAAATGATGGAGGACTCCACCATGCGCACAATGATAATGACCCATATGGCCCAGCATCCTCAAATGCGTCAACAGATGATGCGGCATATGATGCGTTCGATGAATATGGACAGTACTATGGGTATGGCTAATATGAAAAAGATGATGATGGATAATCCCGAAATGAAAAAACGCATGGAAACCCACATGCAGATGATGCAATCAATGATGCAAGGCAACAATATGGAGAATATGATGGGCAACAAAAAAATGCGTGAAATGATGCCCATGCATAAAATGTGCATACAGATGATGATGAAAGAAAATATGATGCATCAAAAAGGGATGATGAATGGCAAAAAAAATCGCCAATAAAATTCAATTATTTTTGAATGATTCCTCAATCTTAATAACGTAGTTAGACATTAGGCAGATAACGTTGTAGTGTGAAATGCCAAAAGAGTTTGCCAAACGGTGACATAGAAAATAAAAAGAATATAAAGCAGTAATTGTACACATATATATTTTTTATGAATTTACCTATAACTAAGCGTTCAACATTATACACACTGCCCTTTTTCATGATAATGGTTTTATTACTTTCATCCTGTGGTTCGGACACAACAAACCAGATGAGCAAGGATGAGCAGAAACAATTAACTGATATCTTTGAAACCATATCTGCCCAACACCAACAGTTGATGGATAAATATGCTGCCCACAACGATACCCTGCCTCCTAATATCCGTCACTTATCACTTCAGACTCAGAAAATGCATCGCCGGATGGGGACCAACCACCAACGTATGATGGCTACCCACCAGCAAAGAAAAATACACGATCAAAAAATGCAGATGGGCCATATGCGCATGCATATGGAAAATCACAGGGCTGGAGAATGGTATCAGCAGATGAGGGATATGTACAGCCAAATGCAGAAATTGCATCAACAATATGGACAGGAAGAGTTGGCACTGATGAATAAAAAAATGGCAGATCATTTCAAACGCATGCAAGATATGGTACCGGGACTAAACCAACCTACCGATATACCATTCAGTGCCCAGAGCAAACCATCCAAGCTTAACGGTAACCGCTTTTATGTGCGCGATTGTGCTTCTTGCCATGGAGAAAACGGTCAGGGCATCGAAAAGGTTTACCCTCCGGTAATCAATTCCAAGTGGATAACAGCAGAAAAATCAATCCCTATTCGTATCGTATTACATGGAGTACGGGGAGAGGTTGAAGTACAAGGCAAACACTACGACGGAGTTATGCCCTCTTTTAAAGCACGGCTTAGCGGGGCCGAAATTGCCGCTATCCTCAATTTTTTACGTAAAAAAAGTGACGATAATCTTTCAAAAATTACACAGCAAGATGTTCTAACTATTGACAAAAAATATTCAAACCGCAGTCATCCTTGGAGTCCAGATGAATTAATGACAAAGTAGCTTTTAAATTATGAAGACCGGAACTAGTAATCACACCCAAAGCCGGTATAATGTTATTGCTCCGCTGTATGATTTTATGGAGTGGCCGATAGAACAACTTTGGTATAAGAAATGGCGACCCCAACTTTGGAATGACATTGATGGTTCCAATATTTTAGAAATTGGAGTGGGTACCGGGAAAAACATCGCCTACTATCCGCCGGAGAAAGAAATTACCGCTATTGATCTGTCTCCGGGCATGCTTAAAAGAGCAAAAGATCTCTTACCTGCTAATATGAAAAGCCAAGCATCTCTTCAGCAAATGGATGCCCAACAATTGACCCTTCCGGATAACTACTTTGACGACATCGTTGCTACTTTTGTCTTCTGCTCGGTACCCAACCCCGTGCAGGGATTAAAAGAAGCACTACGGGTAACAAAAGCTGGCGGAAAACTTCACCTGATCGAACATACGCGATCTGACAACCAGCTACTGGGTCCATTGATGGATTTTCTTGATCCTTTTATTCACTATTTAGTTGGGGTCCATGTTGCTCGTAACACCGTTGATAACGTAAAAAAAGCCGGATGGCATATTAACCAAGTTATAGAGTTAACAGCTGGGGGTATTTTTAAAAGAATTGAAGCAGTGAAGCCAGCTAACTAAAAAGGCAACAAAACATTGTTCTTTCCCAAAACGTGGAATGTCTTTTCAGGCTGCCTCCAATAGCGGCAGTTCAACTAACAAATGTTCTTTCCTTCCCTATGCCCTTGCTATAGGCTCTAATTTTTCCTCCATATAGCTCTACAATTTCTTTACAAAGAGAAAGCCAAGCCACTACCCTGTTACTCTTGAACTACTGCTGCAAATTGTGTTGGGATGAGAAAAACTGCTACTAAAAAGAAACAGATTACCAACAATGATCAAAAACGACCGCATTTTAAAGGAAAATGCAAATATGTTAAATGGGATCAATCATGCCCAGGTTTCATTATTGTACTGAAGAGTACATTGATCGGAATTGCCTAATCTTTATTCAAGAAAAAAAGGGATTACTACCATGATCCGCAGTAAGTAACGGTACGTAAAATTTGTATTTCATCATATTTTGATCAAATTATAGAAAATAAAATTAACGAAAGTAATTCTATTGGATCGTCAAGAATTTAAAGATAAGCTACAGAAAAAAATTGAGGGTAACCTGCAGGATGATCTAATCCAGCATATCGAAGCACGCTTTAATAGCTTTGAGCAACTTCTGAGATACTTTTTGGCAATTGAAAAAAAATATGAGCCCGAAAATATTATAACACAGGGACTCCCGCAGATTTTAAATAATATTGAAGGTACGATAACAGATAAAGAAAGTGAGAATCTATTAGGGACATATCTATCAGCTGTTAATAAAATTAGTAAAACGTTTCCCAATAAAGAAGTTTGGAAACAAAATGAAGAACGGTTCATAGTCCAACAGCAAGATTCTGTTTGGGTAGCAATAGGAAAAAGAAGCAAAAGCACTTTCCGAAGTGTTGCTAAGCTTGGTTTTAGGGCCGTTCAATCACAAAAAAATATTTTCGGAGGTAACAAAAAAGCATATCCCAAATGGGAGCAAGAGATCCCTTTAAATAAAGTGGTGAGCTATCCTTTGTTGGATAATGAATCAGTATTGGAATGGGGACATACACTTCAGCGCATACAGCTAAATCTGATTAGGGATATTGAGGAACTGTTGGTTCAAGAGCGAGAAGTGCAGAAAGAGTTTGATATCCCTACTTTTGTATCAGATCAAAAGAACAGACTGGAAGAGGAAAAAAAGGACCTGCTGAAAAAGGTAAAGCAAGTAATCAGCAGCAAGCATACTCAAATAGTTCGAGATGTTGAGAAGGTGGGAACACTGGAATGGCGTAGTAAATTTTTTGATGATAACAGGCTTCAAGTTAAAGAGGAATATATACGTAACCGTTTTAAGAGCCAAAAGGAGCAATGGCAGTTTGTACAACGGCTCTTTTTTGAACGGACTAAGGATGTGGTACAATTTTTAAAACTGCGTTCTGAAATTGAAAAGGAGATTGAAGAGTTCAAGGTATCATTTGAGGATATATTCCAACAATCACTAAAAAAACCGCTACAGGAATTCTTAACAGATCTTGAAATTTCTATCGAGAAGATTGGCCAGAGAGCTACGCTGGATGAATTGAAAACTTTGCATGAAAACCTTGCTGGTTTTGTGGAAGAGCGACTAATACAGCCCATACAGAAGCTGCTGGATAAACAAATTTTGGAAGATAAAACAGAGCACCTGTTTGAGGATCTACTACTAAAGGTGGGGCAATCTCCACAGGAAGTACAACTCGTTTTCGGGACCCAGCTTGATAAAAATCCCCCGACTGTAAATCAGGAAGAAGTAGAATGGCGCCAATTGGTTGTTCGGGCTCTCAGGGAGTTATTTATGAAGCCCTTACAACCGTCCAATCAGCAGCAGGAAGAATTTCTATCTCAAAATTTGAGCGAGATTATTGAGATAAAGAAAATAATCTCAGTCAACTTTGAATCGGCACTTGAAGCTCGCGATGAAGAGGTAGCTGAAAAAGAGGATCCTACAAAAGTGGTGCGTGAAGCATTACAGCGTATTCTATCGAAGGTTCTGGAACTCAATGAGCAGGCGGGGAAAAAATGGGAACAGATTAATAATGCAATTGATAAGGGAAGTGAAAAGTTCTTCTCTTCTTTATTAGCTCTGCTTCACGAGGGAGATTCTAAGCAACTGCAACGACTAAACGCCAAATATGCGGTAAAAGAAAAAACCAATGACTGGCATGCCGTTCTGGATTCACGCTGGGCAAGCATACAAGATCAGCTGATGCTATGGAGCCGTTTTATTTGGAAAAAAGCGAAAAAGTATGGTGCTGATATAAAAGTTGCGTTAGGATTTAAAACGTCAACAATTCAGGCATCTAAGCGTGCAGATATAGCTACATATCTTTCTGAAACCGATAGTAAAATGAAGGAGTTGCCTTATATATATCGGCGACTTTTTGATTTTAAATCACTTGCGGACAAGCAATTTTTTAAGCCTGCACAAGAATCAACCATGACTTTTAGAAGATCGTATGAACAATGGAAAAATCAGTTCCCCACGAATTTTTCCGTGGTTGGTGAAAAGGGAAGTGGCAAATCATCATTTTTGAGTTTAGTAGTTGATTCAGAACTCGGTGAAGAGCAGGTTGAAACCGTTGAGTTTGTAAAAACTATTTGGGAAGAAGATCAGCTATTAAGTAAGATAGCAGCAGTGCTAAAGGTTGAATCCCCGCAAACAATCGAAGAGCTGGTGGCAACGATTAAAGAATCAGATAACCGGAAAGTGGTTGTTATTGAATCCATACAAAATTGCTTTATCCGTGATATTAATGGCTTTAAAGCTATCGAGAAGTTAGCGTACTTAATTTCAGAAACCAGAGAAAATATTTTCTGGATGGTTAGTTGTTCCAGGTACGCCTGGTCGTTTTTGGATAAGATTTTACAGATCAGCGAATACTTTTCTCATATCAGTAAAAGTGATTCTCTAAATGAAGAGCAGATTGAACAGATCATTTTAAGCAGGCATCAGGCCAGCGGTTATTCGCTACACTTTGAGCCGGACGATCAAATAATGCAGTCGCGTACCTATCGTAAAATCAAGGGACAAGAACATGAGGTCCAAGAGCATTTGAAGGAGGAATATTTTGAAAAACTGACAAGATTGGCTGAGGGGAATCCCTCAATTGCAATGATATTTTGGATTCGTTCGATTCGGGAATTTGACGAGAATTATTTTTATATACAGCCGCTTGAGGTAACATCAGTAGAGATGATTGAGGATCTAAATCCTCAGGTATTATTTGCATTGGCAGCGTTTGTACTACACGATACGTTATCTGACAGCGAGTTAGCCATGGTACTCAATGTAAAACTCGAAGAAAGCAGGTTATTGCTAAATCGGTTGAGGTCACGGGGCATGTTGATCGAAAAAAATGGGTCCTTCACTATTAATCACTTAATGTACCGACAGATAATTCGAGTGCTTAAAGAACGCAACATAATTCACTTGGGGTAATAACTGGATGCACAAATTAATCAAACTATTACTGCTTGCGATCACTTTCCTTTTGGGATCTCATAGCGAGGCTCTTTCTGCCCTACAAGACACCGTATCACAGCAGACCGACACAACCGTTATAATTGGCTCTAGTCAGATTGATATAATCCAGGCGGATACTGTAAATATTGACACCGCCCGCATCGATACGACTGCTAATTTAGCTCCTGTTGATCAAGGTACCAGTCAATCCCTATCAGAGATTGAAAATCTTATTTCTGTTGGCGTTGTACTGGCAATTATCATTGCCTTAATACTTACCTACTTTCTTAACCGATTTATTGTGGTAGTGCTCGAAAACCTGTCAGAACGGTTCACCAGTTATCGGCTGGGAATCAAGCGGATGGTACCAGTTGTACGCCTTGTTATTTGGACGTTTTCGATTTATGTCATCATTGCTGGTATCATTAATCCTCCTATGAGTACTATTATCACGGTGTTAGCCTCGGTGGGTATAGCCGTCGGATTTGCTGCACAGGATATCCTAAAAAATATTTTTGGCGGATTTATTATCATAATGGATCGGCCATTTCAGGTTGGAGATAAGATTGAGGTCGCGGAACATTATGGTGAAGTGGTTTCAATTGGATTGCGGTCAAGCCGAATTGTTACTCCCGATGATTCCTTAGTAACCATCCCCAACAGCGAATTGATGAACAAGGCCGTATCTAATACAAATTCCAGTGCTTTAGACTGTCAGGTGGTGGCAGAAATTTTTCTTCCAATGGATGTAGATGTAGATGAGGCCAAACGAATTGCTTACCGAGCTGCTGTTTCATCACGTTATGTCTATTTACAAAAGCCTATAGCAATTATTGCATTGAATGAAGTACACGAGCAAAATTTCGTGCTTAAACTTCGGGTAAAAGCCTATGTTCTTGATATTAGGTACGAATTCCCTTTTAAAAGTGATATGACAGAATTGATTTTAAGTGAACTAAAAAAACACGATATGATTCCCAATCAAAAACACATTGATAAATCGTAATTCCTGTAAGCTGAAATTTAATAAATTTGCAACTCACCTTATTTAAAATATTATCAATACTATTCTTGGCAAGTTGTAGGGGTATAGAAATTGATAATGAAATGGCGATTAATGATCATATCAATTAGCATACTTCATTAACCTTTTCAGCAGACATTTCATCGCCAAGGGATAATTATAAAGCTGCTTATTAATGCCGATAAGTCCATGGATAAAATATTAGACACGAAAACTATAGCAATGAAACTTTTACCGAGAATGTTGTGCTCTAACCTTTAGGCACCAACTTTAATCCTTCAGATATGGGCAATGAGCCGTTCAAAAAAGGAACTACAAAGCCAAAGGAAACCCTTTGTGGGAAGGTCGAATAGTAATTGGACAACCATTCTGTATTACTAGGATTTTTAAGGACAGCATCAACTTAATCTACTGCAAAAAAAGCCTTGAACCAGGCTTTGAGTTCTTATTCGTTGAATAGGCTCGCTATTCGCTTCAAGAGCACCTTAAACCTGACTCTAATTGACTTCTTTTCATCATAATTTTGTATCTCCGGCAGCTTCCCAAAAAGATCTTTTAATTTGTCTCCGAAAGCGGCAATTTAACTACAAATGCACTTCCCTTCTCTATGCCCTTGCTATAGGCACTAATTTCTCCTCCATATAGCTCTACAATTGCTTTGCAAAGGGAAAGACCCAACCCACTACCCTTCTGCTCTTGAACTGCTGCTTCATTTGCACGATAAAAACGTTCAAAAAGATGTTGTTTAGTATCTTCATCAAAACCGATTCCCGTATCTTTTATACGAATCACTGCTTCACCACCTGATCGTTTTACCTGCATATTTATGGTTCCACCCTCTGGGGTATATTTTAACGCATTTTCTAATAGATTATGAATTACTTTCTCAATATAACCTCCATGAGCATTTACAATTAAGCCTGGATCAATCTGTGTTTCCAATGTGATATCCATTCCATCGGCATGGGATTGATAGGCTTGGACTGCGCCCTCCGCAATACGACTTACATTCACCGCTCCATCTTCAACATGTTGTTCCGAATCTATTCTTGAAAGCTGTAACAGCAGATCAACCATCCCACTCATTCGTTTCACCTCATCCAAGACCCGCTCTAACGTCTGTTCATACTCTTGTTGTGATCGGGATTTCCTTAACATAATTTCAGCGTCACTGCGGATAGATGAAAGTGGAGTCATAAGTTCATGGGCTGCATCCGCAGTAAATCGTTTCTCGCGTTCAAACCCCTTCTGTAGGCGATCCAGCATAATGTTAAATGTATCAGCAAGGTCCGTGAGCTCATCTTTCACCTGGTAGTTCACAGGTATACGCTTATCCAAATCTGTTGCAGTAATAGACTTCGCCGTGTTGATAATAGAGCTAACCGGAGATAAAGCACGACGGGAAAGCAAATAGCCACCAATAATCGAAAATATCACACTTAGTGCTATCAAAACGAATAAGTACTTCCTAAACCTGCTGAGCTCTTCATGAAGGGTCCATTCAAATCCCGTAACTTCCAGCCAACCACAAAATGTACCATTGTCGTTTTCTATAGGATAAAATAGTGTTCGGGCTGGCATAGACTGCCATTCAGTACTAACCGAATGCTCTCCAGCTATCTTCGGAATCGAAGTTTTTAGCGGCTCGTTGATCTTAGAAAAGTTAGGGCTGCGATATATTAACTCACCACTTTCATCATACAAGCGTACATAGGTTCCATACTCAATACCACTTTTTAAGGCCTCATTTCTGCTATAACCTGTTATATCCATCGAAAGGGTATCTCCGGTTTCTATAAACGGAAGCAACTGTTCGGCCTCAAAGCGAAGGTGCCGATCGTAGTTATGGTGTATGGAATCATGAAATGAATCATATAAGAAATAGCCGAATACGCTGAGCATTACAAAAAGACTCGCTCCATACCAGAAAGCCAGCCTTTTGGATATTGAAAGACGATTTAAAAAAGAGGATACTTTTCCCACGATCTCATTCTTTGATATTAATGATATCACTATTCAACCGGTAGCCAGCTCCCCGAATTGTCTCAATGACTTTTGGAACTTGTTCAAAGGAGATCTCTTCACACTCCTTAAGAGACTCCGATAATTTCTGTCGTAAAGTAGAAACCGTTGCTTCGATCGTATTATCACTAACATAATATGGAGATCCCCAAACACGCTCGGCAAGTTGTGTTTTTGAAAATACTGTTTCTGGATCTTTAAGTAATAGTTCTAATAATATAAACTCTTTGGGTCGCAGCGACCGTTTAATACCACATACCTTAACCCAGTGTTTACGAGAATCTAGTTCAATGGGGCCCGCTGTAACCTTTCCTGTGACATTTAGATCCCCAGACCGTCTTCCCAAAGCCCTAATCCGTGCTAATAACTCCTCAAATGAAAAGGGTTTGCTCATATAATCGTCCGCACCTGCATCCAGCCCCATAACTTTATAATCCAAATCACCAAGAGCCGTCAACATAAGAACCGGAAAGTTTCGTTCTTCTTTACGCCAATGCTTCAATATCTGTTTACCATCACGGTTGGGAAGACGCCAGTCCAGAATAACGACATCATAATTATTGACCATGCCCTGCAGTTCAGCCTCCTCCCCGTCGTGCATCACTTCCACCACATGCCCCTCTTCCTCAAGACCTCTTTTTACAGAGTTAGCTAACTGTTTTTCATCTTCAACTAATAAAATCCACATGCAAATAGGCTATGAGTATCTTTTTACTTCTTCACTAAAATAAGAGACAATTTCCAAAGATGTTTTAAGCTTCATTTAAGGTTTATCTTTACCTTAAAAAACTATTTAAATATTAAATTATATTCAGAGCTGCATATTTAAGCTAGCTTTAAGGTTCATTTCATATGTTATGATTGATTCACAAATTTATGCATGCAAAACTGATTTAGCTCACTACTTTTGAGAACCGTAGGCACGGACTTCTCTTTTACAACTTGTAATATATTAGTTATAACTATTCGTATCATTACACTGAGTAATTTAAAAAAGAAATTGTCATGAACGACGATTCAAATACTATTAGTCGACGCACTTTTCTACGCTATACTGCTTCGATGGCGGCAATGGCTGGTCTTAGCACTGTATTACCCACTTATGCTTTTGCAAACCTTGAGGACAGAGATATTCTCACTCCCCAAGGTCCCGATAACGTAGTTGACCTAACTATTGGTAAAATGTCGAAGGTTATCGATGGAAAAGAAGGGGAAGCTATTGGCATCAACGGTACCGTACCCGGTCCTATCATTCGTCTAAAAGAAGGGGAAGATGTATTGTTACGAGTGAAAAATGAACTCGATGAAGAGACATCGATACACTGGCATGGTATTATCCTACCCTTCCAGATGGATGGCGTACCCGGAGTAAGTTTCGATGGTATTGCACCCGATTCAACTTTTGAGTACCGCTACCCAGTAAAACAGAATGGTACGTATTGGTATCACAGTCACTCAGGACTTCAAGAACAGCTGGGGCATTACGGGCCACTTATTATTGATCCTGCTGGTGAAGATCCTGTTGAATATGATCGCGATTATCCGATTGTACTCTCTGACTGGACCTTTGAAAACCCTTACAGAGTACTGGCAAATCTTAAGAAATCTGAAGGGTATTATAATTATCAAAAACGAACGCTTGGCGAGTTTTTTAAAGATGCCAAGAAAAAAGGAATGGGAAATGCTCTAAAAGATTATCTTTCATTTGGGAAAATGGGCATGAGCGCTACCGACCTTGCGGATACGACCGGCGCTATGTATACCTACCTGTTGAACGGCCGCGGACCGCAATCAAACTGGAATGCCCTGTTCAAAAAAGGAGAAAAAGTGCGGCTTCGGTTTATCAACGCCTCGGCCGGCTCCATCTTTGATGTTCGTATTCCAGGAGTCAAAATGACTGTGGTACAAGCCGACGGACAAAACATAAAGCCGGTCCCTATTGATGAATTTCGCATCGGTATTGCAGAAACCTATGATGTTATTGTTGAACCCGATGACAATCAAGCATATACCATTTTTGCGGAATCGCTCGACCGCAGCGGTTATGCCCGTGGAACACTTGCACCCAAAGAAGGCATGGAAGCTCCTGTTCCTGAGCTACGTCCCCGCCCTACACGCAGTATGAAAGATATGGGTATGGACATGGATATGGGCGACATGGATATGAAGATGGATAGCGGCCATAACCATATGAATATGGACGGTGGTGCAATGAAAATGAAGATGGATAATCCGAAACCACCAGTCAAACACGGTCCCGATGGACACGGTATTGGCGCCGCTGCTATTGCTCAAAACCAATTCGATAGACTCCATGAGCCCGGCATTGGTCTTGGTAATGACGGAAGGGATGTACTGGTCTATAACGACCTAAAAAGCCTGAATCCCAATATTGATGAACGTGATGCTGAACGAGAAGTAGAGTTACATCTGACCGGAAATATGGAACGTTATATGTGGTCGTTTGACGGCAAACAGTTTCATGAGGTTGAAGGGCCCATCGATTTCAAACATAACGAGCGGCTGCGACTTACTCTTGTTAACGACACTATGATGGAACATCCTATTCATCTACACGGTATGTGGATGGAGCTGGAAAACGGCAACGGACAATACAATCCCCGAAAACATACCCTGCTGGTACAACCTGCTCAGCGAATATCGGCCCTAATTACTCCCCGTGATAAAGGAAGATGGGCATTCCACTGCCATATTCTCTATCACATGGAGATGGGAATGTTCCGTGTTGTTCAAGTAAGCGACGAAAATGGAAGTATCTACTAATACTGGCAGTCAGCAATAGTTTTTAACCCAATTATGAAACCGAGAAGAGTTACTATAATGCGACAACTAAGTAAATTTCTTTCTGCTGTATTTCTAATGATATTGTTTATGAGCAATAATACAGCTGTAGCCCAAAAGGCCCCGGAATTCAGCAATGATCTGCTGATGGATAACAAAACGTATACTTATATCATAGCTGATAAACTTGAATACCAAAGTATGCCGGGCCCTAACCCCGTTATGTGGGAAGTTCAAGGCTATATAGGTAAAGATCTACATAAGTTTTGGTTTAAATCTGACGGAGAAATCGTTACTACCCACGATGAAACCGAACTAGAATTCCAGGGACTGTACAGCAGGGCAATATCGCGCTACTTTGATCTGCAGGCAGGCATACGATATGACCTAATCTATGAAGGCAATGAAAACCTGTCGCGCGGTTTTGCCGTTATTGGTTTTCAAGGCATGGCACCATACTTTTTTGAGGTAGACGGGGGGCTGTTTATTAGCGAGAAAGGTGATATCTCTGCTTCCTTTGAAGCCGAGTACGATCTGCCAATCACTCAACGACTCATCGGGCAACCGCTCATTGAAACATCCGTAGCCTTCCAGGATGTCCCAGAATATGGCATTGGCTCTGGCATTAATGATATTGAGTTAGGCTTTCGATTACGATATGAGATAGAACGGGAATTTGCTCCATATATCGGCGTCAATTGGGAACGTAAGTTCGGAAAAACAGCCGATATGTACAACGACCCTAGCAGCCTAAGCCTGCTAGGCGGTCTGCGTATGTGGTTTTAAACTTTCTAGTTATTATACCCTTGATGAATACGATTTATACCGTGAGGAAAACGCATAAAAATAAAATAACTTAGTATCATGAGCTTAATTCCCGAATGGGCCCCAAATATTCATCCTCTTATTGTTCACCTGCCGATCGGCATCATCCTACTGGCTGTATTAATGAATATTATGAGCTTTTTACTATCCAACGATTGGTGGGATGAAATGAAATCAACAATACTGTATGGTATTGGCATCCTATCTGTAATTGCAGCTTATTATTCTGGTAATATCGCAGCCGACAGTGTTTTTATACCCGCAGATTCACAAACGGTGTTGAACAATCATGCCGACTGGGCTTGGTGGACCATGTGGTTTTTAGGTGCCTACTTGTTTCTGCGTATACTTTTTCACTATCTCAAGCTGATGAATCAAAAGATAATACGGATTATCGCTTTTATTACCGTACTGCCGGGCATCTTTTTTCTCTACAAAACAGGCGATCAAGGGGCAAAAATGGTTTTTGGTTATGGTGTGGGGACAGGACAGCTAATCCAACAGAAAGAATCTGCTTCCGCCTATACAGATAGTCTTAGTAAGGGTAAATCTACTTTCATCCAAAAAGACACTGGAAGCTGGAGCTGGGAAATGGGCTCAAAAGGCGTAAGTACATTGCTTTCTCATTTCCAGTGGCTGGAAGGTACGCCCTCAGACCTTAACCCTTTCATGGTTTCGGACAGTGAGAACTATATGCTGAAGTTAACAAGCGGTGAAAAACCAAACTTTCTTGTAGAAAAAAGTAGCTTTCAAAATGTACAAGTCGATTACTATCTCGACTTATCTGGCTTTGAAGGTTCACTCTCACTCGTTAATCATGTTCAGGATATAGATAATTATGATTATGTTACTTTAAATACAGAGGGTATCATTTCTCAGGGACGAGTCGAGGATGGATCCAAAAAAGTATTTGCCAAAGAACCGTATTCAGCTACAGGTATGCTTTTTATCCGTACAGTGGGCAACGGTACTCACTTTAGAGCCTATATCAATAAAGAGATGGCGGTACATGGACACGGTGATGCTCCTGATCCAGGGAAAATAGGGCTCAAAATTGACGGACAAGGTAGTATCCTTATTGATAAAATGATTGTAACACAGCTTTAACTGATTTTATGCAGAAAATACTTTCTGTCATTGTACTCTTATTCCTAGTTCCCGGCTTTCTCATAATAAGCTGTAACAGTTCAGATAAATCACCCCCCAAAGAGACTGTTGAGGGACGCTGGTTTACCCAAAAACAGTACAAGTTGGGCAAACAGGTATTTACCAATAACTGTGCCCAATGCCACGGAACACGCGGTCAGGGAATTGTTGAAAACTGGAAAAAGCGTAATGCTGACGGTTCCTTTCCTCCTCCCCCGCTGAATGGCTCTGCACATACCTGGCATCATCCTTTCAAAGTTTTAATGCGTACCATTAATCAAGGCGGCAAACCGGTAGGCGGTACCATGCCTGATTTTGGAGATAAACTTAACAGGGAAGAGAAAGTGGCCGTAATTGCCTACTTCCAAAGTCTCTGGGATGATAGAACATACAACCGCTGGGTAAAAATGAATGCCCGTCAATCGAAATAACCAACACTTAATTTAGGAATTGAGGATAAAATTATTGGCTTAAAACTGATCATAAATCTCTAAACTCACAATATTTAATACATAGTCCCTATGAAAATATTAAACACTGTAATACTATTCGTACTTCTTTCCATTAGTACTGCCATTGCTCAAAATGGTGATGAACCCATCGCAAACGTCCAAGAAACCTTTGTCCCGATTTTAGATGATTTTAAATCAGCTATTATTAATAATAATCAGGATGAAGCATCCAGTTTGTTAACAGAAGATGCCCGTATCCTGGAAGGTGGCGGAATTGAAACCAAAGAAGAGTACCTCTCACACCACTTCCATTCCGACGGGAAATTTCTAAGTGCTATGGATGTGAAGGTTATGTCTCGCAAAGTTAACTCAACCGAAAATACCGCTTGGGTATCAACGGTCAGTAGTATAAAGGGTTCTTACAACGACCGGGAAATGGATCTTCGGTCGGCCGAACTTGCCGTTTTGGTCAAAACGGATAGCGGTTGGAAAATTTCGGCTGTCCATTGGTCATCGCGCCAAGCCCGGCAATGATTTAAATTAATCAAACAGAATTTTAAGCTTCCCGTCTCTTAAACCGGGAGCTTTTGACTACATTTGTAAATTCCGGAGGAGATAACACATACTTTTCCTTATTTTGTCATAACAAAAATCAAAAGCTAACATTTTAAGATTTCTACTTTTGCGATATGGAAGAACTAACATTTGAGATCCCTGATTTACACTGCGAAGGATGCGCTAACCGCTCCGCTGAAATTTTAGAAAAACTGGAAGGTGTAGAACAAGCTACTGTATCGATCGACAATAAATCTGCAAAAGTATTTTATAATTCTGATCAAACATCCTTTGATACTTTTAAAGAAGCTCTGGCTAAAGCAGATTATACAGCAGAAAAATAAATATTTACATTGGGAGATATCCCAAGAACCCTTTTTTGATCCCATTCAGGAGAGGGGGCAGTTGGAGCCTATCCCATTTTATATGCATTAGAAGGAGAATGCAAAACCCGTTAGCAAGAGAAAAATAACTGCTCCCAATCCAACATCACTTTACATTCAACTTATTTGCTTGCCTGAATGTGGATATGCCTCCGATAAGGCTGTTTGCCAAAATACCTTCCAGCTTTTCTGGAAATGCCTCAATTGTGATACAGTTTTAAAACTTTAAGACGAGAATTGCTGCGTGCTTTGGTTCTATAGACCCCATCCCTGCCTCAACACAACAAAACAACCAAAATAAACTTTACAAACAAGAGTTCTGTATTATCCTTGTTACTCAATAATATTACTTGAAGATCCTTTCTTTACCTTTCTCTCAAATGTTATTTTATAGGTGGTCCCCATTCCATCACTACTCTGAACCGTTATATCTCCATCCAGTTGCTTAACCAGTTGCTTGACTAATTTATGTCCTAATGAATCTTTTGCCATTTTTTCAAACTGATCCGGAAGGCCAGGACCATTGTCCCTAATTTCAATGGTAATAGTTTCACTTTCCTCTCTAAAAGAAACCGACAGCTTATTTTCACTTTCTTTATCGAAGGCATATTTAAAAGCATTCGTTACCAATTCATTAATAATGAGCGCACAAGGCATAGCTTGGTTAATATTCAAGTATATATCATCATAATCGATATCTAACTCCACACCCTTCTCTACTCCCTGCATACTATCATGAACCGTTTTCACTAACTTGTCAATGTAGTTTTGCAATTGTACCGTTGTAAAGTCATTGGATTCATAAAGCAACTCATGAATTTGGGCCATCGAGTGAATACGATGCTTACTCTGCAACAGAGCTTTATGCACCTCGCTCTGCTCATTCCAGTTCATTGCTTCCAACAGTAACAGGCCCGAAATAACAGCCAAATTATTTTTTACCCGATGATGTACTTCCGACAGTAGAGTCTTTTTCTCTTGCAGAGAGTTTTGCAATTTCTCCTCTGTTTTTCTGAGATCTGTAATGTCAATATAGATCTTAAAAGCACCGATCAATTCCTTATCTATAACTACCGGTACTGCCCCTACAAGTAGATCCTTTTCTTCTCCATCTTTGGTAATACGCTGGGCTTCATAGTATTTGGATGGGTTGTTACCACCAGAAAAGACTGATTCATAGATCTGCTGAATTTCATCATATCGTTCTGCCGGCAAATTATGCTTCAACAAGTCTTCTCCCAAGAGTTCCTGCTCAGAATACCCGAACAAATCTTCAAAACTTTTATTTATTCTTTCTACCTGCCCTTCGGTATTCACCATTACTATTGCTACAGGAGCATCAATAAATAAACTTTCAAGCAGATTATTGCTAAGGGTCAGCTTTTTCTGGGTTCTTTTTTTATCAGTTAAGTCACGTACAATAGCCTGTACATAATCATTATCATCTAGTTCTATAGTATTAAGGCTTACCTGTACTGTGATTTCGTGCTCTTCCTCACCATTTTTTCGAAGGTGTACCCATTCAAAAACCTGCGGTGAACCTTTTCTTACCTGCTTAAATCGTTTCTTTGCCTTTTCTTCTGACAATGACCCATCAGGTTGGTATTCAGGCGAAAAGTCGAACGGTGTGTTGCCGATAATATCTTGTTTATCCCTGCCAAATATTTCAGTAGCCCGTTGATTACAATCGATGAACGTATTTCCATCCAACAAAACAATTCCATCATTGGCATCTTCAAATAAACGGTGATATTTCATTTCCCGCTTCAATAACTCACGCTCATACTCTTTTCTGACACTGATATTTTCAATAAACGCCAACACTGATTTCAAATCATTTTCTTTATTCCGTAACGCGGAAGCATGTACTAGTACTTCCATTATTTCTCCATTTTTAAGTCGGATCTTGGTTTCAAAACGATCTTTATTTTTTTCCCCTTTTGAAAGAGCAAGCATCCGTTTCTTTATTTTATCGACTTCATCACCTTCAAAAAGCGGGATATCAAATGTGGATGTACCCAATACTTCCTCTTTGGTATAACCGGTTTTTTCTTCTGCCCTTTTAGACCATTCAATAACCCTGAAATTACGATCGTATTTAACCATTGCCAACGGGTTATTTTCGATATGATATTGCTGTTCGCGGTATGCCTCATCAACTTCTTTCTTGAGTCTAACGGTTTCGGTGATATCATGAATATGAACGATATAAGCATTACGACCCTTTACAGAAAACTCCTGAACAGCAAGCTGCACATACAACATTTTACCATCTTTAGTACGGTGACGGAAGGTCCCGATATCAAGCATATCGAATTTGTTATCCAGCTCATCCAGCTTTTCACGTAGTTTTGGGATGCCTTTGGGAGGTCTTATATCCTCAATTGTCAACTGGATAAACTCTTCTTCTGAAAAACCATATTTCTTAACAGCACTTTCATTCACTGCTAAAATTTCTAGTGTATCAGTGTCAAAAACGAGCATAGGGTTGGGATTCTGCTCAAATAATAATGATGGTAATTCCATATAATTCTTTTAAGTGAATAATCAATATTCATTTAGCCTATTATCTGCAAAACCTTTCTTTTTCTACCCCCCCTTTTAATAGTGAACTAAATAATTAGCCGATTCTATATCATGTCATATACTATTAAAACTGATATGTAATATTGTAAGTTCCTATATTGTAAATACGAATCTCTTATAACTCTTCACATTACACCAATTACATTTTATATACCCGATAGTAATTCTTTTAAGCTTCATTTAAGGTTAATCTTGTATCTTAGAAGAGAATAAAACAAAAAACTTTTTGTAGTAGTATGTTTTACCAGCTTTGAAAACTAAGAAACACACATATCGCCTATTCTCGGCAATACTACTGATTGCCTTTGTAACAAATATCTTACTGCCCATAACTGTAGAATCAGCAAAGGTAATATGTGACAGCATGGCCTTTGATTCCCCAACAACAACTGCTGTTACATATGATAACTGCTGCAGTGGTAAAAATTCTATAAGGAATGTCTCCGAAACAACTTGCTCCTTCGATCAGCTCTGTAATCATGTGTTTGTAAATGGCCTTACTGAGACGGCAATTGTCCATTCACAAAGCCACCAGTTACCGTCAGTAGCTATTTATACCCTGCCCAAAGGGCTTGTTCTTGCTATTTCAAAAATTAATATTCCCAAATTTATTTCATCAGTACCATCTGTTCTAAGGAGTATCTATCTCCTGAATGGTACGTTTATCATTTGATTCCTTTCTCCCTTTTTTCATGGCAATTAGATGCCATTCTATGCCAATTTATTAGGCCAGAATTTAAGATTAATGGACTAACACTATGCTTCTTAGAGACTGAGGCATAAACAGTAACAGACCAACTTTTCTAAATAATACCCCTATATACAATGAAAACGAAGCACTTATTTGAGATTATTACATTATCTCTGTTTCTATTCACATTGATGCCTGTTTCCGGTTCAGCTCAAGTCGCCAATTCAACACTTAACCTTGATGAATTAATACAGAAAGTATTAGCTCGAAATCCGCAGTTACAATACTCTTATGAGGATTGGAAAGCCAGTAATACGCGTATATCTCAACAAAAGGCACTCCCTGACCCTACCCTAGGCTTGAACATGATGAATCTGCCGATTAATAGTTTTGCCCTGGATCAAGAACCCATGACCGGTAAACAGCTTAGTCTCATGCAGGCTTTCCCCTTTCCGGGAATACTTAACCTAAAGGGAAAAATTGCTGAAAGTGACTCGAAGATCAACAGATACCGACACCGAGAACTGAAAAACCAGCTCATAAAACAGACAAAGCAGGCTTACTACGATCTTTATTACATAGATCAGGCTTTGAGAACAGTAACTGAAAACCAAGAGCTGCTCCGGAAATTTGTGGAGATCGCCGAAACCCGTTACGGTGTCGGTAAAGGATTGCAACAGGATGTACTTCGTGCCCAAGTGACCCTCTCCAAGATGCTTGACCGCGAGCTTAAGCTCCAACAAAAAAGGACAGCGACGCAAGCTAAAATTAATATACTTATCAATATCCCGGCTGATGCCCCTCTCGGTATACCAACAGCTCCTCCGATGAGTACTTTATCTACAACACTGAGAGAACTCACACAAAGGGCAGACAGCACTAACCCAATGTTGGCCGCTTGGGAAACAACAGTAGAAAAAAGCGATCAGCAAATTGATTTAGCACACAAAAACCGGTACCCCGATTTTTCGGTAGGTATCGCTTATACACAGCGCGATGACTTACAAAGCGGCATGAAAGGCTATGATTTTGTCTCAGCGATGGTCAATCTAAAACTCCCTCTCTTTCACAAAAAGAAACAAGCCCAAAAAGTGCAGGAGAAGCGGATCACAAAATCTGCAATCGAATATCGCTATCAAAATATAACCAATACAGTTGAACAAAAGCTTCAGCAATCGTTATCGAATCTTAACAAAAGTAGACGTCTGATTGAGCTCTATAAAACAGGCATTATCCCCCAGGCGGAAGAGTCACTAGAATCCTCGTTAGCCGGCTATCAAAACAATAAAGTAGACTTTCTTTCACTCCTTGACAGCGAGCTTACCCTTTTCCAGTACCAACTGGACTATCACCGATTTCTGGCCGACTACCACAAAACGGTAGCCGAACTCGAAGCTCTTATCGGTACTGGCTTATAACATTTTTCAATATCAAACATCCAAGGAACTTGATCATGAATACGAAATACTTACTTATCTCCCTGACCCTTATTGTTTCCTTTTCCCTTGGAGGATATTGGCTTGGAATACAAACCAAAAACCCTTCTAAACAGGCAACAATCAGTAGCGAGCAGATGGAACATAAAGATACACAGGCACCCTCAGAAGAAAGTAAAACCAACAAAAAAGATCGTGAAGTTCTGTACTGGCAGGCCCCGATGAATCCGAGTGAAATCTATGACAAGCCCGGCAAGTCAAAAATGGGAATGGATCTGGTACCGGTATACGCCGACGAGGCTAACAGTGCTGAAGGAGTAGTCAAAATAAATCCCACTGTGGTTCAAAATATGAATGTGCGTACTGCTATGGTACAACAAAAAGAGTTATCCACTACCGTAAGCACGGTAGGAAAGGTCGATTATGACGAACAAAAGCTCTATAACGTAAATCCAAAAATATCAGGATGGGTAGAACAGCTGCATGTAGATTACACCGGCAAAATGGTGCAGCGTGGCCAGCCACTCTACAGCATCTATTCCCCTGAGTTAGTCACCACACAACACGAGTATCTGCTGGCGTTGAAGGCCCGCGAAAAAGTAGCCTCCAGCAGTTTTGAATCAATTCGTAAAGGCGGCAATAGTTTGCTTGAGGCCACCCGACAACGGCTAAAATATTGGGATATCCCCGATTCTGAAATTGCCGACCTGGAAAAGACCGGTAAAATAAAAAAAACGATTACCCTTGAAGCCCCGGCTTCAGGTATAGTGCTTCACAAAAATGCAGTAGAAGGGGAATATATAAAAGCAGGAACCCCTGCTTTTAAAATTGCTGACCTCTCAACCGTCTGGGTAAAAGCAAGTGTATATGACTATGAAATACCCTGGGTTAAAGAAGGTCAGAAAGCCCGCATGCAATTGTCTTATCAACCGGGGAAAACCTACCGAGGTACCGTATCATATATTTATCCCACCCTCAAGGAAAAGACGCGTACGGTACAACTCCGGCTCGAATTCCCAAATCCAAACCTTGAGTTAAAGCCTGGAATGTTTGCCAATATCCAAATCCAAACGCGTCCCAAAAAAGATGTTACGGTGGTACCGAACAGTGCAATCATACGCACGGGAAAAAGGAATATCGTCTTTGTAGCTAAAGGAGACGGAGCGTTCGCCCCACGCGAAGTAACGCTGGGCATGGAAGGCGGCAAACACAATAATGAAATTGAAATACTTTCGGGCCTTACCCCTGATGAAGAAATCGTTACCTCAGCTCAATTCCTGTTTGATAGCGAAAGCCGACTCCAGGAAGCAATCCAAAAAATGCTCGACCAACAGGCAGATACATCTGCTGAAACAAAGATGGATATGAGTGGTGGGGATATGAATCAAAATAAGGTGCGTACAGACTCAACGGACCACCCAGAAATGAATATGTAACAGATCTTTTGAAGATAAGACAGCCGAACTTTTAACAGTTTTTAGAATTTCAATATCATGCTACAAAAAATAATTGAACTTTCCGTTAATAATCGCATTATGGTGCTTATCACCAGCGTATTGATACTGGCCGGCGGTACCTACGTAATGTACCAAACACCGGTGGATGCGATTCCCGATCTCAGTGATGTGCAGGTCATCGTATTTACGAAGTACCCGGGCCAGGCACCACAGGTCGTAGAAGATCAGGTTACCTATCCTCTGACCACTACCATGATGTCGGTTCCCAAATCAAAGGTAGTTCGCGGTTATTCCTTCTTCGGACTCTCTTTTATCTATATCATCTTTGAGGATAATACCGACATATACTGGGCCCGCAGTCGGGTGCTCGAATACCTAAATACCGCCGGAAACAATCTCCCGGAAGGCGTCACGCCTACCCTGGGACCGGATGCCACCGGGGTTGGCTGGGTCTATGAATACGTTTTAGACGGTGGAGACAAGCATAATCTGCAGGAACTGCGATCCATACAAGATTGGTTCTTAAAATACGAGCTGTTAAGTGTGGATGGAGTAGCCGAGGTAGCCAGTGTTGGCGGACACGTCAAACAGTACCAGGTAGATGTAGACCCCGATAAACTGCTGGCCTATAATATGCCGCTGTCAAAAGTTAAAAGAGCCATTAAACGTAGTAATAATGATGTAGGCGGACGACTGGTAGAGATGAGTGAAACGGAGTTTATGGTCCGGGGAAAAGGATATATCAAAACTGTAGCCGATGTTGAGAACGTGCCCATAGGAAGTGATGCTAATGGTACGCCCATCCTGATAAAAAATGTAGCGGATGTACACTTGGGCCCGGACCTGCGCAGAGGTGTAGTAGATTGGAATGGGAAAGGAGAGACTATTGGTGGGGTGGTGGTTATGCGTTATGGCGAAAATGCCCTGGAGACCATTAACAAAGTCAAAAAGAAGCTAAAAGAACTGGAAAGCGGACTCCCCGAGGGTGTAACCATTAAAACAGCCTATGATCGATCCAGCCTGATCAGTCGTGCTATTAGCTTTCTGAAGCATAAACTTATAGAGGAAAGCATTGTAGTGGCACTGATCGTTATGATCTTTCTGCTCCACTTTCGAAGCGCTCTCGTTGCTATTGTGAGCCTGCCCATCGGAATTTTAATAGCCTTCCTAGTGATGTATTTCCAGGGAATTAACGCCAATATTATGTCGCTCAGTGGAATTGCCATAGCTATTGGAGCGATGGTAGATGCCGCCATTGTGATGGTCGAAAATGCGCATAAACATCTTGAAAGAGATAAAAACAAAAAAGACCATTGGCGTATTATTGTCGATGCTTCCAAAGAAGTAGGCCCAGCCCTCTTTTTCTCCCTGCTTATTATTACTGTTTCCTTCCTACCCATTTTTGCCCTACAGGGACAGGAAGGGCGCCTCTTTAAGCCCCTGGCCTTCACCAAAACTTATGCCATGGCAGCCGCTGCCCTGTTATCAATTACCCTGGTGCCTGTTCTCATGGGCTTTCTTATTCGCGGACATATCAAGCCGGAGCACAAAAATCCGGTTAACCGCTTTTTAATTTGGATCTACCGCCCGGTCATCAACTTTGTATTGCGCTTTAAATGGAGCACCATTATCGCTTCGCTTGTGATATTGATTATTTCTATTATCCCACTGAAACAGCTGGGCTCCGAATTTATGCCCTCCATCAATGAAGGAGACCTTCTCTATATGCCCACCACCGATCCTGGCATCAGCATCACAAAAGCCCGAGAGCTGCTGCAACAGACCGATAAAATCATTGCCAGCTTTCCCGAAGTAGAAACTGTATTCGGCAAATCGGGACGCGCTCAAACCTCGACTGATCCAGCACCGCTTTCGATGTTTGAAACTATTATTCAGCTCAAGCCCAAAGATCAGTGGCGTGATGGTATGACGATGGAAAAGCTAAAGCAAGAGATGAATAATGCCATACAGATTCCGGGTCTCACTAATGCCTGGACTATGCCGATTAAAACGCGTATTGATATGCTTTCTACTGGTATTAAAACACCCATCGGCATAAAAGTTACGGGGCCAAACCTAGACGAACTTTCCAAGTTAAGCCAAGATATCGCTTCTATAACCCGCGGCGTAGATGGCACCTTAAGTGTCTTCGCAGACAAAACAACTGGCGGTAACTACCTGGATTTTGATATCAACCGCAAAGAGGCTGCCCGTTATGGACTAACTACCGGCGATGTTCAGGATGTCATTCAATCGGCTATTGGTGGGATGAATGTTACACAAACTGTGGAGGGCTTAGAACGGTACCCAGTCAATGTACGCTACGCACGCGAGCAGCGTGAAAATATTTCTGACCTAAAACGCGTGTTGATCCCCACTCCCTCAGGCGCACAAATTCCACTCTCATATGTCGCAGATCTTAGCATTAATAAAGGCGCGCCGGTTATCAAAACTGAGAATGCCCGCTATTCGAGCTGGATCTATGTAGATCTTACCACCTCTGATATTGGCTCCTATGTCAACCGCGCACGCCAAACTGTTGCAGAAGAGATTGACCTTCCTGCAGGATACAGCCTAAACTGGAGCGGTCAGTATGAATATATGGAACGGGCTAAAAAACGCCTGCAGATAGTGGTACCCATTACCCTGCTAATTATCTTTTTACTGCTCTACTTCAACTTTAAAAACCTGCAGCAAAGCCTTATCGTAATCCTTACGCTGCCCTTTTCACTGGCAGGCTCATTTTGGCTGCTGTACCTGTTGGGCTATAACCTGAGTGTAGCTGTTGGTGTTGGAGCCATCGCACTGGCTGGCGTGGCCGCTGAAATCGGCGTTATAATGCTCACCTACCTAGATAACGCCTATAACGAGCGAAAATATCATGATAAGATGAATTCTTTGGATGATCTAAAGAAAGCCATCATGGCAGGTTCTGCTCAACGAATACGTCCCATTTTTATGACGGTTTGCGCTATTATAGCCGGTCTGCTACCCATTATGTGGGGTACCGGAACCGGGGCTACCGTAATGAAACGTATTGCAGCCCCAATGGTAGGCGGAATGATATCTGCGACCCTGCTCAGCCTGGTAGTTCTGCCCGTTGTTTACTATCTCTGGAAAAGTCGTGAAGTGAAAGAATTGGCAAAGGCAACCAGAAAGAACAGTAATTAATTACTCATGCTAAAATATTTCAGGTTTCCAATACCTGATAAGGCTAATTAAAAGGTAACTCTTATGAATGAATTTTAGGTATTTACTCGCAACCCAAAAGCAAAAAAGTTGTTAATGGTCAAAAAAAGAATTCTGCTGTATGACACTTATAGATGTAAGAGCAATTAGTCCCTGATCCCAGCTATCTCAGGCATCTCTGAACGGTTTTCGGACTTGGCGATATTAGTAGGAGCGTGTAGTGAAAAAGTTACGGACGAAGTCGTTAAAATAATCCATCCCTATGCTCGAGGCGCTAAATCCGGGAATGAAATTATCTAGGTGTCTCCAGTATTTCAATCTGTCCATATTCGAAGTGATGAGATCAAAATCATTTTTAACAAAGCAGGAGAAAAAAAGATTGATCTATAAAATGAATCCAATAACCTCCAATTTAATTGAAAAAAATGTATTCTAGAACGTTACAATTACTACTACATCCAATCCAGGGGTAAACTTCAGTATCTGTAGGTGGAAACGTTACATTTTGCTTGGTAAGCCACACTACAAATAGATCGATACGCTATACTTATATTACTACTAAATCTAAAACCTGTTGACATAATGATATTTGCACAGCTTGTGGTAGTACTACGGTACTTCTATTAGCAAGTCTAAATTAGTGACCGTGGACTTCTCCTTGTGATTTCTCAACCAGGATAATCAAGGAGTGTGCAACGGTCTTTTTTGCCGGCATCTGAAAAGTTACGGCAATCGAAGCCAGCAGTTGAGGGTGTCTTGCATTGTAAGACTGAGATTATACCTCCATAACTTGAACCGGCTGAAGCCGGCACAAGGAAACTGCTGGCTTTTTTTATATCCCCTTTCAATCTACACTCATAATATTACTTCGTTTTTTTCCAATACTACAGCAGGTAGAACACGGGTTTACTTCATCATACAATACTCTTGCTTTTTTTAATGCTTCCAAAGCACTATCAAATTCTCCTAGTTTAACCATTCCTTTTCTGATGGGTAACCATACACAGTTAGATTGGTGAAGTTCATGCACGCCATATTTTTTTATGTAATAAGAACTCATTTTATCGCCCTCCCTTTTATTCCTCTTTCATTATTTATGGAATATAATACAAAGTGATATGTGAGAAATGCTAGAAACCCATAAAATAAATGTAGGGGTTTTCACCATATTGTTATGTGGCTGTCTTTCTATACCTGCAAGAAATAACTCAGCAAATTCAACTTATCAAGAAGTGTTAATATTATAGACCTATCTAAGTGAGTGTGTAGCTTAATTTATTACATTTTCCCGACTTTATTCGATTTTCATCAAATTTTCCCTACATGTATTTTATCGAAATACCTACAGCAAATGAATATTTAGGACCTAATTTGTATTTCATGTACAAATCAAAAAGAGAGGTTATATATGTACCAAATCAGTGTTCAACTCCCATTTAATGGATTTCATGTAAAAGGAAAAATAACTCTTCCGGTACAAGCAAACAGCCTGATTATTTTTTCGCATGGTTATGGTTTATCCAAACTGATGGTACACGAACATAGGCTTGCTCTTGAATTTCAGCAAGCTGGATTTGGCACCCTGGTATTAGATCTTCTTGATGAGCATGATGAACTGCCGATAAAATATAAAGACATTGATTTATTGAGCAAGGGATTAGTCACTTCAACGAACTGGCTGAGTAGCCACTCTGAATACAGATCACTTAACTTAGCTTATTTTGGCAGCGGTACAGGTTCTGCCGCAGCCGTAAATGCAGCATCAGAACTGGGGTCAATAATAAAAACAATTGTCTCGCTAAGTGGTCGTCTAAACCTCTGTAGTAAAAACCTGGTAAAGATAAAATGTCCGGTCCTGTTACTTACCGGTGAAATGGACTTTAAAACGGTAAACATCAATCAAAATGCTATTAAGTACCTTAAACCAAACAAACAACTAGCAATTGTGCCCGGAGCTTCTCATATGTTTGAGGAAGCTGATAAGCTAAATGAAGCAGCAAACATTACCCTGTCTTGGTTCAAAAAACATTTGTCTTGGGATAAGTCCAAAGCATCTACATTTTAGCTAAGAAATATTTACAGACTTTGCCATTCCGAACTACTCAACTGAACGAATAAGCAAAATAATTCCCAACAAATTAAAAGAAACTCCTGAAAGAACAGGTCCCGAAACAACAAATGGGAAACTGCCTCAGATCCCACCTTTATTTCATTGTCAAAATGGAAGAATAGGTTTCAATGCCATACCAAATATTTCCGATTCTAATATTTTCATCCGGTGCATGCTGATTATTGTCATGATTCGCAATAGGCACAATAACTAGCGGCTGATTTAGAATTTCTGTGAAATGATACAATGGTAATGTACCGCCGTAAGTCGGATATAGAATCACCTCATCATCAGAAGCATCTGCTACAGCTCCAACGATCTGTTTTGCCATGGGATTGTCAACAGATGTACGGGTAGCACGGTAGCCTTTCTCTCGTGTTACTTTAGCAATCTTTTTATTGTTTAAGCGGGTTGCCATACTAGGATCCTCCCGAACAATATGATATCCCTGCTCACGGATATGGGCTTCAACAAGCTCCTGCATCGCTTCCGGGTTATTACCTTTAGCCAACCGTATTCCTAAACTGGCAGTCGCTTTCTTTGGTATCACATTGCGTGCTTTTTTACCCACATTCCCTGTCTTTATTCCCTTGATAGTCAGTGTCGGATACATATATCGTTCAATTAACGGTTGTCCATCAAATTCACTCCAGGTAATCCCCAGATCTTTGCGGATCTGATCATTATAGTCGGGAAGCGTTGCAAAAGCTTCGCGATCAGCTTCTGTAATAGGTGCCGTACTCTCGTAAAAACCGTCAATTAACACCTGTCCTGATTCTTTTTTCATACTGGATAAGAGTTCAGCCATCATCTGTCCTGCTACGGGAGCCCATCCACCATAATGCCCACTGTGCAGCGGCCTCCTGGGACCATAGACCGTTACTTCCAGCCCCGTTATTCCCCGCACTCCAAAAACCACCTGCGGGCGCCCGCTTTGATGCTTGGGCCCATCCAAAAATACCCAAAGATCTCCATCCTTAAATTTACTTTTGTATCGTTCAAGATACTGTCGAATATGCGGGGATCCTGCTTCTTCCTCCCCGTCAAAGAAAAATTTTATATTCGATGTGAGTGCAATATCCGAGGCTTCTAACGCATCCAGGGTCGCCAGTAGCGTGGGAACTGGGGCTTTATCATCAGATGCTGAACGCGCATAAATTCTCCACTCTGGATCTACCTGTTGGTTTAGCTGTGGGAATGCTATCGGCTTCCCCCCATCTTCCATTGACTTTGAATATAGCTTGGGCGACCATGGATTATGAGACCAGTTTGTCGGATCTACGGGCTGCCCGTCATAATGCACATATAAAACAAGCGTTCGCTCTGCATTGGGCACTGTTATCTCTCCATAAACCACCGGTGGTACATCCTTGCGGTCCGGCAGTTCCAATAACTCCATTTTAGCCCCGCGCTTCTCAAACTCGTCAACCAGATATTGAGCGTTACGTCGTATATTGGAAATGTCGGAGGCTACATTCGGTATCTTTAGATACTCCTTATAGTGATTAATGATATCAGCCCCATTACCTTGGTAATAATATCTTGCTGCTTCAACAGCCTCTGATTGGGCCATAACTGATTGAGTAGAAATAACGGAAAACAGTATTGCTCCCCCTATTGCAATAACTCTATATATTTTCTCCATAATCCTGATCTTAAAAATTAAAAGCCTATAACCCTATGTTTAGATGATCCATCTTACTATTTTCTGAAAACTATTTTAACAGTTTTTACTTTAAAAAATAAATGTTTCTTGCTAAGAAGAATAAGGTGTTGAATCTTTAGTTTAACTGGAACATAAAATTTCACGTTGACGCAAATACTATGGCTGTAAGAGAAATATTGCAATTGGGTAATCCTAAACTGTGGGAAACATGTGAAAAGGTAACTAAAGATGAACTTGAATCTCTGGTGCCGGTTGTCGAAGACCTACACGATACTATGATGGGTTTTCGAGAAAAGTATAACGCCGGTCGCGCTATTGCCGCTCCACAGATTGGAGTGATGAAGCGTCTGGTATATATGCATATCGATGAGCCTACGGTATTTATAAATCCAGTACTGGTTAACAAAAGTGAAAAGATGATGGAGTTGTGGGACGATTGCATGAGTTTTCCCAACCTGCTGGTCAAAGTAAAACGGCACTTCTCTTGTCGTATCAACTACCGTGACATGGATTGGAATAAGCACAGTCAAAAATTACAGGGAGATCTTTCTGAACTGCTCCAACATGAATGTGACCACCTTGATGGAGTACTTGCCGTACAGCGGGCTATTGATGATACTTCCTTTTCGCTTCGAAGTCAGGTGCAGGAATAGGAATGATAACTATATCTCCTCATCCCATAGTGTACTTTTTATTTATTTCATAAACGCTGATTTACAACTTATAGCAGGCAACTAAGATCATCTATCCCCCTTTTCCCGATTATCCCCGATACATCCATCTAATAAGAAAAGCCTGGAGCTAAGCCCGGGCTTTATATCAAGTGGCTATAATTACAAACTAATCGTCATCGAAATTACCGTCATCTACTTCAACCTCTTCTACACCGTTTTCAAACTCTGCTTCGAACTCCAGCAATTGCTGGTTTTCATCCCAATCGTACTGGCTGGAGCCATCGGATTGTTCAACCCATTTTGTCGGGTTAATCCGTACGGAAACCACTTGTTGTATATTATCCTCGGTAACTTCAAGCGGTAGATTAAACTCTCGCTCGATCTCAATCTCCGCTTTAGCAAAGACCTTAAAAGATTGTGTATCGCCGTCGGTAGCAGTAAAAGTTCCTACTATCACCATACTGGCTTCATTTGGCCAATCCGTAAATTCTGAGCGGATGGAGTCGACCAATGCCAGATATTCTTCATTTTCCCCCTCTTTCTCACCAAAGTCTAAATCCTCGACTTCAAACTCCAGCTCTTCATACAAGCCGGATTGAATCTGGTTGTTGGTCAACCCCAGGTTTTCTTCCCCGAGCGGGAGATCAACGAAAAAAGGTTCAGATTCGAATTCTTCAAGCTCAGTAGAATCATCGTCGGCATCGGATGGATCCAGCTCAAATTCTGCAACTATAAATCGAATGTCCTGAACCTGCAGCTTGCCACTCGTTCCCTCTATAAGCAACAAATCATGAGAAGAGGAAGTAGTATTACCCGAAGAAACAGCCTTGCCAGTGGTACTCCCAGAAACGGTTTTAAATTGTATTGCGACCTCTCCTTCTCCGGAAACAGAATTGGCATTCGTGGTATCACAGCCGGCAAGTACACTTATTAGAAATAACAGCGCTATAAAAGGGGAAAGAACCTTATGAAACTTCAAAACAGTAGATGATTGTCGAATATTAGAAATTAACCTGTATTGATTTCGCCGTATGACAACTCAATTCAGTGCTAGTTACAGGATTACTACCCACAGAGGGAGTTAGATGTTCCCCACTTAGTTTCTTACCTCCATTATCCATATTGTTAATACAAGACGGGCCGTATTATTACCGTATTTATTACCACAATATGGAATGGAACAAACAGGCAGGATTATGAAAGATGTCCTATCAGTGCGCCTGTAAATGTATCTCTCTGCTCTCTTTAGCTTTGATTTATACTGTAATTATAGATCGCCTAAAAATAACCCTGGACCTTTAAAAGTCCAGGGGGAAGAAGTGCCGCGATAGCTATTTGATTGTAAACTCCTTGACCATGTCTCGGTTACCATACATCTCTGATATCCATGCATACGTTCCGGGAGTCAACTCTACTGTCATATATCCGGTTTTTCCGGCCGCCATGTGTTCTACGCCCCCCAATGAGTAGGCGGGACCTGGGGCAGTGAACTGGTCTAACTCCATCCAATTCATCCACTTCACAATATCATCTACCGAAGTAGTATCATTCATTCGGAACAAGTTAATGTCATGCATCATAAAACCTTCAGGAGTATCCTCTGCACTCACAGCAATAGTGTTTGTTCCTTTTTTCAGCTCTCCACTCGTAGAAATATCGTAGTTTGTAAGTGTCATCTCATAGTTCGGTTTTGGAGGTTCCATGCCAGTGGAATCTTCGGAAGCAATCATCATCTTATACATGCCCATGGACGTGTGCCAGGTTCCATCAGGCATTTTCACATAGCATTCCATAATGTACTTTCCGGGATCCAGTTTCACAGTCGACTGAGCTGTTTCGCCAGGCTCTGTAAGTGCTACTCCTCCAGATGGAACAACTTCTGTAAAAAACCAAGGCGCTACTTCCTCACCCAGCATCTCCACAGTTTCCTGCTGGTTGATTTCGCCTGCAACATATTGATCCCACACCCTTTCAAAAGCAAGGGGAACCCCTTCCTCATACTCTGCTAAGGTTATTTCAGAGGGGATTTTATATAGGTACATGAAGTGTTCCTGCTTACCTTCGTTACTCAACTCAAATGTATTCCAACCAGACTTAATGGTATCGGGTGCCTCGAAACGAAAGTCAAGAGCTGTAACTTCCACAATCTCCGGCTTTTCTTTAGGCTCCTCTTCTGAACTACAGGCCAACAGCCCCACGGTAAGTACTGCACATAAACCTATTGCAAATATACGTTTCATAGTATTTGGTTTTTGATATTAATATTTTCAGTAAGTATGCATGGTTTTAAGGGTTTGTAGGAAAGGAGATGTATAGCACCCATTTTCTTTTTGATTGGGATATTATCTTGGATCTATATTTTACCATACCCTCCTAATACTCTCCTTTTAGTTTTTATTGTTTCCCGGTATCAGCTAAAAGTTTTTTGATAGTCCTGATCAAATATAACCTACATCTCTCAGTTTTATACCAAACTCTTAATGCTTCCTCTGATCCGATTTTTTTCAATCCCTTATAGAAATTATTATAACCATGAATAATTTGAGTTACAAATTAAACACCCCAATAGTCACATGAAATCTTAAAAATAGATATGGTAAACCCAAGTTAAGGTTCGATCTTCAGGAGCATATCTTTTTTATTGAATTGGTCTATACAAGCTATATCTCACCAAAACAAAAGAGACTGATGGGTTCCTGTAATAAAACACCTAGTGGCCAACTTGCCCGGCATGATCTCCCGCCAAACCTCCCTGGACGGTTTTGAAATCGAGGCTCTCATACTAAATAATAATTGTAGTTTATTTATTTTCAGTATATAACATATACATTCATGTCCCACAATATTCCATCACCAACTGAGTGATATCATCGCCCTGATGTGCCTTATTGATAAACTTGAATACATCCACTATAAGACATCGCAACAGCATTTCATCAGAAAGCGTGTGATTCGAGGTAACATAATGCATCAACCGGTCTTCCCCATAGAACTCCTCCCGCTCGTTCATCGCCTCTGTAAGTCCGTCGGTATAAAGCAAAAGTTTATCACCGGCCTCAAGTTGTATTTCTTTTGACTGAAAATTAACATAATCAATCTTGCCAAGCAGAAGCCCGTCAGTATTTTCAAGGTTTACCACCGTACCGTTTTTCTTTATCCAAAGCGGTAGATTGTGCCCACCGTTGCAGTAGGAAACTACGCCAGTTCGAACATTCAGAATACCATAAAATACCGTTACAAAAGTCGTGAGATCACTTTCGGGAATCAGCATACGATTCACAATTGACAGGCACTCCGCTGGATCCCCGGCTTGTGTTGCAATCGCTTTCAACATAGTCCGCGAAACGGCCATATAAATCGCAGCCGGCATTCCTTTTCCTGAAACGTCACCAATTAAAAAAGCCAGATGGTTATCGTCAAGCAGGAAATAGTCATAAAAATCTCCCCCTACTTCTTTGGCGCTGTGCATTTCAGCATACACACTAAATTCGTTTCTTTCCGGATAAGCCGGGAAATTATTAGGAAGAATATTCTGCTGTATGCGCGATGCCATATCCAGATCCTGCCGCATAGTGTGCAGGTACTGCTTCTGTTTTCTTGTTTCCATTTCGTGACCTATCTCTTCCAAGCAGCGCCTGATCGTACGATCAAGATCTTTAAAATCGATAGGTTTCGTTATAAAATCGAAAGCCCCGAGATTCATCGCCTTGCGGATATTTTTCATATCACCGTAAGCAGAAACGATAATGGTTTTAAGTGCATCGCTTTTGTTTTCCTGAAGCTTTTGCAGTAGCGTCAACCCATCCATTTCTGGCATATTAATATCAGAAAGAACGAGAGAAATACCCTTTTCTTTATTTAATAATTGTAAAGCTTCCACACCATTACCTGCAAAATGAAATTCGTAGTCATTGTTATAGATGTGGCTCCTAAATTTTTGGAGGATGAGCATCTGCAGATCAGGCTCATCATCCACAACCATTATTTTATGCGTTCTCATAACTGAACCTTTTTTTGAATATGTTGAAATAACTCCTTCTGGTCCCTGTATTATTTTTATCTTGTTTGAAAAGTTGTTTTTTGGCATATGTCATAGCTATATCTCCTCCGAATGCTGGCCCGGCAATGTTATGATAACTCGAGTGTAGATATTCAATTCACTCTCTATTTCTACATTTCCGCCATGAGCTTTTACAATATCATTTGTAATATACAGACCCAATCCTGTACCTTTGGTTCCCTTCTTAGTGGTGAAAAAAGGTTGCATTATTTTGTTTATTACCTTTGTATCAACGCCCGAACCGTTATCCTCAAACGTAATAATCACCTGACCGTCATTGTGCCGCGAAGTCACCTTCAATTCCGGCCTGAAACCAAAACTTTTTTCTGAAACATATTTCTCTTTCATGGCGTCAAAAGCATTCTTACAGAGATTTGTGATAACCCTACTGAAATCTTGGCTCCTCAATGGTATTGTCCCAATACTTTCATCTAGATCCATTGTGATGGATACATATATTGCATCCTCATTAGATCGCATACCGTGGTAGGCAAAATTCACAAATTCACGGATAATATTATTCAAATCAGTCGGTTGTATTTTGCCGTTTCCACCGCTCTGCTGAAGCATGGACCTGATAATGCCGTCTGCGCGCCTTCCGTGCTGGTTAATAATACTCAGGTTTTTACGAATGTTATTCAGCAAATCCCGCGTAGGCAGTACGTATCCATCCTCTTTTTTTTCGTCGGTTTCAAGTACTTTTCCCACTTGTGAATCTTCACTTTCCAATCGCTCCTGAATCTCATCAACCATCTCGATACTCAAATCGGAAAAATTGGTCACAAAATTCAGTGGGTTCTTTATTTCGTGGGCTATACCTGCAGTCAACTGTCCTAGTGATGCGAGCTTTTCCTGTTGCACGAGCTGCTCTTGCACGGCCTTAAGTTTCATCAGTGCTGTCTCCACATTACCCTTGGCATGTTCAAGCTTGTTAAAGTCATCATAGCGGGCATAAGCGATAGAAAAGGTTTCTGCCAGTGATTTGGATAAATCGATCTCTCCGGGAGTAAGGGACTCATGATTTCCTATATACAACATACCCTGCTTAAATGGAATTAGGTGTAAAAAGAGCGATTCTGGTATTGATTTTGCTCCCGGATACTCCTTTTCGTTTTGAATCTGCCCTTGTTGTGTCATCGATTTTGTCCACCTGATAAAGTCTTTACGATCCCAATGTTCCTTATACACCTTATCCTTTCGCCAGTGCTCAACCACATTGGCTGTAAAGGGATTTGCTCGATAGGATAAATTATATACGGCTAGCAGACGACCGTCAGAAGCTGACAAATAAATTACGATAGATGAATTTTCCTCATCTAATATCAATATCCCACATCTGAAAAATGGGATGTTCAGCACCGTTAATTCCCGCCAGATTACCGGTATAATTTGTTTTAAATCCTCTTTAGAACGCATGCTGGCAATTTCTCCGCGGACACGGTCGAGAGATGCCTGCCTTCTTTCTTCTCTGCCCTGCTTTTCGGCAATCTGTAAATCCATAAAACGGATATACGACTGCTCAAAAACCCGACCAAAGCGTCTAAGGATATCGTTCTCCTCTTTAGAAAAGGATGTACCCGTATTATTTATGATAAATATACTCGTATGTGAAGATACGGTCAGGGATCTTACATAACCTCCCGGCAGAGAAAGCATCTCCTTTTTCTTCGCTTCAGGCTCAGATAACCAAGGTTCATGCTTATACAAATGCTCAAAAAAGGTATCCTTTTCCTCTTTTGAATAATATTCGATGAGGAACTCCTTCCTCTCTTTGATAGCGCTTCTCAAGATTTTAAAGATAGGCTTGTCGAGGAAAGGTACTACTGCCTTCTTTACATAATCAGTAGCTCCACCCGCCCCCCAGATGGGCACATCTCGGTCAACTTCTTTATTGACCACGATGAAAACCCCTCCATTGATATTCATATTTATCTTCTGCATCTGCCGTGCTACGGTGTTAACCACCTTTTGCAATTCCGAGGTCCTACGCATTGCCACACTTGTGGAACGAACCTTTTCCAAGGCAGCTTCCACCTCCAGCTTTCGATATGCTTTTTTGATTTTCTTTGCCTGCTCTAGTTCTCGTTCACGGATTTTTTCACGCTCGTTTCTAATGGTTCGGGCTTTTTGAAAACGATGCACAGTGTATACCCCCCCACTAAAAACAAATATGTAAAAAAGCAGGGCCACCGTGGACCTGTACCATGGCGGTAGAATTTCAAAATGGTACATCAGGGGTTCACTCCACAAACCGTGAGGACCTTTCGCCTGGACCATAAAGGTATAAGCTCCCTCATAAATATTTCCAAAACTTGCGGTTCGCTTCTCTGACACTGGCGACCAGCTTTCATCCTCACCCTTCAATTTGTAGCGATAACGCACCATTTTCGGGCGCGCCGTTTCTATACCAATAAAATCGAAGCTGATATTGTTTCTGCTATACGGCAGCACTAGGTGTTGAGGGATAGAATAAAACGAACTTATACTGTCAAACGACACCCCCCTGAAGTATTGACCCATGCTATCACGTTCACTACTGGAGAGCAACCTACCAAACTTTAATAGTTCTTCGGCAACTATGGCATCTGAAATTTCAAAAACTCTGTTCAGGCTTTTTTCTCGCTTCTGCTCACCAGCCAGGGTATGCCAGCTCACCTGCTGATTATTAATTTCAATATCTTGCAGAATTAGTTTCGGTGCTTTCACCGGTTTTATCACCTTGCTGTAATCGAAGCGAACGAGCTTGTCTCCCGTACCCGTCCACAAGCCCCCCCGGCTGTCTTCATGCATACTGTAGATGTGGCTTACATCCTTTATAGGATAACCAGTTTTTTCATTGTAATTTTCTACACCTTCAGCAGCGAAAATTCCTGGATTATCACCGACACCGCCCTTGAGAATGGTAAAGCCATAACTGCTACCGATAATTAGATTTCCATCTCTATCCTCCACGATATTATAGACGACATCATTAGCAAGGCCATCAGCCGTTGAAAAATGTTCTATAATATTTGTGTCAATTTTTCCGGCATTTTCAGCAGAAAGCAGCGCTGCATATTCCTTTCTAATTATAGATACCCCGCCACCCCATCCGGCCGTTAGTATATTTCCTTTTCTGTCCTTTGTAATGGTAGACAGTTTATTATCCGGTAGCCCCTGCATGGTGGTAATATTTACGAAATGAGTCCCGTCAAACCGGCTTAATCCGCCCCGGGTTGCAATCCAGATAATACCTTCCTCATCCTCAAAGAAATTCCAAACTGTTTTATGAACAAGCCCCTGCGCGGTAGAAAAGTTGACAAAAGAATGTCCGTCAAATTTGCTGACCCCATTGTTGTATGTTCCGATCCAGAGTGTTCCAGCACTGTCAATAAACAAAGCCGTTATATAATTATCGGGTAGCCCCTGCTCAATGGTGTATTTATAAAACACCTCCCCGTCAAACATAGAAAGCCCCATTGCGGTACCAAACCACAAATTGCCATCTTTGTCCTCAACTGCATTATAGGCGGTATTATTCGACAAGCCGTGCTTTTCTGTGTAGTTTACAAAGGTTCCACTCAAAGGGTTGCTGGTGCTCCTGCGAAATTCCACGATTCCCCCATTAAGGGGTGCAAACCACAAGTTGCCCTTCCTGTCCTCAGTAATGGCGTATACCGCTTTACCGGGCAAGCCTTGATCTGCAGAAAATTCATACAGGCTTTCGCCATCGTACTTACTGATGCCTCCACCATACGTCCCAAACCAGAGGCTACCCGAATTGTCTTCGGTTATGCTTTCAACATGATTGTCGGCGAGCCCATGATCTGTCGTAAAATTCTGAAAGGTGTCACTTTCGTATCGGTATTTTGAAACCCCTCCTTTTGTTCCAAACCAGAGATTACCACGGCTGTCTTTAGCACTGATAAGGATATAATTGTTTTCTAATCCATTTTCGGTTGTATATTTGGTATAGGTTTCACTGGCAGCATCATACCTCGACAGTAGTTCCCGGCTGCCTAACCAGATCATGCCGCTGTCATCCTCAATTATGGTATTTACTATCTGACCCTGTACACCCATTCTTTCAGAATAATCCTCAAAATGCACACGGCCTGATGAACTGCCAGTATATCTGCTAACACCACCGGTGCCGGCAAACCAAAGGGTCCCTTTTCGGTCTTCAAGTATATACATTATACTGCCGCTGATTAAGCCGTCCGCTTCTCCATAATTGCTAAAGCGAGAATCCTCTGCCTCTACAGGTCTGGGATTATAGATACTTACCCCGCCAGCTGACGCTATCCATATTGTACCGTTCCTGTCCTCATGTATGTAACGGATGGTATTGTCGGGAAGTCCGTCTTCAAGCGTATAATTTTCAAAACTGTAGCCGTCATATTTACTAATACCTCCGTAGGTACCGAACCAGAAATTGCCCTTGGAATCCTGCGTTATAGACGTGATAAAATTGTGTATTAAACCGTGGGCAGAAGAATAATTGGTAAATGTGTCGCCATTGTATACACTTAGTCCGTTGCCCGAGGTTCCAAACCAGATATTTCCCTCTTTATCTTTATAAGAACAGATAAGACTGCTCAAGGCTAGCCCATGCTCGGTATTATAATTCTGCATAGTTGCGTAAAATCCCACTTTGGTCTCCGATGGTTGCGACCGCTCCGAAAGCACGGTCGATTCAGGGGGCTTCTGATTCCGCAAATAAAGTGTATCAAAACTGCCTGCTTTTATCACATTGGGTGGGGTAATTACCGGCGCTTCAACAATTGCAATATCCTCAGAATCCAAGTCTTTCTGGCAAGCCAACATCAACGCTGATCCTAAAACAATCAGCATAATTATAGCACTACGTAAATAGAGAATCATATTATTGGCATAGTTCATATTTACCCCCTCCTTATAAGTCGAATACAAACAATTGCTGGTAGTTACACAGACAGCAATTTTATAGTAAAAGTGCTTCCCTTTCCCAGCGTGGAATCGAATGTCAGTTTTCCATCAAGCGACTGCACAATATCATTTGCAATAGGAAGACCCAGGCCGGCCGATTCTCCACCCTCCCACCCTGAATAAAATGGTTTCATTACAGTTCCGACAGTTTCAGGAGATATTCCGGATCCATTATCAGATATCGAAATAGAAATATATTCCGGTGATCTATCGGTGGTTACCACTAGCTCTGGATGATATGCTGACCCTAATCTAACCTTAGCAATCTTCGCCCTCATAGCATTAAATGCGTTGTCACAGATATTCAAAATTACACGGCCCATACCAGCTGGAGCGATGGAAAACTCCTCAATAGAAGTATCAATATTTATTCTGATAGTAACGGGAATGGAACCTGTTCCAGCACGCATGGCGTGATATGATAAATGTACAAAATGCTGAACAAGTGAATTCAAATGTACTGACCTCTGGGTACTATCTTCACCACTACTCATCATTAGTACTTGCCTCATCGTATCCTCAATCTGGTGGCCGCATTCATTTATATTCACCAGCGCATCTTCAAGGTCGTCCAAGAGTTCATTGATGGAGGGATGAGCTGATAATGTACGGTACAGATCTTTTCTGAACTCTATAAGTCGTTCCAAACCAATTTCAGAAAAGGTATTCACATAATTCAGTGGAAGCTCAATTTCATGCATGGCTCCAGCAGACATCTTACCAGCTTCAGCTAGCCTGCTCATGCTGATCAGCTTCTGGCACATCTCTTCAAGGCTGCATAGAGCATGGGACGACGCTCCTTCGTTGTACTTCAAATTTGAAGTATATTCCCTTTTTGATTTCATTTCTCGATCGGATGCCTTCATCACAACTGAGATAAGTTGTTTCGAGTTTACAATGGGACTAACTAGTAATCCTGGCAAGCATCACAATAACCTACGTATGCCTTATACAAAGCCTTTAATTGGCTTTTTGTCTCTCCTGCAATACCCTACTCAATGAAAGTACTAATTAACAAATATTTAGGTCATATTAATATAACCTATTATAAATACATTCAAATTATTTTAACCAATACGGGATGATTATATAATAGTTTCACCCTTTAATACTAAATAACTTAAGTTTTTTTATACTATTTGGATCAGATCCTACTGCACCATTTTCACATAAATAATACACTGCCAAAACGATCAACTTGCCCATTATTGAGTAGATCAGCATCATCTCGACATCGTAGGCCTGACAATATTCCCACAGCCAGTAACATGAGCTTATACATTTGACAACTGCTTGGCTAGGTGCTTATATAAAACTAAAAAACTTGTGATCGCGTGGCTCTCAGAATAACAGCCGATTGCTACGGCAGAGCAATTTTACAAATTTAAAAAGGACTAATCGGCTTGCTGCCAATCAGTCTTTCCAATTTTGAGCTCCCCTCAAGTTACCACCTTTTTTATGACAAAATACCTCTCAGATCTGTTAATAAAGGTCCCAATAGAATTAAGTATCAAATCCACTATCAAAAATATCAGTTGTACTCATTCTTTTGAGTTCAATTAAAGTCTCTTATTCCTTTAGTTTCCACTTCCGAAACCAAGACTATGATGAAGGCAGTCACCGCATATTTTAGAATAAGGAATTTCATAGTCTGTTTCTTTAACTTACAATTTTTGCTTTGCTGCTCTCAAACTGTGCCAGCAGAGCCGGAATCACAATCATGTTAAGCAAGGTGGAGCTAATGAGTCCACCCAGAATAACTTGTGCCATCGGCGACTGTATTTCATTTCCCGGCTCACCGGCGGCCAATGCCAGCGGAATTAAAGCTAGCCCAGCAGTAAGCGCAGTCATTAAAATGGGATTGAGACGCTCCATCGCACCTTGTCGGATCGCGTCCATAAAGGAATTGCCCTCTTCCCAACGCAGATACTGGTAGTGGGAAACGATCAATATTCCGTTCCGGGTGGCAATTCCAAAAAGCGTAATAAATCCAACCAGGGAAGCAATAGATACAATACCGCTGGTAAACCATACGATAACAATCCCACCAATAAGGGCAAAGGGCAGATTTACCATCACCAGCAGCGCTGTTTTCAGGGAGCTGAACTCCAGATATAAAAGCAGATAAATAAGCAGGATAGCAACGATGCTTAATAGTGAAATAGTGCGGGTCGCCTGCGCCTGGCTCTCAAACTGACCGCCGTATTCCACAAAATAACCCTGCGGAAAGTTGACATTCTCGGAGACACTGGCACTTATGGCATTCACCGTACTGCGCAGATCGCGCCCGGCCACGTTGGCCGAGACGACAATTTTGCGTTGTACGTTTTCCCGACTAATAGTATTCGGTCCGCTGCGCGATTTGATGCTTGCCAGCTCCGAAAGCGGTACCACCGTCCCATTTTCAAGTGTTAATTCGGCATTTTTTACGGCCTGGATATTCCCCCTGTGCTCCTCATCATATCGGACCATCAAGTCAAATAACCGGTCACCTTCGATAATCTGTGAAACCGTTTCCCCCGCAAAAGCCACATCGACCTTCTCCGACAGGTCACCAATGTTCATCCCATAACGAGCCAGAGCTCGTCGGTCGGGCCGAATCTGTATTTGTGGTACGTTCTGCTGTTGTTCTACTGAAAGATCCACGACGCCTTCGACCCCTTCCATCTGTCCACGAACCTCTTCGGCCAGCGTTCGCAGACGATATAGGTCTGGGCCAAATATCTTCACGGCAATGTTGGCCCGAGTACCCGAGAGCATATGGTCAATGCGGTGGCCGAGGGGCTGACCAATCGTAATATTGGTTCCTGAAACCATACTCAAGTCGGACCGCAGCTCTTCCAATACCTGCTCCTTGCTCGTCCCTTTGTGGATGTCTAAATCGGCATTAATCTCCGAGGCGTTAACCCCTTGGGCGTGCTCGGACATTTCTGCCCGTCCTGTACGTCGTGCCGTACTTGTAACCGCCGGATGGTCCAGCAGGATGTTCTCAATCCGTTGGCCTATCTCATTGGATTTATCCAGTCCGGTACCGGGAATAGTAACGGCACTGATCACCAGCGTGCCTTCATTGAATTCCGGCAGAAAAGAGCTTCCCAGGAATGGTACCACAGCTAATGTACCTAAGAAAAGAACTAACGTACCGATCAGCACACTTTTCCTGTAGCGCAGGACGTTGTCCAGTACATGCTGGTAGCCCGACTTGAGTTTTTTGGTAAACCAGCTTTCTTGCAGCTTACCTTTGGCTGCTTGTCCCGGCAACAGGTAGTAACACAGTACAGGTGTTACGGTCATCGCTATAACCAAGGAGGCCCCAATGGATACGATATAGGAGAGTCCCAGCGGTTTCAGCATGCGTCCCTGCAGTCCACTCAAAAAGAAGAGCGGAATAAAGACAATCATGATGATCAGTGTGGCATTAATGATGGAAGTCCGTATTTCTTTGGACCCTTCAAACACCACCTGCATGGCTGACTTTTGCTCTGATTCCGGAAGTTTGGCATTCTCACGAAGCCGCCTGAACACGTTCTCGACATCGATAATGGCATCATCCACAATCACCCCGATGGCAATAGCCATCCCACCCAGAGTCATGGTGTTGATAGTGATATCAAAGAATTCGAGTACAAACACCGATGTAATGAGCGCCAGGGGTATGGCCGTGAGGGAAATCATCGTGGTACGGATATTTGCCAGGAAAAGCAGCAATATAATGACGACCAGTATAGCTCCATCCCGAAGGGCTTCAATCACGTTGTCAATGGCAAGGTCGATAAAATCGGCCTGTCGAAAAATATGGCTGTTGATCGTAAATCCTTCGGGCAGGTTTTGCTCAATCTGCGCCAGCGTTTCATCAACCCGTTCAGTTAGCTCAAGGGTATTGGTATCCGGCTGTTTCTTGATGGAGATAATCACCGCCTGATCTCCGTTGACGGAGGCATCCCCAATCTTTTGAGCAGCAGCTATTTCAACATTGGCAACATCGCCAATGGTGATCGGCTGGTTGTTGCGTTCAGCCACCACCGACCGTTTGATATCTTCCAGCGAATTAGCCCGACCAATACCGCGAATAGTGTACTGCTGGCTGTATTCCTGAAAGAACCCGCCAGAAAAGTTCTCGTTGGAGGATTCGGTCGCCTCCATTACTTGATCCAAAGTCACTTCGTAGGCTTTCAGCTTGTCGGTATCCACGCGGACCTGGTATTGTTTTACTCCCCCGCCAATAGGTACGACCTGGGCCACTCCGGGGATGGCCAGCAAACGTCGCCGAATCTCCCAGTCGGCAGCCGTGCGTATCTCTAGCTCCGAGTGCCGGTCACTTTCTACGCTCACCAGCATAATTTCACCCATGATGGAGGTAATGGGCGCCATCACCGGCGGGGGCACTTCTTCCGGCAGTTGACTGCTCACCATTGAAAGTTTTTCGTTGACGATCTGTCGGGCCTGGTAGATATCGGTGCCCCATTCAAACTCCACCCAGACGATGGAAAATCCTTTTGAAGTGGCCGAGCGCACCCGTCGCACGCCGCTTGCACCGTTGGTAGCTGTTTCAATGGGCAGGGTGACCAATTGCTCCACTTCCTCGGGGGCCATGCCGTGCGCTTCGGTCATCACTGTGACGGTGGGAGCTGTAAGATCAGGAAACACATCCACAGGCATTTTGATGACCACATACGCCCCGGCAAAGAATAACACAAGGGAAGTCACCACAACAACGAGTCGCTGCCTCAGTGATCCTTTAATAATTGCATCTAACATATCAGTACGATTTAACTAATTTTTTAAATTCAGAGCGTATTTAATGCGTGTGCCCATGGGATGGCGCCTCGGACGAAAGCGAAGCCAATTTCACCTGGTAGGCATTTTCGGTCACTACATGCTCTCCACCTTGCAGTCCTGAGGTAATCTCTACCCAACCGCGATGTTCAATACCCGTTGTAACGCGCTGCTTTCGGAAGGACTCTCCAGCGACATGGACATACACGTTGTAGTTACCTTCTTCCTCAATTAAAGCCGATTGCGGAATCGCCATTACATTTTCTTTGGTGTCAGTATTGATGTGCACGGTAGAGAACATCCCGAGAGGAAGCCCATTTTTCGTATTATCGAGCTCATAAATTAACGGAAGGGTTCGGCTCTGTGGATCAATACTGTTGGCACGGCTGATCAATCGTCCATCCAACTCACTCATTTCATACAAGCGGTCATCTCCCTGCACCCGAAAGGCGGCCTGTCCCGCGTTGGCAATGCGGCTTTGATGAGCAGCTGGAACGTTGGCTTTTAGCCATACCTTGGAGGCATCCGCTATGCGATACAATGGCTGACCGGCTTCAACCTGCATACCCGGCGTAAAGAATGATTCGACGATCGTACCATCAATGGGAGCGTTGAGCTCAAACCGATAGGATTTAGCGGATTCCCCGTAACCATGAATAGCAGTAGTGTCAATCTGGATTACTTCATTGATCGTCTGGTATCGCGTCAATGCCTGGCGGTACTTGATACGAGCTTTTTGAAGTTCCGTTTGTGGAATCGCCTCCTTTTTGTACAACCGCTTGGAGCGATCCAAATTCGTTTTAGCCAACTCCAATTCCGATTGTGCATTAATAAACTGCTGGGCATAATTGTTGCCACCACCTGATTGGATCGCGGGATTAAGTACGGCCATAGACGATCCTTTTGAAATCTGCTGGCCTACGACCGGCAGGTTACTATTTTGACTGGACAGGATGATACCTGAAAAAGGAGCTGAAACAACGGCCTGGCTATTTTTCGCCGCCATTATTTCCCCGGTGGCATCTACGGTTTGCGTAAGCGTTCGCTTTTGCACTTCTTGGGTAGCAAAAGGGATATCCCACTGCTGTTCCTTTAAAAAGGTAATCAGGTTGGGATCTTCCTCCGCATGGCCGTGGGGCACCTCATCAACCGAATTATAAACCGGGATTCCGTTGACTTGTAACGTATCATTCACCATTCCCTGAATGATGATCGTAAGGTCGTATCGTCCTGATCGATCAAAGATGACATCAGGACCATAAATTCCAGGAATTTGAACTTCCGTTTCGGTAAGGGAACCCTCATTGCCCCTCCCTGAGCTAAACACAAACTGCACTTCGGATTCAGAAATGGGTTGAAAATCCGACAATCGAGTCAGATGAACAGCGAAGGTAGCTTCCCGTCCAACAATCAATTCCGGGTATTCCATGAACAGTTCAGTCTTATCTGTCCACTGCGTAATGACACCGGCTCCTTCAAGATGAGGTTCTCCTTCCTGATGCTCGTGATTCGATTCACCATTGTGGGAGTGCCCATGATCTTCCTGGGTTTGCTCTGCGAGCTGCTCATGCGTATGATCACCTTCTTCACCATGCATATGGCTTTTTTCACTGGCGCCTCCGCACCCCGTCATCACCAAGGATGTACTAAATATGATTAACGTTATAAGTTGTTTCATTGCATCAAGTTTTGTTCCTAATAAGTTTTTAGATGGACAAGAGTTAATGACTGTGTTCCTCATCTCCATGTGAATGAGTATCCTCTTCATGGGTATGATCCCCATCTTCTCCATGACTGTGGTCACTTTCTTCATCATGGGTATGAGTGGAATCATGGTCTGCAGAATGGTCGTCACCTCCAATATGGACGGCGCCACTATCATTTGTAGTTGATTGTTGAGCCGGAGCTTCATGAGTGTGATCACCGTCTTCACCATGACTGTGTCCCGAATCATCTGAACCACATCCGGCTATCGTTAATCCTGTTACGATTGAACAAATAAGAAGTAAGCGTTTCATAGTATTAGTTGTTTTGTGAGTTAAAAATTCGTCCTGCGGACTGTACGTCCAATTCAAAAAGTGCCTGATTGTAATCGGCGATAGTTTCATAGGTCATAATCTGCCCATCGACGAAAGCCTGAGTGGCATCGAGCAGTTCAACCAGCGAATACCGTCCCTGTTGGTAGGCTGCCCGTGCCGCTTCCAGCATGGACCCGTCCATTACATTCTCTTTCATCGAGGACCACTGCTCCAATACAAGTTCCACTCGTTCGTAGGCCGTCGAAACCTGGTTGCGTACCACCTGCTGCTTTAAGGCCAGTTCGGTCTGTCGCGAACGGGTCTGAGCCTGGGTAATCGTTACATTGCCCCGATTTTGGTTAATCATTGGGAGCGTGATGGAACCACCGATGACAAATCCCTCGACCCCATCCGACTGTTCTTTGTATCCAATATTTAGATTAAGGTCGGGCAGGCGATCTCGTTTTTCAACTTTGTATTGCAGCTTAGAGGCATCAACCATCTGCTCCAAGGCTGCCAGATCAGCCCGATTTTCAAGCGCATATTGTATTAGAGCCTGCTCATGAAAATTAATGGGTTCGACCGTCAGGCTATCCGAAACCTGTATCTGGGTATCCAGCTCTTGTCCCGAAAACAAAAAGGTGGCCAGTCGATTGCTTATCTGGGTACGTTTAAGTTGAACCTCATCTCGTTGCTTCCGGTAGCGACTGAGCTCTATATTAAATCGCTGCACCTGAAGGCTGGAGAAACTACCTTCCACTCTTCGTGCCTTTGCAGCTGAACGGACTTTGCGAATAACCTCCAGTGCCCGATTATAGGTTTCCAGTTTTTGTGACAACTGCCAGTTTTCTACATATAGTGATTTTACCTGCCAGATCAGCTGGAGCCGGTCGTATTCGAATTGAAGCTCCGCTGCCTTTTGTGATTTGGAAGCACTTTGATTCCGCAAAAAGGGCTGCCCCAGCAACTCAATGGGCTGCGATAGCATGTAGGTCGTTTCCTGGTAATCGACCGTCCCAGCATTGAGTTGTTCGCGATTAATGCTGACTTCAGGATTGGGATACGTTTTGTACCGAATGGCTTCTCCCTGCTTACGCAACCGGTCATATCGCGCCAGTTCCTGTTGAAGGCTGTTCTGTTGAAAATGCTCGACGGCTTCATCAAGTGTGATAGATCTTGATTGTGCATGGACCATTACTGGAAATAACACCAGCAATAGTGTCCACCGAATATACCTTGTCATGGTGGTTGAATTGTAATTAATGGATACGGTTAGGAAAGGTAGTTCCTAAAAAGGAATAACTAAGCTAAAGGAGGGCCGCGTCGGGAAAAAGAACAGAAGTGATATTGATTACCTGCCGGCCTCGGCGGTGGTAGGTCAAATAGTGTCGGCGATTGCTGAAGAATTAAATTGGCGGCTTCAGATCCGGCATACAAACCAAGTGCTATAAATGATTGAACATCAGGACTCACCTGATATGAAGTGGTTAACGTCCCGATAATATCATCGGTTGTGTTCACCTCATGCTGGTGGGTATCATTTTCTTGGTTGTGATCAGCTTGGGTTTGCTCACTATGACTTTCATGAGCATGGACATGAGCATGGACATGAGCATGAACGTCAAGATGATTGCTGATGTGAATGTCTAAATCATGGAGATGAGCTCCTTGCCCAAATAAAATACAGAAAAAGCTTGCTGCTATAACCAGCAGACCAGTAGTAATTTTGACGGTATGTATAATGGATTTAAACAACCTTAAGGATAGTTAGAAAGGGTGATAATATCAAAGAAGATACACCCATACTCTCAACTTATCGTTTCACCGATATAACAGGGTTTCCAAATATGCTGAACAAACTAAAATGTAAGAAAGGACCCTTAACTTTCCATTGCGAGACTTTTAGGGTAGACGCTATCTGATAGGTGGCTATCGATGTTTTATTTATTCTAAACTTGCTATGTCAGCAAGGTGCTTTTTGCGTTCTGTTTGCGATGGTACTTGTCTATTGCTTCAAATGCCTTTCCTAGTGCTTCTTCTGTAAACATTCCAATAGTATGGATCGATTCTTCACCATTAGAGAAGATTACAGCCTTGCTTTTTGAGTTTCTAAGAAAGCGATTTTCCACTTTATAAAAACCTCGATAATTGCCACTCTGATAATACTTACGAAATTTTTTATTTAGTGTTGATTTCATAACTGTAGCCCTCTGCATTATTTTATTAAAACATACTTGCCTTGGCGTTATCTCGACAACAGACTCTTTTAGGTATTATGCAAATAGGTAGTAATAGCTTTCTATAGATGATATCCAACAAATATTACTGGCTTGTAAAGCTCTTTCCTACAAGTACGTCATTTTATTCATTAATGAAAATTAATGTTTGTAAAATAAACGGTAATAGGAATCTTTTAAATTCAAAAAACATTTTGTTGAAAATGTTGGCTACTATATTAAATTGCCTTAACAATATTAAACGTTGTGTTATAGGTAGCATATCCCATTAGCTCGTATACGTCAAAAAATTTACCTATCGATCGATACCCCTTTCCTGCGGTTATAATTGACGGTGACAATGATAAATGCAATGTTCTTGCTGCTAATGAATCCTTTATACATCTGCATGGGCTAACCAGCGCCAAGAACTATTACTACTACCAATACCTAAACGTACGTGGTTTTGAATGCGTAAAACACTAAAAATTATAAAGAGAACGCAAAAAACGTTCTCTTTATAGTCACATTTTTTATTTAAGAAGTCAGTTTTTTTATGAAATGATCATGTGAATATGATCTGAGCTCCTTCAGAAAGTTCATAAAATTTACCCACTGATATTACATCATCTACCTGAGGACAAAAATCATCCTTGGTCAGATGGAACATATCTACTGTCGCACGACAGGCATACATTTCAGCTCCCGTATCATGGATCATCTCAACAAATTCCCTAACGGGCGGAATATCGAGTTTTTCCATCTCATCCTTCATCTTTTTTGTAGCAAAGGCAGACATTCCGGGCAAACTGCCAAGTAATGTGGGAATATGCATGGCCGGATTACCAACCGTAGGCACTTTAAGATTATCCATTTTGTCATCTATAACAGCCTCAAGCCCAAAGAAAGTAAAAAAGACCGTTACCTCTATTCCCTCCATGCGAGCACCGTTGGCCATGATAAGCCCAGGATAAACCCCGTCAAGAGATCCGCGAGAAATTATAATTGATACTTTTTCAATGGGCTGCGACTTAATTTGAGGTACTCCGTTACCCTGTGTTTGTGTGTTTAAGTTTTCCATAATAAGACCTCATTAAATTATAATTAGATACATCCGGTCGGTTTCGGGATTCCTGCAATTTTAGCAGCTTTTTTAGCCGGTCCTTTTGGAAACAGTTTATACAGTTCCTTAGTAGGTACTCCGCTTTCTTTCGTCAGTTTTCGAATTGAAGGTCCATCCCCCTTCTCCTCATATTCTTTTCTCATGAATTCAATAACGATCCAGTGTCGATCAGTTAATTCCCCGATCCCTTCTTGCATCGCCAGTTCTCGGGCGATCTCTTTATTCCACTGAGTGTGATCTTGCATGAATCCTTCTTGGTCAATTTCGATCGTTTGGTTAGCTACAGTTGCAACAGACATAATATGCCTCACTTATTTGGTTTTAATTATTGATTGATAAGTTCTTTGGGTTTTTTCTTTCCAGTCATCGACATATGAGAATCAATAGGGAGTTCTCTGCCTTTGACTAGGGCATTCCAGTAAATCCATTTGAATATTAACTTTCCCCAATGGTTGATTGCTGTCTCTTCTAACAAGGAAAATGGTCCAATACCTGGAAGAGGAAACTTTCCGGGAAGGGGTTCTGTATCGTAATTAAAATCAATTAGAAATCCTTTACCATCTCCCGATTCAATAAAGCAGTTGGCATGCCCATCAAAGCTTGCAGACGGCTCTCCCCCATTGATTACATCCATGAAGTTTTCAAACAAAATATCTCCCTCAAAGTGGGCAACTGAACCTGCCTTGGATGCCGGAAGGTCTGTAGCATCACCGATTACGAAGATATTGTCCCAATTCTTGGATTGCAGCGTATGCTTATCTGTTGGGATGTAATTAAACTCATCACCCATTCCACTACGCTTAATAGCTTCGGACCCCATATTTGTCGGTATCGTAACCAAAAGATCAAAGGGGATTTCTCGCTCGTCCCAAGAAACTATTTTCTTTTCTTCGTTATTGACCTCACCGATGGCAAAATCTGCCTCCACATTTATATTTCTTTTCCTCAGGGAATCTCCGAGAATGGAGGATGCCACAGGTTTGGTAAAAGCACCTGGCAAAGGTGTTGCCAAGGTAATATCAACTTTATCACGTATTCCCTTTTTCTTGAAGTAATCATCTGCCAGAAACAGAAACTCCAATGGCGCAACTGGACATTTGATAGGCATTTCAGCTATGTTGAGTACAAGCCTACCTCCCTCCCAGTCATCAAGAAACTCCGCTAATGCAGTCGATCCTTCAAGCGTGTAAAAATCAAATATGGATTTATGCCATAATGGTCCGGTCATCCCTTCCACCTCATCTGGACGAATATCCGTGCCCGTAGCAACGATCAGATAATCATACGCTATTTCTTTATCGCCTTTCAGTAGAACCTTGTTTTGTTCGGGCTCAATTCTGTCGATTTCCGCAAATACTACCTCTACCCCTTTTGGAAAGAAGTTTCTCTTTGGCTTAACAACATCATCTTCACTGTAAGCACCAAAGGGTATAAAAAGAAATCCCGGCTGATAATAGTGTACTGGTTCTTTGTCTACAAGAGTAATATTCCAGTCCTTTTTCGAAAGAGCTTTACGCAATTTATTCGCCATCATTGTTCCGGCTGTTCCACCGCCCAGTATTACTAACCGCTTCATAACAAACCTCCTTACACTTGTTATTACATGTTACTACGTTTACTTAAGGTATCACAATTTGCGTGCCAAACTTCGTCATTGCGTCTTCTCTGTTCTAACACAGTTTAGAGCTCTAGAACAGCTCTGAAAGATTGCTACGGCTTAAGCGTTGAAAACAGCTATTGCATTCCTGCAATGCCCACAACAATAATTTCGCAAAAATGCAATTTATACTTGTATGCAATCATATTAGACTTAAAATTGAAGAAAAAATTGTTATGGATTTTAGATATTTTTGTCCATAATTTATTGGATTATCAATTTGCTATAAATACTCTAAAGATAGAATTGATAGTAGATTTCTGAGTCCTAACTTTACACCTTTTTTTGAATATAATCTGTAACCAAAAATACCTATATGTTCTCAACCTCTTGTGATTATGGATTGCAAGCAATGCTGTTTTTGGCATTGCATTATCATGAAGAAGAAAATATTGATCTAACAACCATTTCAAAGAAGCTAGATATACCCAAACACTTCCTCAGCAAAGTCCTTCAGTTGCTTGTTAAACATAAACTACTAGTATCTATGAAAGGGCCTACTGGTGGCTTTCGCCTTAATCGTACCCCCTCAGACATCACTCTTATTGAAATTATTGAAGCAATCGATGGACTAGATATTTTTAATGAATGTGGGATTGGGTTTAAGAAATGTAACGATGATAATCCTTGCCCTATTCATAACGAATATAAAGAGGTAAGAAACAATGTTCAGGATCTCTTTGAAACCAAAACACTGAAGGAACTCACGGAAGACGTAAAAAGAGGTGAAAGCATAGTTTCTCTCGGACATAAAATCAGTTCCTCCTAAAACTCATTATTTTTCAAAAAAAATTAATCACATTTTCTCAATTTTTATTTTGGAGTTTTATGTCTAAAAATCCTATTATGCTTTAGAGCCTCTTTTAAAGGACGGTTATTTACTGTCTCAATACCTAAAGCGGAGATGTAAAATGGCCTTACTAATAACTGATAACTGTATCAATTGTGGGTACTGCTTAGTAGAATGCCCTAACCAGGCAATTTATGAACCTGATACAAAATGGAACTTAGCTGAGGGTACTAATTTAAGAGGAAAGGTGAAGCTTGGAAACGGACAAAAAATCGATACCGAGACATTCCATTCCCCACTTTCGAGGGAGTTTTATTTTATAGTACCAGACAAATGTTCGGAATGTAAAGGCGCATATGATGTGCCACAATGTGTGGTAGTGTGTCCCAATCCAGATAGCTTTTGTGAAGTAAAAAACAATGAAAAAATTATCGATCTGCTACAAAAGCAGTTTTATATAAATCCTGACGTAACCGAGTGATAGTGACATTTTACCAGTTTATTCTATAAATAAACAGTAATTGCTCAACCATAATTTATTCTACTATGAACATTGGTATCGAAAATCAAAAAAGAGAAGCTGTAGCTGAAAATCTTCAACAGCTCCTTGCTGATGAAATGCTAATTTATGTTAAGACCCGTAACTATCACTGGAATATAGAGGCAATTAATTTTTCTGAGCTTCATAGCTTTTATGAGGAACAGTACATTGAGCTCGAGCAGATTATAGATGAGGTAGCCGAAAGGATAAGAATGCTAGGGCACATGAGCATTGGTACGATGAAAGACTTTCTAAGTTATACCCATTTGTCAGAACAGGAATACACAACCGACGCCCAAGAGCAACTGAACCAACTTATCAATGATCAAGAAGCCATCATACGTTTTCTGCGCAAATGCGGGCGAATTTTTGATGAAGAATATGATGATCTAGGAAGCAGTGATTTTGTAATAGCCCTGATGGAGCAACATGAAAAAATGCGCTGGATGTTAGCGTCCCATCAGGCCTGAGACCATCAAAATTTGCCCTAAATACAATATCAATAAATAGGGAACAATGTTTTCAGCGTCTTGCCACTACGGCCTGCAAGCCATGTTTTATATTGCTTTGCATTCAACAGAGAAAAATAATGTTGATCTCAGTGAAATTGCTGCGGAACAGAGCATTCCTAAACATTTTCTTAGTAAGATATTGCAGCTTTTGGTAAAACATAAACTACTGGTATCAAGAAAAGGACCTAATGGAGGCTATAACTTGAACAGACCGGCAGATGAAATATCACTGCTGCAAATAGTTGAAGCCATTGACGGTCTCGACATTTTTGACCAGTGCGGAATTGGATTTAGAAAATGCAATCCGGAAAAACCATGCCCCATCCATAACGACTATAAAAAAATTCGCGACCGCGTGTACAAACTCTTTGAAGAGAAAACCCTGGTTACGCTAAACGAAGAAATAAAAAATGGAGAAAGCATGGGAGAAATTGTAAAACCATCTGAAAAATAATTTGAACGTGATATAAGGAGGAGTAATCGTGCCAAATAAACAAGTAACCATTGATGCCAATGAAGCAGCGGCTTACGTTGCCCATAATCTAAGTGAAATTGTTGCCATCTATCCCATTACACCAGCCTCACCAATGGGCGAATGGGCGGACGAATGGAGCATGAAGGGAAAGGAAAACATCTGGGGAACCGTTCCTGATGTTGTAGAACTGCAAAGTGAAGGTGGAGCAGCGGGTGCCATGCACGGCGCACTGCAAACAGGTGCGATCACAGCCACCTTTACTGCTTCGCAGGGCCTTCTGTTGATGCTTCCCAATCTCTATAAAATAGCGGGAGAATTAACACCGGCCGTTGTTCACGTTGCCTCACGGGCGGTAGCCACCCATGCTCTCTCCATTTTCGGCGATCACAGTGATTCGATGACTGCAAGACTTGCCGGAATGGGTATGCTGAGTTCCAATAGCGTGCAAGAAGCCATGGACATGTCCATGATCGCTCACGCGGCAACGCTCGAATCACGCATTCCTTTTGTTCACTTTTTTGATGGATTTCGAACTTCCCACGAGGTACAGAAAGTGCAACAGATCCCAACGGATGTAATGGCACAGATGATTGATGAGCAATGGATTATCGATCATAGAAACCGCGCACTTACTCCGGATGCCCCCGTACTAAGAGGTACGGCCCAGAACCCCGACGTATTCTTTCAGGCTCGTGAAACCGTAAACCAATTTTATGATGCCTGCCCTGCCATTGTTCAAAAAACGATGGATACATTCGCAGAACTTACAGGACGCGAATATCAGCTCTTCCAATATTATGGTCCCAACGATGCCGAACGCATAATAATTTTGATGGGATCCGGTGCGGAAACAGCCCACGAAACCGTAGATAAATTGAATAGTGACGGCGAAAAAGTTGGAATCGTCAAAGTACGCCTGTTCCGTCCGTTTAGCATGAATTACCTAATTCAATCTTTACCCAAAACTGTTAAAGGTATTGCGGTAATGGATCGAACCAAAGAACCAGGAAGCCCTGGTGAACCGCTATATAATGATGTATTAGCCAGTCTGTATGAGAACAGAATCGAAAACTGGAAATCATTTGATACCGAACCCAGAGTAATAAATGGACGGTACGGACTCTCTTCCAAGGAATTTACACCTTCCATGGTCAAGCGTATTTTTGACGAATTGGAGGAAGACAAACCGAAAAATCACTTTACCATTGGTATTCATGATGATATAACCCAAACCAGCCTCGAATGGGAGAAAAACGGCCTCAAAACTGATGAAGAACGATTTGAGGGACTGTTCTATGGACTGGGATCCGATGGTACAGTAAGCGCCAACAAGAATTCCATCAAAATTATCGGTGACAATACTGATAATTTTGCACAGGGCTATTTTGTTTACGATTCCAAAAAATCAGGTGCTACAACAGTCTCTCACCTGAGATTTGGTCCGAATCCAATCCGTTCTGCCTATTTGATTGATAAAGCGGATTTTGTGGCTTGTCACCAGTCGCAATTCCTTGATAGATTGGATATGCTCGACAAAGCTCGCGATGGTGCCACCTTCCTGCTCAATGCTCCGCATGAACCAGATCAGGTTTGGAAAAACCTTCCTGAAAAGGTGCAGCAACAGATTATTGACAAGAACCTTGACTTCTATAGCATCGACGCCTACGAAGTGGCGCGAGAAAATGGTATGGGAACACGCATCAACACAGTGATGCAGACCTGCTTCTTCGCCATTTCTGAAATTCTTCCTCGAGAAGAAGCTATCCTCTTAATTAAAGATGGTATCAAAAAAGCATACGGAAGCAAAGGCGAAAAAGTGCTGCAAAGCAACTACGCGGCTGTGGATAATTCCATTGAAAACCTACATCACATCGAGGTACCCGAAAAAGCTACCTCCGATATTGAAATGCGACCTGCGGTTCCTAAAGAAGCGCCGGAATACGTACAGAAAGTAATTGGAGAAATTATTGCGGGTAACGGTGATGATCTGCCCTCAAGTGTATTCGAGCCGGATGGGACCTTCCCTACCGGAACTACAAAATGGGAAAAGCGAAATATTGCCCAGGAAATTCCCGTACTGGATCCGGACATCTGTATTCAATGTGGCAAATGTGCCCTGGTCTGTCCGCATGCCGTTATTAGAATGAAAGCTTTCGATAGTGATCTGCTCGCCGATGCTCCTGAAACATTTAAATCTATGGACGCGAAAGGCCGCGAGTGGCCCGATAATACTAAAGTTAGTATTCAGGTATCCCCCGAGGATTGTACGGGGTGTGAGCTTTGCGTGGAAGTCTGTCCTGTCAAAGATCGCAAGCAGGTTGGCCGCAAAGCGATCAACATGGAGCCCATTCAACCGCTGCTAGAACAGGAAAGCGAAAACTGGGACTTCTTTGTAGATCTCCCGGAATACGACCGATCGGAAATCAAACAGGAAACAGTAAAAGGAGCCCAATTCCTTGAGCCGCTGTTTGAATTCTCAGGTGCGTGTGCAGGCTGTGGTGAAACACCTTACATCAAACTGATTACACAACTTTACGGAGACCGCATGGTCATCGCAAATGCAACGGGGTGTTCCTCTATATATGGCGGAAACCTGCCGGCTACTCCCTACACAACGAATGCTCAGGGACTTGGCCCTGCATGGTCGAACTCCCTCTTTGAGGATAACGCTGAATTCGGTCTCGGCTTCCGACTCACAATAGACAAACAGGAAGCCCAGGCTCGCGAACTGCTGCAATCTCTAAACGGAGATATAGACCCCAAACTGAAGGAAGAACTCCTAAATGCGGATCAATCCACAGAACCGGGCATCTTTGAACAACGTAATAGAATTGCTCTTCTTAAAGATCAGCTCGAAGAATCAGACCAAAAAAATGCTAAGCTACTCCGCAGTATCGCCGATTATCTCGCTAAAAAGAGTGTTTGGATCTTCGGTGGTGATGGCTGGGCTTATGATATTGGTTATGGAGGACTTGATCATGTACTTGCTAGCGGACGGGATGTAAATATCCTGGTGATGGACACAGAAGTGTATTCCAACACTGGAGGTCAGTGTTCCAAAGCCACACCTCTTGGAGCTGTTGCGAAATTTGCCGCTTCTGGAAAGCGAACATCCAAAAAAGATCTCGGTTTGATGTCTGTATCTACCGGAGGAGCCTATGTTGCTAGAATTGCCCTGGGTGCCAATGACAGACAAACGATGAAAGCAATCATGGAAGCCGAAAGCTACCCAGGACCATCCCTAATTATCGCATATAGCCACTGTATAGCCCACGGTTATGACATGAAATATGGTCTTAATCAGCAGAAGTTAGCCGTTGACTCCGGTTACTGGCCACTTTTCCGTTTTGATCCACGGAAACTGGATGAAGGTGGAAATCCATTCCAGCTAGACTCTAAAGCACCTAAAATTCAATTGGAAGAGTACGCATACAATGAAATGCGATATCTGATGCTGGCTAAATCAAGACCTAAAATTGCTAAAGAACTAATGAAGCAAGCTCAAAAAGAAGTAAACGAGCAGTGGAATGTATACGAAAAGATGGTTTCAGTATATGAACAGAATGGCGAAGCGAAAAAAGAACATAAATAGTCTTATTTCGAGCTGAATTATTTAAACACTTGAACAGTAACATATTCTAAATCGATGAACCTAGAAACTGAATATCTTGGACTTAAATTAAAAAACCCCTTGGTGCCTTCCGCATCTCCCCTTTCAAATGACGTTGATGCGGTAAAAAAAATGGAAGACTCAGGTGCTGCCGCTGTAGTGATGTATTCCCTTTTCGAAGAACAAATAAATCAGGAAAATCAGGCGCTGGATCATGTTTTAACCAAGTCCAGCGAAGGCCACGCTGAGGCTCTCAGCTATTTTCCCGACCCCGGTGTTTACCATAATTTGCATGCTGAAGACTACCTGGAACACATACAGCAGTTAAAAGATGCAGTCAATATTCCAATAGTTGCAAGCCTGAACGGAGTATCAGAAGGCGGCTGGATGTCATACGCCCAAAAAATGGAGCAGGCCGGAGCTGATGCACTAGAACTTAATATTTACTATGTAGCAACTAATCCGTTACTCAATTCTGCAGAAGTTGAGCAAAAATATATAGACGATATTAAGACCGTAAAACAGAATATTGAAATCCCGGTAGCAGTAAAACTGTCTCCATACTTTAGCTCTTTTGCTAACATGGCTGTTCGCCTTGAAGAAGCGGGAGCTGACGGTCTAGTCTTGTTCAACCGATTCTATCAACCCGATATTGATTTAGAAACCTTGGAAGTACTTCCTAGCCTAGAACTAAGTAGTAGTTTTGAAAAAAGAATTCCCCTTCGATGGATTGCTATTCTTCGCTCCCATATCTCAGGTAGTTTGGCAGCTACAACAGGAATCCATACTGCAGAAGATGTCATTAAAATGTTGCTTGCTGGTGCGGACGTCACTATGATGGCTTCGATATTGCTAAAGGAAGGAATCGATACACTTGAAAATATACTGAAAGGATTAATTGAATTCATGGAGGAAAAAGAGTACGAATCAATATCTCAAATGAAAGGAGCAATGAGTTCTGCTTCAGTCGCCGAACCTGCAGCCTTTGAAAGAGCCAATTATATAAAAACCCTGCAGGGGTTTAATATTGATGACATTTAATAGAATTGTATCCTTTTAACAGGAATTCGTTGTTATTATTCAAAAACTATTAGCAATTGGACTCCAGTTTTTAGAAAGTGAAGTTGTAAGAGAATCTGAAATTTACTACATTATTTTAGAGTTTCTTGTCTAAATATCTACAATTAAATCGAAACCATCATTTATACTTAATTATTTAACGCCTACAACCTTAAAACGCACAAAACTATGGCACTTTCGATAACTGAAACCTGTATTAACTGCGCCGCCTGTGAACCGGAATGTCCTAATCAAGCCATTTATGAACCTGGAATGGAATGGTCTATGGCAGAAGGCACAGACCTCGAAGGAACAGTAACCCTCTTAAATGGTGAAGAAGTAGATGCTGACGAAATTATGGAGCCACTTTCCGACGATTTCTATTTCATCGTACCAGATAAATGCACTGAATGCACGGGTTTTCATGACGAAGAGCAATGTATAGCCTTTTGTCCAGTACCCGATTGTATTATTGTCCATCCAGACTTCGAAGAATCTGAAGATAAATTAATGGAGCGCCACGATTTTCTACATGAAGATTAAATGCTAATAGCATACAAACTGAGAATTGAATCATAAAAGCTTGAAACTATGCCTAATACCAAATCAAAAATGAAAATGAGAAAGGCAGTTGTTCGATTTTCGGGTGATTCCGGAGATGGCATGCAACTGACTGGTGAAATATTTTCACAATCATCTGGATCTGCAGGAAATGACCTTACAACGATTCCCGATTTTCCAGCTGAGATTAGGGCCCCTCAGGGCAGTATAGGCGGGGTTTCAAGTTTCCAAATTCAAATTGGCGGCACAGAGATTTATACTCCCGGCGACGAGGTAGACGTATTGGTTGCCTTAAACCCGGCTGCGCTTTCCGCCAATATAAAGTTCTTGAAACCCGGCGGCACCATTATTGCTGACAGAGATAACTTCAACAAGAAGTATCTCAAGAAAGCGGGTTACAATGAAAACCCCCTCGATGACGGTTCCCTGCATGATTATCAAGTAGTACCAGCGCCGGCATCTTCTCTAACGAAAGATGCTCTGAAAGACTTAGGACTCGATATGCAATCGGTATCCCGAAGCAAAAATATGTTTGCTCTCGGAATCGTATATCATCTGTTCAATCGCCCCATGGAACCAACCATCGATTTCTTTGAGAAGAAATTTAAAGGCAAGCCCAAGATAATACAGGCAAATATGCGTGCCCTCAAGGCGGGTTATTATTATGCTGAAACAACAGACGTTCTCCCCGCCTCTATTGTGATTCCTCCGGCTGATCTGCCGAAAGGAACCTATAGAAATATCGACGGTAACACAGCGATAGCCTGGGGGGCTTTGGCAGCGGCGAAGAAAAGTAACAAAAAACTATCGCTTTCCTCTTACCCTATTACACCGGCTTCCGAGATTCTTCACGAGATTGCCGCCCGAAAAGACCAGGGAGCAATCGTATTGCAAGCCGAAGATGAGATTGCCGCAATTAGTGCTGCTATTGGCGCTTCTTATGCCGGCAACCTTTCCATCACAAGTACTTCTGGCCCCGGTGTTTCGCTTAAAACCGAAGCCATGGGGCTCGCGGTAATCGCAGAACTTCCACTTGTAGTTATCAACGTGCAGCGATCCGGGCCTTCTACCGGTCTCCCTACCAAGACGGAACAGGGTGACCTCTCTCAGGCACTTTACGGACGCCACGGAGAAGCTCCAATGATAGTTATAGCAGCGAGCTCTCCCGATGATTGCTTCTTCTACGGATACCAGGCCTGCCGACTAGCTATGGAGCATATGACACCCGTTGTACTGCTGTCTGATTCTTATCTCGCCAGCGGTAAAAGCCCATGGCGTATTCCATCACTTGATGAACTACCAGATATTAATATATCTGAATTTAACGGTAATCTCGAGGATTGGGGGCCTTACCTTCGAGAACAGAAATTCTTGAATCGATACTGGAAAAAACCTGGAGAGCCCGGCTTCGAACACCGTATCGGTGGACTTGAAAAAGAAGATATCAGCGGACATTTGACCTATGATCCCGAAAACCATGAAAAGATGGTCCAAATGCGGCAGGATAAAGTTAATCGTGTTGCCAAAAAACTTCCGAATCAGGAAGTAACGGGAGCACAATCCGGCGATCTGCTTGTTGTAGGATGGGGAAGCTCATATGGGGCGATAAATGCTGCCATTATGGAACTTATAGAAGAAGGACATCATAATGTAGGATTTACCAACTTCAACTACATTTCTCCCCTTCCGAAAAATACGGCTGATATATTTGATCGCTTCGAACAAATTCTGGTGTGTGAACTCAATAAAGGTCAATTCGCAAATTATTTACGAACGCAACTACCACAGTTTGCGTACGACCAGTTCAATAAAAATCAGGCGCAACCATTCTTTACGTCCGAAATTAAATCCGAGATTCTTAAGATACTAGAGGCTTAATTATGAAAACCGAAACGAAGAAAAAGAACGGAAAGCCCTTGTCCATCAAGGATTTTAAAAGCGACAGGAACGTGAAGTGGTGTCCCGGCTGCGGAGATTACATGATCCTTTCCATGATGCAGAAGACCTTTACGCAGCTAGATCACCCCAAAGAAGATATAGTCTGTATTTCGGGGATCGGATGCTCTTCTCGCCTCCCCTATTATCTGGATACTTACGGAATTCATTCGCTTCACGGCCGCGCGCCTGCAGTTTCGACCGGCCTAAAGCTCGCCAATCCGGATCTGAGCGTCTGGGTTGTTACCGGTGATGGTGACAGTATGGCCATTGGTGGCAATCACTTTATACATGCTTGTCGCAGAAATCTTGATATCAATATTATCATATTCAATAACAAGATTTATGGCATGACCAAGGGCCAATCCTCGCCCACGACCCCTTTAGGGATGAAGACGAAAACAGCTCCTTATGGAAGTTATGAGCCTCCATTTAATATTGGAGAACTCGCAATCAGCGCAGGCGCTACCTTTTTCGCCCGCGTACCGGATAAGAGTCCCCAACTACTCGGCGATGTAATGATGGAAGCCTATAAACATAAGGGAACTTCTATAATCGAGGTTCTGCAAAACTGTGTAATATTTACGGATGGAATTCATGAAAAGCTTACTGACAAAGAAACTAAGGATGAAAACCAGCTGGAACTGAAAGCCGGTGAGCCTATGGTATTTGGTAAGGATGACGAATATGGCATCCAGATTGACGGCATGAAACTCAAAAAAGTGCGTCTTGATGACGATAATAACACTAATACGTTAATACACGATCCATCAGAAAAAGAAACGCAGCAACATGTGGCCCTGGCAAAATTACAATTGCCTGATTTCCCTGTAGCAATGGGAATCATCAGAAATACCGAATCAACCAGTTTCGATGAGCAATTGCACCATATTATTGACGATTCTCAGAAAAACAGTAAATACAAGAATCTTGAAGACCTCTTCCACAGCGGTAATACTTGGGAAGTAAAATAATAGGGTGCGGTGCGTTAATAAGAAATGTGAACTATAATTTATTTACGAATATGTCCGAAGAAAAAAAAGTTACGCTCGATTTTGATGGAGAAACCCATCAATTGCCACTTGTAGTTGGATCGGAAAATGAAAAAGCGATCGATATCTCCAGCCTAAGAGGAGATACCGGCTATATAACACTGGATACCGGCTTTAAAAATACCGGATCAACAAAAAGTGCCATAACATACCTTGATGGTGAAAACGGAATATTGCGCTATCGTGGCTACCCTATCGAACAGCTGGCCGAACAGTCTACCTTTCTGGAAGTAGCCTATCTTTTAATCTATGATGAGCTCCCTACTAAGGAAGAGCTGAATGATTTCATTTCTAAGATAACCCAGCATACGCTCATTCATGAGGACATGAAGAAATTTTATGAGGGATATCCCTCCAAAGCCCACCCAATGGGCGTACTTGCTTCCATGATAAGCGCACTCTCTACTTTCTATCCGGAATCCCAAAAGTCCGAATTAAATCCCAAGGAAGTTGAACTTACGATTATCCGACTTATTGCCAAGATATCAACAATTGCGGCCTGGTCGTATAAGAAATCGATGGGCTTCCCTATCATGTATCCGCAAAACAAACTTAGCTATACAGCTAACTTCCTGCATATGATGTTTGCGCAGCCTACGGAAAACTTTGAAGTAAATCCGGTAGTAGCCAATGCGCTGGATACGTTGCTAATACTACACGCCGATCATGAGCAAAACTGCTCTGCTTCTACTGTTCGGATGGCGGGTTCTTCTCATGCGAGTCTGTATGCTGCTATTTCTGCAGGTGTTTGCGCCCTTTGGGGACCCCTCCATGGAGGAGCCAACCAGCAGGTTATCGAAATGCTGAAGCAAATTCACGAAGCTGACGAAAGCGTTGAAAAGATGGTCGAAAAGGCCAAAGACAAAAGCAGTGATTTCCGCCTGATGGGATTTGGTCACCGCGTCTACAAGAATTTCGACCCCAGAGCCAAAATTATTAAAAAAGTATGTGATGAAGTGCTTGACGAGCTCGGAATTGATGATCCCCTGCTCGATATTGCTAAATCTCTTGAGGAGGTTGCCTTGTCCGACAGTTACTTTGTAGATCGTAAATTGTATCCCAATGTAGACTTCTACTCGGGAATACTTTACAGAGCCATGAACATCCCTACTGAGATGTTTACTGTGATGTTCGCTCTCGGAAGATTGCCGGGATGGATTGCTCAGTGGAAAGAGATGCGAGACAATAAGGATCCTATTTCTCGTCCACGACAAATTTATGTGGGTCCTAACGAACGGAATTATATTGATATTAAAAACCGGTAGAATCCAACCGGTGATCTTTAATCAGATGTTGATAACGTTAAATTAATGAGTTCAATAATTCAGAAAATTTAGGTAGGTCGCGGATTCTCCAAGACAATTTTTTCCATGATGGAGAGTCCGCCGATCCCAGAAAACTTTTACTTTATTTTAGATATTTAGGTATAAAAATATATAATTGGAATCTTAATAACCTTTTAAGATATGATCGCTGAATTTGGCAATGTATTCCTCTTTCTATTACTGGGGGTTCTATTTGTGGCTGTAAGCCTTACAGCAGCCAAGCTTTTGCGCCCCAATCGTCCAAATGCGGAAAAGCTTGCTACCTATGAATGTGGTGAAACACCCTTTGGATCTGCCCGCGTGCAGTTTAACAACCGGTTTTACATTATCGGGTTGATGTTTCTCATCTTCGAAGTAGAAATTCTTTTGCTATTCCCTTGGGTAATGGTATTCCAGGAAATCGGTTGGTTTGCATTTTTTGCCATGCTCGTTTTTGTGTTTCTCATCTTTATTGGATTTGCCTACGAACTAGGCAAGGGCCATTTACAGTGGGATATCCCCAAACCCCTAGTTCCACGATATGTAGAGGGAGTGGGTGTTGTGGAGGAAGAACCTGAGGAAGAATCACTGGTAGAGCCGGTAATGGAAACAGAATTGAAGCCTTAACGCTATTTGCAATAAACCGTATATCGTATGGGACTGCTAGACAAAAAATATCACGACAGCAATATCATTATCGTATCATTGGAAAGTGCCTTGAATTGGGCGAGAAAATCCTCGCTCTGGTATGAACAGTTTGGGCTTGCCTGTTGCGCCATTGAGATGATGGCTACGGCCGCCTCGGATTACGATTTCGACCGCTTCGGGGTCATCCCTCGCTCCTCTCCCAGGCAAGCTGACGTAATGATCGTTGCCGGTACCGTAACTATGAAAATGGCTTCCCGAATCGAACGCCTGTATGAGCAGATGTCGGAGCCAAGATATGTAATTAGTATGGGTTCTTGCTCAAACAGCGGTGGGCCTTACTGGGAGCATGGGTATCATGTACTCAAAGGGGTTGATAAGGTAATACCCGTTGATGTGTATGTGCCGGGCTGTCCTCCCAGACCGGAAGCTTTGCTCGAAGGATTCTTGAAGCTTCAAGACCGAATCACAAACGAAAGCATTATCGAACCGAAAGTTTCGGAAGAGTCCGAAAAGAAAACCACTGGAAAAGAACCGGTAGGGGCCGAATAAAAATGATGATGACGACTGAAGAAATTACAAAATATCTAAATCAGCGATTCGAAGGCAAAATAGAATTTATCGAAGCCGAGGTGGGCGAATCATGGATAACGGTCTCCCCTTCAATTCTCCGGGAACTCGCAAAGACCCTTAGAGATGATGAGAAGCTCCGCTTCAATAATCTAATGTGCCTAAGTGGAGTCCACTACCAGAAAGAAAATGAACTGGGAGTAACCTATCACTTAGATTCTACCATTCACAGGCATAAGCTGGTAATGAAAGTCCGTGTGCCCGAAGAAAAACCTGTGGTTCCATCCGTAGAATCTCTCTGGAAAACAGCCAACTGGCATGAACGCGAGGCCTACGATTTGATAGGTGTAACATTTCGGGGACATCCCGATCTACGACGCATTCTTACGCCTCAAGACTGGGAAGGCCATCCGTTGCGAAAAGATTATGAGCAGCAGGAAACATATCACAATGTAACAACAGGAATTTAATTGAAACCGAAGTCATCATGGCAAGAATAACGTCACCCCAACCGGCCGAATTGCAAAAAAAGACGATGACCATCAACATGGGACCTCAGCATCCGTCCACACACGGAGTGCTACGAATCGAAGTAACAGTTGATGGAGAGGTAGTAAAGAAGGCTAAACCTGATATCGGTTATCTGCATCGCTGTTTTGAAAAATATGCAGAATCTCTGGGGGATTTTGCCAAAGTGGTGCCTTATACCGACCGAATCGATTACGTTTCCGCCCTGCATCAGGAAATGGGCTACGTAATAGCGGTGGAAAAACTGCTGGAAATTGAAGTCCCAGAACGCGTGGAATATATGCGTGTAATTCTTGCAGAGCTTCAGCGAATTGCGAGTCACTTGCTGGGTATCGGAACATTCGGGCTTGATCTCGGCGCCTTTACTCCTTTCCTATACTGCTTTATCGAACGGGAAAAGATACTACGAATCCTGGAGAAAGTGAGTGGAGCCAGACTGCTTTATAATTACATATGCGTTGGCGGTTTGATGCGCGACATTCCCGAAGATTTCAAAAGTGATACCTGGGAATTCATAAACGGATTTCGCCCGAAGATCAAGGAATTGAACGACCTTCTTACCACTAACAGTATCTTCATCGAACGAACGGCCAATATTGGAGTACTGCCCGCCGAAGTTGCTCTGAATTATAGCGCTTCAGGCCCAATGCTTCGAGGATCGGGTGTTTCCTGGGATATTCGCAAAAACGACTCCTATTCCATTTACGATCGCTTTGATTTTGACATTCCGGTTGGTAAAGGGGAAGTGGGAACTGTTGGGGATTGCTGGGACCGATATATCGTCCGGGTCCGCGAAATGGAAGAAAGCCTCAAAATTATAGAACAGGCACTGGACCAGATGCCTGACGAAGGTGACGTTCAAGAGGCCGTACCACGAAGAATTCGCTCAAAAGAGGGCGAAATCTATGTACGTACTGAAACGCCCCGTGGCGAACTGGGCTATTATATCATCAGTGAAAAGTCCGGCCCCTATCGCATTAAGGCACGAACACCAAGTTTCGTGAACCTTAGTATTCTGCCCGCCATATCTAAAGGAGCTCTTGTAGCCGACTTGGTAGCAATTGTGGGTAGTATTGACATTGTACTGGGAGGAGTTGACCGATAATCTGAAATTGAAATGGTTGAAAATCACTTATGTTGAGTTTACTTGAACAAATCATCCCTTCATCCACGGTGGCACTGATCATATTCGCCACCCTACCTCTTGCATTAATTGCAGTCTATGCTCTGTTCGCCATTTGGCTTGAGCGTAAAGTTTCCGCCCATATCCAGGATCGACTCGGCCCCATGCGAGTCGGTGGCTGGCACGGGTGGGCACAAACTATTGCTGACATGCTCAAATTGATACAGAAAGAAGATATTATTCCGACCAATGCCAGTCGGTTTTTGTTTAAAATGGCGCCTTTCGTGCTTTTTGCAGCCTCATATGCCGCTTTTTCGGTTATCCCCTTTAGCAGCGCATACATAGGCAGCTCAATTAATATCGGTGTTTTCTATCTACTGGCTGTAACCTCATTACTTACGCTAAGCGTTTTAATGGGATCATGGGCATCCAACAACAAATGGTCTCTGCTTGGCGGGATGCGTACCGCAGCTCAGATGGTGAGCTATGAAGTACCTACAATTATGTCTGTTCTTTCTGTTCTTGTAGTCGCTGGGTCCCTGAATTTGATGACAGTAACTGAAATGCAGGCCGGAAATGATGTTATGGGCTTTCTACCCAACTGGCTAATCTTTCAGAACCCGTTCCTCTTAGTCGCATTTGTGATCTTCTTTATTTCGATTGTAGCCGAATCGCACCGGGTGCCTTTTGACCTCCCGGAATCCGAATCGGAACTGGTGGCCGGATTCCAGACGGAATATTCTGGCATGCGCTGGGGAATCTTTATGCTCGCAGAATATGCAGACATGCTTCTACTCTCTCTACTTGGAGCGGTACTATTTTTCGGTGGATGGGCAAGCCCGTTTGGCGAATTCCTTTCCGGCCCCATCTGGGGATTCATCTGGATAATGCTCAAGGGTATGTTGTTTGTTTTTGTGATGATGTGGATGCGGTGGACATTACCACGTTACCGCGTTGATCAACTTATGGAGATTTGCTGGAGCTTTTTGATCCCGATCTCTTTCGTAAACTTTGTGCTAATTGCACTGTGGGAAATGATCTTTTAAAACCTAGAGAAGCGAACCTATGGTACATGTTCTAAAAAAAAGCTGGACGACCTTCAAAACTATTTTTACGGGGATGGGAGTGACCATGCGTCACCTTTTTAAACCGGCCGTAACCTTGCGATATCCGGAAGAGCGGGATGAGCTTCCTGCTGGAGCAAGAAGCAAGCTATATGTAAATATTGGCGACTGCATTGGCTGTAAACTATGTGAAAGAGCCTGCCCGGTTAACTGTATCGAAATAGAAACAGTTCAGGCCACAAAAGATGTAGATCTGGGAAAAACCTCTACCGGTAATCCCAAGAGATTCTTTCTTACCGATTTTGTTATTGACATGTCTAAATGCATGTACTGCGACATGTGTGTGCCTCCCTGCCCTACGGAATGTATCAAAATGGTACCGGAATATGAATATTCCGACTATGATCGAAACAATCTCCTATTTCAATTTAGCGAAATGAGTGAGAACGAAGTAACTGAAGTGAAGGAAAAAGCTGCCAAAGAGAAAGAAGAAAAACGTAAAAAAAAGAAAGAAGCAGCCAAGAAGAAAAAAGCGAAAAAGTCTGCCAAAGCTTCAAAATCCAAACAGAATAAATCAGAAGATTAAACAGATGGACCTAACTGCTATAGTTTTTTATCTATTTGCGATTGTAACCGTGGGAGCCGCGGGTATTATGGTATTCTCCAAGAATATCGTGCATTCTGCCTTCGCACTAATGTTTTCTCTGGCCGGTGTCGCTGTACTTTATGTATTGCTTTATGCAGATTTTATCGCCGCCACGCAGCTTCTCGTATATGTAGGCGGCATCCTCATTCTCATTCTTTTCGGGATGATGCTCACCGAACAGGGCTTTACCCAGGAATTCAAAGCCGTCACGGTAAATATATTGCCTGCATCCCTACTTGCAGCGGTTGCGGCGGTATTACTTGTCTACTCTTATGTCACAACATCTTGGCAGATGATTACACCGGAAGAACGTAGTGAAACGGTATACGATCTCGGCATACTGCTCATGAGCGACTACATTCTGCCATTTATTATTGCAGGTGTGCTGCTCCTCATCGCCATTATAGGGGCCATTCTTATGTCTACCCGATTAACAGCAATTAAAAACCAAGAACAGTAGAAATATGGAACTGATGATAATGCAATGGCTTGCGGAACCGGGGCTGGTTCACTTTTTAGTGGTAAGTGCCTTGCTACTTTCCCTTGGAATTATGGCAGTGCTTACCAGAAGAAATGTAATTATGGTACTGATGGGCGTGGAACTGATTCTTAACTCAGCTAATATCAACCTAATCGCATTTAGCCGCTACACCTCGCTATCTCTCGAGGGACAGATGATCGGTCTTTTTGTGATCATTATTGCTGCCGCAGAAGCTGCCGTTGCGTTGGCAATCGTATTAAATATGTATAACAGGTTTAATACAGTTAACCTCGATGAAATTGATTCTCTAAAAGGGTAAATCGAAAGAAAAGAAACTAATTTAACCGGATATAACGCATGTTTACTCAACTACCTCTTGTAATACTGGTTCTGCCCCTGCTGGGTTTCATTCTGCTCATATTTTTCGGCAAACGCTTGCCTAGAAAAGGAGACTGGCTCGCTTCCGGCTTTCTGATAACGGCTTTTGTACTTTCTCTTACTCTTTTGATATCAAAACTTACCGCCCATCAGGAAGAATCGTTTATTCAAACATATGAATGGCTGGTAATCGGCTCCCAATCCATAAATTTCGGGATAGCCATCGATAATCTGGCGGCCGTAATGCTGGTTGTGGTAACGCTTGTCAGTTCGCTCGTGCACCTTTTCTCCATCGGCTATATGAAAGGTGATCCCCGGTATTCTCGCTATTATGGTTATCTGGGGCTGTTCTCCTTCTCGATGCTTGGCATCGTTCTTACCAGCAATCTACTGTTCATGTATATCTTCTGGGAGCTCGTAGGTATTAGCTCCTATCTGCTTATTGGTTTCTGGTACGAAAAGAAATCGGCTTCCAAAGCTGCAAACAAAGCGTTTATCGTAAACCGTGTGGGTGATTTCGGGATGTTTCTCGGAATTATGATTCTATTTGTAAACTTTGCCACATTCTCTTTCCAAGAAATTTTCGGCTTGATTGAAGCAGGACAACTCCCCTATGGTAGCACGGGATGGCTGACCGCTTCCGGACTGCTCATTTTCTGTGGCGCCATCGGTAAATCTGCACAGTTTCCCTTGCAGGTCTGGCTGCCCGATGCCATGGAAGGTCCTACACCGGTTAGTGCCCTGATCCACGCGGCAACAATGGTTGCGGCCGGTGTCTATCTTGTTGCCCGCATCTTTCCCATGCTTACGGCAGATGCCCTGCTCGTAATTGCCTACATCGGTGCAATAACAGCATTTATAGCAGCATCTATCGCACTTACGCAGTACGACATCAAACGTGTTCTTGCGTTCTCCACCATCAGTCAGCTGGGATATATGATTCTGGCCCTTGGCGTCGGCGCTTATACAGCCGGATTCATGCATCTGGTTACGCACGCCGCCTTTAAAGCTGGCCTCTTTCTTGGAGCGGGCAGCGTGATTTTTGCCATGCACAAGGTTCTGCACGACCAGAATGATCATCATACCGATGCACAGGATGTGCGAAATATGGGTGGACTCAAATCAAGGATGCCCATCACCTATTATACATTCCTGATATTCACTCTCGCAATATCGGGCATCCCACTTACTTCAGGATTTTTAAGCAAAGATGAGATTCTTGCAGGTACACTCGCATACAGCACGTTGAACGGTCACTGGCTGCTGCCCATACTAGGATTTGTTGTAGCCGGAATGACGGCCTTCTATATGTTCCGTCTGTTGATTCTCACCTTCCACGGCAAGCCATCGGATGAGAAGCGCATATCCAAGATCAAGGAATCTTCCCTAGTAATGACAATTCCGCTTGTTGTGCTTGCTACTGTTTCAACGTTTGTATTCTACAGTTTTAATCCATTCGGAGCAGCAGACGGCTGGTTTTACCAAACTATCGAACGCCCTCTGAGCATGGTTCCTGAAATGCTGCAACCTGCTGCAGCTGTAGTATTCAATGATGCAGTACATCATATACATGGAACCGCGATGGTACTCTCCATTCTCTTTGCATTGGGAGGTATAGCGCTTGCTTTTGGTATGTATTACTGGAAAAAAATCAAACCGGAAAGCCTGGTCGAAAAAGCGAAGGCGGCATATAAATTTTCTTTCAACGGCTGGTATTTCGATGAATTGTATGACCGCGTTTTTGTAAGCGGACTGTTTCTGCTAACCCGAATATCAAAATGGTTTGACGAGAATATCATTGACGCTATAGTGAACGGTTCGGCCTGGGTTACCCGAGGCATATCAAACATGAGCGGACTGTTTGACGATAACATCGTAGACGGACTTGTAAACGCTACCGCCGCATCGGCAGATCGCGCCGGAAGCATGCTAAGTAAAATACAGACCGGTAAGATTCAAACATACCTGGTCTACGTGATATTCAGTTTCCTTGTACTCTTTATCCTTTTTATCTAAACGAAATTTCAACAATCAATAAAAATCGAACGCTGAACTTATGGAATTTCAATTTTTGGGCCTAGGTATACTTACCTGGATTGTTTTTTTACCAATCGCAGGTATGATAATAGTACTCCTTATTCCTGATAAAAATCACAATGCCATTCGTTGGACCGCGGCAGCTGTTACCGGAATCCAGGTGCTGCTGGCCGGAATTATCTATTCGGTATTCGACCAGGCAAAAACTGGCATCAACAACATGGAAAGTTTCCAGTTTGTAGAAAAGTACGACTGGATTACGGTTGATGCCGTGCCCTGGGTGGGAAAAATTAATATTGATTACTTCTTCGGTCTCGACGGGTTGAGCGTTCTGATGGTGATTCTCACCGCACTGATCGCATTCGTAGGAGTTATCTCATCCTGGAATATCAAAAAAATGGTCAAGGGATATTTTGCCCTCTACCTCCTTTTGATAACAGGAATTATGGGCGTATTTGTAGCCCTTGATTTCTTTTTATTCTTCATCTTCTGGGAAGTAATGCTGTTGCCGATGTACTTTCTGATCGGAATCTGGGGCGGCAAGCGCCGGGAATATGCGGCTATCAAGTTCTTCCTCTACACTTTCGTAGGTGGTATTCTGATGCTGCTAACCATGCTCGCCCTCTATTTCAGCGTTGCCGTTCCCGATCCCGCTACCGGGGAGATGGTGCATACATTTAACATTCTGGAGATGATGAACCCCGATAACTTTGTAGATGGCGCTCTGCTGGGCGGCGTTGATACCACCTGGCGCTATGTTGCCTGGATGGCCCTTTTTATCAATTTCGCGATCAAGATTCCGATTTTCCCATTCCACACCTGGCTGCCGGATGCACACGTTCAGGCTCCCACGCCCATAAGTGTAATTTTGGCCGGTGTTCTGCTGAAACTCGGTGCATACGGATTGCTGAGAATCAACTTCCCGATCCTGCCCGATGCTACCCTTTATTTCGGATATTTTATGGCGGTTCTCGGGATGATAAGTATTATTTACGGAGCCCTTTGCGCCATGGCACAGGAAGACTTCAAGAAACTGATCGCCTACTCCTCTATCAGTCATATGGGTATCGTGATTCTCGGTATTGCCGCTCTCAATACCCAAGGTATGGTAGGTGGTGTTCTGCAGATGTTTAACCACGGTATCATCACCGCAGTACTCTTCCTCTCAGTTGGCGTGCTCTACGACCGAACGCATACCCGTGGCCTATACGATTTTGGAGGCATGGCAAATCAGATGCCAAAATATACGGGAATAGCAATGGTGGGTATGTTTGCCGCCCTGGGACTGCCCGGACTCAACGGATTTGTAAGTGAGCTGTTCTCGTTTCTGGGTGCTTTTGAAAGCTATCGCTGGCTAACCATAATATCTGTAACCGGTATTATTATTACAGCGGGATACATTCTTTGGACCGTTCAGAGAATATTTCTTGGTGAGACACCGCAACGCTGGGAGGAACTCAAGGATCTGACGTTGAGAGAATATATCAGCTTTGTACCGCTCATTATTCTCATTGTTCTTCTGGGAATCTATCCATCCTTAGCAATTGATCTCATCAACAGCTCACTGAGTGGACTTGTAGAATTTGTAACGGGTGGTGGAGGTCTATAGAATGGAAACCAATGTTAAAACACATATTACTCTTATTATGACCATTCCAGAATACAAACATATAAGATTTAGAATTATTAGCTGATTATGGTTGAACAGACATTACATAGTATTGGCCAGTTTTACCCCGAGATAATTGTCGTGCTTACGCTGTGCGCAATTATTATAGGTGACCTCTTCACTAAAGAGAAAAACCATTCCGCCGGGGGGATTATGCTTGGCGGTCTGATACTCGCCGGAATAGCCACCATTTTTCAAATTGGTACCAATGAAGCGATTTTCTATGAAATACTGGCAGTTGATCCTTTCGCGGTATTTTTTAAAATCCTCATTATTCTAGCCGCGATTTTCGTTGTGCTTTTCTCTATGAGAAGCACAGAACTGGAAAATTATGAATCACGCATAGGCGAATTCTATATGCTGCTTTCCGGTATGGTGCTAGGAATGCTGCTTATGGTAAGCGCCACGAATCTGTTATTAATGTATCTTGCATTTGAGATCACCAGTATCAGCTCATATGTGCTGGTAGGCTTTACCAAGAGATCACAGCGATCATCCGAATCATCGGTGAAATACATCATATTCGGTGCGGTATCATCAGGAATCATGCTCTACGGACTCTCGCTCCTGATTGGTGTAACAGGAGCAACTGATATCTTTGCCGTTAATGAGGCGTTAAATGCAGGTATTCCACAGCCTGTTATTTTCAACCTCTCCATTGCCATGATTCTGGTAGGGCTCGGCTTCAAGGTTGCCGTTGTCCCCTTCCATTTCTGGGCTCCCGACGTTTATGAAGGGGCAACTTTCTCAATTGCCGCCATACTTGCTGTTGCATCAAAAATTGCAGCTCTCGGATTGCTACTTAGACTTTTTACCGTATCGTTCATAGATATCGGTACATTTAGTGAAAACGGTGTCTGGCAAACAATATTCACGAACGACATTCCGTGGGATGTAGTAATCGGAACTATGGCCGCACTTGCCATGATTGTGGGGAATTTCACCGCCCTGATGCAGGACAATATTAAGCGGATGCTCGCCTATTCCAGTATTGCTCACGCAGGTTATATTCTGATGGGCGTAGTTATATTTTCCGAACAGGGAATCTCATCCATCCTGGTCTATGTGTTTATCTACCTGTTTATGAACCTCGGAGCCTTTTATATCGCAATGCTTTTCTCTAACTCCTTCGATACGGAGTCCATCGAAATGTACAAAGGACTCGGGCACCGCGCGCCAATGGAAGGCGTTGCCATGACCATCTTCCTGGTATCCCTGACAGGACTACCCCCTACCGGCGGATTTGTTGCAAAGCTGTACATTTTCGGAGCGGCTGTTAGCGCAGGTTGGATATGGCTGGTAGCTATTGCGGGTATTACTACCGTAATTTCCCTTTATTATTACATACGCGTTGTGCGTAATATGTTTTTATACAATCCAGAAGAAGGCGCGAGCAAACCAAAATTTGATATCCGATCCAAAGTGATTCTCGGGGCCTTGTTAATTCCTACGCTATTACTGGGCGTTTACTTCACCCCACTCGTTGAATTCGCCAAACAGTCAATCAAAATATTCGGCCTAAACTAATTATGGAAAGACCATAGAAGTATCCAACAATCACCAAACAACCTAGTGCTATGAGTGAAAAAAGAGAAAGAGTAGAAAAACTGTATAAGAAGGCAGACAGCTTATTATCGCAAGCTAACGAAGAGCTCTACAAACCAAAAGAAGATGTAGTAACCTATTCCGCATGTATATCAGCCAGAAGTTCTCTTTACCATTTTTTAGGAACATTTTATGTTCATAAATCTAATTCAGAGGTTGATAAATCTCTTGAACAGGGAAAAATGACAATAGATGAGCTCATCGAATTTGCCGAAGAACATATTAGCGATATCGGTGATATAGACTTTTCTCCCATGCGGTGCACCTGTAAAGATGTGAAGGAGATCGTAAACAATGAAGAGATCTATTTTTGCAACAGTGTTGACATAGTAAAAGAATGCACTGACTTAGCGATAAAAGTAAAGGATATACTAATTGATGAAGCGTTTGAAGGTAAGGCCCCCAAATCAGAGCCAGCAGCCTAACAAATTGCTAATCCGTTTCATTGAGTCGCAAATTGATATTAAGATTTACCAGGGCACATTATAAATTTTGATGCTCATAGCATTTCTGCATAAAAGCACTTCCATCACTTATTTACATATATAATATCAGAGTTGGCACACGCCCGGCTGCTGATCCTTTAGGCTAATTTCTGGTAGATTAAGAAATGATATTATTAAGTAAGAACTGTTTATATGAGGAATTATAAATCGATGATTTAATATTCACTACATACCTGCCTGAAATTCCTTTCGGATATATTTATTGATTCTTCCGTTTGACCACCTAATAATTTACTCGCTGAATGGAAGAATGGAGACAACAAGAAGCGTGAACACATTGTAAAAACGTTAATTCATTCTGTTAACGCCAATGTAGACGAGAATGGCACCGGTATGATCAAAATACAGTATATAGCCGATAAACAGCTGGAAAAAGACTGGCATAAAATAAGAAAGTGCGAACCTGGAAAAGACCAAGTTCGCACTTTAGCTTCGATCGGCTCCCCGGGTAGGATTCGAACCTACGACCCATCGGTTAACAGCCGATTGCTCTGCCGCTGAGCTACCGAGGAATGTAACTCTTTCAAACAAGTTATAAACCCGTTTCGAGAGAGCACAAATATAATATAATTAACCAATTCGTGTCAAGAACTTTTTGAACTTTTTTTATATTCTACTTTTTCCAGTATCAGACCTTTTGCAGCAGCTCCATGGCCATTCTTCATTTTACTGGGATTATCGATCATATCGAAAAAATCATCAACTGTTCGTTTGCCCTTTCCCACCTGAATCATCGTACCTACCAGGCGTCTAACCAAATGCCGCACAAAACGATTTGCTTCTATTCGATAAGTCAATATACCCTCTACCGAATTAAATTCAGACTGCATTACTTCACAGGTAGAATCCGGGTTTTCATTATCCGGTTTTGTAAAGCTGTCAAAGTTATGAATACCCAATATTTTCTGTGCACATCCCTTCATTGCTGCAATATCCAGATCATCTAAGACCATTTCAGAGATATCTTTAAGAAGTGGTTTCGGGCGGCGAGCAATTTGGTAACGATATTGCCGACTAGAGGCATCAAAACGGGCATGGAATTGAGGATCGACCTCTTCCATATCCCAAACCCCAATATCGTGCGGCAGAACCCCCAGTAATGCATATAGCAAACGATTGTTATCAAGGGTTTCAGGAAAGTCAAAATGCGCCACCTGTCCCTCTGCATGTACACCACTGTCGGTACGGCCCTGCCCAATAATATCCACCGGTTGGCGCAAAATCCGCTGCAACGCCGACTCAATACACCCCTCTACCGTATCCCCATTGGGCTGCTTTTGCCAGCCGTTATAGCGACTGCCTTTAAACTCTATTAAAATCTTATATCTTGGCATCAGAAACGGATATTCAAATTGGCAACGATGCCTTGGTTCATTCGATAGGGAGCAACTGAAATATCAGTTGCCAAAGAAGTGTTTTCTTCACGCTTTTTTGCACGATTATACGCGCTAATACCACTGATTAATCTGTTGAGAACCATCATTCCCAACAGGGCCGGCAGCTGTTGATCAATCTGTTCGAAATCTGTTCTCAAATCTCTGTATTCGGCTCTCTTCTTCTTGCTATCCCATTGCCACCGGTTTTCGGGCTTATCCTCCAGCAACTTATCCCAATTTCTACTTCGCTCCTGGTAATTATTGTAAGCAGAAAGATTATTGAAGTCACCTACCGCCAGCTGAAATTCTCTGCTTCGACCCTTTATCGTCACACCAGCCTGCGAACGACCATAGGTATACCAATGCTGTTGAATATTATTAGAATGTATCGAAAGACCGACATATCCCAACACCAATACTATCTCGGCCCCCAAGTGATACTTACCGCGTTCCCAGCTGGATTTGTCGACATAGTGATGTCCCCAACCAGGTACAGCTACCGATTTCAAGAAAGCTATTTTAGGGCTAGGAGTATTCCTATCCTGCGAATGACCCATCTGGGCCATTCCCAAAAACAGAAATAGAAGTACCAGTAAAAAAAATTTATGAGGCATGTCAAGCAGATTTTTTTCGTTCCCTACCCCAATGTCGGAAAATGGAAACGCTAAATCCAGCCATTAACAAAAAGGTACCAAGCCATACAACCGATATAAACGGTTTCTCTTCGGCCACGAGTAATACCCACTCCTCTTCTACTTTCTCATCTATACCGCGAATAGTAAGCTCGATATCTCCATCTGTAGGATCTACGCGACTAAACTGAATAGAAGCCTCCTTTTCGCCGGGTATCTTCACCGGAGGAGCGTATGTCCAGTTTTCACCATCTTTACTGTATACCGAGAATATCGGTGATAAAGGTGCAGAGCTATCACTACCTCGCGGTGATATTTCAAGATTAGCACGCACTGCTACCATCGTGCTGTCTTGCAGCTTTTTATTTTGAATTTCTCCGTAACTATTAAAGGTGAGATCATAACTTCCTACCGCAACAGTTTGGCCTTTGCCCAGCGTTATCTTCTGTTTTCTAAGCGAATCTTTCTGTGTGGAAGACACCGGCTGGTTTCTTTGTTTCGCTTGCTCCTTAGCTTGCTCATTACGACGTTCTACATAGGCACTGCCCGATACATACAGGTAAATATCACTAAGCCACCCGGTTCTTACGTCGGGACTTACCGACCACTGAATATTACCCATTGAAGAGGAAGATAACATTGGGTATACCTTAGGCTTCAAAGTAAACTGTTGGCCACTCCCATCAGCCGGCTCAAATTGAATAATATACTGCTGCTGACCAGGGCGCTCCTGGTTACGAAGTGTATATCCTTTGTAGGTTACTTTGTATTTATCATCAACAATTTTTGGTTGATTCAGTTTGAGTTCCAAAAAGTTCACTTTTTGCGTCTTCAGAAATCCCTGCTCATCCGTCACTTCACCACGTTCAATAGCCGCGTTATAATTTTTCATCGACTGGTCCAGTAGATTTTTATTGTAGGCCGAAGAGGCTAGTATCCCCAATAAAAGCACACCAAAACCAATATGACTCAAAACCCCGCCAATAAGCATTGGATTCTTACGTATAAGGCGTAACATTATCACGCTGTTACCGACTACCGTGAACCATGCTGTTAATAAATAAAACATATAGTAGATATTACGTACGTTACCCAGTATTATAGAAGCAAGGGTTAGTACACAAGCTATGGCTACCGGCCATAACAGATCATTGGTCAATGATTCGGCATCTTGCCTTTTCCAGAACAGATATTGGCCCAACACGGTAAATATTGCTGCAATCATTGCCAGTGGCATCGTCCACTCATTGTAAAAACTTACCTCCGGCGGTGTGGGGTTATCTACAAAAAGCCGCCCAATAATTGGGGAACTGGTTCCCAGGATAATCACTAATCCTATTAGGAAAAGAATCATTGCCCCGGCAAAGGTCATGAATTCACGGCTCAAAAACTTCGACTCTTTTTGCTGTGATGGAAGCTCCTTGTAGCGGTAAAAAAAGAGTCCCAGTCCAACGAGGGTAACTACAGCCATAAAAAGGACAAGCTGGTTATACAGCCCCAAATCAACAAAACTGTGTACCGAGGAGTCTGATAATACCCCGGACCGGGTCAAGAAGGTTTCATATACTATGGCTACATACGCTAAAATGGCAAAGAGTAAAGAGGCTTTCTGGGAGGTCGAACTTTTACGCTGAATAATCATCGTATGAATGCCCGCTGTGCCCAAAAGCCATGGTACAAAAGAAGCATTTTCTACGGGATCCCACGCCCAGTACCCACCAAATGAGAGAGTCACATACGCCCAATACCCGCCCAAGAAAATGGCTGTAAGTAAAGCAACATTAGCACCAAGTGTCCACGGAAGTGCCGGCCCTACCCATTCGTTGTATTTTCGTTTCCAGAGAGCTGCCATAGCAAAACAATACGGGATCGTCATCATGGCAAAACCTACAAATAAAATCGGGGGATGAATCATCATCCAAGGACTTTTGAGCAGGTCGTTTAACCCCTTACCGTCTTGAGGCACAAAATCAGGATTTGATTGAAGAAAGGGCGCATTAGGCATCGCCTCTGCCAGCGTACGAAATGGAGAAGCACCAATAGTGAAATCTCCTATGGGCAACCCAACGACCATAGATAACAGAAACACCTGTGTTAGGGTCAAAAAGAAGAGAACAGGACCGCGAAACGGTTTGCGGGTCCATTTCATCAAGCCAAACCCGAGTAGCGTTGATACCAGGATCCAAAGCATAAAGCTACCTTCTTGGCCTCCCCAGAAAGCAGATATCAAATACTTGAGCTGCAGATCACTGCTGGTATAGTTATATACATAGTAGAAGTTAAACTGGTGCGTCAAGATTATATACATTAGGAATCCAGAAGCAACGGCCAGGAAAAGCCCCTGGAAGCCAAACAACCAGTTTGAAACTTTGAAATATTGATTGTTATCCTTTCTTGAATACAGAAAATAACCGACAGCAGCCAAGATAGAACACAAAAATGCTGCATTAATAGATAGCTTACCTAAAAAACCAATCATTCTTTACGAGCTCTTTGACGCTTTTTGGAATTGTGAACCGTCGTTATTGTTATACTTGGAAGGGCATTTCATCAACATTTCATTGGCATAAAACACCCCATTTTCCATCTTGCCGATAACAACAAGCTTATCAGCCTCTTCAAAGTTGTTAGGTTTGGTTTTCGGATAGATTACGCGCCGTACATTACCATCTTCATCCTTCATGTAAAACGATAACTGCTTATTTTTCATTGAAAACCCATAATCTTTGGATTTATCAAGGGTTCCAACAACATGCGCCCCCTCCATGCCTGAAGCTTGTTCAAAGTTCACATAAGTGCTAATGCTGTTTCCAAAATTGTACATCAGCAATGAAGTAAAACCAACGATGGCAACGATGCCAATAATAAGTTTTGGTTTCATATTTAATCTGTATTTGAATTATTAAGTTTCTTTTCGAGCTGCCCTACTTTTTTATCCGTACGAATAATGAAGAACAATAACACCAGCCATATAATCAGGCTAACACCCAACACGATAAAAATAAGATCATTCGAAGCCATAGCCTGCATCACAGGTCCCGCTTCTTCAAGCCCTGCCGAGGCCTCCCATTTTGAGGAATATGACTTCGACAGTGTATCAACGACCGCAGCCGTATCTTCTTGTACTTGTATTAATGGAAAACTCATAGAGGTTGTTCTATTTGGTGCTTAATTTTTTTATATCGATTTAAGATATCAATTAGCCAAATGGCTAAGGCGATAAATCCAACGACCGCCGGATAAAATATATATCTCAATTCCGGTGCTGTAATTTCACTAAAAGCAGGATTCCCGTCTGCACCAGGGTGCAGGCTTGGTAACTGCCGCGGAATAATATAAAGTAAAAAAGGTATCGTCGTTGCTGCAAAAACATTAAACACGGCAGCAATTTTTGCTCGTTTTTCGGGATTATCAAAAGCGGTACGCAATACAAAATATGCGACATAAATCATCATCCCCAAAGCCGATAAATTCATCCTTGGCTCTGAGAATGTCCACCAGGTTCCCCATGTGAATCGCGCCCATAATGCTCCTGTTAACAAACCACAGATCCCAAAAAGCAACCCAATCTGTGTAGCTGTCTCGGCCTTTCTATCAACGGCCAGATCAGGATCATTCAGATATTTTATGCTGTAAAACAGGCCCAAGGCAAAACAAACCGCCATTGTAAACCACATGGGCACGTGCAGAAATAAATTCCTAGCTGATTCTTCCAGTACCGGGATTTCGGGGATCGGGATTAAAAAGCCACAAACAATCACTGCGGTCATCCACAGCGCTACAAGATATTTCCAAGGTTTTAACGTCATATATTAATTCGTACTCTTCTTATGGCTAAATCAATTTTACACGAGAGCCCCACAATATACGAAATCTGTTTGGGAAAACTTAGTCATTTACCCTTTGTATTTACCGAATTTTACCTAAATTTATAGTGTTACATTTATGCTCTTCAAATTGAGATCTTTTTCTTATGGTTGACCAACCAAAATTAAAAACGATATCCCTTTCAACGAGCTGGAAAAACCATATTTTGGGTTACATTTTTTCAGTTTTGCTCATTCCTGTTTTTGGTGTCGGACTGGCACTCCTTTATTGGATTAAGCAAAAACACAAAAAGTATAGGTACCAATTTACTGACACTCAGATAACTTCACGAGATGATAAATACCAACGTAATATTGACCTGGTAAATATTGAAAAGGTCGAAGTAGAACAAGATTGGATCCAAGAGAAAATGGGTGTAGGTAATATCACACTATATACTTCAGCTTTTTCAATGACCCTCCGGGGATTGGAAACCCCCTATAAGTTGAAAGACCTGCTAGAAAAAGCAATCTATGATCAAAAAGAACGGTTAAAACAGAAAGAAGATAACAAACCGAAAAAGCCAGATCATAAACCCGGTACCAAAGAACGTATGGACTACCTCACGGGACTATGGCAACAGGGACTTGTTTCTGACGAAGATTATGAAAAAGAGCGAAAACATTTTGAGTAATAGAAGACTTTGATAATCCTCTACCATCTAATTGATAGATCAATATTCTAAAAGGGGCACATAGAAGAAGGCCCTATTCATCATATAATCCCGGTTTTCCAAGTCCTACTCTGCTTGAGAAAACTGCCACAGCCTATAACTAAATCTATACCAATGAAGAAAATTCTATTAACAGTTTTCCTATTTATATTTTCAGCTACTGCTTTTGCTCAAATCGATTCGCATATGCAAGCGGTCAATGAGCTTATGGAAGTGATGCATATGAAAGAGCAGATTACAGAATCTGCCGACCGTATGTTAAAGCTGCAAGTTCAAGCCTCACCTCAGATGGCGCAACATCAAGATATCATGTCAGATTTCTTCCATAAATATATTAATTGGAAAAACATTGGAGATGATATAAAAAAGGTATACAAAGAGACCTTTACGGAAGATGAAATTCGGGAACTAACGGCTTTTTACAACAGTGATATCGGTCAGAAGTATGCTCGCCTTACGCCAACGATTACTGAAGAAACGGCAAAAATAACACAAGGGGTGATCAAGGATCACCAGATGGAGCTGCAGCAAAAAATCATGCGGAATATGCAAGGGAATTAGTCTGCCATCCAAATATTTAAGAATCCTTGTAATTAATAAGTTCCCGGTTTTCTCTAAGACTGGGAACTTATCTATTTTGGGCCGTACTGAGTTCAGAAGATTGTTCACTTTGATAGACCTGCTCCTTTTTAGCAATAGTATAGTGCCATACTATCCCTATCACGCTTAAAGCGAGAGCAAAGGCTACCATTGCTTGCTGTATGGTGAACCACCTGTTTTCAAGCACCCATGAAGCAATTAAAACAGAAGCAGACTGGGCAAGGGTAAAAAGCAACCATTCGGTACTAAAAACACGTCCCCTGAACGTATCGGGTGTGCGCCGTTGTAATAACACCGTACTCATCACCCAATTTGCCCCTGAGGCAGCGTGGGCAATAAAAACAAAAATTAGCATCACCGTTAAACTGGTGGTAAGCCCTACTATCGAATACATTACCCCCCCAAAGATCATGCAAAAACCCATTGCACGCACCCAATCTTTCTCTTGACTAAAAATCCTGCGACCTATGATGGGCCCAATCCCCGTGCCCACCCCACGAGCTGAGTATAAGAGCCCAATTCCGATACTTCCCATTAACAGTACATCTTCGGAAATAAGTATGAGCATATAGGTTAGTGCCCCCAGAAACATGGTATAACTAGCTTTTGCCAATGTAGGCCGCATGATCTGCTTATTCTTCCACAGATACTGAAATCCTTCTACAATACCGGTAATGGGATTTCGGGTACGTTTTAGCTCTGCTTCAGACATCCTTTTTTGTGGTATTGTGGCCTTATATATGAACCAAGCCGACAGCAGATAAGTACAAGCATCAATAATGAATACCAAGTCGGTTCCCAACCATGCCGTTGCCAGTCCTCCAAATCCCATTCCCAGTGTGAAGATGATGCTCCAGCTTGCAGCTGAAAGTACATTTGCATCTACCAGCTCTTCTTCGGTTGTCACGTTGGGAATTGAAGATGTTTTGGCCGGTTCAAATACCGCCGATAGCATCATCTGCAAAGCAGTAAGTACATAGGCAAGCCATAATGTGTCATATGAGACGACCAGTAATAAACCGGCGACAATAATGGCCCTCAGCATATCACACATTATCATAATACGACGCCTGTTAAAACGGTCTGTCAGATAACCTGCGAAGGGAGAAAAGCTGGCCAGACTCATCATTTTAACCACAATGATTAGTCCCAATAGAAATTCAGAATCCGAGTAGCGTGTGATAAGTGCATATACCGCAAGGATCCCAAACCAATCTCCAAAATTTGACACTACCTGGCTCAGCCATAGTCGGCGATAGGCCTGATTATTAGAAACCAGGTTTATGTAAGGGCGGATTCTATCGAACAAAGTTGTTAGCTATGCTTTTGAATATTTTTGATATTTATATTACTGCCTATTACTTAATACCAGTACTACCAAAACCGCCTTCCCCGCGATCAGTATCAGCCAATATTTCCACCTCATCAATATCTGCCTGCAACACAGGAGCAATAATCATTTGGGCTACCCGATCGCCATGAGTAATCTCAAAGGGTTCTTCCCCAAGGTTTACAGCTAATACTTTTATCTCACCGCGATAATCGGCATCAATTGTTCCCGGAGTATTAAGCATAGTTATTCCATTACGGTAGGCCAAACCACTGCGCGGGCGAATTTGAGCTTCATACCCTTGGGGTATTGCCATCTTCAAACCGGTAGAGATAAGTGTTCGCTTTCCCGGTGCTAATACGATAGGGGCTTCCAATGCAGCCCGGATATCCATCCCCGCCGCACTCGCTGATTCGTAAGATGGCAAAGGTAAATCTTTAGCGTGAGCTAGTTTTTTAAACTGAATTTTCATGAATCTCTTCGTTCTTTTTTATAGTCAATTAACTTTACTTTCACATTGCCTAACCAGACCTTGGCCCGGGCTTCTGCAGGTACACGAAGTTTATCAGCAATATACCAAGCTTCATATTTGCCGGTAAACCCAAAGGGGCCATCGATATCAGCATCCCCTTGGCTATAGTACGTTTTTACTGCTTTATCAAACGCTTTGTATTCCCGCATTTCAATTTCTGTAGAGTTCACCCCGTTGATATATCCTTTTTCACCTTTCAAATAAACCGGTAACCGGTAACTCCTGTTGGTACCTGCTAACAACCTGGAGTAATAAAAAATAAGCTGTCCGGAACTGGAGGGTTCGCTCAAAGCCAACGTATCAACTGGTTCTCCATCTTTTGAGAAATAAACCTTTTCTTCATTATAATCATATAGATATTGTTCAGCTCTAAATTGCTCCTCATCTACATTGTCGCGCCAATACAGCTGTGTATATGGCAAACTATCGGTCTCTACCATAAATGTATTGTAGTGGTTTTCCTCTTTGCCGACGAAAGGAATACCAGGATTTGATGTAATAATAGTTCGTAACCACCACACTTTTTTCCCATTATATGTAGTATCTGTTACAATCGTCGTTTGTACTTCTCCCAGTTTGAAAAAACTGTAACGAACTTCATATGTAAATACTTCTTTCCACTCAAGCAATTCACTCATTTTGGGAGGATCATCTGCATGCTCAAAACTCATTAGTGAATCTTGAGCATGCGCTGTCACAGCCAGTCCAAATACGAAAAGTAACAGTCCAATTGTTATATATCTCTTAGGAGACATCAAGCCTGGAATAGTTTTTTATTAGCGAGCTCTTCAAAAATCTGCTAAACCTATGGCCGGCATATTCTGTTTCCCAATGCCAAAACGGGTTATAGATCTCATGAATAAAGGCCCGACCTCATTTTTGTATTGTATTTTAAAGCGTCAAAGTTAATAAATAACCCGCCCCATTCCTTATTTTATTTAGATAGAAATCATTTTATTGATAACATCGATATATAAATTTCAGCTTTTGGTTTTACTTCATTATCATCAAATAACAGCTAAGTAATAAGCAATTATCACTTATTTCTACCGTTTTAATTCACTGAGATCAATATAAAATAGAATATCATACCAAGACCAATAAACGTGCACTCAACAATCTCTATCTCTACAATCCTTTGTGCTTTACTCATTCTTATTAACTGCTCAAAAAGTGATGACCAAAGAAAGTTCGAAGACAAGGCTTTGGCTACCCCTGACGGTATTACCCATACCAATACGAGCGGCAAAGTTGTAGGCAGTGTTGATGACCGTGATTGGAATATTAGCCCCATGTACGGTGGACTATTACAAATAAAATCTAATATTACAGACTATCCTCATCCTAATCCCCTGGGATATAATCAAAATTTAACATTACAAATCAAGTCTAATGCTTCTGATGTCATAGATGGTATCAAAATCTATAAATTCCGCTTTCCCGGTAACTCAAACTATCCTTTGATTAAAGAACTCAGCAATAACGATTTGAGCAGCGCCGTGACTACAGTTTCTATTGATGGCGCACTTATTGCCGAGAACTCAAGCTCAGATGCTAGAACAACCTATCGCTTAATGATTTATGATAACAACGAAAACCTTATTAGCTATGGAGATATTCAAATAGATTAGGTTGTGAAATAGGTACAGGGCTCCTATTTTCAGTCTTTCAAAAATGTTAGATATTTATGGGCAACAGAAAAGTTACAAAAACAGAAAAGTGCGTACTGGAAAAGCTCATTTTCCCGGAAAAGTTCCAGGTTATTCAAGAAGAAACACAGCTACTGCATGGTGAATTACGGGATGATCTTATTAACCTGTTAAGTTTCGGGTTTATAGAAGCCTATGAGCGTACCGGTAATAAAATGGCTCTTACCAGTTTTTATGATACCGATAATCTGCAAGATTTCACCTTTCAAGCCACAAGCAAAGGACTCGAAGAAATTAAATCACGATAACTATGAAGTTTGAAGCCATCATTGACGACCAAACAAGGGAACTGGAATTGCTGGAAGAGTCCGGTGAAGTGGCATTTGAAGATGAAATACGCTCTTACAACTTTTCTCAACAAGAAAACGGGCGATACCTTTTACGAATGGGAACAAAACTTTATCAAATTGATAATGTCGAGTACGATAAACACACCGTTTCTTTTACCCTAAATGGCAACTGGCACACTGTGGATGTTCGCAATGAACAAGACCTTCTACTAGATCGGCTTGGCTTTAAAAGGGCCGGTGAAATTGGAGAAGGTGAACTCAATGCCCCTATGCCAGGCAAAATTCTTGAAGTACTGGTTAACGAAGGCGATGAAGTAGAACTAGGCTCACCCGTTGCTATTCTTGAGGCTATGAAAATGGAAAACGAACTCAAAGCTCCTATTGACGGCGTAATATCATCTATTGCTGTTGCTAAAGGAGACTCTCTAGAAAAAGACGCTTTAATCTTAGAAATAGAAGCAAGTGGATAAATTTGTTATTGAAGGACCTACCCCTCTCCAGGGAACTATCCCAATCAGCGGATCTAAAAATGCAGCCCTGCCCTTAATGGCGGCAGCAATTCTTGGCGACTCTCCTACTACTATTACTAACATTCCTAAACTTCGCGACATCTATACATTTAATAATGTCATACGAGTTACAGGGTGCAAAGTAGATTTCGATGAGCAGGCCGGCACATTGGTGATCGATCCCAAGCACCTCTCTCACTTGGAAGCCCCCTATGAGCTCGTACGTAAAATGCGGGCCTCCTTTTATATGTTAGGAGCCCTGCTCGGAAAGTTTGGCAAAGCCAAAGTCTCACTACCCGGCGGTTGCGCCTGGGGCCCGCGTCCCGTTGACCTTCACCTGGACGGCATGCGTGAAATGGGCGCTGATATTACACTTGACCAAGGATATGTTATTGCTGAAGCTCCTGAACAGTTGGAGGGCGGCACCTTTACATTAGAACCCAGTAGTGTGGGGGCTACGGTTAACTTGGTACTGGCTTCAGTATTACGTGCCAAGAAATTTACAATCAAGAATGCAGCTCGTGAACCGGATGTGGTTCTGCTTTGTAAGAAACTAACAGAAATGGGTGCTAATATTGAAGGGATAGGTACTAAAACCCTTACTATTCGTGGGGTCGACGCCCTCGAAGGAATCTCTATTCGCAATGCATCCGACCGAATTGAAACAGGCACCTTTATGATCGCTGCGGCCATGCATCCCCAATCAGATATCACCCTTACCAATGTTGATGTCGACGATTTAGGTAATTTTCCTGAGACATTTGCCAAAACGGGAGCGGATATGTCCATTAATGAGAACACCATTCACATTAAAGCTCCGGAAACTATTACCCCTGTTTCGGCAGAAACAGAAGTATACCCAGGTTTTCCTACTGACCTGCAAGCCCAGTGGTCTACTATGATGACTCAAGCGGATGGAACCTCCTCAGTTACCGATACTATTTATTATGATCGTTTTAGTTATGTACCAGAAGTTGTACGCCTTGGCGGTGAAATGGATGTAAAAGAAAATACCGTACATATCGAGGGCAAATCACCACTCAAGGGAGCATCAGTAATGAGTACCGACCTGCGGGCTAGCGTAAGCTTGGTTTTGGCCGCTATGGTGGCCGAAGGCGAAACGGATGTTCTGCGTATATATCACCTTGACCGAGGGTATGAAGATCTGGAAGAAAAGCTCACAAATGTTGGAGCGAATATTGAACGTGTTGCACAAAATCAATAAGACCCGAGAAGGTATTCATATAGAAAACCAACGGTACCTGCATGCCCTCTTCTTCAAAAATAAAAACTACTGTGATAGCTAACCAGAACTATTAATCATCATAATTAGGTTAGCTATTTTTGTGCTTACATAATAGTAAAACTACTTGTATATTATTGTCATATCTGTAAATAGTATTCAGACACATTTTAAAAGTTATTTAGGTTCATTTTTTTGCAGAAATTGACGAAAGCACAAGTATTATTATTGACTTTTTTCGCTTTTTTAAAGCATTTGTACATCTCTTTGAATAGCTCAGCGAACGTTATGACCTCGCTGAACTCTTGTGATCACACCCTGCAAGAGCCACAATCTGAATACTATCGATTTTTACAACAAATTTTTTCTCCTAACAGGAATTTTAATACAGCGGTTGCTGCACCTCCGCTAAGACGAATAGTTTTTAGGATTGCATTATCTACAATGATTTCTTTTGAATCTTTTTTGATAAGGATTAAAAGTCCGGAGGACAGCATCCGCGTGAAGGAACATTTCAATGAAAAACCAAATTATAATTCACGCTTCGGGCAAGCAGACACGAATAGCGTTGCTAGAGAATGGCGAACTTGCCCAGCTTTTTATAGAATCTGATGAAAACCAACGTACTGTAGGCAATATATATGTAGCACGAGTTCACAAGGTAATGAGCGGTATCCGGGCAGCCTTTATTGATATGGGCACTCCCAAAGATGCTTTTTTGCACTTTTCTGATGCAGGTGACCACCTGAAAGATTATGTTCAAATGCTCAATGGACGTGATGCTATCCGCCCTAAAGTGCGCAAGAAGCTTAAGAAGACGAATTTCGACCAAATATCGAATTACGAAAAGCAAAATTGGGCGGGCAAAATATTACAACCCGGCCAAAAGTTAATGGTCCAAATTGTCAAAGAACCGATCGGTTCTAAAGGTCCGCGTATATCTACGGATATCACCGTGGCGGGACGTTTTCTCGTTCTTATTCCTATGGGCGAATATATCGCTGTATCCCGTAAAATAAATAACTATAAGGAGCGTCGACGCCTCAAGAATATTGTGGGGTCAATGGTTCCCGATGGCTTTGGCGTTATCATACGAACTGTTGCCAAAGGTAAAGGCGAAGAAGCTATCGAAGATGATATGCGCGATGTTCTCAAAAAGTGGGAGCGCATTCTTGAACGTCTTGAAACAGCGGATCCCCCTGCCCTGCTCTATAAAGACCTGGACATGACCGAGAGTCTTGTTCGTGACCTGTTTGCCAAACAATATGATCGCGTACTGGTTGATGATCCTGAGATGCATGACAAAATCAAATCGTATGTCAGCCAGGTAGCCCCCCAGATGATTCCTAATGTCGAACTCTACAAAGGGCGCGAACATATTTTTGACTTCATGAAGGTAGCCAAAGATGTAGATTCTATCTTTAGCCCTCGGGTACGCATGCCTTCCGGTGGTTACTTGATATTTGAACAAACCGAAGCCATGTATGTGGTGGATGTCAACTCCGGGCCCTATGCAGCTAAGGAGAAACAGGAAGACAACTCCCTGAAGACAAACCTTGAAGCTGCTCGTGAAGTAGCTAAACAGCTTCGCCTCCGTGATATAGGTGGTATCATTGTCGTTGATTTCATAGATCTGCGTAAGAGTAAAAATCGAAAGAAAATATACGACGAACTTAAAAAAGAATTCAAAAAGGACCCTGCCAAAACAAATGTGATTGGTATGAGTGACTTCGGGCTGGTTCAAATTACGCGCCAGCGTATCCGGCCAAGTGTTGTTAACTCTGTTTCCAAAGTATGCCCTACTTGTGGTGGATCAGGCAATGTTGTTACGAAAAATACAGTTATTGCCGACCTCGACGCATGGCTAAGTAAATTTCGTACTACTACCGACTATCGGGCAGTAGATATTTATATTAACCCGTATCTAAAGGCATACCTTGAAAAGGGCTTCTTAAGTATCCGACGGAAATGGATGTGGCGATATTGGTTAAAAATCACTTTTGTAGGTGATGAAACTGTTTCGCTTAATGAATACAAAGCGACTATTGCAGGCTCAGATATCGATATTACAGATGTGGTAATGCAAGAAAAAGATGTTGAAAGCCTGATCGAAAGTGAAAGCAAAGATGAGGTTTCAGAAGACGATCTCGATATATATGAAAAAGATGAACGCCCCAAGCGTGGTAGTGACAAGCGAAAGCCTCGCCCATCTCGTTCTAAAGATGGATCAAAGTCAAAATATTACAAATAATTCAACATCTTCTTTTTCGTTGACTTATACCATAGAATCTGAAACATCGTTATAAAATATGAGTTTACCTGATTTAAAAGCAACAACAGTACTTGGTATTATCCACAATGGCGAAGCTGCTCTTGGCGGCGATGGTCAGGCCACAATGGAAAATACCGTTATGAAAGCAACAGTAAATAAGGTTCGAAGACTTTATGAAGGTAAAATTGCGGCTGGTTTTGCCGGTTCTACCGCCGATGCCTTTACTCTTTTTGAAAAGTATGAAGAAAAACTGAAGCAGTATAACGGCAACCTAAAACGAGCAGCTGTAGAAATGGCTAAAGAATGGCGAAGTGATAAGTTTCTTCGCAAGCTCGAAGCACTGCTGGTTGTAATGAGCAAAGATCAAGCACTGTTAATCTCCGGTCAGGGTGATGTTATAGAGCCCGATGATCAAATTTTAGCTATCGGAAGTGGCGGATCTTTTGCCCTTGCAGCAGCTCGGGCATTAAAAGAAAGTGCCCCGGATCTATCAGCACGAGAAATTGTACAACAATCACTCGATATTGCTGCTGATATCTGTATCTATACGAATCATAATTTAAGTATTTTAGAACTCGAAGATTGATGAGCACGTTACAAAAAACTGTTACACAAAAGAATTTAACTCCGCGACAAGTTGTTGCGGAACTGAATAAGTACATCGTTGGACAAGATGAAGCTAAGCGTTCTGTTGCAATTGCACTAAGAAACCGCTGGCGAAGAATGAACGCGGATAAAGAAATTCGTGATGAAATTTTACCAAACAATATCTTACTTATCGGTCCTACCGGTGTAGGTAAAACTGAAATAGCTCGACGTTTAGCTAAGCTTGCAGATGCCCCCTTCATTAAAGTGGAAGCCAGTAAGTTTACTGAGGTAGGTTATGTAGGGCGTGATGTAGAATCGATGATACGCGACTTAACTGATATCGCCATCAATATGGTGAAGACAGAAATGCAGGAACGAGTTGAAGAAGAAGCTAAAAAAATTGTCGAAGATCGTATCCTTGATATCCTGATCCCTCCTGTTAAAAAAGGGGAAGACAATGCTACCGGTTTCCATTCCGATGATGACAGTTTTAGTCCTGATAACGCTTCTGACCAAGAACTTAATGAACGAACTCGCGAAAAGTTCAGAGAAAAGCTTCAAAACGGAGAACTGGACGACCGTGAAATAGAAGTGGAAGTTCAAAAGTCCAGTAAATCACCGATGATGCAGGTCTTTGGTCCCCAAGGCGGTATGGAAGAAATGGGAATTAACCTGCAGGATATGCTCGGACAGATGGGCGGGAAACAGAAAACCAAACGAAAGGTTACTATTGAAGAAGCCCGAGAACTTTTATTAGAGGAAGAGTCTGAAAAACTTATTGATCATGAATCTGCCGTACAAGAAGCCATGGAACGCGTGCAGAAACAAGGCATTGTCTTTATTGATGAGATTGACAAAGTAGCCGAATCTTCCGGAGACGGTAATAAAGGAGGAGGCGGACCTGATGTGAGTCGTCAGGGTGTACAACGAGACATGCTGCCTATTGTTGAGGGAAGTAATATCTCAACCAAACATGGTATGGTGAAAACAGATCACATCCTCTTTATCGGTTCGGGGGCATTCCATGTTTCCAAGCCTTCTGACCTTATTCCTGAGCTCCAGGGACGGTTCCCTATTCGCGTAGAACTTAATTCACTTACTGAAGAAGATTTCTTTGACATCTTAACACAACCTAAAAATGCATTAACCAAGCAATACCAGGCGATGCTGAAATCTGAAAATGTTGATGTTGAATTTACCGAAGGGGCTCTTAAAGAAGTCGCTGCTATTGCCGCACAAGTAAATGAACGGGTAGAAAATATTGGTGCACGACGGCTGCATACCATCTTGTCCTCATTGCTTGATGAACTACTGTTTGCAATACCAGATGACATTAGCTCCGGTGATATTACCATCGATAAAGAATATGTGAACAAACAACTCGACGACCTTGTTAAAGATAAAGACTTAAGCCATTATATATTGTAATCTAAGGAAAACTAAATGCTCCTATTACAAATAAACCTGATTGTAACAAGTTCAGATTAAATGTATGATTAAATAATTTATCTACATCATAGTCGTTTTGTAATAAATATAGAAAACCCCAAGCACTGATTATTATGAGCCTAAAAAAATTTCTAGCTCCAAACTTGGCAATTTTAATTGTCTTGTCTTTCTTTTGGTTGGCAGGAGTCGAAAATGTTGTTAAAGGCGACGATGACCACCAGAAAAACCTAAAGAAATACATCCAGACACAACGTCGTATTCTCGACAATTATGTAGACGAAGTTAAGGTCTCAAAACTTTACATAAATAGTATTCAGGGCTTGGTTTCCAACCTTTCCGATTCTGCTGCAACGATTAAAAACACACCCATCGATACTACTTTTGAAGGGACTCCTGTTAATGATTTTGGAGAATCGGTAAAAAAGTTTGAAGAAGCCTACCTATATATGTCCAGTACTTTCCCGGAAGAAGATATGGACGAAAGAACCGAAGATGCCCTCGAAGGTATGTTCAGTGGGCTAGATCCTCATTCGATCTATATTCCACCCAAGATCGGGAAATACCAAGACGAAGAGTTTGCAGGCAAATTTCAAGGAGTGGGTATTCAGTTTCAAGTTATTCAAGATACGATTACAGTCATTACGGCTATTTCTGGTGGGCCAAGTGACCAGCTGGGTATCCGATCCGGTGACCGTATTATAGCAATCAGTGACAGCAGTGCAATCGGCTTTAGCAATGATGACGTTCGCAATGCACTGCGTGGGCCTAAAGGTTCCGAGGTAGATGTTACAATAAAGCGACCCAACGAAAGCGAACCACTGGATTTTACGATCACTCGTGACGATATCCCCCTATACTCTCTTGGGGCTTCCTATATGTTGGACAAAAAAACCGGCTATATTAAGCTTGATAAGTTTGTACAGACAACCCATGAAGAGTTCATGTCTGCGATGGAGAAATTAAAAAATAAGGGAATGGAGCGTATTGTTCTTGACCTAAGAGGAAATCCAGGTGGATACTTGCACCAAGCGATAGCAATTTCAGAAGAATTTTTCCCACGGGGTACCCAAATTGTATCTACTAAAAGTAGACATACTCGTTTTACAAGTTCTTATCATTCCCGGCGCAATGGCGAATTCAAAGATACACCAGTTATAGTATTGGTCAATGAAGGATCAGCATCAGCAAGTGAAATTGTCAGTGGTGCTATTCAAGACCATGACCGAGGATGGGTTGTGGGACAACGCACCTTTGGTAAAGGACTGGTACAACAGCAGTACGAGCTTGTTGATAGTAGCAAGATTCGCGTAACCATATCAAAATATTATACTCCCTCTGGTCGGTTGATTCAAAAACCTTATTCTAAATCTGGAAGTGAAGGGTATGCCTATGAAATTTATCAACGCGAGCAAGATGCTAAAAGTGATGCTGTAGATTTTATTTCTCATGTACCCGATTCGTTGAAATATAAAACTGATGCCGGGCGTACCGTATATGGCGGAGGTGGCATTGTTCCCGATAAAATTGTTCAAGAAGATACCTCGCAGTCTCCTGCTGTATTAAATTATATGCGTCGTAAAAGAATCGGTTTTGAATTTGTACGTAGCTATCTGGATGAAAATGGAAAAGAATTCAGAAGTCAATGGAGCGATAACTATCAAAAGTTTCGTAATGAATTTGAATGGCAACCAGAGCATGTAGAAAAAATATTCTCTATGCTTAAAGACAATAACATGGTCGTTAGCCAAAGTGATACCCTCTCGGAACCCGACTATAAATCTAATACATTATATATCCCAAAAGGTCACTTCGAAAAAGTAGAATGGATGGTTCGTGGTGCTACAAAAGCAGAACTCGGGCGCCAAGAATGGGGGATGAAAAAGTACTATCCCATTATTAATGACGTTTTTGATAACACTATTGAACAGGCCATGACGATGTGGGATGAAGTAGCAAAACTCAAAGATTACGCTGCAACCCACACAAAAGCCACTGATGGTAAATAAATTGCAACTTATAGTATCCCAAAAGCCCAACTTTAAATAGTTGGGCTTTTTTTATTAAATAAGAAATTGGCTTAGAAAAACAGTTACAGCTGTTTCTGTTCGCAACCGATTTTCTCCTAATGATACGGTAGTTGCCCCCTGCTTGACCATCTTATCAATCTCTGATTGCGAAAATCCCCCTTCCGGTCCCACCATAAGTAATAACTTATCACTATTAGTATCGGTAAAGCTTCGGTCTTGTTTCTCAACCTTTTCATGAGCTACCAGGCATTCAGCATCTTTATAAGACGTTAAACATTCATCAAGAGAGTTACACATACGTATTACTGGAAGCCAGGCCTGCAGACTTTGTTTCATAGCAGAAACAGCAATAGATTCCAAGCGATCAATGCGCACATTTTTTTTGATTGTTCGCTCGCTACGAAACAAGCAGACTTCACTTGCTCCCAGCTCAATTGCCTTTTCAACAGCAAACTCCAGGCGATCACGTTTTTTAATAATTCCCATCCCCAAGACCAGTTGAGGCCGAGGCCGAGGCACTTCTTCAGCCTTATCAATTTTTACCTGTACAGAGTCATTCGTTATCACACGAATACGCCCCTGAAAACGACCTCCCTGCCCATCCACAATGGTAAGGGGATCACCTTCACGTGCACGCATCACTTTTGATACATGTTTAGCCTCTTGATCTAAAAGTTCGACAAAACCATTATTGATTTGAGATGGCGAGGCATAATATATATTCATTTCTAAACTAATTATCTACGGTAAGGTTCGCCGGGAGTAAATTGGGTTTGATCAGTTTCCAACATCATTTCAATATAGGGTGCACAAAGTCCACAACTAGTGCTACAAATGTCATGTTCTCGTAACTCTTGTACGGTACAAAGTTCATGCTTTTCAGCATAGTCTTTCACCTCTTCAAAAGAACAATCATGACAAATGCATTCCGTGACTAAATTTTGAGCCATAGTATATTTTAGCTCTGTTTAAAATGTTTACCTAATCGAAGTTCCTGGCCTTGATAATTACTTTTAATGTCATCCCCATATACGAACTTTGGCACCTCAGTATTGGGTTCAAACTTCATACTACAAAAAGTTTGCCCATCTTCAATCAAAAAAGGTACATCATGAGAACGAACTTCAAGTACGGCCCGAGCTCCTTTATCTTCTACTCGCCCCCCGAAACCACTGTCAAAGAAACCAGCATAATGGGTACGAAGTTCTCCAGAACCGGTATCATAAGCAATCATTTCTGCAGCCAAATACTCGGGAATTCGACAGCGTTCTTTCGAAGCGAAAATATAGAATGCTTCAGGCTCTAAAATCAAGTGATCATCATGCTGCGAATAAATAGGCTCCCAAAATTCCGGCACATCATAGTAGTTGATATTGTCGAGATCGATATAATCACGATGCTTTTTGGCTTTGTAACCCACAATTTGCCCTTCTTCCCCATGTAAGTTAACACTCAAAAAAAGTCCGCTATTAACTTTTAAATCATCCACCGGAACGGGCTCTCCACCTTCGGTAAATAACATGGGGTCGGAGCTGTGTGTGCGAAGGATATCCTGATCAGAAAGAACAGTATATCCATGGCGAATTCGCAATTGGTTAAGACGATGCCCGGTTTGTACTTTAATAGGAAAAGACTTGGGTACTACCTCTAGGTATAACCGGCCTTTATATCCCGATTGGATCTCTTCAAACCGGTGAGAATAGTCGGTAATAACGCGGGTAAATACATCTAACCGACCGGTAGTACTCTTTGGATTAGCTTTAGCAGACAGGTGTTCGCCGGATACAATCTGGTAATCAACACCATCACTTGTACCGTTAAACAATGTTTTCTGTGGTGAAATATGAGACGGTAAATGTAACTCTTCAAGTAGCGGAATAATATACACACAGTTGGGCTCCAGTATTGCCCCTTCAGTAATAGAAAAATCGTACTGACGAAGCTTATCAAGCTTTTGATCTACCGACTCATCCTCAGGTAGAAAACTACTTCTAACGCGTATCGCTTTCTCTCCCAGCCGCAAATCGATAGAATTAGGTTGAAACTGATCATCCTGCAACGGATAGCCCTCAGCATGTGATATGATCCCGGCATCTGCCAACAAACGTAGCTTTTGTACCGGTAATATTCCTTTCGTTCGAAGATGTACCTTTTTGATATCACTGCTCATTAGATCGAATAACTAAATTTTGTTGAATAACTTTGTTGAGAGCAAACACCTTAAGCTTAGTGCGATAACTCACGATTGATGGTAAACCTTACTACCTGCTTCTTATCCACTAAACGTGCGCTAAAGCAATTAAACCAGAAGTTCCTATTGCCTCTAGGTATTTATATCTTTAATTATTGTGTATACTCAATCGCCTCACAATATAGGAATTCAAACTTCAGAATACAGAATGGATCTGGCATAAATTCGAATCATTGTTATTGCCTTATTCTGTATTCTATGAACTACTATCTGCTGCTATGAATATTCTTTTTTGGAGTGGGGGCAAAGATGCCTACCTGGCTCTGCATTTCTATCAAAAAGAGCATCCTGATAAAAAAGTTATGCTTCTCACAACATTTAACCAATTGAATAACAAAGTACCACATCAAAACATAGATATTCACTTTATAGAGACCCAGGCTAGGCAACTTGGTTTAGATCTCACAACAGTACCGCTACCTCCCGACTGTTCTAATGAACAATATCTACAAACACTTCAAGAAACCTTTGACAATCTTGAAGAACCAGCCGAAACTCTTATCTTCGGTGATTGGTACCTGGTAGATATTCGCCACTGGAGAGAAGAAGTTTTTAAAGAAATGGGGTATCAATGTTGTTTTCCAATTTGGAAGAAAGATATCCACGAACTTCTTAATGTTCTTCTATTAAAGCCGGTTAAGGTTGAAATCAGCGCAGTAAAAGAAGAGTACCAATCTCTGATTAAAGTGGGTGAACCTTTTAACCAAGTATTTGTCAACCAAATAGATCGACTCTCCGATGAGATCGATCCATTTGGTGAGCAAGGCGAATTTCATACAAAAGTTACAATTCAAGAACTAAAAACTCCCAAAGAGCACATCCCAAAACACCTTAGTTAACCATCTCCCAACTGGTAGTATTTACTTTATCTCCCACTACAATTCTATCTATATATCTAAAACCATCAATAACTTTACCAAATTTGGTATAGCCACCATTCAAATGTGGTTTCCACTGGTGCATAATAAAATATTGACTTCCTTCAGTATCTGTTCCTGCACTGGCAATACCTGCAGCACCCCGTACAAAACCATGCTCCGAAGCTTCCGTGGGAATCACAAATTCAGTTCCTCCAAATCCGCCGCCATGCTCAATATCTCCACCTTGTATTACAAAATTCGGAACAACACGGTGAAATGGTACGCCGTCATAGGCTCCTACCCGGCTTAAGCTATCAATCATTGAAACAGTGGCAGGAGCACTTAACGTATTCAATCTTATAGATATTGGACCCTTTTCTGTTTTCAAGGTCCATACTGGCTTGGCACCCAACTCCCACAATCGATCCCAATTGGGAAATCGAAATTCAGTACTTGCCTTCTCCGGAAGCTCAATGTCCCATCCGGCACTGGCCAAAGAACGACTTAGCGGTTCAATATTCAATGTAGCCAAAGAATCGATAGTCTCACCTGCCTGATTCTCAAAACGGTCCTTATATAACGAGCCAAAGGCTTGGTAAAGCTCCATATTATCCGATATTGAAAACGCAAGCAGAGCCTGATTGATACGAGAAAAGTCATCTTCATTAAATAGTTTCTCATTTCGAATCAAAGGCTGTGTCATTACAGCTATACCTTCGTCTTGAAGTGCTAAAGCCTGAAAAACAATACTACGAATTTTCTGTATATGCTCTTCTGTCTGCTTCTCGACAGATAAATTATCCCAAAAATGGTTGAGAGCCTGCACAGCATGCATCACAGCCAACGTATCTTTGCCATTCACTATTTGTTTAGTCCGATCCAAATATGCATTGGGCGCTTCTGCTCTCTGATAAACAGCTAACACTTGTGGCCATAAATAAGGATTCTCTTGAACTACCTTTTGCAAACGACTTTGATGATCTTGCGCAATTTCCGGTCTGATTTCCGTTGAAACTTTAAGTGCTTGCAGCCAAGCAATATCCGCCAATTGTTGATCTGGCAACATCGACTCACTGATATATCGAAAGAGTTCTCCATCTGGAGACAACTTCCTTTTCAAACTTTTTATCGTTTGTACCTGTACATGTGGGCTTTTATTAGTCAGTAATATCTTTGCGGCAAGGGAATTTTTATCCGTCATTTTTAGAGTATCCACAGACTTAGCCAATTCAACAGCTAGCTGGTTCTCGCTATTGAGCTCTCGCTTACCATTGTATGTGATGGTGAGTTGGGCTGTTGTACGTTCAGGAAGAATTTTATTTATATACTGATCGATATCAGCATTACCGCTACCCAATGCTTGCCAATATGAATAAAGGGTATCTCTTGCAGCTGTTGTTAATCGGGAACTATCTCCCCTATACCAGCCGTAAAAATATGCCCTTTGGGTAAGTGGATCATTTGCAGAAAATGCCGTTTCAATAACTTTCAGCTGCTGTTTTGCTGATATATTATTCCGGTTAATCAAACGTCCGACAGCCAATGCGGTATGGTATTCATTAACTATCTGGGGCTTATTTAATCTATTAAGCAAGAACTGTAGGCTTTTCTCATCTCCTTGTCTACCCAATACGCGACTAATTCCCGGGCGACTTTCCGAATTCTTTTCCCATCGTATTTCTAAAGAACGTATCTGCGACTCTTCAATTTTATGGTTACTGATAGCAAACCATGCCACACCCGAACTTTGGGAATCGGCTAAAGCAATAAGGGGAGATAGTGAATCAACCGGTGTATTTGCGACAGCGCGCCATGCTTGTGCCCTAACTGCAGGACTCTTGTGTGAAAGGAACGGTTCTAAGTCGTTAATATCACGTTTTGCTATTGCCTTATAGAGATTCGGATATGCCTTAGTTATTAAAGAATCGGTAATAGGCTTTTGGCTTTTATAGATACCAGATCCATTCCCAGAGTAGTTGAGTATTAATATGACACCCAATAGAACGAGCACCAGAATCGCCCAAGTTCGAAGTTTTGTATATCGCATGAATAGATTATTGAGGATGCCTTTTATAAAGAAGGATTATGGTCTTCAGCTTCTTCAATGCGATCACTATTTTTTTTCTTATGCACAGTATTCAGCTTGCCATTACCATCTTTACGGGCTTCATAGAGCTGTGAGTCTTTGATCCAAGCTCTCCCCCCATCACGTTGGAAACGTTTTGTATTTTTAAACATTAATGCCTGCTCGTGCAGATCCGGTAATTTATCATCCATAGTAATGATTTCTTGTTGGAATTTTGTTCACTGTTATAATACAATTTTGAGAACTATAATTCATCAGATTTTTAGCTTTGCTTTCAGCAGTTAAAAGGTTATATTTGGCATTCTGTAGCGAAACGATTTTTTATAACATTAAATATCTTAATTAGATGTACGCAGTAGTAGAAATAGGTGGACATCAGTATCGCGTTTCAGAAGGCGATGTCCTGTTTGTTGATAAACAAAGTGATGAGACTGATCAAAAGCTAACCTTCGATCGAGTATTCTTGACGAATGATGAAGGTGATGTAACTGTAGGTAAGCCCGTTGTTGAAGGCGTTACAGTTGAAGCTACTTTACTCGACAATGTCAAGTCGGATAAAGTCATTGTATTCAAGAAGAAACGACGTAAAGGATACCAGGTTAAGCGTGGTCATCGTCAACCGATGTCTCAAATAGAGATTAACAAGATTTCCACATCTGGCTCTAGCAGTACCAAGGCGAAGAAAGAAACAAAATCTTCGGAATCTGAAGAAGCTGATCAACTTTCTACTGATATGACAGCAAAAGAAGCGATCAAGCATATCAGGAATACTGATCTCGATAACCTCGAAGGATTTGTTCCCGAAGATGAGAGCCGGGTAACGGTCTTAGATGCATGGGAAAGTAAGCAAGAAGGATAACTTAGAAATTTTATATTGTTATGGCACATAAGAAAGGTCAAGGTTCTACAAAGAACGGTCGCGATTCGATATCGAAGCGACTAGGTGTTAAAGAATACGGTGGAGAAACAGTTAAAGCCGGACATATTATTGTTCGCCAACGTGGTACTAAGTTCCACCCCGGCGAAAATGTTGGTCGCGGTAAAGATGATACGCTCTTTGCTAAGGCTGCAGGAAAAGTTAAATTCCGTAAGCGCTCAGGCGGACGTAAGTTTGTAAGTGTCGAGCCTGTCGCATAACGCTTTTTTACTATTCTTTTTTAAGCCTTGATTTCTCACGAGATCAAGGCTTTTCTTATATTATATACTTATGTCAAAGTTATCACTCCCCGGATTACCGGACGATTTACATATAGGAAACATCTATTGCATCGGGCGTAATTACGTAGAACACGTTCATGAGTTGAAAAATGAAGTGCCTGGTCAGCCATTGGTGTTCTTAAAACCTAGCAGTAGTATAATAAAAGATGGGCAAGCAATTATCCTGCCCCCTCAAAGTAATAATGTGCACCATGAGGTGGAGATGGTTGCAGTGATTGGGAAAAGCGGTAAAAATATCCCGCAGAAAAATGCGTTGAAATATATAGCCGGATATGCTATTGGTATTGATGTAACCGCTCGTGATATTCAACAGAAAGCTAAAGAGAATTCACATCCCTGGTCGGTAGCCAAAGGCTTTGATACCTTTGCTCCCTTGGGGGATGTTATTCCGGCTGTTAAATTAGATGACCCGCAAAATATTGAGCTGCAACTAGCAGTAAATAACAAGGTCCGTCAATCTGATAATACAAAGCTAATGATCTTTCCTGTTGCAGAGTTGGTTCACTATTTGTCTACAATATTTACCCTACAACCGGGAGATCTGATCTTCACAGGAACCCCCAAAGGCGTATCTCCGTTACAGAGTGGGGACAATATCAAAGCTACATTGGGAGACGGTCTTTCTCAGCTCAATATTACAGTCCAATAATTGATGAAAGCACAATATCTCTTCCTATTTATAATTTGGTCTCTTGTGCTGGCCCACCCTACTCTGGCACAGCCACAATCCTATCAAAATGAAATCTTTTCTGCCGATTACCTTTGGCCTACCGAAGCTAGTCCATACCTTACATCTACCTTTGCCGAAACCCGGTCACAACATTTTCATGCTGCCCTTGACATCAAAACCTGGGGACGTCGTGGTTATGAAGTCTATGCTACCCGTGATGGTGTTATTGAACGTGTCGCAATTGGTCCACGGGGATATGGTAAAGTAATTTATCTAAGACACAATGATGGCTCTTATTCTTTATATGCACATCTGCTTTCTTTTAATGATCAGCTACAGCAACTGGCAGACTCGGTACGAATTGCCGAAGGCTACAAATTTGAGATTGATCGATCTTGGGGCTGGCGTGGTATTAAGGTGCAACAGGGTGATGTAATTGGGTACAGCGGAGCATCAGGGATAGGTCCTCCTCATCTCCATTTTGAATTACGCACTCCCTCACACAAGCCTTTCAATCCCCTTCTAACAAACTTAAAAGTTAATGACACTATTGCCCCCCAAATTCAGGCTATTGCGGTAGAACCATTAACTCCTCTTTCTTCTGTTGAAGATGAAAATCGTATCTATACAAAACAAACGTGGTCTGGAAATAATACCTATGAAGCCGGAACCATCAAAGTCACCGGTCCTGTAGGATTGGCTGTGGATGTCTTTGATCAATCGAACCACGTAAATAACGCCTACGCTGCCTATGAGCTCTCTCTTACTGTAAATGGTGAGCAATATTTTAGATCTCGTGTTGACAGCTTTTCTTACCGGGAAACGGATCAGATGTTTTTGGACCGAGTCTATCCCTTTTTACAACAAGATAAAGGCGGATATCAGCGATTATTTATTGCCGATGGAAATACCTTACCCTTTTATAAGACGAATAAATCTAAAGGAAAAATCGATCTCCCCCCCGGCAAACATGAAGTCACAATTAAAGCCACTGATTTTTTTGGGAACTCCAGTTATGCTACCATAACTCTTGATGTTCAAAAATCTAAACGCAACAGAAAAGAATTGTCCCTTAAAGAGGGAAAAATAACATCCCATAATATCTCTTCGATATATCAGTGGGATTGGTTTAATGATTGGCTGAGCATACATAGAGATACTTTTTCACACCTAACAGTGGCTGCTGATTCAAACCATTTTATTACTCACAGTAGTACCATTACAATTCCACTCGAAGATTCCGGTTCTCTTTTTATAAACACACCCAATCTTGGCCCGCTCACTTTTTACCGGGTAATATCTAATGAAGAAAAAGTGTTACCGGCTACAAATCAGCAAGGATTTGCTCTTTTCCCAAAAGATACATTTTATGATACCGTTTCTATAGGGATGAGGGTAAAAAAATATCGTTCTGACTCCTTGACCGTTGATATTGTCCCCGAAACCTACCCGCTTAGAGAATCATACAAAGTCTATATAGATAGAGATTCGATGCTTACAGATACCACTAATTTATCGTTATATAAATATGATAGGTTCGGCAAACAAGATTGGGAACTCATCCCTACAAAGTTCACTAAAGAGTTTATCATTGGCCAAGCATCTTCTACCGGCACATTTAATTTACAAAGAGATACTACTGCACCACGACTAAGCACCCCTCACCTACGCCAACGGCCCGATAAAAAATGGGTGATTATAATTAAAGCCAAAGATAATTTATCAGGAATAGATTATACCAAAACCCACATTTCAGTTAATGGCGTCCCCGGCATTGCTGAATATGAACCCGAAGATGATCGCTTTGTGTACTATCATCCAGATTTTGAACCCTCCGAGATCATGAACATTCAAGGCACCGTCTTCGACAAGATGGGAAACAAAAAATCATTTAGCCTCGAACTTCAACAATAAAAAAAGCCCGACGATCTACCCATCGGGCTAAATAATAGTTTTTGCAGAAACGTACTAAATGTATGCCGTACAGCCGATTTCCACTTTACAGTTTTTCGGCAAGGTTTTAACAGCTACTGTTTCTCTCGCCGGCGGATCGCTTTTAAAATAACTTCCATATATTTCATTGACGGTTTCAAAGTTACTCATATCATCCAAGTAAATACCACACTTAATAACTTTGCCAAAACCTGAGCCTGCTTCCAACAGTACAGCTTCCAGATTTTTCATTACTTGTTCAGCTTGTGAAGCTACATCATCACCGACAAACTCCATCGTTTCGGGATCTAATCCAATTTGGCCAGAACAATAGACAATATCGTTATGGACAACAGCTTGACTGTAAGGACCGATAGCTTCTGGAGCTTCAGAAGTATGAATTATTTTTTTCATAAACTATAAGAATTATTTTTAGTTTGGATTATTTCAGGGAGTTCAATTAAGAATTCATTCAATAACAATGCAAATCTCTTTGGATGTTCCATCATCGGTGCATGCCCACACTTATCGATCCAGCGTAATTGGGCATTAGGTAATTTCTCAAAAAAAGTTTGCCCCACTTCAGGTGGTGTTATCTCATCATGTCTGCCCCATACCAGTAAGGTCGGATGTATAATATCAGGTAAAAACCGCTCCATATTATACTCATGTGTGTCACGAGCTATTGCTAACATGTTTAATAGTTTTGAGGGAGATGTAACAACATCCATTATCTCATCCATAATCACATCATCAATCAGATCCTCATAAAAAGTGAGAGCTGCTTGCTTGCGTATATACTCGCGATCTTTACGCCGTGGAAAGCTAGAACCGAAATCCTTTTCTTGGATACCGGAACTTCCGGTTAATACCAAGGCCGAAACTATATCAGGATATTGCACAGCATAATCCAAAGCCAGATGCCCTCCCATGGAATTACCGAGCAATATTGGATTTTCTATATTTAATTCTTTTATGAACCCGTGCAACCAACTACTTAACTTTTGAATAGAAAGTTTGCGTGCACTGAAATCATACAAGGGTATAGAAGGCACTATTATATTACAATTCCTGGTGTAGTCAATTATAGGATCGTAATTACTTAAGCCACCGAACATCCCATGTAACATTATCAGATTATGTGCACGCTCATCATGTGCCGATATATATAAATACTCAAAACTGTTTTTTTTATGGATTTTGTACCTACTAGCTCCAAACATTCTCGTCCTTTAATACGTTACCCTATTATGATTCCTTTTATTAGACTAATATAATAATTTTTAAGCGATGATATTGCAGAAAGGGCTATATATAGTTACTTTCCCCTTCACTAAACGGATATTCTAACATTGAATCCTACAGGAATCTACACCATGTTGATGAAAAAATTACATTATATCGTTGTTACGCTACTCGTTGGCATTTTGATCGGCTGCGGAAGTACCAACCCACTTGTCGATGAAGCAAAGTCTTATATCGAAGATCAAAACCCACAGGCAGCACTAGAATCTGCTGAAAAAGCTATTGAACAATACCCTCAAGAATCTTTGGGATATTATTACAAAGGAGTTGCTTTAGGTGACCTTGCTGGAAAAAAGGAAGATCCAGAAGTACGGCGTGATTTTTATGTTCGTATGAATGAGGCATTTGAACAAGCTAAAGAGGTTGCAGCCAAGACTGAAGACCCCCCCAGTGAAATTGACCGTATCTCATCTATTAAGAATGTAATATGGCAGACAGAGCATAATAGAGGGGTTAAGATGGCTCGTAACGACAGTCTCATGAATACTGTCAACGAACCCTTAAAGTATTCTCTTGGACATTTTAAAAATGCTACACTTATTCAACCAGACAGTGCACTATCTTGGAACACTCTGGCATCTGTGGCAAGTATGAATAAGGATTTTGAAGAAGCTGTAAATGCTAAAACAAAATATATTGAGATAGTTCCAGACACTACGGTCAAACCTAGCGACTACAGACAGTTAGCCAGCTTCTATTACAACCTTGACAATCAACAAAAAGTACTTGAAACCCTTGAGAAGGGCCAAGAACAATTTCCCCAGAACCAGAAAATTGTAACAAGTCTGGCAGATACTTACGATCGTGTTGGGAAGTCAGATAAAGCTATAGCTACTGTTCGAAAACTTGTCCAAAGAAATCCGGAAAATCCGCGCTTTCACTTAGTTTTGGGTACTCAGATTTACCAAAAAGCCCTCAGACTCACAGATTCTACTTCTGTTATTTCAGATGAAATATTGAAATACCAACAAGAATTAAACAATAGTAGCGGAGAAGAAGCTAAAGAAGTAGAGAAGCAGATTTCTACACTGGAAGAGAAAAATGAAAAGTTACTCTCAGAAATTGAGAACTTAACAAAACAGGCAGAAGATGAACTCAATAAAGCAATTGAGTATGACCCTGATAACGACTCAGCTTACAATACATTAGGTATTGTATACCAAAATAGAGCCAAAGCGTTATTTGAAAAACGCAATCGTACTAGAGACAATGAAAAGGCCAATAAAATCGATGCTCAAGGTAAAAAATTGTTGAGAAAAGCAATGGGATACTACGAAAAAGCAGCTGAGTTAAATCCTGAAAAAAAAGAATACTGGAGAAGCTTATTCAGCATTTATACTGCTCTTGGTATGGATAAAAAAGCCAAGGATGCGATGCAAAAAGCAGGTATGCAGTAAACTTCTATAGTAGTAAAAACCTTCTTATTCATGATTCATTCATTTACCCGAATTGCAAGCCTTGTGCTTGCATTCGGGTTATTTATTAGTTGTACTACACTACATTCCAGCTCAAACTCAGGCAATAATAGTGATTTAACTACAACCGAGTTAAAACAAAATATTGCTTCAATTGATGATAAGCTGTCAGCAGATAGTTCTTCCAGTCTATTATTCCAGAAGGGTCAGTACCAAATAAAACTGGCCGAACATCAAAAAGACCCCTTAAAGCGTGCTTCATATTACAACGATGCTCAAAGAAATATAGAACTGGCCACGACTCAAAATGCTAGCGTTCTAAAAGAACAAGCAGATAGTTTGCTGACTATTAGCTGGAGTAATGAGCACAATCAAGGGATTCAGCTCATACAATCTGACAGTACCCTTGATAGTGCCTCTTACCAAAAGGCAGCAGCACACTTTACAAATGCCACAATACTTATCCCGGATAGTACTGTATCCTATAATATGGGTGCTCGAGCTTACTATAAGGCCCAAAAACCAGTCAAGGCTATTGAAATACTGGAAGACGCAAGAAGCAATATCTCCGAGCTACCCGTTATGTTGCTCGATCAATTGACCTTTCTATATCTAAACCAAGACCAACCTCAGAAGGCCATTCGGTTATATGAAGAAGGTGGCTCACCTTCAACTTTAAGCTTAAATCTTCTTCATGGTTTATCCAACGCCTATATCAGTGCAGGAGAACATCGGAAAGCTGTTAGTTTACTTAATGATTTAGCTGATAAGAAACCTAATAATATCATCTATAAGCAAAGTCTTGCTACTGAATTATACTACCTTGCTGCGGTACACCTCAACTCATTAAAAAAGAGTTTGCGTTCTGATACTACAGGTACTATCTCATTCTCTCCCGCTGATTCTCTGCTTAACCGAGCTGAGACTCAGTTAAAAAGTTTGACAACCCAGAATCCATCCAATTTAGAATTAAAAGAACGGTTGGCTCATTTTTACCATAACAGTGCTTCAAAATATCAACAGATTTTACCTCTAATTGCAGATAAAGAATCAAATGCAGAAGTTGAAGAACAAATCAAAGTTTACTTAACTTCTTCACTACCACTTTTAGAACAGCTTGTTGAAGAAAAACCTAAGAAAAAAATGCTTTGGCAAAATCTATACCAAGCATACTCTTACCTTGGGATGCACGAAAAAGCTCGCAAAGCAAAATCCAATTTTTAAAAATTTCTTGCAATGAAATTTAACACTAAAACGATACATGCCGGCCAAAAACCGGAAGAAACATCGGGTGCTGTAATGCCTCCGATTTTCCAGACATCCACCTATAAACAGGAAGCACCAAACGTTAACAAAGGGTATGACTATGCCCGTGTAGGTAATCCAACGCGTACTGCTTTGGAAAAACTCATCGCTGGCCTTGAAGGAGCTGATGAATGTGCCTGCTTTGCAAGTGGTTGTGCTGCTATGGATGCAGTACTTAAAATGCTCCGTCCTGGCGATCAAGTTATTGCATCTAATGACTTATACGGTGGGTCATATCGTCTTTTCACTGAAGTTTTTGCTCCCTATGGTATCGAGTTTTCATTTGTTGACATGACCGATATTGAAGAAGTCAAAGAGGCCGCAACCGATAGCACAAAACTTCTGTGGATAGAAACTCCCACAAACCCATTACTACGAGTTGTCGATATTGAAGAATTGACTTCTTTTGCCGCTGAAAACAAGATTCTTTCTCTGGTTGATAACACTTTTGCTTCCCCTTATTTACAACAACCATTGGAACTGGGGGCCGATGCAGTACTACATTCTACAACTAAATATCTCGGGGGACATTCCGATATTATTGGTGGCGCTGTTGCGACTTCAAATACAGACATAATGGAACAACTACGGTTCCAGGTCAAAACAACAGGAGCTGTTCCGGGACCCATGGATTGTTATCTAACACTGCGCGGCATTAAAACATTGTCTGTTCGTGTTCAACAGTCAGTAGACAATGCAAAAGAAGTAGCATCTTTTCTTGATAACCATAAAGCTGTTGATAAAGTTATATATCCGGGACTTGAAAGTCACAATCAGCATGAGATTGCTAAAAAACAGATGAGTGACTTTGGAGCGATGGTCTCTTTTTCTCTCAAAGATGACTCTATTGATAAAGCACAAGAGTTTATGAGCAGAACGTCCATTTTTACACTTGCTGAAAGTCTTGGTGGTGTTGAATCTTTAATTAGTCATCCTGCTTCTATGACTCATGGATCGATACCCAAAGAAGTACGTGAAAAAGCTGGACTAAAAGATTCTCTCATCCGTCTCTCAGTAGGAATTGAAGACGCCGAAGATCTTAAAGATGATCTTGACCAAGCCTTTGAATAAAGCCATTTTTTGAACAAAAATTCAGAATATAATCTTTTAATACTATGAGAAATGTAGTTATTGTTGAAGCCAAACGAACCCCGGTCGGATCTTTCGGGGGTAGCCTGTCTTCCTACTCCGCACCTGAACTCGGTGCCACTACTATCACAGAAATCATCCGGAATACCGGTATTGATCCAGAAGAAATACAGGAAGTCGTTTTTGGTAATGTTTTAACTGCCGGTATTGGTCAAGCCCCCGCCCGGCAAGCTGCTTTAAAAGCAGGTTTATCAGAAAGAACCCCTTCAACCACTGTTAATAAGGTATGTGCTTCTGGAATGAAGGCCATAATGATTGCCGCAAACCAAATCAAACTTAACGAAGCAGATGTTATCGTTGCCGGTGGTATGGAGAGCATGAGTAACGTGCCCTATTATCTTGACAAACATCGTTTTGGCTCAAAACTGGGACATGCAGAAGCTAAAGATGGCATCATCGAAGATGGACTGTGGGATGTGTATAACGATTTCCATATGGGTAATGCTGCTGAAATATGTGCTGATGAATGTAGTATTAGTCGAGAACAACAAGATAAGTTTGCCATCGATTCGTACAAACGTGCTATTAAGGCACACGAAGAAGGCTTTTTTGATGATGAAATCATCGAAATGAAAATTAAGGACCGCAAAGGTAATGTCAGCAAAGTAAAAATGGATGATGAACTTGAGCGGGTTAATTTTGATAAAATTCCAAACCTTCGCCCTGTTTTCGATAAAGAAGGAACCGTAACTGCAGCCAATGCCAGCAGCATTAATGATGGAGCAGCAGCAGTACTATTAATGACTGAAGAAAAGGCTGAAGAATTAGGATTAAATCCCATTGCCCGCATCATGAGTCAATCCAGTGCGGCTAAACAACCTGAATGGTTTACTACCGCCCCCGCTGATGCCATGCCTATCGCCATCGAACGGGCTGGTTTAGCAAAAGATGATATCGATCTTTTTGAAGTGAATGAAGCTTTTTCAGTAGTCACATTGGCTAACAACCAAATCCTGGAATTAGACCCGGAGAAAGTTAATATCCACGGAGGAGCTGTTAGCATTGGACATCCAATAGGATGTTCAGGAACACGTATTATGGTGACTTTGATGCATGCCCTTAAACGTACTGGAGGCACATACGGTTGTGCCGGTATCTGTAATGGAGGAGGAGGCGCTTCGGCAATGGTGATTGAAATGCTTACTTAATACTTCCAGTAGGCCTATTTTTATGGCGGGACAACTTCAGTTGTCCCGTCTTTTTTATTTCAAAATATTATGATACATTTATAATTGTGCGATAATTGGTAATCAAGAGTGAAATTTACGAAGTTCTAGTGTTTCGTGATTGTTGTTTATACTCATAAATGATTTATAATTGCCTGACCTTATGATTAAGAAAGTACTTTCAGTTTTATCATTCCTTTTACTCTCAGTCAGCATTTCTTATGCTCAAGTAGGTATAACTTCAGTACCATTTCTACAAATTGAACCCGACTCACGAGCAGCCGGTATGGGGAATACGGGGGTCGCCATTGCTGATAATGCTTCAGCTGTATTCTGGAATCCTGCTGGTCTTGCCTTTCAAAAGGGTAACCAAGTAAGTATTACCCACAGTGAATGGCTACCTCAATTTAATGCCGATCTTTTTTATGATTACCTCGTAGGCAAGTATCATATGGAAGATATTGGTACTTTTGGAGCTCACGTCACTTATCTTAATCTGGGGGAACAGTTACGAACAAGTGCCGAAGGTAATGAAATCAATCGATTTAACAGTTATGAACTAGCTGCAGGTTTATCATATGGACTAAAACTTAATGAAAATTGGTCATTGGGCTCAGGGTTTCGATTTATCTACAGTAGTTTAGCTGACGGCGATGTACAAGGCCAAAAAATCAATCCCGGTTCCAGCATTGGTGTTGATATTGCAACTATGTACCAATCAAATACATTTACTTTTCTGCAGCAGGATGCCTCATTTGATGCCGGTTTAAACATTTCGAATATAGGCCCCAATATGACTTATACCGATAATGGTCAAAAAGATCCCTTGCCAACAGTATTACGAGTAGGTTGGGCTTTTACTACAAACCTTGACAAAGAAGGCATAAATACTATTACTATTGCCAATGATATATCAAAAATAATGGCCCGTTTAGATTCCGATGGCAAACCTTTAGGCCCTATTGGCTCGTTATTTAAATCATGGGATAGTTTTGAAAGAAAAACAGGTGGTGGTAATACCGCAACATTATCTTTAGCAGAACAGCTGATGGTTGCAACCGGCCTTGAATACTGGTATAACGATTTATTTGCAGTCAGAACGGGCTATTATTATGAAGATCCCAATAATGGTGATCGTCAGTTTATGACGCTGGGAGCAGGCTTGCGCTATAAATTTGTGGGTATCGACTTTAGCTATATCTCTACTTTGGGAGATGAAAACCATCCCTTAGCAAATACAACACGATTTGGCTTAGTCCTGAATTTTTAATTAATAACTCAGGATTAGATCTGATTAATGAAGAACGATCTGGAATTAAAGATTTTCAAAAGCATACTCTCTGTGAGTATGCTTTTACTTTTTTCTACCTATTCTATCTCTGCACAACAACACCAGCTGGTTAGGAGTCACTCAATATCTACCCATTCATCACTTCATACGAATGTCCCTGACTCTTTAACTATCATTGCAGTCCGTGTTCAATTTCAACCCGACGAAAATCGTCTAACGACCGGTAAAGGGATTTTTGGAAACGATAACCTTTCCTATCTTGATACCCCTGATATAACCATCGATCCTCTCCCCCATAACCGTACATATTTTGAACACCATCTGAAATTTGCAAAAAACTACTTTGAAACTGTATCGGGGCAAAAGATTCATATTTCTTATCAAGTTTTAGATAAGATATACCAACTTCCCCAAAAGATGGCAACCTATTCACCAACAGGCGAAACATTTACAAATGAAAAACTTGCTCAACTTGTATCAGACACCTGGAAAGCTGTTCGCCAGAAAGGGGGGCTGGCAACTGATACATTAGACTCTCAAAAAACAGCTTTTGTGATTTTTCATGCTGGAGTGGGCCGAGATATCGAATTAGTAGGCACAAGTTTAGATAAGACTCCACAAGATATTCCGTCTCTATATCTCAATAAAGAATCTCTTGGTTCACTGCTCAACCTTCCTTCTTTTGATGGATTTTCAGTTAATAACAGTTCTTTTCGAGTTACCAACTCATTGGTGCTTCCCCGCACCCTTTCACGCCCCGGCGAAGACATAACCGGCCAACCATTTGTTTTACAACTCTCCCTGAACGGACTGTTGACCGCCTCAATAGGTAGCCACCTGGGCTTACCCGACCTTTTTAATACAGAGACCGGAGCATCCGGAATTGGGCGATTTGGATTGATGGATGGAGAAAGCTTCTTTTCTTATCAAGGCCTATTTCCACCCGAACCCTCGGCATGGGAAAAAGTTTTCCTGGGTTGGGAAAAGCCCTTTTCAATTGATAAATATACCAATGGAGAAATCTCCCTCCCGGCCTCTGGGTTACATCAAAACAACAGTATTGCAAAGTACAACTTATCCGAAAGTGAATACTTCCTAATTGAAAACCGACATCGCGATCCAAATACAGAGGGTGTAACACTTACTATTGAAACAGCTGATGGAGATGTGAAAAATCAGACTTTTGAAAATGATAATCTGACATTTGTCAATCAAACAAATGGATTCACCGCTCTTTTGGAAAAAGGAGTTGTAACCGATGTTAGTACCTTTGACTGGAGTCTGCCCGGCGGTATGACAGTGGGAGATGACGGAGAGGAAAATACAGGCGATGATCGTCTTCTCAATGGAGGTATCCTTCTCTGGCATATTGATGAAGCACTCATAAATGAATCCCTATATTCCCAAGGGATTAATATCGACCCCCAACGACGCGGGGTCGACCTAGAAGAAGCCGATGGAGCCCAAGATATTGGCCGGCCTGCTAACAGTAATTTAAGTACGCAAGCCCGGGGCACCGCCTTTGATTTTTGGTGGAATAATAATGATGCCTCTGTGGTTACCCTTTCCGGCGATACGCTCACATTATATGATAACCGTTTTGGTCCAGACACTCATCCTTCAAATCATAGCAACTCAGGGGCCCGTAGTTTTTTCGAGTTTTATGATTTTTCGGATAACCAGAAAGTAGCTACATTCAAAGTACGCCCTTTAACAACTAAAAACATTCATCCTGCATCTCTTCCCCATAAGACGATCCAGGACCAAAAAACCTATGTTAAGCAAACGGAGGCCTACAGTCGATCTTATCCAATGGAGCTTTCGGTATATCAAAGCACCGCCGATTCTTTTTTAATTATCCCCAGCCAACAATCAACCTATGCCGTTCAATTATCTGATACCAGCACTCCCCCTTTCGATTTTCAATCAGGCACACCACAACAACCATATCGAGGAAACTCGCTTATTTTAGCGGAAGAACCCACCTCTAATACTATCAATTTAATGTCATGGCGGTGGGATGGTACCCAATGGGTTAATAAATGGAATACCCAAGCCAACGCTAACAGTGGATTCCTGAGTTCACTAAATGATCAAACATTACTGCTTGATTTCACTGCACAACGTATTGATATCTCCGACGGTTCTTTCTTAAACCCATTACCCGCTAATAGCCAACGATCTGGTGCAATCAATGGCAAATATGCTCAAATTGTTAATAATGAGCTCCAAATTACTGCTGATAATAGATCATACGATATCCCTACTTCCTCTGCCCGACTTTATACCGGGGCAGTTCAACTTTCAAAAGACGATTCAGGCTTTTTTCTCCTGACCGATAACAGTCTTTTACTTTTTGATTCTCGAAGTTCGTCTCCCCTCCATATTGTTAAAGACACTGCTATTGGCTGGCCGGCAATGGCAGATATCAACGGTGATAACAACCTGGATTTCTTATTTATCAATAAAAAAACGGGAGCGCTTGAAGCCCGAAATATCAACGGGGCAATGCTCTCTTATTTTCCTGTAGAACCACCCCCGGGAAATACTTTTGTGGGCACCCCACTTATCGCTGATATTAAACAAACAGATCAGCATCACCTCTATATTCCAACACAAGATAGCCTAGGTATGAATATCCAAGCGTATAACAGTCGCAGTGAAGATGTTGATGGCTTCCCACTTTATGTAGGCGGAATATCAAAACGTAAGAACCTCCCTATACATCCTTTTATTAATAATAATACATTATATGCAATTAGCCACCATGGTGAGTTAAAAGCATGGCAACTTACTTCTATTAAAGAGGTGTTATGGAAAAGCCGCTATGGAAATGAACCCTACAACAAAATAACCGGTTCTCTCAACAATCCATCTCTCCCTTCTACCGAGGGAGAATCACAAGTATTGGTTAAAAAGGAAACCTATAATTGGCCAAATCCGGCAAAAGATTATACAAATATACGATTCCAAACTTCGTCTGCAGGAGAAGTGGATTTAAAGATAATTACGGCTGGAGGTTCAGTTATCCTTGATAAACGAATTGTAGCTACTGGTGAAGCCCCAGAGGAACATCGCATTGATACTCAGAACTGGAGTAGCGGATTATACTTTGCTATGGTTACTGCAACGGTAGACGGGGAAAAAGCCCAAAAAATGATAAAAATAGTGGTAGTACATTAAATGAGAAGTAAATATCTATATATCGTTCTTCTCGTTTTCGGGATTGGGTTTGCAAGCCTTTCACATTCTGCAATGGCACAGCTTTCCCCCAGGCAATATAACTATCCCCAAAACCATCTTCCTTGGTTCACTGTTAATAGCGAACACTTCCAGGTTCATTTCCAACAAGGAAACAGTCGATCTGCTCAGGTAGCTTCTCGAATAGCCGAAGAAGTTTATCCGTCCATTACCTCCTTATACCAGTATGAACCAGACACCAAGATAGATATCGTCCTCAATGATCGTGAAGATTACTCCAACGGTGCTGCCTACTTTTTTGATAACCAGATCGAAATATGGGTACCTTCCTTAAATAGTCCATTACGTGGTTCGCAAGATTGGCTTTGGGATGTTATCAGCCACGAGTTCACGCATATTGTACAGCTGCAAGTTGCTATGAAAAAGGGACGTCGCCTACCGGCTATATACCTTCAATGGCTTTCATACTCCGATGTACGCAGGCCCGATGTACTCTATGGATATCCCAAAGGTATCCTCACCTATCCTTTTGCCAGTATTAATGTACCAGCATGGTTTGCCGAAGGCGTAGCCCAATATCAACGGAGTAATTTTTACCACGACTTTTGGGATTCACACCGCGACATGCTCTTCCGTACTGCCCTACTTAATGAGAGTCCTATCTCTTTTGATGGAATGACATTTTTTACCTCTAAAAATGCCCTGCAACGAGAACGTATTTATAACCAGGGCTTTGCCTTTACTACCTATTTGGCCAATCGCTTTGGGGAGTCCATCATTCCTAAGATATCTGAGGCTTTAGCTTATGACGGAACTTTTACCATCGATGAAGCACTAAAAGCAGCAACCGGAATAGAAGCACATATATTATTCCAGGATTTCATTGACCATTCTACTGAAAACTATACTGATGCCACTTCAGAACAAGTATTTACTAGTACCGAAACCGTACAGGATAGCGGTTTTTTCAACTTCTACCCCAACCTGTCACCGGATAGAAAAAATATTGCATACCTTTCGAATAGAAATTTTCAATCTTCCGACACACAACTTTTTATAGAACCTTTGACAGATGGTAAAAAAAATAGTCATGCGATAAATATAGGGATTCCCCCTAACTCTTATCCCAAACAGACGAAAAAGCATTCCGGCGAACCAGTACTCAAGCATATTCAATCTTCTTTTTCGTACTCCCCCGATGGCCAATCATTAATCTTTAGTAAACAGAAGCTAAACCGTTTCGGAGAACGCTATAATGATCTCTTTATTTACAACATAGATTCAGCTTCTAAACAGAGGCTCACCCACAGCAAACGACTTACATCTCCGGCCTGGCATCCAGAGAAACAGAAGGCGGTTGCTGTTCAACAAACTGGGGGAAGCAGTAACCTATCCGAGATAGATTTAAAAACCGGAACCATTACCCCCCTGACAACTTTTACGAAAGGTCAACAAGTTTATACGCCGACCTGGCATCCCAAGGGCAATAGTATCTACTTTTCAACAGCCGATTCCTATTCCAGGAATATATATTACCTCGATATCGAAAGCGGTGAAACCAGGCCGGTACTCAACGATACGCTTACTAATTATCGTGATCCCTTCGTAGGTAGCTCCGGAAACTATCTCTATTATTCAGCTGATCCGGATGGTATTTATAATATCTATCGCATTCCATTGAATAATAAAGACCCTAAAGCACAAAAGCTGACAAATGTGTTGGGAGGCTCTTTTATGCCACACCAATCTGGAAACAAGCTCTATTTTGCCGAATTTAAAGCCGAAGGTTACGTTATTTCAGGGATAGATCTATCTACCAAAACTAATCAACTAAACAAAGGCAGTTACCAACAATCGAACCTTTCCCTTAAAACGCTGGATAAAATTCCAATACGACCTGACCTTACCCATATTGAAGCATTGCCTCATGCCAAGTTGCAGCAATTGACTCAAAAAGATACGCTACAGCTTAATATGAATGGTCGTGGGCACCTTAATTCTCCTGTTCTAACGACTTACGAAAATAACTATACAAGTTTCAGTTTTTACCCAGTCCTGCGATTCGATAATTATTCAAAAAAATATGGGAATAATGGTCGATTACTTACCGCCGGACGATTTGGGGATTTGGGTAAAAACCTACTCCGAGACCTTAAAATAGGCACCTATTTCAGCTCACGCGAAGTCACTGATAAACTAAATATTTTTGGCGGCGCTCTTTTTGGAATAGCTTCTGAACCCAGTAATAGCATTGGTAACTTCGTTTCTCCTTCCCGGTTAACCGATCTAGATCGAGACCTTTTTACCATCATAGAATACGAGGGATTACCATTTATTGAAAAGAAGTGGTCTCCTACTGTCTCTGTTGAGCTATACAATATGCGACGCAATGTGGCCAACGGCTTATCAATTGAAGAGTTCTCCTGTACTTCTTGCCTGCCCGATACCACCTCTGCTGATATTGCATATAATATCTGGGAGGCTAATCTTTATCTGCGAAGTAAAATTGATGCCCACAACGTAGTTGAAGTTGGGGCCCGATACAGTCCTTATAAGGTTCAAACAGACGGTTTCTATTCCCGAGAGATCCAGCAGTTCATTCCTTCATCCTCCTCTGAATACTATAAAGGGACCACCTTCACAGCAGCCTATGTATATGAAAACCTGCTACGATATCCCCATAATGACGTTGCTCCTATTGGGCTCCGAAGCTTGATTCGTTATTCTTATGAGCCCAGCAAATTACTGGATGACTACGAGATTGAAGACAATACTCTATCTCCCGTTTATAAATCTGTCAATAATCATTCACTGGAAGCAACCATTCGGTTTGGTTACCCACTCTCAAATAGTTCTGCAATATCAATTTACGGCCGTGGATTCAGCTACTTCAATCAGCCCAATGATGCTTTTTATCTTGATTATATAGGCGGTTTTACCGGCATGCGCAGCTATCCCTATTTTGCTATCGGTGGCAATAGTACGGCGATAGCACAGATTTCATATAACTTCCCAATTATTCGTAATATTAACCAACAATTAGGTCGTCATAGTTTAGATAAATTATACCTGAGATTATTTGGCGAAGCCGGTAATGGGTGGGGTGGACCACTTGATATTAATGAAACTATTAAAAGTGGAGTCGGAGCAGAACTACGATTTGCCTTCAATAGTTATTATCTATTTCCTTTGAAACTTTTTGTAAGTGGTGCATATGGTTTCAACAATTTTGATATTAACTTACCCGATGAATTTATTACGAAAACATCAAGTGGCACTGTAAATTATGGAAATGACCTAATATTCCACTTTGGATTAACTTTTGATTTTGATGTTCTCAACAATGACTAAAAAAGGAATCAGTATATTATTTTTACTCTTGGGCCTACTCACAGCAGTTCGAGCACAACCTAACAACTCATCCTCGAATGCAAGCAATATCACTATTCAAGAACTACAACCCAAGATAAACTATACTGCTTCAACCCCTTTCTTTCAGCCAATCCGTAAAAAAGCAGGCTTAGCCCTTTTAAGCTCTGCAATCGTTCCCGGAAGCGGACAAGCAGCCAATGGCAAGTGGATACGGGCAGGAGCATATTTTCTTGCAGAGATCATTTTCGTAGGGATGCATATTAAAAACCTTCGTGATGCCAGGGCCGAAGAACGGCAATACAAAAGATTCGCCAACAATAACTGGAGCGTGGTTAATTATGCCAAATGGTTGGTAGAATACCATGATCAAAACCAACAAATTAATAACCCTTATATCAATGAACTGGCAAACGAAATTTCTGGGGTAACAGCTAACTATGATCCTGACAAGGATTGGAACAAAGTTGACCTTGAGTTGCTTAGAAATGTTGAACGTAATACTCCATTTGTCTTTTCGGATGATGGAATTGGAAATAAGTTTTCTCATGTGATGCCAGACTATGGCTCACAGCAATACTATGAACTGATCAGCAAATATTATCAATTTGGACCAGGCTGGAGTGACTTCACTTCAAAATATCAACTATCGTGGGATGGTTCAGATATGTCTAGGTACTTTTTCCGAGGTGCAGATCTTGCCGAACAGTTCAATGACAGCTATCGCTTAGCCGGGAACATGGTATCACTCCTTATACTAAATCATATTGTATCTGCGTTTGATTCATTCCTGACGGTCAAGATTAAAAATAACCGATTAGAAACGCATACCAATTTTTTAAATCCATATAAAAGCTTTTCACTTAAATATCATTTTTAAGTAATCCTCAAAGAACCGTATTTTTCGCCCATGATGTCGAAACTTAAAAAGATCTTTACCAGCAAAACTTTTTATATCATCGGCGCCTCTACCATAGCACTGGGGGCCTTGCTTCTTATATTAGCTGATACCATCATTATGCCGGCCTATACAAATTATGATGAAGGTTTAACGGTACCTGATGTATCTCAAATATCTCTTGACGAAGCACAAGAACAATTAGAAACATACGGACTGCGTTCCGAAGTAGCCGAACGCCGATCGAATACCGCATATCCCGCTGATTATGTTATAGACCAAACGCCCTCTCCCGCTGAAATTGTCAAACCGAATCGTAAGATCTACCTTACTGTTAATACCGAATCTAACCCAACTGTAAAGGTTCCGGATGTTGTGAATCTCTCTTACCGAAATGCTCGGTTACAACTACAGAACTATGGGCTCGACATCGGAACCGTAAGTTATGAGTCATCCCGGTTTAAAAACAGAGTGCTCCGTCAATCAATAGATCCCGAAACAGTAGTACCAAAAGGAACTCTTATAGACCTTGCTGTTAGTGATGGGCTAGGCGAAAAAATGGTGACTATTCCTAATATTAGGGGATTAAGACTTTCAGAAGCACAACAGAAATTACAGAAAGTTGGCCTCCGCGTAGGCGAAATTCGATTTAAATCAAGCAAAGAAGTAGATCCGAATGTAATACTGGATTACCAACCTAAAAAAAAGCAAGTAGTTATTGGAAAAACGCTCAAGTTGGTTGTCTCGGAACGTCATAATTTAAAAGAAGAAAGTGAATCCGGGGCTATTATCGATACCACACAAAACATAGCAGTTCCCGATACAACAAAGAATTAACCTTACCATGGATTTTGAACTTCCTATTTTAGCACCTTCAATTTTAGCAGCTGATTTCAGTAGACTCGGTAAAGAGATTGAACAATGTAATAAAGCTGACATCCGGTGGCTGCACTGTGATGTTATGGATGGTCATTTTGTTCCAAATATCAGCTACGGTCCCGGAATTGTAGAAGCTGCCAACCGATCTACAGATGCTTTTCTGGATGTACACCTTATGATAGAAAACCCAGATAAATATATACAAGCTTTCGTTACGGCAGGTGCTAACCATATTACCGTTCACCAAGAAACTTGCCCCCACCTGCACCGAACAGTTCAAAATATCCACTCACAAAACATCACTGCCGGTGTAGCTGTCAATCCGGGCACTTCACTTGAGGCGATAAAGCCTATTTTAGGAGAAATCGAAATGGTCCTGCTTATGAGTGTCAATCCCGGCTTTGGCGGTCAATCTTTTATTCCCTCTACCTATCAACGATTACAACAACTGGTACAGATGCGAGAACAAACCGGTACCGATTTTGTCATTGAAGTTGACGGTGGAGTAAAACCGCATAACATCCAAAAAATAGCCCAGGCTGGTGCAGAAGTTCTTGTAGCCGGCAGTGCGGTATTTAAAGCCGATGATATGCAAGAAAGTATTTCCACCCTTAAAAAAAGAGCTCAAATAGGTAAAGAGACTATAGTATAATTTAGCAACTACAAGATATCCAGATTCAACTAATGGTATTATTTGTACTCTAAGCTTTTTTGAGATTAAGAAAATTGCCTCTACAAAATTTTCATACAATTTCCTTATTTTAAGAGTTCAGTTTTAACTAAACCAACAGTTTCCTATCGCAGACCAATCAACAATTAGTAGCGAAACATACACTATTGAAGATGTAGAACCAGTTATTATCCTGGGTTTTCATGATGAACATCTTAAAAAACTGGATGAGGCTTATCCCGATACTAAGCTCACTGCAAGGGGGGGGAGTATCAAGATAAGCGGTCCGGAAGAAGATCGTGAAGAGCTTATTTCTATTTTTGATGAGCTCATTAATATGGCTAAAGGCAATGACGATCTCACCGAAGATGATCTTGATACTGTTTTGGCTCTTAAGAACAGCAATCGCAAATCAAAAAAGCCGAATCCCCTTCGTGACACCCGAATTTCGGGAGATTTTATCACTAACACTCATGATGGTGAAGCTATAACAGCAAAAACACCCGGACAAAAGAAGATTGTTGAGGCTTCGGCAACCAATGATATCGTGTTTACTATTGGACCTGCAGGCACAGGAAAGACCTATACCTCAGTAGCTCTTGCCGTTCGGGCCCTCAAACAACAGAAAGTAAAAAAAATTATACTGGCACGACCGGCAGTAGAAGCCGGTGAAACCCTTGGCTTCTTACCCGGAGATTTACGAGAAAAGATCGATCCCTACCTGCGCCCCCTTTATGATGCACTTGAGGATATGATCGAATATGATCGCCTGGAACTATATCTGGCAAAAAATATCATTGAGATTGCTCCACTCGCCTATATGCGAGGACGCACACTTAATAATGCATTTGTAATTTTAGATGAGGCACAAAATGCAACTAACATGCAGATGAAGATGTTTTTAACACGTATCGGCTTTAACAGCCGGGCTATTATTACCGGAGATATTACCCAAACCGACCTCCCACGGAAAAAACAGTCTGGCCTCATATCTATTCAGAGAATCCTGAAAGATATTGAAGGAATATCTTTTGTTTACCTTAATGAAGAAGATGTTGTTCGCCACAAGCTAGTACGTGAAATTATCGAAGCCTATGACAAGCACGAAAATAAGAATCAATAATTTATAATAAGTTCACCGGCAACTCCTCTCCCGGCATTAACTTTTCACTTCTTTGTAGAGCAATATGAACACAAAAACGATATCCGCACATGCCCTGTATGAAGGCACCTTTAGTGTTGGACTTGATAAAAAGTTTAATCGTATTGACCGCAATGATTCCCCCGCCAAAGGAGCATTGAAAATTTCCCTTAATCCTTTTCTAATTCAATCAGGCAACAAAAACATTCTGTTTGATGTAGGTATCGGTGATTTTGGAGAAGGTACAAGCACCGAAACAATTAAGGAAAATCTTGCGGAATACGGACTTACAGAATATGAGATCACCGACATCTTTGCCAGCCACCTGCACTATGATCATATTGGTGGGTTAGCCGGTCGGTCTTCCGGTTTCTGGGAACTTACTTTTCCGGATGCCAAACTATGGGTCTCTAAAAAAGGCTGGAAAAAAACCATAGAAAAAGAAGAATATTACGACGAAGAAAAAACGCAGTTTATCCATTTTCTGGATGCTAAAGCAGATCTGCACTTAATGGATGATGAGGACCAACCCTATCCGGAAATTACTGTACAAAAAATTGGCGGGCATACTGAATTTTCACAGGTACTCCTCTTAGATGACGGTTCTCAAAAGTATATGATGGCTGGAGATGTACTGGCAACACGCGGTGAGGTCAACCGGAAATTTGCTGCCAAATATGATTTTGATGCCAACCAGAGTATGCTTGCTCGTAAACAGCTGCTAAAAAGGGCTTACGAAGAACAATTTATGTTGATGGGGTATCACGACTCGCACCACCCGCTCTTTATGCTCACCGATTATGACGAACAACAGGGATATAAAATTGAAGCCATATAATTATGTCATTACCCGACTTTACTACGTCTATTATTAACTACTTGGAAGAAAAAGGGGGCAAAAAGCTTGAAGCAGCTGTCATTTTAGGATCCGGGCTAGGCAGCTTTGCTGATGCTATCCAGAGACCCAACAAAATACCGTACAGTGATATTCCTGGGATGCCTCATTCTTCGGTAGAGGGACATGCCGGTGAACTGATTTTTGGAGAAATAAATGGAAAGCAGATGATAGCCTTTTCGGGACGTTTCCATCACTACGAAGGTTTTTCGTTTGAAGAAACTGCCACCCCTGTTTATATCGCCGATGCACTTGGGGCTAAAAAGCTTATCATTTCAAATGCAGCAGGTGCTATTAATACCTCATTTTCAGTAGGTGACTTGATGGTAATTGAAGGCGTTATTCGTAATAATCTGTCTATCTCTCCACGCGGCTATTCTAAACACCGTTACCTGCACCACCAATGGGTGGATAAAGTACGCAGCTTGGCAGCTGACTTAAAGCTAGTTACCCAGCAGGGCACTTACATGTATGTAACGGGGCCCAACTATGAAACCAAGGCCGAAATACGCTCATTTCGTAAAATGGGTGCTGATGCTGTGGGTATGTCAACGGCCCCCGAACTTTTTGAAGCAGCACGACTGGAATTGAAATCAGTTGCCATTTCGCTCATCAGTAACATGGCCTCCGGAGTTACCAAGGGTAAATTAGACCATAACGAGGTTAATGCAGCAGCTGACTCTCGTAAAGAAGATTTTGCTAAACTAGTTAGCAAGTTAATTGAAGAGTTCTAACCTTTACACCTTCTTTACTTCATAGCTCCAATGCCTGCTGACTGCCCCGGCTTCCATATTTCTGCAGATATTCATCAAGCTTAACTTTCTTTCTTGTGCTATCACTGGTCATATAGCGAGTTTTCCCATAGATCGGGCGTTCTTGCCATGCACGGTCGAACCTCCCAAATATCCAGAAAATACCCGAATAGCTATTGGGATCACGTCCATCAATTGCATACCGATTATTGAGTTCAATCAAATATGCCAAAGCGGTCTCAGGATTGGGCGTCCACTCAAGCACCTTTTTGCCCCACAGCATTCGCAGATAATTATGGATAATCCCCTCCTCTCGCAACTGTGTCTGTGCTGCATTCCAGATCTCATCGTGGGTTTGTGACTGGGCAAACTCTTCCAACTCATAAATATACTCGCGCGGATCATTTTTATGTTTTTCAAGAGTCTTCAACGCCCAGTCGGGCAGAGAATCATACGTATCATAGTCCGGCTCATGATGGGCAAAATGGAAGCCAACTTCCCGCCAAGTAATCACTTCATCCAAGAATCCATCCACATTGGGATCACCGTTAAAGAAACCGCCAGTTGATCCCTTGTTAAAAGTAATATCCTCAAGGTCCCACCCTTTCGGCTGGTGCTTTAAAACAGCATCTACAATCTCGTACTCCGATATTTTACCAAAATGCAGCCAAGGACTTAACCGACTTGTTTTTTCCTCATCCGGATCATTACGTTTGTCATCATATTCCTTTAGTCCGTTTTGAATAAATTGATCTAATCGAGTTAATGCAGCCTCTCGGCTACCATCCAACTCAATTTTATCGACCTCATGGTTGATATCTAACGAACTGATAAAAGAATCAGGCTCATCAAGATGTGAATTAGCACGAGGATACTTATTTAAAAACTTTGAAGGTAAAGTAACCGTACTTCTGTTTTCTAATTCTTTTAACGGATTTTTCTTTGGCCCATTTTTATAGCAGCTTAAAAAGTTTCGCTGCATTATTTTACGAAAGAAATAAGCATTATATGGAGCCTTTTCCGTAATCCCTAATGGAATAAGGCCATTGGAATCTACCGTTGTATATGGGATATCAAGTTTAGGACCGACCTTCTCATTATGTTCACGGATTATGAAAACGGGATATTCATCTGAAACAACAGCACAAGCGTCATTTGCCAATGCATATAGCAAACCATCACCTGCTCCCGGTTCATCCTCAAGATAGGAGTAATAATTAAGATCATTTCTTTGAGCATAAGCCCGGTTTTCTGCCATTCCTTCCATTAGGAAATAATGAAAACGATCTGCTGCCCAAGGATAATCACAGCTAAGCCCCTCGTAAATTAGCAGAGGCTTATTTAGATGGTTTGCCAACTTAACGGCATATTCCAACGCAAAATTATACTGAAAACGCCTGTTTATCTGCATCCAGTAAAGAACATAATCACCTTCCCCGTTTGGCTTTTCATCATTTCGTTTAAAAACGCGCTTATTATTAATTCCTTCCATAAATATTTATCAGTACTAAAATATTAATTTTTAAATAAATTACGACCTTTCCAGTTCTGCTAAGAACTGTTCTGTCGAATGTTTAATTGCCTTTTTATCATCAGCAGATTTCTTGTCATACATACTGACCATAAAACTATTACGTCCACTTTTCTCAAAACCCTCGCGCTGTTTATTTACAAAATTCCAATAGAGATAATTAAATGGGCATGCCCCCTTACCGGTCTTTTTACTGATACTATAATCACAATGCTTACAATAATTGCTCATTTTGTTAATATAATTTCCACTACTTACATACGGCTTTGAAGCCAACACACCACCATCTGCAAAGGTAGACATCCCCAACACATTCGGAAGAACTACCCATTCATAGGCATCAATATATGCTAGCCAAAACCATTTGTTGAGCTCTCTGGGATCTGTTTCTGTAAGGTTACTGAAATTACTCAAGACCATTAATCGCTGTATATGATGAGAATAACCGCTCTCAATAACTGGGGCTATACTTTCCTGCAAGCAGTGCATCTTTGTTTCGTCTCCCCAAAAAAGTTCAGGTAGTGCATTCGAAAAGTCGAAAAAGTTTGTCTCTCGTATTTTTGGCATCATAGCTTCATAATAGATACGTACAAATTCACGCCAGCCCAATATTTGTCGTATTAACCCCTCTACAGAATTTATAGGTGCTTTATCAGCCTTATAAGCTTTGATTGCACTCTCGCAGATTTCCCAAGGTGTCAGTAATCCATTATTAAGATAGAGTGAGAATGAAGAATGAAATAAAGTAGCCTCTCCAGAGACCATCGCATCTTCATAGGGACCAAAATCTGCCAATCGTTCGTCAATAAATTCTTCTAATAATTGAGTTGCCTGTTTTCGATTAACCGCATATTCAAATCCAGAAATACTCCCAAAATGGTCATCATATTGTTTTTTCACTATTCCAATTACTTCTTCGGTAATTTTATCAGGTGAAAACGTAGTGATATTGGGAATAACATAATCCTCCGGAACCGTTTCGCGGTTTTTTTCATCATAGTTCCATACTCCTCCCATTGGCTCTCCTTTGTTCATTAGGTAGCCCGTCTCTCTGCGCATCTCCCTATAAAAGTACTCCATTCGATAACCCGGCTCAATCTTGTGAACCCAATTTTGAAGATCCGCAAAAAAGAATGAATTTGATAGCTGTTCCACCTGATCAGCATACTCTTCCCTTAATTTGTCTAGCCGCTTACGACTTTCCCACTCCGAAGGCTTCATATAGTACAGCTGCATCTCATTACTTTGATTCAAAATACTTTTTAAGCCCTCATCATACCATCCTTGAATAGTATCATAGTAAACCGGAAATCCCTGCTCCGAACAATGAATAGCAAAATGACGCATACTGCTCCATTTATAAACCAATTTCTTTTTATGAAATGGTAATACCCGACTTTTGGCCTCTGATTCAAGAAATATTAGTAAAGGTTTTTCATCTTGAATCCAGTCCGGCCACACAGAGAGGTTTAACTGATCATGCAGAATAAAGACAGTCTTTTTACTTTCCGCGATATCAGATTGAGTGCTCGTTTGCTGTAGTTTTTTTGAAAAATGCGTCTTCGTCATTATTGCTGTTTCAAAGTGTGTTGATTATTTACCAGTGTAATACGTTTCATTTTTTCTTAGTTCCAAAAATCAACGATTATGGCAAATACTATTATTGGAGTAATGGGTCCGGGAGAAGGTGCCACTCAACAAGACATTAGAAATGCAATACAGTTAGGAAAATTAATTGCCGAAAAGGAATGGACCCTACTTACAGGAGGACGCAATATTGGGGTCATGGATGCTGCCTCGAAAGGGGCCCAGCAGGCTAGTGGCCTTGTAATCGGTATTCTGCCAACCGAAGACCGGGAGGGCTGCTCTCCATATATCGATATTCCAATATCTACCGGAATGAGCAGTGCCAGAAATAATATCAACGTACTTTCTTCCGATGGGATTATTGCCTTAGGCATGGGAGCCGGAACCACCTCAGAAATAATGCTTGCTTTAAAAGCACAAAAACCTTTGGTACTGTTAAACACCGAACAAACCCTCCTTGAATATATCGATACCTTACCCTACCCTAAACCCGAATATTCCAGCTCGCCAGTTCAGGCCATCTCTTTAATCGAATCCATTTTATAACCGAGTGTTTGACAAAAATCTTATTACTATTATATTAGTATTATAAGATACTAACCTAATAGTAATAAGGTTATGAGAACTTTTATCTTCTGTATATTAGTACTCGTTTTTAACTACTCTGCTTTAGCCCAACCGGTAACTACAACCTTTGAACAATCTAAAGAACAAGGTATTTCTTTTGTAAAACTGGATAGTTTATATCATGGTGCAACCCATGCAAACCCCCAAAAGAACGTATTTAAAGAGCATCAAACAAAGTTTTTGAAAAGTATCGGGCTATGATGCAAGAGCTGGGACAGTTTCTTATGGAGAATGGTTTTGAGTGGAAAAAACGAACCTCTTTTTTTCAACGTATCTATTTTGCCAAGCAAGGGACCATAAACTTTTATTTGGTCAATCTGGATCAGACTCATTTTTCTGAAAAGAAAAAGGAACGCTTTATAGAGCTATTGCATGTATTTAGTGAGCAGTACCAGTTTCCTATGCAGGCAAATTCGAATTTTGCACAATGTGCCCCCATTACATTTACTGATTCGCAAGACAGTCAACAGCAAACCAATAAGTAAATACAATGAAAAAATCACTTACTCCTTTAGGAGAAACAGAAATGGAAGTACTTCATCACGTTTGGGACCTCGGTGAGGCAACGGTTAAACAGGTTCGGAAAAGAATCCTAGAAAATCGTGAAGTAGCATATACTACGATTATGACTGTCATGAAGAATTTGGCAGAAAAAGGATATCTCAAATACCGTAAGGATGGGGTTACCTATGTCTATAGCCCTGCCCAAAAACCAGAATCTGTGCAATCAAGTCTTATTAAAGATCTGATGAAAAAAGTATTTAAAGGGTCACCCAAGCAACTTATTCAAACATTGGTCAAAAGTGACGATATGACAACGGATGACCTCAATGAAATAAAACAAATGATTGACGATATGGAGGATGAACAATGACCGATATCCATAGCTTTCTATATTCCTTTGGAGACCAGATGTTAGAATATATTTGGTTTCCCCTTTTTACATGGACCGTAATTGCTCTTCCTATAACTGTGCTTTTAAAGTGGACTGACAAGATCTCCCCAGTCTACCAGTACCATTTTCGTATAGGGTTACAACTTACTTTACCCCTAGGTATCGTGGGAGCAGCTCTCGCCCCTTTATTTAACAGCGGAACAGCAGCGACATCATCTTCTGCTTTCTTGGTTATTACCAACCCATTGCCTGCTATTTCAGCCTCTCCATCTACTGTAACTACTTTTGATCTTTTTGATCCCATGATATGGATGGGGATAATAAGCATAATCCTAGTAGGTGGTGCACTATTTTATGTTACCAAATTACTGGTATACTGTTTACAGCTTAAAAAGCTGGAACAAAACCATCACTTTCAGCCTCTTTGCCAATGTTCTGAGTTAGTAAGCAATCTTCCACGAATTGATAGCAAAGCCGCCAATTCTCTTATTGCATACTCTAAAAAAGAAACTATTCCTTTCACATACGGGTGGTATAAAACAAAAATTATAATACCGGAAGATCTCAAATCTGATCCGGAGTCCCTATCCATGGCCGTACAACACGAACTCACGCATATTAAGCATAACGATTTTCTGATAAATGGGATTAATATTCTTATTAAATCATTGTTCTGGTTTCATCCATTACTGCATTACTTATACAACTCCAGTAAAGATTACCGAGAAATAACGTGTGATAACGAAGTATTAGCCTATAATACTTTCTCAAAAAAGAAGTATGCATCTTTGCTTTTTGAACTGGCTAAAAGAGAACATCGCACTAATATCGCTTTGAGTATGGCAGTAAACCCATCTTCACTGAAAAAACGTATCCAAATTATGTCCGGTGAAACGACCTTTACTTCAAAGTTAAAAACTAGCTCTTTAATATCATTAACCTCAGTCCTTTTAATCGTACTCACCATCTCTTGTACAGATTTGACTGATGGAAGCATTACGAAGTCTAAAGTCGAACAAAAACAGGGTGAGATGCAGAGACCTGCTGAGAACACTTCTCCTCTTTATGTAATAAATGGAGAACAATGGTCTGATTCCAAAGTAGTTAAAAACAAATTGGCCAGGCTAAAGACAAAGTACATCAAATCGATAGATATTTTAAAAAGAGAAAAAGGTACTGATAAATATGGCGAGGCAGGAAAATTTGGGGCTATTGAAATCCAGGTTAATAATCCGGATCAAGCATTTGAGGATTTAAAAACCGATGAAGAGATACGCACGGGTCTTAAGAAACAAAACAACCAAGAAGATTACTTTATAGCTGTTGAAAAAATGCCCAAGCTTATAGGCGGACTAGCCAGTTTGCAGAAGAAAATAACCTATCCAGAATTGGCCCGTAAGGCCGGGATAGAAGGTCGTGTTATTATTCAATTTATTGTGAATAAACAAGGACAAGTTGAAGACCCAGAAATTATTCGAGGCATTGGCGGTGGAGCCGATGAAGAAGCTTTACGGGTTGTCAAACAAGCAAAATTTAAGCCTGGAATTCAGCAAGGAAAAAATGTCAGGGTGCAATACTCAATGCCTATTACATTCAAATTGGCTACAAACAAAGCTCGATAATTAATTTCAACATTAATAATGTATTGAATAATCAATCTATTACGCAATAAGTTGTAAAGATTGGCATATTTTCAAAACTAATTGAGAGCGGGACTTCATAGGTTCCGCTTTTTTTATTTTATTACGAAAGAAATTAGCGGCAGAAATTTACACTTGGACATAATAGGCGTGAAAAAAACAGCAGCAGCATACGGGGTCCATGTTCTAACTGCTTTAGGTGCAGCTCTCGGTTTATGGGCTATAATTCTTACTTATGATGGCTTTTATCAAGAAGCCATCTGGGTACTAGCAATATCTGCGATAGTAGATTCAATTGATGGAGCTCTTGCACGTCTTACACAAACGAAAGAAAATGCACCCAGAATTGATGGTGCTTTGATGGACAACATCATTGACTTTCTAACCTGGACTATTGCCCCCCTACTTTGGATTTATGCCACCATGGATCTGCCGGTTTGGGTACTGGTGATCTGTGCTACGGCCAGCATATTTGGATTTTCAAATACCAAAGCTAAAACTGATGATCATTTTTTCCTGGGCTTTCCCTCTTACTGGAATATCGTAGTATTTTATACATACCTACTTGAACTGCCTGTAGAGTTTGCTTCCGCTACTCTGCTCATTTTTGCCCTCGTCACCTTTTTACCCGTAAAGTTTTTATATCCAACACGCACAAAGTTCCTGCGTCCGTTAACGATAGTACTGGGTATTTTTTTCCTGCTTCAGCTTATTGCCCTAATGTATTATTTTGATGAATCATCGGTTTTCTTAATTCATAGCTCATTTATTTTTCCATTTTACTACTTTGGACTCTCTTTTTATTTAAATCTAAAAAGACCTGTAACATCTGACTAATTCTTGCGTAACGAAACAAAGCAAAACAAGATCAATCTAAGAATTATCCTATATGGGAGCTCGATTAAAAAAATCACGGACCGATCGAATGATTACAGGGGTTTGCGGAGGGATTGCTGAATACCTCGGATGGGATCCCACCATCATTAGAATTATTTTTGTAATCTGTACTTTTCTAGGCTGGGGTAGTCCAATATTACTATATTTTATTTTGGCTTTGGTAATGCCGGACTAAATCCACATACCTATATTCCATTTTGAAAGTTGTTCCCTATTTCATAAATATTTGCATAGCGAAAATGCACCGAATTATCAGATTATGAAAATTGGGATTATAGGCCCTGCAGATAGGGCAATGGCATGGGAAAGTCATCTTCGGCCTCATAGGTCTGTCTCTGAAGTTATCATCACATCCAGGCTCAAAGATATCGGAGATGTTGATGCCTGTCTGCTTCTCGATGATAGTGAAGAGCGTTTGGCCCGTTTGTTAAAAGCAGTTAAACAAGGTTATCACTGTTTTTTAGTTTCCGAACTGCCAACCAATCGTGATCAAGTTGAAAAGGTATACCATGCTGCCGAAGAATCTAACGTACTTTTACAGTTTTCACACTGGCCAACATTAGCTCCTGCCTCTAAATGGATGAGTAAAAAAGTGGTAAAACCTTCTTTAGTACAGGTTATACGAGAGATCAACCATACTGAATACTATGATTCAGATCACAATTTCGACTATTATTGGATTGACGAGCTTGCCTTTTGCCTGCGCTGGATAAACGGTGCAGTACATCATATTGATCTAAAAACTGTTTCATTTAAGGGCGAACATCTGTATATGCTGCATCTTTTTCTGCGTTTCGACAGCGGTGCAACAGCAAATATCTATATCAATGCAGCATCAGCAGAATCTAACCATCATAGAGTGGCTGCAGATAATAACTATATGCTTGATTGTAACGTCAGGGAACAATCAGTACGGCTTGCAGAACAGAAGAATTATCAGAAGCGCCTGTATATTAACAAACAAACATTTGATGCTTCAAAGTCGGCTGAATTAGCCAGTTTAGAATTCTTAAAATCCATACAGCTTAACCGACCTACCATTTACAATGGATACCATTTGGTAGAACTCACAAAAACGATTGAAAAAGTTAAAAAGAGGTTATCACGAGCTTAACCTTTTTTCTCTTTCATCATCTTAAAAAAGCCTTTTAACTTCTCCCGTGGTGCCATTTTATCGAGGAAGTTAAACTGTCCTGCGGCCAAACGTTCTCCTCCATCAATGACAACACACTCACCCGTCATATAAGAGGCCATATCACTCATAAGAAAGGCCGCTAAGTTAGCAAGCTCCTCTTTATCGCCATACCGATTAGCCGGAATCTTTGATAAAAACTTCTCCTCAAAATCCTCATCCGGAACCAAACGTGACCAAGCTCCTTTAGTAGGAAACGGACCAGGGGCAATAGCGTTAAGGCGAATACCATAAGTTGCCCATTCGTAACCTAAAGAACGAGTCATTGCCAGTACCCCCGCCTTCCCACAAGCAGAAGGTAATACAAAAGCAGAACCCGTAGACTCCGAATATGTTGTTACCATATTCAGAATATTTCCCTTTTGCTCCTGTTTGATCAAATAGTTGCCAAAAACATGCGTACAGTTAAACGATCCGTGCAGAACAATATCAACCACGGCCTTAAATCCGCCGGGCGTAAGATCCTCAGAAGCCGATAGAAAATTGCCGGCGGCATTATTTACGAGCCCGGTCATCGTACCGAAATCAGAAACAATTTCACTAATCATCTCCTTAATACGATCATAATCACGCACGTCCGCAACATAATATTCCGCTTTTTCAGATGCATCCGCCGATCGGGATATCTCCTCTACGGCATTTTGCAATTTATCTTCTGTACGACCACATATCGCAATATTACTTCCCAGGGAAGCAAATTTTTTAGCCATGGCCAATCCTAATCCACTACCACCGCCGGTTATCAAAATTGTTTGTCCCTCTAGCGTATCATCAGTAAACATAAAAAAGTGTTTTTAGTAGGTAAGGCCGCATTGTGTTGCGTCCCTTTCCAATTAACTTATATTTTCAAAAATGCCTGCTGCACCCATTCCTCCACCTACACACATGGTAACCATACCAAACTGTTTATCAAGGCGCATAAGATCGTGCAGTATCTGTGTAGTAAGCTTTGCTCCGGTACATCCCAGCGGATGTCCCATCGCAATAGCTCCACCGTTAATATTGACGATATCTTCATTGAGTTCCAGTTCTCTTATGACAGCAACAGATTGAGCTGCAAAGGCTTCATTAAGTTCTATCAAATCAATATCGTCTACATTCATTCCCGTTTGCTTAAGCACTTTAGGTACTGCCTCAACAGGACCGATCCCCATAATTTCGGGAGGCACTCCGGCAACAGAGAATCCATGATATTTGGCAATAGGGGCTAGTCCCAGCTCATCAGCTTTTTCTCGGCTCATCACCATCACCGCTGCGGCTGCATCGTTCATTTGAGATGAATTCCCGGCTGTAACAGTTCCACCTTGTTTAAAAGCGGGGTTAAGTTTGGCTAAAACTTCTTCTGAAGTATCACTTCGGGGACCTTCATCCTGCTCAAATAAAAATTCATTTTCCACCACTTCACCGTTAGCAGCGACTTTCTTTTCTTTTACTGCAATAGGCGTAATTTGTTCATCAAAATATCCTTGTTTCCATGCCTCAATAGCCCGCTGGTGACTGCGATACGCAAAAGCATCCTGGGCTTCGCGACTAACACCATATTTATCAGCAACATTCTCAGCCGTTAACCCCATATTTATGTAGATCTCCGGGTAGTTGTCTACCAGCTCTGGGTTTGGTTCCACAACAAACCCTCCCATGGGTACCAAAGACATCGACTCTACTCCTCCCGCTATAATAACATCGGCAGCGCCGGTCATAATACGCTCAGCTGCCTGAGCGATAGTTTGCAAACCAGAAGAACAAAACCGATTCATCGTGGCGGCAGGTACCGAAGGCGGTAGCCCTCCCAATGCAGCACATTGTCGGGCAATATTTAATCCTTGGGCTGCCTCCGGAAAAGCACACCCCATAATTACATCATCTACCCCATCGGGTTGAAGGTTGGGGGCCTTTTCCAATAATGATTTTATGACTTCCCCACCAAGGGTATCAGGGGGCGTAAATCGAAGTGACCCTTTATTTGCTTTTCCTGTGGGGGTTCGGCTCGCAGCTACAATTACAGCTTCTTTCATAATAAATTTGATATCAGGTTAATAGTTTTTTGTAGTATGCACTAACAAACAACAGAAAACTAATTTCTCAGCGGTTTCCCTTTTTTTAACATATGTTCAATACGGGCTTGAGTTCGCTCATCTTCGAGTAACTTTAAAAAAGCTTCCCTCTCAAGACGCAACAGATATTCTTCAGGCACCTTTTGGGGTTCACTCAGATCCCCACCACTCATAATATAGGCCACATCATCTGCAACTACTTTATCATAATCAGTGATAAATTTGGCCTCGTGCATGATATACAGCATTAATCGTAATGAGCTTAATGCTCGTTTACCAAGTACTTTCAATTTTGGCTTTTCCGGCGGATGATAACCCGAATCAGCCATTCTGCAGGCTTCTGCCTTAGCATTGGCAATTAAAAGATCCCGGTTCATGACGATAGTATCAGTATCACGCAGATACTTTAATGATTTTGCCTTGGGAGCCCCATCAGAAACTTCAGCCATCCCAATAGTTTTAAAGACCTCTTTGATATTTGGCATAGGATCAACTTGCTCATCTGTAATAACCTGTTCCATGGCACGGGCTAACATTTCCGTTGTTCCCCCACCTGCCGGTAGCAGTCCCACACCGACTTCTACCAATCCTGCGTACAGTTCATGATGGGCAACAACCTTATCCGAATACAATATAAACTCGACCCCTCCGCCGAGACATCGTCCAAAGGGGGCAGAAACAACCGGGAACGGGCGATAACGCAGTCCTACTGCTACATCCTGGAAGTTCTTTACGGCCTTTCTTACCTTATCCTTATCGCCTTTCTGCCAAGCACCCATCGCTTCCATAAGGTTAGCGCCATAAGTAAAGTTTTCACCGTCATGGCTAATTATCATTGCATCAAACTGTTCTTCCACGATATCGCAGGCTTTATCAAGTGACTGTACCAACTCCATGCCCAAGGTGAATTTGTGAGTTCGAAACTCAAAAAGAGCTATGCCATCCCCAAGATCATATAAGCCGGCACTATTGTTACCCATTACTTCTTTGCCATCAGCTTGAAGTGAAGATATCGTAATCGCTCCTTTTGCTGGCGGACTAAGGAGTTCCACTTCTCCTGTAGTCAAGTTATACACTGTGCCTTCATCTTGGTCATAAAACTGTTCGCGGCCACTATCTAGCATCTGCAATACCGATTCCGGCACTTCCAAACCTTCATCCTGCATACGTTCTACCGATTCTTCTACTCCAATAGCATCCCAACGCTCAAATGGCCCCAACTCCCAGTTGAATCCCCATTTCATTGCACGGTCAATGGCTTCAATAGAATTGGTTATCTCAGGAACACGATTTGCAGCATACAATAACAGGTCACAATGAATCTTCCATAAAAACTGTCCTGCTTTATCATCTTGCGAGACCAGAAATTTCAAGCGTTCTTCAGAGCTGCTATACCTTTCCTTGGCTTCAGAAGCACTCTCAAACTCCGGTGATATCTGTGATTCATACTCTCCGGTTTCAGGGTTTATAACTTTATATTCCTTCCCGGAATCAGTGCGGACCTTTTTGTAAAATCCCTCTCCTGCCTTATTACCATATTTACCTTCTTCCACCATCTGTTTAAATCCATCGGGCAAGTCAAAAACCTCGCGCCGATCATCATCCGGAATAGTCGGATATAAATTGGTAGCTACGTGGTGAATCACATCCAATCCCGACATATCGGCGGTACGGAAAGTTGCTGCTTTTGAATATCCGGTAAGAGTACCGAGCAGATAATCTATTTCTTCAGCTCTAAAAGCTCCACCAAAAAAGTGAGGCATAATACTGGCCATCGAAAAGATACCGATGCGATTTGCAATAAAGTTGGGAGTATCTTTACACTGCACTACTCCTTTGCCCAGCTCTTTCTCACAAAATCGACTCATATATTCAACCACTTCATCTGATGTAGCATCAGTAGGAATTACTTCCAAAAGCTTCATATAACGGGGCGGGTTGAAAAAGTGAGTACCTAAAAAGTGGCTCCGAAATTCTTCAGACACATCTTCACTAATCTTGCCGATCGGTAGCCCCGAGGTGTTAGAACTCACAACAGTACCAGGGGTTCGCACCTCCTCAATATCACTCAAAAGATTCTTCTTGATATCCATCTTTTCAATAATGGCTTCACAAATCCAGTCAACCTCCTCTAAAACATCAAGGTCATCGCTAAAATTGCCCACCTTTATTTGATCCGCATACTCAGGCTTTCCAAGGGGTGAGGGATTCATCTCCTTCAGCTTCTTCACATTATCGATCACCTGTTGATTCGGATTATCACTCTCCTCATCCTTAAGATCGAGCAGCCAAACCTGTAGGCCTGCATTTACGCAATGCGCGGCAATTTGACTTCCCATCGTGCCAGAACCCAATACCGCAACTTTTTGAATAGCATATTTAGATGTAGCCATATCTTCTGTATTAAATTTTATTGATGCTAAAAATATATTGTAATAGCGTCAGCTTTGAGATTCTTTCCCTTCTTCATACATAGATTCTATCTCTTCAGAATAATGTTCTTTCACCACTGGGCGTTTCACCTTTTGAGTGGGGGTAAGCTCATCCGTTTCTATAGAGAAAGGGGTATCCAACAGGATAAATCTCTTAACCGTTTCCCAGGGCGAAAGTTCCTTATTCACCTTGTCTACTTCTCGTTGTATAATTTTCCTTACTTCGGGATCATTACTTTTATCTTCAGACATCGACTTCCCTTTGTCTTTGAGCCGCTGCTCAACATTATCATAACTTGGTACAATTAACGCTGAACAAAATTTCCGTTTATAACCGATAACTACGGCCTGATCAATAAAACCACTTTCACTAAGCTTATTTTCAATTACCTGGGGTGCAATATATTTCCCCGTTGAAAGCTTAAAAACTGATTTCTTACGATCTGTAATAAACAGATAATTGTCTTCCAGCTTACCAACATCGCCCGTCATAAACCAACCATCATCAGTAAAAACTTCATCGGTCTTTTCGGGATTGTTATAATACCCCTCCATAATGTTTGGACCTTTAGCAAGGATCTCTCCATCTTCTGCAATCTTTATATCTACATTTGATAGAGGGAAACCAGAACTGCCTACCCGCAAGTGATCTTTGTCTTGAACCGAAAGTACTGGGGATGTTTCAGTAAGCCCATATCCCTGCAGACAGATAAAACCAATAGCATTCATAAACCGAAAGAGATTAGGTGAAAGAGCCGCCCCTCCGCTTACTACCCCCAATAAATTAGGACCAAAAAGCTCCCTTATTTTCGAATAAACGAGTTTATCGGCAATTTTATGTTTTACAGCTTCTAGGCCCGTTGGGGGATTTTCAGGATCGTACTCTTCGGCTCTGTTTAGGGCCCAGTAATATAACTGCTTTTTAAGCCCGCTCAGTTCTTGCCCCTTAACTTTAACACCGGTATGAATTTTTTCTAATAGTCGGGGCACCGTGGCAAAATAGTAGGGTTGAACGTATTCGAAATCATCTCGTATCTCTTCTACTTCTTCAATGTAATAGATCGGATAGCCCAAGCACAAGTACATATATGTTATCATGCGTTCAAAAACATGTGATAACGGCAAGTATGAAAGCATTCGCTCATTATCTCTCACCTGATCATCAAAGGGTACCCGTTTCAATGATGCCCGTATATTGGAAGCAATGTTATTGTGGGTCAACATAACCCCTTTGGGATCGCCGGTTGTGCCAGAAGTATAAATTAACGTTGCGAGCTCATCGGGCTTTACCTTTGATTTAAGTTCTTCGAAAAGCTCCGGATTTTCCTTATGCTTTTCAGCTCCCATCTCCATGATGGCATCAAAAGGCTTTACTTCATCATACTGTGAACCCAATATAGATATCACAGCCTCAACATTTGCGATATCATCCATCAAGGGCCGAGTATCTTTATACAGTTCATCTGTTGAAACGATATGCACCTTAGAACCAGAGTTTTCAAGAATATACTTTATCTGGTCACCGGGTTGGGTGGTATAAATGGGAACATTAGCTGCTCCAATTGAAAGTATTGCCTGATCACAAATAAGCCACTCTGCACTATTTTCGGAATGTACACTTACCTTATCACCTTTACGAACACCCAGTTCGTAAAGTCCCAATGCCAGGTTTCTTGCTTTGGTTTGAAACTCATCTCTACCTGTTTCAACCCAACTACCATTTCGTTTAGTGGCTATAAGGACGTCCCTTTCGTGCTTCTTTAAGCCGGTATCAATCTCAGAAATGATCGTACTCTTTTCGTTGCCCATAAATAAGTCTCCTTTTACTGTGATAATGGCATTTATAGTATACTACTAATTTAAAAGTTTGTAGGTTATTTAAAAGTCCCTTTTTATTCCTTATTCACCTGTAATGATTATATTTAATATCTACTAATGAATTGTAAGAGAATAGTTTATGTATATCCAACCTAATTTAAAAGAGCGCGTTGAATACTTTTTAGACCTTCCCCACCTGCATATGGGAGACGCCCTGAATATTACTTTTACTTCTTTCAAGATTGATGAAGTTAAAGCGACTATGCCCGTTGATAAAAATACGGTGCAGCCATTTGGGTTCTTGCACGGAGGGGCATCGGTAGTATTAGCAGAAACTCTGGCTTCAGTAGGTGCTTGGCTCAACATTGAGGATGAGGATAAATCAGCAGTGGGTATAGAAATAAACGCTAACCACATGCGGGCAGTTAAAAAAGGGAAAATCATAAAAGGAGTTGCTCAGCCGGTCCATCGGGGACGCCAGACCCAAGTTTGGGAAACGAATATATTTACTACTAATAAAAAGCTTGTATGTACTTCGCGATGTACTTTAGCGGTCGTTAGAAGATAAAGTAAGAGATATAGGATGATAAGACCTACTGTGCCTCCACATCTTCAACATTCACCGTTTAGATTCATTCAAATAACCGACGCAACAGTTTACGCTTGGTCACCGGGAAAATGGTCTCATTAAAAGGAAGATTCAAATCAGTATTAAAAGCATAGGTTGCCGGGTTGGGTAGCTTTTTATTATTACTGATTAATTCTAGCTTAATAGCATTTGGGGATAATTGGGCCTTCCCCTGTTGAACTGCTTTCATAAAAGCTGTTTTCAGAGATCTGTATTTATCTTGGGCACTTTCAAAAACCGTTACTTCATACTCAAAAAGCAATAATTTCGATTCTTCATTATCGGGGACAAAGAAGTATCCTTCATCCGTATAATTAGGTACAATACCCACTTCTTCCACCTCGATCTCATCGTTAACAAATTCATATATCGTTCGCCCCTCTTCAATTTTAGCTTTAATATAAGGTAATGCCCATTCAATAAGCTCTTCTACTTTGGCCAGGTCTGAACCCTGTACAAAAACTACTTCATGTTCAATCTCTTGATTTACAAAATCAATCTTTTTAATCCGCTTGGGAAATTCATCACGAAGATCCTGAAGTCGCTTAAGAATATCATCTAGCTTGGTATAAAGATCGACCAAATGACTTAAATGAGGATAGATTTTATTTTTCTGGAAATCTTCAGATATCTCCTTTAGCCCAGCTAAAACTTTATATTGGGCCGTTTCAAAATCTGTTTGGACATGTGTAAAAAAGTCGAGATTCAATGAATTACTCATAGAAACCTCCATAAATTTAGTTAGCCGAAATGTAGATAATCGCTTTGAAATACATTTTCCAAATAACGAATGTACTTATCCCTATAATACTTATCGGTACTAAAAACGAAATCTAAAGCTTACTATTATCCACTATTTCTTACGGAACTGTACTTCTTTCCACTCTTCAAAATGATGGGTTACTTTACGCCGTTGATATTTACCTGTAGAAGTAACCGGAATATCATCACCGAAGACCACAACTTTCGGAGCTTTATTAAAGGGTAATTTCTTTCTACAAAATTCCAAAATGGCTTCTTCATCTCCTTCAGTACCCTCTTCCAATTGTATATAGGCCCCCACTTCTTCGCCATACCAATCATTTTCAAAACCTACAGCAATACCCGCCTTAACACCTGGAGCCTTATTGATAACCTCATCAATCTCCAATGGAGCCAAATTTACTCCCCCCCGAATAATAAGCTCTTTAAGCCGACCCGTTATAAAAAAGTATGGGCGACCGTCATCATCATTGACATAAAAACCTTCATCACCACTGCGAAACCAACCATTTTTAAACGTCTTTTCATTGGCCTCTTTATTATTGTAGTATTTTAACATTACATTTACCCCGCGTACCACAATCTCTCCCCTTTCATTTTCCTTCAGCTCATTTCCATCCTCATCATGAATTGCCATTTCATTTGCAGAAACAGGTACTCCAATACTGGGATATCCATACTCTCTCATCCACTTTTTGTGCTCATCACTGTCGATATCAGTGGGAACAAAACAGGAATAGCACGTGGTTTCGGAGAGGCCATAGCCGTGAATAATAGGAATCCCGATCTGTTCCTCAAAATTTTCAGCCACCTTTATAGTCAATGGCCCTGCCCCACAGATAACATGCCGGAGCGTTGGAGTTTCCGGGCGTTCTTTCTCCTCATAGTAGCTGTTAAGGTACTGCAAAAGTGTTGGCACCATACTCACAATATGCACCTTTTCTTCAGCAATGGTTTCGAAAAATTTGGATGTTCTAAACCGCTGATTCAATACGGTAGATCCACCGGAATAAAAAGGGGTAATAAGCGTAACTACAGTACCATTCACATGATGAATAGGGAGTACACACATCATGCGCGTATCTTTTTCAATATCATGCCACTGGGCAATACTACGGGCATCCTCCAACAAGTTTCGTTGACTCAGCATTACTGCTTTGGGGGCTCCGGTAGTACCTGAAGTAAATACAATCAGGGCTTCAGAATCTGTCAGCGGGTCTTCCGGCAAATTTAAGGCCCCATCTTCTTTTGTAAAGTTATCTACCTGGCCTTCGCAAACAATCCACTCAATATTTTTAAGTTTATCTTTATAGATATCAAGAATTTTGCGAAAACGCTCTCGGTACTCTGTTCTTATAAAGGCTAACTCTACATTGCCATTCTCAAGGATATAAGCGATGCGCTCATCATCCTCACCCAAATTAATGGGCACAACCACTAATCCCAACAACCAAGAAGCAAAATAATGAACAGTAGTATGCCAGTGATTATGAGAAATAGTAGCAATACGATCTCCCTGGCTAAGTCCCTGTCCCTGTAAAAAACGGGCACAATTCCAGACTTGCTCACAAAACTCAGCATAACTTACTTCTGTTCGATTGTCATCCTCATCAATGTAGGTGATATAACTTCGATCATCCTCCGCGCGCTCCTTTAGTAATTCACCAATATCTTTATACGGAAGCGGTGGCGGTGAATCTGTGAGGGTTCGTGCATGACCAATCTTTTGCTGAAGCTCTTTAAAATCCATTAGGCAGTATTATTTTTCCCCATTAACTTGTGTCCAATTTTAGTTTATGGATAGCGAAAAGGCAAATGCAGATCCTATTTGAACTAAGAATTATATTAAATTTGTTTAAATAGCCTAGACAAGTGAATTAAATAGGTACATTTTATGAAAAAAATTAACATCATCCTTTTTATAGTCATTATTATAAGCGGACTATATTTTTGGAGTCCAGACACAAAACCATTACCGGTAAAAACTCTTCCCATTCCTTCTATTGCTGATACCGTTACGCATGACTCTCTTAACTGGAACCGACCTCGTTTTAGTGAACGAGAAAATGAGCGTCATGATCTGATAAAAGACGGCATAAAGAAACAAGGGGTAACTGACTCACTAGTACTAGCTGCTATGCGTCATGTTCCCCGACACCTTTTTGTGCCAAAACAATATCAACAATATGCCTATCAAAACCGTCCCCTGCCTATAGGGCACGATCAGACTATTTCACAGCCCTATATTGTAGCCTATATGACCCAACTTTTAGATGTTAGTGCTGGTGATAAAGTACTGGAAATAGGCACCGGCAGTGGTTATCAAGCTGCTGTTTTATCAGAGATTACACCCCACATATATACAATCGAAATTGTAGAACCACTGGCAAAACAAGCTGTCACGCGTTTTCAGAAATTGGGCTATACCACTATCAAGACTAAAATCGGCGATGGTTATAAGGGATGGCCCGAATATGCACCTTTCAACAAAATCATATTGACCGCAGCTCCGACAAAAATACCAGAACCATTAATCAATCAGCTTGCAAAGGAAGGAACGCTTATTGCTCCTGTTGGGAAAAGTGGAAAAACACAATTTCTCACAAAGATAACGAAATCACAAGATGGCACCCTCAAACGACAAAAAAAGTTGCCTGTTCGCTTTGTGCCAATGACGGGAAAAGTCCAAAAAAATTAATTACTTTAGTATCATCCGGAAACAATGCTACTACTAATAAAACTTCATCATGCTATTGTTCTATCGCGCCTTACTACTTTGGGGATTAATCCTACTGCCTTATACCCTCTTCGCTCAAAACGCTACCCCAGAGCAAAACTCTGCAAAAGTTGATACAATTTTTGAATCTATCCATCTGGACAGACAGCTATTCGAAACATCTACAGAAATGCAAAGTTTTATTTCTCAAAACCCCTTTGGTCTGTCTGCTGCACAGAATAAGAAGATGCTCGAACTATATAAAAAAGCATTTACCAAGCAGTTTCTCCTTTCTGATGCTCATGATAAGTTCCATAAAAATATCAACTCTCAATATGCTGACTCTACCCTCCAATGGTTAGACCAGGAACATACTCAAATTGTTCTTAGTGCCGAAGAAAATTATTATACCTTACAAGGAATTCGCAAACGTGTTGTACACCGATATGAGATCGAAAAAGATCCCCCTTCTCAACATCGTACCTTCCTCATCAAATCGCTGGGACAAAAGATGGAAGTAAAAGACATACAGCTTGAGTCAAAAACAATTCTATTTCGTGCTCTGGTAAAAGCATTCAATGAGCTTAACCAACAACGTTCATTTAGCGATGCCCAACTAGAAGGCATTGTAACCAATTATCAAAGCCAAATTAAAGCAAATATGGAGCAAGAAGTCCAAACCCAGCTTTTGCTTACCTATTATGAAATCGATGACCATAACCTTCGCACATTTGCCTCTTTTTATGATACAGAATCGGGTAGCTGGCTCAACGCTACAAAATCAGCCTCTATTTATTATGCATACCAAAAAGCAGCTGATCGATTTTTAGAATCTGTTCGTAGTTTATAAGTTCTATTTATAAGATCTTTACCTGATATACCTATGACAAAACGGATCCCGGTACTCCTTGTAATTTTCGCCCTGTTTTATGGTTGTTCAACAACGCAAAAAACTACCATTTCTGAACAGCAACCGAGCGAACCTGCCATTGATTTTTCTACGCTTGAAAAGCCTCCAAAGGACTGGCATCACCTTGACGAATCCCAAACTCAATACCGTGGCATAAGCAGTAAACGGGCTTTTAATAGCTTCCTCAATAGTAAAACGCCCCAAAGGGAAGTAGTTGTTGCTGTTATTGATGGGGGAGTTGACACAAAGCACGAAGACTTACAAAAGAATCTCTGGATTAATGATGATGAGATCCCCAATAATCAGAAAGACGATGACAATAATGGGTATGTTGATGATATTCATGGGTGGAATTTTATAGGTGGCCCTAATGGTAAAAATATTAATCATGACACTTTTGAACTGACGCGAATCTATAGACGCCTTAACAAACAGTTCCACAATACAGATACAACCACCCTTTCAGAGAAAGAGAAGCAGCAGTATAATTACTATCGTAACATTCGATCGGATTATAAAGCAGAGGTAGAAAAGCTTTATCGGCAATACAGCAATATTACCTCTTTGGAAAAAAATAAAAAACGCGCCAATGATATACTGGTTGCCCATTTTGGTTCTCTGGACTATAGCTACGAAGAAGTTCAAAATTTACAACCCAATAACCGCCAGCTCAATTTTGCTAAAAATGTAATGAGCTATGTGCTAGAAAACGATATCGATTCTACGCTCATTGCAGATCAAAAGAAACAGATCTATGAGTTTGCCAAATATGGGTATAACCCAAACTTCAATCCGCGGCATATTGTAGGTGATGACTATGATGACAAAACTGAGCGTTATTACGGAAATAACGACGTGGCCGGTCCCGATCCCAGCCATGGGACCCATGTAGCAGGTATAATAGGTGCAATGCGAGATAATGGTATAGGAATTGATGGTATTGCTATCAAGACCCGAATTATGGCTGTTCGTGCCGTACCTAATGGAGATGAACGTGACAAAGATGTAGCAAATGCCATTCGTTATGCTGTTAATAATGGGGCTGATATTATTAACATGAGCTTTGGCAAAAGCTATTCGCCTTATAAAACGGTAGTTGACGAAGCGATAAAGTATGCTGATAAAAAGGGCGTTCTCATGGTGCATGGAGCCGGAAATGAAAGCCAAAACATTGATAAAAAGCCCAAATATCCTACTGATGTATATGGATCATCCGTTATTGGCGACTCAGCTGCTACTCAATGGTTAAGTGTTGGGGCCACTTCCTGGAAACCCAACGAAAATTTCATTGCCAATTTCAGTAATTTTGGAAATCAAAAAGTAGATCTTTTTGCACCTGGTGTTGATATTTATTCGACCATACCCAATAACAAGTACAAAAGGCAAGATGGTACTAGCATGGCCTCTCCTGTGGTCGCAGGGGCTGCAGCACTCATAATGGCCTATTATCCTGAACTGACGGCTCAACAGATCAAACAGATTCTAATGGGAAGTGTTGTAAAGTATCCACAACAAAAAGTGATTGTACCCAAAGAAAACCCTTCAGAAGAGGCACAACAAAAGCTGTTTTCTACACTATCAGCCTCTGGTGGCCTTATCAATATATACAAGGCATTGCAGGCTGCAGAGAAACTTAGTACGAAATAGTTTATTAAAAAATCTTTTGTAAACCTTGCAGACAACAGCTGTCGAGTATAATCTCCTAGGGTATACTACTCCCGCTACTAAGATGAAACGCCTCTGAAAGCACCACCCTCAGACGTAACTTAAGGATTTACATGGTTCCCTAAATTTCATCTTTCCAAGTTTGGAAATTACGAAAGGATAAAGGTATGATTATATCCTATTCCCGGATACGATTACAAATTCGCCCGGTATCTCATAAACCTTTCCATCCCAGTAGGGTTGTATGGATTCAAGATATTCTTGGTGGGCTTTCTTTTTTTCATCTTCTTCAAACTTTCGGTAAGCCATGGCAACAGCACCTCCTAAAAACGCACTGATAATCGCCTCTTCATTTGTCGAGTAGGGCAACGTCATACTGAATCGTTGTAGCTCAACCTGATTGAAGCCTGCCTTTATAAAATGATCCTGCAGGGTATCTCCAGTTCCCAGACTAAAGAACAATGGACATACATCCGTGTTAACACGTTTATCCACAATAGGAAAAATCTCTGCCCACCCGCATTTACTCCGTCTTCCCCACACCAAGGCAGCAGCTCTTCCTCCGACCCCGGTTACCCTGTACATCTCTGTTATAGCTTTTTCAGGGTTGGGATAATACATCATCCCCAACGAATTAATAGTTACATCAAAGCGAGCATCATCCAATGCTAACTCTTCGGCGTCCATTTGTTCAAATGATACATTCGTAATGTTCATCTCATCGGCTTTCTCAGCAGCTTTTTCGATCATTTTCTCAGAAAGGTCAATACCGGTGACCCTGCCTTCCTCACCTACTTGTTTGGCTATGGGGAAAGTCACGAGTCCTGTACCACAAGAAATATCCAATACACTATCTCCCGGGGTTAGCTCGGCTTGTTTCAACAATCGCCGTTGAGCCGGCCAAAGCTGCTTATCCCATCCTTTTTCGTAATACGGGGATGAATAATCCCACCCATATCGCTGTACTCTTCGCTGAAGTTCCGGTTTCATAATAGGACATGTAAGAATTCGTATTAAAGATCTATAACAAGCACTTTACTTATCTTTCCCAGCTGCTATGCAACAGGAAATAAGCTGAATTTTCATATCGTCAATTTCTAAAGGAGCGTCTTGCTGCCTTCGTGACTCTAACAACGAAAAACCATTTTTAACTAAGATATTTTCCCATTGCTCTACCCTGAACAGATTAAAACCATGCTCTACAAAAGGAAACGTAAGCATACTTTCATACTCTCTCATTCCAGTATAAAACGCTCCCCCCGGCTTTAATATGCGATAAATCTCTGCAAGGTGCTCTTTGGGGTGGTCCCAAAAATATATCACCATATTACAGAATACTTTATCGAACGAACTATCATCAAAAGGAAGTGAGTCACTTTCTGCTTTTCGAAGGTCCAGCTTATCCGAGCTTAGAAGATCAGGATTATTTTGTTTCGCCAGCTTAACCATCTCCTCAGAATAATCGATACCACTGATATCTATATTCTCTTCGATCGAGAACATCTTTTCCAAAAACTTTCCCGTCCCGAATCCTATTTCAAGGATACGATCGTTTTCATTCGGATTTAGTACCTCAAGTGTTAAGTCAAAAAGTGGTTTATTCACTATATCCATTTTTTGCCCAACCTCCTTGGCAAAATCCCCTGAAGGTTTTCTAAGCTGTTGAGCGATAAATCTGGGATCAGGTTGCGACCGCAATATTACAGGTATTTGCTTTAATAAATTTATATTCATGACATTTCTCTCTTAGTGTTTTCTATTTTCACTTCCCTTTCTACGGGGATCCCCCTTTTAAAGTCATCCAACACCGGGCTATGCTTGTCTGTTTCCTCAATCACACGCATAATCTCCTCTTCTGAAGCCGGACTCTTGATATGAACTCTATAGCGCAGAGCCTCAAATCCGGGTGGGTGTTCATCATCAAGATGTAACATGGGACGTGCATCAAAGTCCGACTCCACCTCCACTTCAATACCTTCGATAGGAATACCTAGCACCGCCGCTCGCTGTGAATAGCCAATTGCAAGACAACTGCCCAAGGCACCTCGTTCCAAGATACCCGGACCCGGCCCGGCATTATTACCGCCTTCAGCCTCTCCAATATCCACTTTAAATTTCCAGTGCTTATGCTCCACTTCACAGGTAGTTCCGTCAAACAAATGCACTTTTGTAGTAGCCGTACTTTTTGCCAGCGACGGTCGTTTCTCAATCGCTTTTTGATTTCTTTCAAAAGCTTCTTTGATCTTCTTTGGATCTGCCATATTCTCTCCTCTTTTTTTGTAATCTCCCTCCTACTTTAACCAATCTACAAAAAGTTTATTAAAATATTAGGTCTTTATAAGATGCAAGCTGACTGTAATGTAACATCAGCGAACTACAACCTTTTATTAACTTTCTTCTTTACCTTTTCTGCTTTCACTATTTTTCCTTGTGCAATTAAACTCTGCCACAACCCATAAAGTGACCAGCTATTATCTGGATAATTTTACCAAATCCTACAGAACTAAAAGAAGAAACTCCCACAGTGCCCGTATGATCTGACACTGCATAACCGACCTGCATATCCCCCCTATTAACGCTACATAGGAAGCAGCATAAAATTCCCTTAACATTCATCCAGTTGTTATACTGTGCACTGGGGACCTATACCGGAGCACTACCTGATAACGATATTGCACTTCCAACTGCGAACAACATCAAAAAAAGCAACAGCCGTGTCATAACTCTGGATTACGTTTTATACCTTAAAATAAAAAAGCCGAAACAAGTCTCCCCATTTCGGCTTTTATGAATTTTATTTAAAACAGAAACTACTCCTCTGCCTCAATTTTTCCTTTCGTCTCACCTTCGATCCAAGAATACGGATAGCTTTCATCATCCAGTTTTTTAGCTTCCATAGTAAGATGCAGCGGATGAAAGGTATCGATCATCACCGCGTACTCATCAGTCCCTTCCTTACCGATACTTCCTTCGTATTTTCCGGGATGGGGTCCGTGTGGTATACCGCCCGGATGCTGGGTAATACTGGCTGTTTCTACGCCCTTCCGGCTCATAAAGTCTCCCTCTACGTAATAGAGCACCTCATCAGAATCTACATTAGAGTGTGCATAAGGGGCCGGAATCGATTCCGGATGGTAGTCATACTTACGGGGACAGAACGAGCAAACCACGTAATTGGGAGCTGCAAACGTCTGATGTACCGGTGGCGGCTGATGCACACGTCCGGTAATAGGCTCAAAATCCTTGATGTTGAAGATCCAGGGATACAGGTATCCGTCCCAACCGACGATATCAAAAGGATGGTGCTCGTACCAATAGGAGGTATACCGACCCTGTTTTTTGATACGGACCTCAAACTCTCCCTCGCGGTTCACGAATACCGGACCTTCGGGACGACGAATATCCCGTTCACAAAACGGACTGTGTTCGGCGAACTGCCCTTTTTCGGTAAGGTACCGGTTGGGCACATCGATGGGCCCGGTAGAATCTACCGTTAGCATTCGGTTCTTCTCCGTTTCAAAAACGATCTGGTAGATGGTTCCCCGTGGAATAAAGATATAGTCGCCATATCCGAAATCGAGTTTCCCGAACATACTCTGCACATATCCTTCGCCCTCATGAATAAAAAGCAGCTCATCATGCTCTCCATTTTTATAAAAATAGTCCATCTTTTCAGTAGGACGAACTGCTCCTATTTGTACATCATTATTAAAGAGTAGCACTTTTCGTCCCATTACCGGGTCACCGCCCTCTTCAATATTGGCGGTTCGCAAGTGGTGGTGACGAAGCACCCCTTCATCCCACTTCTCAATATTAATTTCATTCCCCTTCTCTACCTTAAAGGTTCGGGTAGGCGGGTTATGGTGATATAGCAATGATGAACTACCGTGAAAGCCTTCGGCTCCGAATAACTGCTCCTGATACAATTCGCCATCCGGTCGACGAAATTGCGTATGCCGCTTGTGCGGTATCTTTCCAAGTTGATGATAAATCATAATTAATTCCTCGTTTTAATTAAAATGACCACAGGATAGGCCGATGTTACTGTCTATATCAATCTATGAATCTTGGCCTGCCAATATAGCTTGCTACTCCTATTATAAGTTTCCTCGTTTTTCCTGCTCGCGTTCAATAGCTTCAAAAAGAGCTTTAAAATTCCCTTTTCCGAAACCTCGGGCTCCTTTTCGCTGAATAATTTCAAAAAAGAAGGTCGGTCGATCTACTACCGGCTTCGAGAAAATTTGCAGTAGATATCCCTCATCATCACGATCAACAAGAATACCCAACTCTTCGAGCTTATCGATGGGTTCATCAATCGTTCCCACCCGTTCTTCAAGTTCTTCGTAATAGGTCGTAGGCACATGCAAGAATTCGAGTCCACGCCCTTTCAATTCATTTACTGTTTTAATAATATCGCCGGTAAGCAGGGCAATATGCTGTACACCCGGCCCTTCATAGAAATCCAGGTACTCTTCAATCTGTGACTTTTTCTTGCCGTCAGCTGGCTCATTAATGGGGAATTTAATCATTCCACGCCCCCCCGCCATCACTTTTGACATCAATGCTGAATATTCTGTAGAAATATCATCATCATCAAAATGTATATACTGGGTAAAGCCCATCACATCACGGTAGAAATCTACCCACGTATTCATTTTTCCTTTTTCAACATTCCCCACACAGTGATCCACAAACTGTATACCTACCGGCTCTACATTTTTAATAGGTGATTCGGCTGCTTGATAACCGGGCATAAACAGCCCATCATACCCTGATCGATCAATAAAGGTATGGATAGTATCTCCATATGTTGCAATTGCGGCTTTTCGGATGGTACCGTGCTCATCTTCTAAATTATGCGGTTCTTCCACACTTTTCGCCCCTCGCTTCACTGTTTCTTTGTAAGCCCGATCTACATCTTCAACGTGCATAGCGATATCATGAATACCATCGCCATGTTTAGCAACATGCCTGGCAATGGGAGAATCACTATTCAGTGGCGCCGTCAAAAGAAATCGAATATTCCCCTGTTCTAATAAATAGGATACCCTGTCACGATTTCCTGTTTCCAGTCCGCTAAAAGCTTTCAATTTAAATCCAAAAACCGTTTGATAAAAATGACTGGCTTGCTTGGCATTACTTACATAATGCTCCACATAGTCTACATCCTGAAGCCCCAGGTGATCATCGAACTCTTGCTCTACCGGTCGGTCAAGTGTAGCAGCTTGGTCAGCTCCTGCTCCCATAGTTTTACCTCAATCTTTTCATTATTATTTGCATAAAGTTAATATACCGTGCTGGCACTTATGTCTCAAATTATTTGGCTATAACACAATAAAAGATATAAAATTAAGGTTGAACAAACCTAAAGCCGATGAATGTATTTGTTAATTTTAATGTTCCTACATATGTTCTGAGTGCAAAAAGTTTTCACAAAATTTTAACAGCATGAGCAAAGTTTCTAAAGCGCAAGAGTTCCAGGAGCGTATCGACAACGGGGAAACCATTGAACCCAAAGATTGGATGCCTGAACGGTACCAAAAGCAACTGATTCGAATGATGTCGCAACACGCGCATTCTGAAGTTGTGGGCATGCTGCCCGAAGGAAACTGGATTACCCGGGCCCCCTCTTTGCGCCGCAAAATGATCTTGTTATCGAAAGTTCAGGATGAAGCCGGACATGGACTTTATCTCTATAGTGCTACTGAAACACTAGGCGCCAGCCGACAAGAAGTAATTGACGATCTTTTAAACGGACGTGCCAAATATTCCAGTATTTTCAACTACCCTACACTTTCTTGGGCGGATGTTGCTGTTATAGGATGGTTGGTTGATGGAGCAGCAATCATCAACCAAACGATGTTAGCCCGTAGCTCATATGGCCCTTACTCTCGTGCTATGGTTCGGATCTGCAAAGAAGAAAGCTTTCACAAAAAGCAGGGGTATGAGATGGTGGCCCAGATGGCCGATGGCACTCCCGAACAGCAGGAGATGATTCAGGATGCTGTTGACAGATGGTGGTGGCCTACTTTGATGATGTTTGGACCGCATGACGAGGATTCTCCAAACAGTGCTGAACTCATTAAATGGGGCGTAAAATCGAAAACTAACGATGAGCTACGCCAAAGCTTTGTGGATCGACATGTCCAGGAAGCCCATACCGTGGGACTTGAGATCCCCGACCCTGAGCTGGAATATAATGAAGATACCGGGCACTGGGAATTCGGAGAAATTGACTGGGATGAGTTCTGGAATGTGGTTAGAGGCAATGGACCAATGAATAAGGAACGTATGAAAGCCCGTCGAGAAGCCCACGAAAACGGGAAGTGGGTCCGAGAAGCCGCCGAAGAATATGCACGCAAAAAGAAATTGAGTAAAGAAAAAGCATCTTAGTCTTTAGTTAATGGTTATTTGTTATGGAAGTACCCCATTAACCAGTAACCACTACTATCCTTTTAACAAGAACTCATATTTTTTGAAAATTTATATCAATGAGCGAAGACAAGAACACAAATAACGAAGATACACAATGGCCGCTTTGGGAGGTCTTTACCCAGCCACGGGATGGCAAGCCTCATGAACATGCAGGAAGTGTACATGCCCCTGATGCCGAAATGGCCCTGGAAAATGCACGGGATGTATACGCTCGACGTAAAGAAGCCGTTAATATATGGGTAGTGCCCAGCGATCAAATTGTGGCTTCCAAAGGGGAAGACGCCGGACCATTTTTCGACCCGGCCGATGATAAGCCCTACCGCCACCCACAGTTTTACAGTGTACCACGAGCTACAAAAAGACGAAAATGAGTACCCAAACAAAGACATTGACAAAAAAAGAAGCCCTGTTTGAATACCTGATTCGACTGGCCGACGATCGCCTTATTTTGGGGCACCGCCTTTCGGAGTGGTGTGGACACGGGCCTATCCTGGAAGAAGATATTGCGCTGGCCAATGTATCGCTTGACTATATTGGTCATGCGGCATCACTTTATGAATATGCGGTAGAGATAGAAGGCGAAGATCGTCATCGCGATGATCTGGTCTACTTCCGTAATGATGTAGAGTTTAAAAATCTGAAACTTACTGAGCTACCTAAAGGCGATTTTGGATTCACCATTGCCCGACAGTTCCTTTTCGCTTCTTTTAGCTACTTTCTCTATAAAGAGCTTTCTGAAGTTGATGACGAGCAATTTGCCGGTATGATAAAGAAACATCTTAAAGAGGTTAAGTACCATCTGCGACACAGCCGTGAGTGGGTATTACGACTGGGCGATGGTACCGAGGAGAGTCATGAACGTATTCAGAACTCCTTTGATGACATTTGGACTTATGTAGGCGAACTCTTCTATCAAGACGAAGTGGATGAATTTTTACAAGAACACAAGCTGGCCCCCGATACCGCATCCTTCAAGGATGAATGGAAAGAACTGGTTGAGGGTAGCCTCAAAGAAGCAACTCTTGAGGTCCCCGACTGGGATCAATATATGGTAACAGGTAGTCGTGATGGCCTGCATACCGAGCACTTGGGACACCTGCTGGCCGAAATGCAGCATTTGCGCCGCTCATACCCCGATGGAAACTGGCAATAAAAAATTATGACAGCTACAAAATCTACATATAACAAAGAAGATATCTGGGAGCTGATATCCGAGGTTACCGACCCGGAGATCCCGGTATTGACGATTGTAGATTTGGGGATCGCCCGGGATGTTAAGTACGAAGATAGTACCTTCGTTATTCGTATCACCCCTACCTATTCGGGCTGTCCCGCCATGCAGGCCATTGAAAAAGAGATTGAGAAGAAGCTTCGGCTCAACGGCATCGACAACTTCGAGATCAAAACAGATTTCTCGGAAACCTGGACCACCGACTGGATGACGGAAGATGCCAAGAAGCGCCTCAAAGAGTATGGCATTGCTCCACCGGGCAAAACCGAAAAGGTGGATGATTTTCTAAAATCACTTGATAGCTCGGGAGATCATATTCCCTGCCCCTATTGCGATTCCAGTAACACTGAGCTTCAAAGCGAGTTTGGCTCCACAGCTTGTAAAGCACAATACTACTGTAACGATTGCGATGAACCTTTTGAGCATTTTAAGTGCATATAGGCCATGGATTTACACAGATTATAACGGGATAATAATTGCCCAGGCAAAATTATAACATTGCTATTCATATGGATACATATATAACGACCGATTTAGAGAACGGAATTTTAACGGTAACCCTTGACCGTCCCGATAAACTTAACAGTTTTGTAGAGCCAATGGCCAAGCAGTTACAAGATGCACTGACCGATGCCAAAGAAAATGACGACATCAGGTGTGTACTGTTAACGGCCAACGGTAAGGCATTTTGCGCAGGGCAAGATTTACCCGAAGTCGTGGACAAAGGCGACGACTACGAGCTGGGTCAGACCGTTCGCAAAAGTTACAATCCCATCATCAAAGCCATACGTCATCTTGAAAAACCGGTGGTTTGTGTAGTTAACGGAACAGCGGCAGGTGCCGGTGCCAACCTGGCTCTGGCCTGTGATATCGTACTGGCCGATGAAGATGCTGTATTTGTACAATCCTTCAGTAAAATCGGTTTAATTCCCGACAGCGGGGGCACTTTTTTCTTACCCCGCCTGGTCGGCCTGCAACGAGCCAACGCCATGTACCTGCTGGATGAAAAGATTTCCGCTCAAAAGGCAGAAGAGATCGGACTGATATACAAGTCGGTGGAAAATGGCATGCTGATGGCAGAAGCAAATGCCATTACTGATAAGCTGGCAAAAATGCCTACCAAGGGATTTGGGCTCTACAAACGGGCCATCAACCAGTCGCTCAGCAACAACCTGGATGAGCACCTGGAGCTGGAGGCCGACCTGCAGACCGAAGCCGGCAACACTCACGATTACCACGAAGGCGTACAATCATTTTTAGAAAAGCGGAAGCCAGACTTCAAAGGGAAATAGGTTAGTAAATAACTAGCTCAATATTTTCTTCAAAAGGAGAACCTACCGTACCGTTAACCAATCAATTATCAGCGGTGTAAAAATAGCATTATAGCTAATGGCTGCGACCTTTTTCTTCAGTTTCTCCAGCACCTCTTCGTTGATAATTCCATCTTTAGACATAACACCTTTCCTTTTATTTCAAGACTATCATTTTGCTAACACTTTTCGGGATGAGTTGCAAACCGGGGCAAGGAAACCTAAAGAGTTGGTTTTAATTCTTAAATCGTTATTTTCAAAAAGCATAATTTTAAACCAAGAATCTTACATCAATGAGCATGGATCAAGATACCGTTATCGGCGTGGTAGGTGCCGGCACTATGGGACAAGGCATTGCCCAGATTGCATCAACTAATAAACACAAGGTATACCTTTATGATGCCTACCCTGATCAGCTGGGTAACGCCAAGCATGCCCTCCGCAAAATTCTGCAGCGACAGGTCGAGAAAGAGCGGATGAGCCAGGAGGAGGTCAACGATATCATGGATCGAATCCACTTTGTAGAAGATCTCACCGATTTCAAAGAATGCTCCTGCGTCATCGAAGCGGTTGTTGAAGACCTGGATATCAAGCAGGATGTCTTTCAGCGGCTAGAAGGTATTGTTCCGCGCGACTGTATTCTGGCCACGAACACCTCTTCCCTCTCTATTGCATCTATCTCATCAGCATTAAAAAAGCCCAAGCGATTTCTGGGAATTCACTTCTTTAACCCGGCGCCCATTATGCCGCTGGTGGAGATTGTCCCCGGTATCCCCACAACAGAAGATACTACTGAAGCTGCACGTGCTCTTATCGACGGATGGGGCAAAACCACGGTGCTGGCCAAAGATACGCCCGGCTTTATTGTGAACCGCGTAGCACGACCCTTTTATAGCGAGGCCATTCGTCAGCTTGAAGAAGGCGTAGCCGATGTCCCCACCATTGACTGGGCGATGAAAGAGATCGGAGACTTCCGCATGGGCCCCTTTGAACTCATGGATTTCATTGGCCATGACATAAATTACAAGGTAACAGAAACGGTATTTAAAGAGTTTTTCTACGATCCCCGGTTCAAGCCCTCCTTTACCCAGAAGCGACTGGTAGAAGCCGGGTGGCTGGGCAAGAAATCGGGTAAGGGCTTTTATGACTATGGGGATGAAGCCGACAATCCCGCCCCCACCAAAGATGAAGCACTGGCCCAAGGAATTGTGGATCGTATTGTGGCCATGCTGATTAATGAGGCGGCCGATGCGGTATTTATGAATGTAGCCACCGTCGAAGATGTTGATTTAGCGATGACCAAAGGGGTGAATTATCCCAAAGGATTACTGAAATGGGCTGATGAACTGGGACTGGACACCGTACTTACACGCATGGAAAAGTTGCAGGACGAGTACGGCGAAGATCGTTACCGGCCCAATCCTCTGCTAAAACGCAAAGTTCGCAACAACGAAACATTTTATTGATGCGTATTTCGTGAGATGTGATGCGTTATATAGCATCATGAATCATACACCCTGAATCTTATAACTTGCAAAACATGAATAAACAGACACTTGCGGTCAAGGTTGTTGAAAAAATGATGGCCGATGATGCCTTCAGTCAGTGGCTGGGCATTGAGGTGGTCGATATTAAGCCTGGCTTTGCAAAACTTGAGATGAAGGTCCGTCCCGAGATGGTTAACGGCTTCAATGTCTCGCACGGCGGCATCGCTTTTTCCCTGGCCGACAGCGCCCTGGCCTTTGCTTCCAACAGTTACGGACGTGTGGCGCTGGCCCTGGAAAACAATATCTCGTTTACCAAAAAGGTAATGGCCGGTGATGAATTGACAGCGATCACGGAAGAGCTAAGCCTGGGGCGACGCATCGCGGTCTACAATATTACAGTCCGAAACCAAGACGATGAAAAAGTGGCCCTGTTTCGGGGCACAGTCTTTCGTACCAAGGAACAACATTTTGACGATAGCTAAACGAAATTACTTAACACTTACGACTTTAAACTTTCTTCTATATTATGTCTGAAGCTTATATTATTGACGCTATTCGAACTCCTATCGGCAAATACCGCGGATCGCTCTCTCCCATCCGCGCCGATGATTTGGCCGCCCTGCCAATTAAGGAGCTGATGAACCGTAATGCTGATATCGATCCTGAACGCATTGAAGATGTTATTTTGGGTTGTGCCAACCAGGCGGGCGAAGACAACCGAAATGTGGCCCGAATGGCTTCCCTGCTGGCGGGACTTCCTACCTCGGTTCCGGGAGAAACCGTAAATCGCCTCTGTGCATCAGGCATGAGCAGTGCCGTAATGGCTTACAAGTCGATTCAGGTGGGCGAAGGGGATCTCTTTATTACCGGGGGCATGGAACATATGACCCGCGGACCTATGGTACTGGGTAAAGGTTCGGCCCCCTATTCCGGTACTAATGAAATGCATGATACTACCTTTGGCTGGCGCTTTGTAAATCCCAAGATGGATGAAGAGTACGGCAGCGAAGCGATGGGTGAAACGGCTGAAAATATCGTAGAAAAGTTTGGCGTAAGCCGTGAAAACCAGGACCAGTTTGCCGCATGGTCGCAGCAGAAAGCGGCCCAATCTACCGAGAGCGGGCGACTGGCTAAAGAGATTATGCCGGTGGAGATCCCCCAAAGAAAAAGTGATCCCAAAATTTTTGAAAAGGATGAGTTTATTCGACCCGATACTACGGTGGAGATCCTCAGCAAGCTGCCTGCGGTGTTCCGTGATGGCGGCTCGGTGACCCCCGGCAATGCCAGCGGTATTAACGACGGGGCCTGTGCTATGCTGGTAGCCGGCGATTCGGCGATCAAAGATTTTGACCTTGAGCCGATGGCACGTATTGTAGCTTCGGCCGTGGTGGGCGTGGAGCCTCGTATTATGGGGATGGGACCGGTAGACGCTACCCGCAAAGTGCTCGGCCGCACAGATCTGTCGCTCGACGATATGGGTATCATAGAATTGAATGAAGCGTTTGCGGCCCAAAGTCTTGCCGTTCTTAGAGAGCTGGGTATTGCTGATGATGACCCGCGTGTAAATCCCCATGGCGGCGCTATTGCACTTGGACATCCCCTAGGCATGTCAGGTGCCCGACTGCTGCAAACAGCAGCTATTGAACTCCATGAACAGGATGAGCGCTATGCACTCTGTACGCTCTGTGTGGGCGTTGGCCAAGGTATGGCCGTCATTTTAGAAAAAGTGTGATTTGTTATTGGTTATTGGTTAAAAGTTCGTTGTTATTAGGTAATGGAGGAATATGGGTTCATCCCAAAAGGAGATACAATCATTTAAAGATCTCAAAGTTTGGCAACATTGTCATGAGGTTAGAAAAGAAACTTCTATCCTCGCGAACAAGTTGCCGGATGAAGAAAAGTACCGACTTAAAGATCAACTACTCCGTGCATCAAGATCAGTAACGGCTAATATTGTAGAGGGATATGGCAGATTCCATTACCAGGAAAATATTCAATTCTGTCGCCAAGCCAGGGGGGGGGCACTATATGAACTTTTGGATCATATAAGTTGTATTATTGACGAAAAATATTTGTCTCCTGATAAAACAGCAAAAATCAGTACCCAAATAACAACTTGTATTAAATTATTAAATGGATACATTGCTTACTTAAAGAAAGCCAAGCAAAATCATATTACCAAGGAGCCTTCAATTGAATATGGTTCGGAGCCTAATAACCAATAACCCTTAAACTAATACCAAACTGTGATATACGAATTTGACGGATACAAACCGGTGGTTGATGAAAGTGCCTACGTGCACCCGCAAGCTGCGGTAACAGGCAACGTGGTTATTGGCAAAGATGTCTATATCGCGCCGGGAGCCGCCATTCGCGGGGACTGGGGCAAAATTGTGATTAACGACGGCTGCAACGTGCAGGAGAACTGCACCATCCATATGTTCCCGGGCGTGACGGTGGTGCTCGAAGAGGGGGCGCATATCGGTCACGGGGCTATAATTCACGGGGGACATATCGGCCGCAACTGCCTGGTGGGGATGAATGCGGTGGTGATGGATCGCGTAGAACTCGGCGACGAATGTATTGTAGGTGCCCTCTCTTTTGTGAAAGAGGGGATGGAAGTACCCAACCGAAAGCTGCTGGTCGGTAATCCTGCCAAGGTCGTCAAAGATGTCAGCGATGAGATGATCAAATGGAAGACCGAAGGCACCAAGCTCTACCAACAGCTGCCCGGACAACTCCACGACAGCCTTAACGAGTGCGAACCGCTGCGTGAAGAACCCGAAGATCGTCCCTCCCAGTCGGTCAACTACGAAACCTGGGGCAAGCGGAAGTGATTTTGTTACTGATGGATTGGTTATTAGTGAATGGTTATTTGTTATTCGTTAATGGTGCGGTGGCTTTTTGCCAGTCCTGGGCTAGCTGAACGTATCAGTGTTCCTTTTTAAGATTTACCTACTGTTAGTGCCTCTCTTTTTGTACACATAATATGATATTATGCATAGACATTATGTGTACTCGTATGAAGAAATTAAAACACATAATGTGAATTAAAACAAACTTTAAGCCAAACTAGTGGCATTTTTGGATATTATGTATACGATAAGTAGTATAGAGTTCGTACAGATAAGACTAGGTTAGCTGTATTTAAGAATTCATCTGGAATCAATTTACGATCATATGTTCAAGAAAATCATATTTCTATCTACAATATTTTGTATCATTTCAATTTTCAATGCCAATGAAGCTTTAGCCCAAAATTTTGGTATGAGTGCTGGTTTTGGTACGTCTTCCTCGCTTTACGGTGATTTCTTTTATTTAAATGATAACAGCTCATTTCATTTTGGTGGAAGCTATCAATTTTCAGACGCTTTAGGTGAAAAAGTTGAAGAACGTGAACCAAATTATGGGCGAACTGTGATAGGAAATGGAAGTTACTTTTGGTCTATAGATTTTGGATACAATTATCACTTCGAAAATAAAATAATTGTCGGAGGAGAACTTTCATTGGGTAGTCAAAATGAATACACGAATTATGAAGATAACAGATTTAGCGAAGGTGGTTACCACATGGCTGAATCTGAATTAACAGGTGGAATTGGTGTAAATGCAGGCTACGAATTTTCAGACAGCACTTTCGGATTTATAGGTTACAATACACTCAGAGAAATTACTTTCGGTATTCGATTTGCCTTCCTTCAATAAAAAATTGAAAAACTTTTTCTAAAATCTTAACTAAATATTCTAACCATTATGAAGACTTTGATTGGGACGCTCATTTTTATAACAGCGATTTCTACAGGAAACTTATTCGGTCAATCTCCTGCAGAATACATCTGTAATAATTTTAACGGTGAACTTTCTACTGTTATTGAGGGAAGAAGCTTTGTTGGTGAAACTTACAGGTGTGACGTTAAAGAACAGTGGGATATGGCAATACAAAGTGAAATCAACCTAATGGCAACAGAAGATAAATACGTTGGTAAATTAGAAGATGAATGGAAAAAAACTGCTGTTGATTCTGAAAATTATTATCGAGGAAGTTTCCCCTTCGAATCAGATGAATATTATATCGTAAATCTTTACGTGCCTTATCAACAGAAAACAGATCATTTTTTCATAGCGCAGTAAGATAAAATACAGCTAACCCGCGCATTAACGCGGACAGGCCTCGCCATCTACTTGCCTCCCTTTCATTTATTAGTTAATCTTTCGTTTTGTAATAAATTCAACATCCTGGCGCCTGCCGGTTATGCGCCATATCGTTAGGCTGCTTTAAACTCAACCTTAAAAAATTTGCATGAATTATTTATGTAACACCTTTAGGAGTTTGGCTTTTCGAACTTGGGATGTCTTACAGAAAGGACGTGGTGTAGATTATCAAATTGGAGAAGAAACGATAACAGATTTTAACGTTCTAGAATTAAAAACAAGGCATTCTGGAAAGATATTTACTAAGACATTCACTAAGGCCAAAGAAGGAAAAACTGGGGCTGATTGGGAATGGTGGTTTAGAGATAAAAATGGTTTGTGGCTTGGGTTTCGAGTACAAGCTAAAATTATTGAATTAGAATCCTCAAAGTTTGCACATTTACATTATTACACCAAGAAAAAAGGTGCAAATGGTAACTCTTTTCGAGTTTATCAATCCGATAAACTTGTAGAAAGAGCTTTGAATAATAGTCCTAAAAGAATCCCGCTTTACTGTTTATATGCCCAATGGCCAAATAATTCAGTACGTATAAATTGGAGATGTGGAACCTTTGGTCCTACGCCTGAAAGTTTTGGCTGTTCCATTTTATCAGCATTCAAAGTCATCAATTTTAGAAACCAAAATGAAACAAATAAATTATCGGAAATAATTAATGATCTTTCTCCTTGGCATTGTTTAGTCTGTTGTCAAGGATACAGCTACAACAATGATGGGTTAGTTACCAAAATTTATAACTACTGGAGAAATGTGATCCTTGAGAGAGACAAAGATGAAGTATTTTCAAATCAAATTGACAAAGAATCGGAAGGAGACGGAATATCTTCTGAGCTAATCGAAGCCTACAATAATATTGAGCCTACTAGAAATCCACCTAGTTATGTAATTGGACTATTAAATAATGAATTAGAAGAACCACCAACAGATTTAAATAGAGTCACAATCTTTAGTGAAGAATAATTCGCAGCAGCCTAACCCGCGCATTAAGCGGACACGCCTCGCCTGGGCTTGCCATTTTCTGGCTTTTTAGCTCTCCGTTCGTTATTTAATAAATCAACATTCATTCGCGTGCAGCTTATGCGCAATGTCGTTATAGAGCAAATCTTAATTGCAACTAACTACAAATCAAGTTATGTCTGAACAAACCTTAATTGATCTATTTGGCCAATATATTCAGGCAAGTGGCATTTTCATAGCATTGGTTAGTGTTTATGCCTTTTTTAGATTGGAAAAAATAAAGGACTTATTGATTGGCCAAGGAAAAGCAGTATTTAAATCTCAAACTGAGATTAAAAACGGGAAAATCGAAAGTCCTCAGTTACCTGAATTACCAGAGATACCCGAATTATGTGATAAATACTATAGAAGACTGAGAGGTTCAATTGACCGAAATAATATTTATGGAGTTGAAGAAGGTTTAATAAGGATTGCAATCAAGGAAACTAAGACAAATAACAAAACAATCCATGGTTATTGTAAGCATATTTTGCCAAAGTTTATTGAGACTAAAAATTATAAAAAAGGTATAAAGTGTTTGTCCATGTGGGTTATTTCACTCTTTGCCCTCACAATTATACTTTGTTTTTTCTCAATTAGAGCAACTGAATATGGTTATCATTATTACGATATAGACGCAATAACTTTGTTCTATATAGTTAGTTCTTTTTTTGTAGTGTCTTTATTTATGACTGCTTATTTAATTTTTAAATCCAACTTTCAACTTGTCGGTTTTGAAAATGTAACGAAAGAAGAGTGCTGCAAGTTGAAAAATGAAAATCCTGAAATTAAGGAACTTTATTAGACTTGCTCTATAACCAGCGCATTAAGCGGACAGGCCTCGCCAATCCTTGCCCGCCTCCCATTTATTAGTTAACCTTTCATTTTGTAATTAATTCGACACTCTGGCGCCTGCAGCTTATGCGCAATGTCGTTAGTGTGCTTTTGTAAAATCCATTTCAAATGCAATCAAAAATTCCTGAAAAAGAAATAATTGAGTGCTCTAAAAATATTGTTGCCTTAGCTCCAATGTTGATATTTGATTTAGCTGAGAAAGCAGACAAATCAAAGGATTTTTATTTGCGAAATTGTATTGCTAAAGCCAGTTCTTTGCTTGATTCGATATTATCTCTTTACCAAAAAGAGTATTATGATAACGCTTTAATCTTATACCGTTCATTACTTGATAGATTAGTTCACGTTTACTACTTAAGTAAGAATGATTTATTTCAGGAATTTAAATTCGAAACGCTTATTGCAAACTTTGAACATGTTAACAATGCAAGAAGTGACCAATCACTTGAAGGAATATTAGAAGATCCGTTGTTCCAGATTTCAAAAGAGGAAAGAAAAAAGTACCGAAAATATAAACAGAATTCAGAGGGTTGGAATAAACCTGATCCTAAAACAGTCTTAAAAGAAAATGACTTAGGATTCCTGTATAAATTTGGGTACGACTATGCATCAAGACGAGTTCATCCAACTTATTTTGATGGATATTCTGAATTTCACACTCTTACAAAGTTAGAACCCAATCCTTATGACAAATTTGAGGACCAGACCATTATCAATAATTCAGTGTTAATTACAAGTGTTTTAATACCTGAATGTTTAACCAATTCGAACTTTGGCTTTAGACGTGTTGTATTCGATTATTTTAAATCCATCCATAACTTATTGCATGGCAAAGGTGATAAGGACTATAGAAAAAGATTTGCAAAAATTGCCAAACTATTTAAACAAGAAGTCTCTTTAAGCAAATAATACAGCACACTAACCAGCGCTTCAAGGGGACGCGCCTCGCCAGATCTTGCCACTTTTTGGCTTTTTACCTTACCGTTCATTATTTAACAGATCAACGTTAATCCGCGCGCACCTTAAGCGCCAGGTCGTTAGGCTTACTAAATCAAAATTCAGCTATTTATGGAATGTGACAATTGTGGAGAAAAAATTTCAGTTTGGAGTACCAGCTATTCAATTGGTGATATGTCTATTTGCTCTGATTGTCACGAAAAACATTATGATGAGCTTAAAGCTAAATCTTTAGCCGAAGATCCCAACTTTGAACCTGAACCATCAATAGATCCAGATGATCTTGAAAAGATTATTTTAACTACAGAAACAAATACAAAAGACTTAGCAATTGAAGAACGCTTGGGAGTAATTAGTTCTGAATCAGCTCTGGGTATGAATATGTTTCGTGATATTTTTACGAATGTCAGAGATTTAGTTGGTGGGCAAAGTGTTTCTACTCAAAAGATTCTTAAAGATTTGAAGTCAACTGCTTTTCAAGATATTCGAGAGCAAGCCTATAAACTTGGAGCTGATGCAGTAGTCGCTATCGATTTAGATTATAGTGAATTTTCAGGTTCAGGAAGATCAATGTTATTCTTAGTTGCTACCGGTACGGCAGTCAAACTTAAAGAAGAAACTGTAAGTCAAGATCAAACGTAAGCCTAACCCGCGCATTAAGCGGACACGCCTCGCCAATTCTTTACCCCTCTTGGTTTTAAGTCTCTTCTTTCGTTAGTTGCTAATTCAACATTTATTCGCGTGCAGCTTATGCGCAATGTCGTTATGTGGCATTAACAAATATGAAAAGCATTATGGGATATAATAGAATTTTAGTTTTAATGCTAACTTGCACATTGCTTGCCTGCAACCAAGTTTCTGAAAATAAAATCAAGAGCGATGAAGCCATGATAGCAGATCAGATGGATACCATTGAAGAATTGGTAAGTGCAGGGGTTTCAACAGATTCCATACTCACCCAATATCTAGAACTATTTATTGATGACCCGGTACTGATTCCTCCAGGCAGGAGTGTTATTCAAGGTCGTGATTCGGCCTTAGGATTTTACAAAAATGCCTTCAGCAATATCGAAATACTCGATGTTGTATATGAGGAACCAGTAATCCTAATTGATGGAGATATGGCTGCACGTCGATTTACTGGAACAACTAAAATCCAGATTAAAGGACAAGTAGATACCTTACTGTCGACAAGCCGGTACGTTGATGTATTACAAAAACAGCCAGACGGAAAGTGGCGTATAGCATGGCACGCATGGGAACAGGTAGATTGGTGAATAAATAACGCTGACTGACAACTACTTTTCAGTAAAATGAAAAATTATTATGGAGGATTTATGAAAGTATTTATACTGATCACATTGACATTTTTTTTTGGTTCATGTACTCAGAAAGATTACAACAAGAGCCAATACGAAGAAGACATTGTCTTAATAGATGAGCTGCGAGAAACAGAATTAGAGGCTGCACGAGCAGGTAATGTGGATTCACTTATGGCAATCAGAACCGATGATTTTGTTGCAATGCTCCCGGATATGCCAGCTATCGAAGGAAAAGAAGATGTCCGGGAAGCTCTTATTGCTATGTTCGGGAAAATGGAAGAATTTGAGCATAACACACGATCTGAAGAAATTATAGTCTCTGGGGATTGGGCCATTCAACGGGGGACTTTTACCGATAGAGTAACCTTAAAATCCAGTGGAGAAACCATGGCTTACGAGGGGAAATTTCTCTGGATACTTGAACGACAAGATGATGGATCATGGAAATATTCTATTCAAATGTCGAATAGAAATGAATCTATTTCAGACTAAACTGTAATAAGAATTAAGTCATAATAGACTATCTAATGAATAAGCAAAGCGGATTTATAGCGCTAATTAAAACGATTACGGATTTACCACCCGAACAGGAAGAAAAATTCATTGCTCTTCTTTCTATAAAACATATAAACAGTGGAGAATTCTTTGTGAAGGCTGGCCGGATTTCCCGAAATATTGCCTTTGTAAACCAAGGCCTATTTAGGTATTTCTACACGACTGAAGAAGGCGTAGAATTCACCAAAGGTTTTTTTGACAGTCGTTCGGTACTAAGTGCTTATGATGCTCTCCTTGAAAATAGTCCGGCTCACTATTCCATTGAGGCACTGGAGGATGCAGTAATCGAAATGGTAGATTACGATAAATTTAGACAGCTGTTTTCTGAAGATCCCTGCTGGAATGAATTCTTGGTGGCACTTCTCCAGAAAGGATACGTGGCCAAAGTACGCAGAGAGCGGGAGTTTCTATTGATGGATGCCGAGCAGCGGTACCTCACATTTCTGAGACGATATCCTGATCTCGAAAAAAGGATCAAACAGCATATTATCGCTTCTTATATAGGCATTGCACCCGAATCGCTCAGCCGGATAAGAAAAAAACAGACCTCTTAACATAGATCAATGTCTGCCCGCCTTGGGGTCTGTAGATTGTACCATAATCAAAACGAATACAACGATCATGGTACTTGAAAACAATACTATCCTTATAACCGGCGGAAGTTCCGGCATCGGCCTGGAGTTGGCCCAAAGACTCATCGAACGTAATAATAAGGTGCTAATTTGCGGACGAACGGCAGATAAGCTGAAACTGGCTAAGAAGAAATTGCCGCAAATCAAATACCTGCAATGTGATATTTCAAAGCCGTCGGATTGTGAACGACTGCGCAACTGGGTGTTGGAGAAACATCCCGATTGCAATATATTGATCAATAATGCCGCTATCGTCCACATCGAAAATTTTTTTCGAGATGACGATATTCTTGATAAAGCCGATGCCGAAATTCAGACCAATCTGATGGCTCCCATTCGGCTCTCCAAACTATTCGCCCCTATCCTTAGGAATAATAAAAATCCGTCGATTATAACCATTACTACCGGACTGGTTTATGTACCGCGTACTATTTATCCATTCTATAATGCTACCAAATCAGCCTTGCATTCATTTGTGCAGGTGCTGAGGTCACAATCCTCTGATTCCTTAATTAATATCATTGAAGTCCAATTTCCGGCAGTGGATACGCCCTGGCATCAAGGTAATCCGCCAGATATAGCAATTACTGTTGAAGAAGCCGTTGAAAAAATGATTAAAGGATTAGAGAAGGGAGATAAGGAAATACAAGTAGGAAAAGTGAAGATGCTATATCTGTTATCACGTCTTGCTCCAAAGCTTGCCTTCCGTAAACTAAATAGCTTATAAACCGATGGAACAAGAGAAAAACAATTCAACGAAGAACGTCACACGTGGTGCCTTTTGGGCCAGTATCATATTTTATGGACTGATCGCATTTGAATTCTTTTATATGTTCAGTCCCTTTGCTGCGTATATTTACAGCATCTATGGACCGGGCCTTGACACGCTGAATCTTACAGGTTCTACCAGCTGGCTTATCAGCTTTTTTATGCCCCACATTGCTCGTGAAACGCAATCGGTATTCATAACTTGGCATGAAATGATTGGCATGACGTTGTTTCTGGGAGGATTTGCGGCTTTCCTAATAGGCGCTGCTCAAATCTACTGGAGTAAACTGAAAAATAGTGGTGCCGTTTTCGGTGGCATCTATAACCACATCCGGCACCCGCAATACCTTGCACTTATGATATCCAGCTTTGGAATGGTGCTGGTCTGGCCCCGTTATCTTGTGTTGCTTGGATTTGTAACGGTATGCTTTGCATACTTCTTCCTCGCCCGAATAGAAGAAGGCTCATGCAAGCAAAGGTTTGACGGCTATGGCGATTATTGCTCCCAAACCGGGATGTTTTTTTTACCTGTCATTGAACAGCTTTTTTATAAGTTGCCATGGCCTCATAAAAGATGGAGCCGTATCATAGCATCACTTGGACTTTATCTATGTGTTTTAATGATGGCTTTTTCCGCAGCAAGGGCTATTCATCTTTATTCAGTAAACAATCTCTATACCTATACAACAGAGAAAGAAGTATATCTTTCATTAGGCCAAATTGATGCTGATGAGATCTCAGAAATGGTCCATATAGTAAAATCCGATTCTTCTGTGGCGGCCTCTTTGGTTGAATTTCAAGATCCGGATCAACGGTTTATTAATTATGTGATGCCGGCTTCACTATTTGTGTCTGAAGTGCCAATGTATATACCGGAGGGTCAAGTGCCTACCCATGAATGGCCCAGTAATAAAGACCAAAGCCGCTACAAAATTATTTTCTCCCTGGCTCATTTTAGTCCCGAGAGCCAGGCTAAAGATCTGGACATCTTGCTTCGGGCTATAAATAAAACTCCGGTTCTGGAAGTCTGGATTGATCGTTCCTCCCAAACGATTGAAAAGATACTGAACTCAACACCTGATCAGTATTATGAGGGAATGCCTGTTCCGGTTTTCTAATTGAGAAGCATACATAATACACAGTCTAATATCTTGATATAAATCCTACAGCCACCTAACCCCTTTAAAAAGGAAAATGTCAAGCAGACAGTCCTCACCTAGGTGTTCGTTTAATTTTACTCAATAAATCCTATAACCATAACCTGTAACTGGCAACCGGTTTCGTTTGATCACGTTCGGATTACCTGCCGGCATCCAAACCCCTTTTCGGGCTTATCTTCCGCCAATGGGCAGAAGCTGCAGCTCTGTGGGAGCTACTATCCCAGATCTCCGGCCGGCCAGCCAGCCTATTCCCCAATCCCGCGCACGGGCTCGGTGTCCCTCTTAGGCGTTCGGGTTTATAGGCTGGGGCCAGCAGGTTTGTGAGGCCGCCCGTACAGGCTGCCCCTTACATCCGTTATACTCTTCGTTTCTTGTTAACATATACCACACGCCTTTGGCCAGCTCCTTCCCGACCACGGCTCGCGCTACCGGGCGACCGCTGCGGCGTTTAATCTTGCGATAGAATTTCTTCACAACCTTGTAATGGGTATAGGCCGAGACGGCGGCTTTCACAGGCCCGTCAAAGGTGCCAAAGAAATCCTCCAGTGATCGCCGGGAGGTGGCCTCCCGGACCACTTCCCCGTTGCCGTTAATCGCTACATTTACCATATTATTAGAGTGAAGATCTATTCCTACATAGGTCATGGGGTCCTCCTTGGATTAGTTACAGTTGATACTTCTAATCTAAGTGAGGACTTCCTTTTTGGAAAGATCCCGCGCATTAAGCGGACGTGCCTCGCCCTACCCTGCTGGCTTTTTAGCTTTTCGTTCATTATTTATCAACTAAACATTATTTCGTGCGCCCCTTATGCGCAATGCCGTTAGCTGTACTAAAACAAACGAGAGGTTTTTATGAAAAAAGTAAACTTTGTTCTCATTGCAATTTTCCTGCTTGCTTCTTCATTCGGTTGCCAAAACTCCACCGATCCAAATATTGAAGAAGAAATAAAAAATGTATCGGTCAGTAGTTCTGAAGTTTTTGAATTCAAAACTGGTGTTTCAGGAGACGAAGAAGTAGTCACAATTGAAGAACAACCCAAAAATTATGAAGTAAGTACAATAGTTCGAGATTCAACTACAAATTGGGAAGCAGTCTATCAATACCAATCTGAAAGTGGGTTTCAAGGTAGCGATTATGCTGAGATCAAGATAGGAACAGGATCAGATGGAGCAAGTCCAAATGAAAATATTACGCTGATCAAGCTTAATATTACCGTAAACTAAAGAATAGTACAGCTAACCCCTTTAAGAAGGAAAATGTCAAGCAGACAGTCCTCACCTAGGTATTCGTTTAATTTTACTCAATAAATCCTATAACCATAACCTGTAACTGGCAACCGGTTTCGTTTGATCACGTTCGGATTACCTGCCGGCATCCAACCCCCTTTTCGGGCTTATCCTCCGCCAATGGGCAGAAGCTGCAGCTCTGTGGGAGCTACTATCCCAGATCTTTAACCGGCCAGCCAACCGATGTCCCAATCCCGCGCACGGGCTTTGAGTCCCTCTTAGGCGTTCGGGCTTATCGGTTGGGGCCAGCAGGTTTGCGAGGCTACCCCGCGCATTAAGGGGACGTGCCTCGCCAGAGCTTGCCACCCTCTGGCTTTTTAGCTTTTCGCTGATTATTTAACAACTCAACATTCATTCGCGTGCCCCTTATACGCAAGGTCGTTAGCTGTACTTGAAGTATCCTAATAACCGTAAGTAGAATTAATACATACAAAAGTAAGAAAAGCCCGGAGCAAAGCCCCGGGCTTTTCTTAATTCTCCTGTCGTCTCATGATGCGTGATTACTCGTCACTGTCATCATCTTCATCCTGGACTTCGATCTCCTCTACACCGTTTTCGAATTCTGCTTCAAACTCAAGCAATTGCTGGTGCTGATCCCAGTCGTACTGGCTAAGATCAAGGACGGATCCGTCTGATTGTTCAAACCATCTTACCGGATTAATACGGACGGAAACCACTTGTTGAATATTATCCTCGGTAACCTCAAGTGGTGGATTGAACTCCCGCTCGATTTCAATTTCAGCTTCAGCAAAAACTGTAAAAGATTGTGAATCACCATCAGTAGGCGTAAAAGTACCTACTACCATCATGCTTGCTTCATTTGGCCAATCCGCAAAATCAGAGCGGATGGAATCGATCAAAGCCTGATGCTGTTCCTCTTCTCCCTCTTCCTCATCAAAGTCTAAATCTTCAACTTCGAACTCCAGTTCTTCATACAGGCCGGCCGTAATCTGATTATTTGCCAAGCTCAACGTCTCTTCCCCGAGTGGCAGATCAACGAAGAACGGATCGGATTCAAATTCTTCAAGCTCAGTGGAGTCATCATCAGCCTCGGAAGGATCCATCTCAAACTCTGCTACGATAAATCGGATATCATCGATTTGCAGCGTGCCGTTCGAGCCCTCGATAAGCAATGAATCATGGGAGGATGAAGTGTTGTTGGGGGGAAAAACAGTTTTTGAAGAAGTATTACTAGAAACTGTTTTAAATTGAAGTTCAACATTTCCGTCTCCCAGTTCAGTGTTGGTATTGGTTGTATCACAACTGGTAAGAAAACCAATCAGCAACGCAATCAGCGTAGCGAAAGATAGTAGCTTTGTTAGTTTCATGACTGTAGAGTTAATTTATGATATACTTTTTTATAAATGTGTAACGATTAAATTGAGAAATGGTCATCGTCTTTTTAATAGGATATATGCACTGTTATCTAACTGACTGAGCGTTATAATGTTTCACTATTCTGGTATTCTTTTTAAAGCGGTTTTGTAACGCCGCTCTAAAAAGGAAAATATCAAGTACCGCTATCCCGCGCATTAAGCGGGACGTGCCTCGCCAATTCTTTGCCTCTCTTGGTTTTAAGTTTTTTCTTTCGTTAGTTGCTTATTCAACAAAAATCCGTGCGCCGCTTATGCGCCGGGTCGTTAAGTGTCCATTTTTCTATTTATTTCCTAACTCTATTAATCAAAATAAGTTCAATGAGAAAAATCAAAAAGTCCATAAGCCATATACCGAAACATTTTAAAAGCAATACGTTATTCGCAATTTTTTTTACAGTCCTCATTGTTGGCTTTACAGGCTGTCAAAATAATACCTCTCCAAATCACGAAGAAAAGCAACAATCAGAGCAAGAGTTAAAAGGCTATGGCAATTGGACTCCGGAAAGTTATTCTAATTACTATTGGAGTGGTATAAATTCCAAAAATAGTAAGATAATGAAGATGAGATCTCTTCATACAGATACTACTGATTCTGCAGGTTGGGATATTATAAAGTTCTCAGAACCTGATTCAACTTGGTTAGAAATCCAATCTGATGGACAAAATAATGAATTTATTGTTCAATATATCGACAGTACTCTTAACCTTGATACATTTGGGCAGATGTTAGTGGACAATGGGGGCTTTCAAATAAAAACCCCTTTTACAGATGATAGCGTTTATGCTTCTATATGGAAACCACGCGAATATCGATCCATTTTTAATGTAAGAAATCGCATGATCTGCGATTCCACCTATTCTTTTAGCAACGAAAGGGTAGATGTTATATTTGAGATCAGAAAAGATTTCAGTCCGGATAGTTCTTATCACTTAAAGCGAATTTATCGCTTTGATGCAGAAGGAATGCATGCTGCGGCATCAGCTATGATGTGTGATTAATCAGTATATCACTGCCAAGATTTCAACAATAAATATCCGGCCACCCTTCCCTTACAAAGGAAATGTGAACCTGTCGGCTGGGTAATCACCTAAGGTTCTTCTTTTTTCTTCAATCCATAAATCCTACTTCTTACAAACTATTGTTAGCAACCGGTGTCGCTGATCACGGTCGAATTGCCTGCCAACTTTGTCCCCTTTGTTTTTCTAGGTACCCTATCAAAGGTACACTACTACAACAATCAGACAGCTACCGAATACATATTATTGCGACCGACTCTTATCCACCATCACAACTTACTGGTATGATTCATATCGCTCTACACTTTATTGTACCCCTGCTGGTCGCTTTCATATTTTATGCCGAGCGATGGTACAGTGCAGCTCTCATTATGATTATCACCATGCTCGTGGATGCCGATCATCTGTTAGCTGATCCTATCTATGACCCCGCCCGCTGTTCTATTGGTTATCATCCACTACACACCATACCGGCTATCATAATCTATGCCATACTGTTTGTTGTTCCACTTATAGCGCTTCGACATTCCGACAGTAATCTCTTTCCCCCTACGGCCCGCATACTGCATCTAATTGGACTGGGGCTTCTAATCCACATGGCGCTAGACGGAATCGACTGCCTGTTTTGATTTCATCCGAAAGACCTGCACCAATGTGTCCGGCAAAACGCATTGCCCCCAACGATTTGATCAAATTTTGCATTTAATATTCTCTAAAGACTTTTTTTAACAGAAGGTATTTTTGGTTGATGCACAAATATATTTTTCTGCCTTTATTTCTGTACGCTTTGGCCTGTTGCAGTACTCCTGCCCTTGCCCAGTCCGGTGACGAGGCTCCTTCAATCTGGACACGAGAAAATGCTACCGGCAGCTGGAACGGTCTGCGCCTGAAGTTGGAGGATCACGGTCTCGGTGTTGATGTGAACCTCATAACCGAGGTAATGGGAAACATTGCCGGCGGCATTAAACAAGAGGCTGTATTCATAGAAAACCTCGACTTCAAGGTACTCATGGATACAGAAAAGCTGATCGGCTGGAGCGGATCTAACATACTACTCTCCACTCTACAAAATAATGGACAGAGCATCAGTGCCCATGCCGGTGATGTACAGGGTATCAGTAATATTGAAGCCGTAAAAACGATCCGGCTCTTTGAGGCATGGATCCAGCAAAACCTGTTTAAAAACAAACTGTCCATTTTGGGCGGTCTCTACGATATCAATTCTGAATTCGACTTTATGGAGTCGGCCTCCCTCTTTATTCAGAGCTCTCAGGGTCTGGGCGGTGACTTTGCCGGCAGCGGGCTGATCGGGCCACCCACCTTTCCTATAGCCGGACTGGGAGGACGCATAAAATATGTGCCCAACCGTAAAATTTACCTGCAGGCGGGCATCTTCGACGGTGTGCCCGGGGCCCCGGGCGAAATTGACCATGCCGATTTTAGCTGGAATAAAAGGGGAGGATCGTTGGTCATGGCCGAACTTGGACTGCTCTCTTTCGGGGATAACACCTTTAAACCACAACAGGGACTCACTACCCGTCAGCAACGAAGTCATGTCGGCAGAGAGGTCTCCAGCGACTACCAAAGCAAAATTGCCTTCGGTGCGTGGAACTACAGCCGGAACTATGTTTCGGAACGGTATGGGCTTTCTCGCCCCGGTATTACTGATAACCAGAACGACCAAGGAATCTATATCCTGGCCGATTGGAAATGGAATCCCAATCCACAAAAACCCTATCAGCAGCTCTCCATTTTTGGCCGTATTGGCTTTGCGGAAAATGAAGTCAGCCGTTTTAAATCGTATGGAGGCGGGGGTATCACCTTTAAAGGTATCCTCCCCGGTGACCCCAACGGACTAATGGGACTTTCCATTGCTTCGGTACAAGACAGCAAACTTTTTCAACGTATCAACCCGGGAATCGACGATTTTGAAACCGCAATAGAATGGACATACTTATCAAAAGTAGTACCCTGGCTCAACGTTCAGCCGGATTTACAATATATCATTAGCCCGGGTACAGCCCCCAACCGTGAAAATGTCTGGATCCTGGGATTGCGCACTGACATTATACTGTAGTCATAGTCTTAAAGGAGCAGTATATCCAATAGTTTAACGATGAATATTTGTACTGTACTCTTTATCTCTATCCAAAAAATATTCAACTAAATAATAAAAGATTGCCGAAACCACCCCAACAACTTTCACTGCATGTATACGACCAAGAGAATAAATGTCATATATCATTACTGGAATTACCATCAGCCGACTGCTTATAAACTGAAATAAGATAATCACGTTAAAAATCGAGATCCTGAACTAAATTCAGGATGACACGCAGACTTTGAAGGTCCTGTTTTATGATATGAAGAGATATAAACCTCAGCCTTTTACCTACTGCAAAAGCTCATAACAGCAAGAAGATGAAGCCCTAATTTTTTACCCGCAAACTTTGTTTTACAAAGTACTTTCAATATATAAAGGTGATACCTATGGAAACATATTCAAAACTTTTTAAATCTATTGGCAAGTTGGCACTTGCCACTGTAATCCTATTGCTTCTACCCTTATTGGCGATGCAGTATACCAACGAAGTTATGTGGACTCTAAGCGATTTCATTGTCGGCGGTATTCTTATATTCAGCACGGGCGTTACCTACCTACTGGTTACCCAGAAACTGGCACCTAAGATCGGTAATAAAAGCATCTATAAAATCGCCGTCGGTTTTACACTTTTTTCGGGCCTCTTTCTCATCTGGGCCAATCTTGCCGTTGGCATCATTGGAGCGGAAAATAATCCCTTCAATCTGATCTATTTCGGAGTAATTGCAATCGGAATCATTGGCAGTCTTATTACCCGATTTAAACCTAAAGAAATGTCTCACCTCATGTTTGCAACAGCAATATGCTTGGTTGGTATCACCATAAATGCGTTGACATCTGGAATGCAAAACAATCCTGACAGTTCTGTATTCGAAATATTGGGGATCAATGGTCTTTTCATATCTCTATTTCTTGTATCAGCTTTGCTCTTCCGATATACCACAGGAAAAATAACAAACACAGACCCAAACTCTTCTAACGGGCCCAAAATACAGCAAAACTAACTTCCAAAAATCATGATATGATAGATTAAAAAATACTCCCCTTATTTCCCTTACACTCCATTTATTGATACAAGATTTGTTATTGGAGCGATAGAGTTACAGAGATGCTATAATCGAATCTATTAACCAATAGCGGAAGAATCCTGGTATGAGCTATGTTTTGTAATAGGATCTTTTGCCTACCACTCTTTTTATAGTTACACTTTTATTTCATGCTAAAATAGTACATCGGTAATTTACTAGTAGAGCTGTGTATATATTTTTAAGCGCATCATTTACTTGTAAAAACTATTATTCTTTTATTCGTTTCTGATCTCATGTAGCAGCTCCAAATCAAACAATAAATACAGCAGCTGGGAAAAATGATATTTTCAACGGAAAAATCATCTATAAATACCAGTTCAAGGATCGTCAAACCGGCATGATATCACTCCTTAGATGAGTCAACGCTTTGAAAAAGGACAATATTACTTTATCAACGCTCTTAATTATAAAGCATCCGATGAAAATGGTAATCTTAAACATCTTTATAACAGTAAAACAAACAACTAATATTACATAAATCCTCCTTTTAGGCAGTATTATCCCACATTCAGCCAACTTTATTATTTCTTTGCATCATTCTACAACAGCCAATAGAATTAATGATTCAAAACTGTAACCTATGACAACTAGCATCCTTTTAGGCCTACTCTCATTTCTCCTATTGGTTGGAATGGCCTTTTTCCTACAAAAAAAGCATTTCCATAATAGCTATCTGGAATTCTTCTCCGGATATATCGTTTTGTTCCTGTTCACATTGTTAGTAGTCTTCGTAGAAGAACTCTGGAAACCGATAATGGGAAAGGGCTACGACCGCCTTCTCTTTTTAGTTGCAATAACAGTTGGCAGCTTGCTCAATACTATTGTTGTGTGGATTATGGTATACTACAAAAGAATGAAAAAAAGTCTCTTGGCCTTATCCATTACCATCATTTTTTTAGCTCCTCTCTTTGCCTATGGTTCACTCTCTGCCTTTCAATGGTATCACCTCGATCGCCATAAAACCACCTATTGTATTGAAAGCGGAGGCGAAACCTACACCCTACGATTAAATAGTGAAAAATCGATCGCCACCATTGGCAAAAAAACCGGGCCTCACGCCTCCTCCCCCTATTTTGTCGGCGATTATAATCAGCAAGGCAATACTAGAATTATCAAAGGTAAACGCTTCATCTCTAAAGATTCTATCCAAAAGAGGCAATATTTGCTAACAAACCAAAAAATTATCGACTTTCCTGAAAAGCGGGACACTACTGCGCTTATAACGTGTATTAAATAACTGTTGCCAAAAGGTTAACTTTACTCTCTGCAGTACTCAGAGCTAATAATCATGCAAGAACATATTAAACTAGACCTTTCTGGGTCCAAAAATCAATGAAATCACAAAAAGAACCAGAAATACATAAAATAATATTTCAGCAATGCCTGCCGCTGTTCCTGCAATTCCTCCAAATCCCAGGATTGCTGCTCTTATTGCAATAATCAAAAAGGTAATACTCCAGCGTAACATAACCTTCTCCTCTTTTTCTGCTCTTATAATTGCCTTCACAACTTTAAAGAAGGTAGTCCCTTTTTTGTTCCCCTTTTTGACTAACGATAGAAATTGCCCGACTGATGTCCAACAGCTATCAAGTTACAAAACAGCGTTAACCATCTTGGCTAATAAGCAGCAATTAACGATGCACAGCACATTTTTATAACAATTTCAAAAAATGTACCACGACTAAAATGGAATACTACTTGAGTCTCGGTTCATGAGGAAGAATTTCACAACAATACCCTTCTGAACATTCATTTTGGCAGAAAAACCCGGGGTAATCTGACACTACCAAAGCTTGTAATCGATTATCTAAATACCCAACGCATTTATTATAATCTGACAAATTATCTGACCTAGTGATTTCTGAAACTGATGAAATATTAGTACTTATCCCCCTTTTCTACCCAGAATTGGTGTGGACTCGTAAATATAACAGACCATATTAGAAATATGGAACTTAAAAATACTTTTAACATAGTAGAGGTATTTTGTGTTAGAGAGTTTATATATGGTTAGTACAACGTGATACTAACTTTATTCAAACTATAATTTTCTGTCCCTATTTCACTTTCAAAAAATAGATACGGTGAATCAAATGCCTTTAACTTTGGAGTATCAAAAATCTTCAAAAATTTCATTCTCCGTTAAGTTGATAATGGCTAAATTATTTTTTTCTCCATTATATTTGGGTATTCAAAATCTGTAAACCAAAAATATCTTCAATCATAGAAAAGGTTATTGCGTATTTATTTAATTCCCTCGGTGAAAGCTGCCTATTTTCTTTCTTTATATTTTTAAAATTCTTAATGGGGAGATCGATAGATTGCAATAACCTTCCATCAAAATCAAAGCTGTATAACTTTTTAAAAGGAGCAATAGCTACTGCAATTTTATCATCTTTAACAGCTGCAGTTGGCAAGCTAGCAAAAGAGCTAAAAATCTCCCCCGTAGTCTCCAATAGAAAAAGGAAGATCCAGAAAACTTTTCATTATAACACCTCCTTTAAGATCAAAGAGATGTAGTAACTTAACCTGGTCTTCAAACATTTTTCGTCCTACTATTAAAATTTTGTCTTCAGAAATTTGGTGCACCTCTGAAAATGGTAAAACTTTTATATTAAAAATCTTCATGAGGGAATCACCTCTGGAATTAAAAAGTGAAAGTTTCCCTGCAAGTTCAGCTGTTAAGAGCCGACCCGAAGATAGCCTGATAGTCGTGATCGGTTGGAGAAAATCACCAGGGCCTTTGCCTATACTCCCATATTCGAAAAGCATTTGGCCTCCTGAGTTAAAAACACACACTTTTTTCGATTTAGCATTCGTAACTATAAAATTTTCAGACTCATCCAAACTAACAGAAACTCTCTGACTGTATATATTTTCAAGCGATATGTTTTCTAAAGTTATGAACTCATCAAACCCTTCTTGAGCATAGATTACTTTAGAATTGAAAAATACAGATAGTAATAAAATGAATATTGCCTTCTCTGATAGGAGATATTTTAAAAAACGGTGTTTATCTTCGATCATAACTTGTGATTTCATACTCGTGTTATAAATAAAAAGCTTACAATTTGTTATTATTCTATCCTTGGATCTTTGGGAGAAATCAAACAACAATATCCTTGTACACACGCACCATCACAATAAGCACCCAAATCAGGAAAAACGATAGCTTGAAACTCTGGACCAATTGAACTCGAACATGGTTGAAACTGAATAGAATTAATATCTGATGTTACTTTAAAATAAGCCCCCAAGTATTCTAAATTTGCACTTTCAGCAGTATTTGATTCAGTAAATGTGACTAGAGTTAAAAGAAGATAAAACTCAATACTATTTTGGACATAGTGCCTCCTAAAATTGATTATTGTTTGTTAACCATTTAATTCAATTTGAATAATGGCTATATCACAGAGGTATATCAATACGCACAAGCTGCGTAAAATAGTAGGCAAACTATAAGTACTAGCATTCCTAACTTTATTGGTCAATCATGTGTATCATACACCAGTTAAATAGTGCTCTATATCCTCTAATACCAATTTTTTCACATATATTCTGTTGCTTTTTTTGACATATGTGATTCCCTCACTCTTGTGTATTTTTTAAAACGTTCTCTATTCACAAGAGCAAATGCATGCAACCTTGTTACAAAAGCTACTGTTAGAAGTTTTTAAATGAACTCAAATCCTATCACCTGGAATTTTTTTAATTACAGTATTATTCACTCCTGTTTCAATTAATGAAATATTGTATTTTGCAATAATCAGAAATTTTATTCCAGCACGAATCATGAAATATTTTCTAACCATATTAGGCATTCTGGCAAGCATTCCACTTATCGTCTACGGCATTGGCTCTTTTATGCCCCAGTCGCATACGGTAAGTCAACAACAAACCTTTGATGTACCCCAACAAGAGCTTTGGCAACTTATTAGCGATATTAAATCGTATCCCGACTGGCGCCCCTATGTTGACTCGGTAAAAGTACTTTCTGATTCAACCGAAGCGCTGCGCTGGCGAGAATATTATCGTGAGGCCGACTCATTGCCTTTTGAGGTTGTCTCTTCTAATGACAGCAGTAAATTTATAACTAAAATTGCAGATGCGGACCTTCCATTCGGTGGAACATGGACCTATGCTATTGATAGCACTGCGGCAGGCACCCAACTGTCCATAACTGAAAACGGAGAAGTTTATAGTCCTATATATCGATTTATTTCATCTGTTTTTGTTGGCTACGATACTACGATCAAACAATATTTTAATGATTTAGAACGCCGCATAAATTACCTTAACAAATAGCATAGCGGTCTAAACCAGATGTTCAAATATCCTTCAACTGTTAGATAGCCTGTTGGCCAAATATTCAGATACTCACATTTTTGGATCACTTTAAGCGTTATATTTCCTAATTATCAATTACTGAGTTAGGAATAATCCGAAACCCATTCAAACGAATCATCTATTTGGTCTTTTAAACGCTAAGAAATGTCAACAGTTCCATTTTAAAACACACTAAGCATCATTTTTCTGTCTGATGTAATAATATGTCTGTAAATATAATTTTATAACCTGTCTGGAAATTCTCTGAACGATCCACAAATTTTAAGTAATTATTTTATTGACTCTGGTATCACTTCTTATTAAAATAACTATTGGGTACATATACAGGGATCACATCTCAGGCATTACTTCATTTGGACATATATGAATAACAAATGGAGGGCCAAAAAATGAAGGATTGTAATAAAAAAGGGGCAACAGTAGGCACATTTCTAACGCTTGATATGCTTATCACTTTTGGATGTAAAACACAAACTCAGAACCCAAGAGAAGGCAATTCAATCAAGTCAAGATGCATAATAAAATCCAAAAGGAACTCATTTAGGAGTATGTGTTTTTAAATAGGTTTTTATTCCTTTCTCAGTATTTCCCATTTAAGAAAATAATGGAATGTGCGCTATGAAAAAGAAATACGGTCTGCCAGGTGACTTAAACTGTATATTAATCTACTACTCTTGGCAAATAGAAATATAGAACAAGCTTTTGAATAAATAACGAATTAGAGATACCGCAAATAAATGGAGGGATAAACCAATTATCGTATTTACAAAACACTCAAGAGGAACCTAATAATACATCACGTGACTCTTTTCCCCATTTGTATAAATGCAAACATCAAATGGAGGAATAAACCATGAAAACACATAAAAGAAAGCGTTCAACATTTAGCATCTTTTCAGCATTAATTCTTATGGTAGCTCTTATCGCTATAGGATGTGAATCTGAAGTAAGTAGTCCGGATATTAATGACACTGTCACAACCCCGGATATGGTAATGACCGCGAAAGGAGGTCCAATTGCAAAAGCAACTGGTAGTGGTCATTTTGATATAGCAGATGAACTACGCAATTTTGCCTTTACTGCTAAAGCATATGATGGTGGTGCGAAAGGACAATGGCAACTTACAAATCGCTTTTTGGATGTAACAACCCATGGAGTTGTAAAATGTCTAAGCGTAGTAGGTAACACAGCCTGGGTCGGTGGTATGATAACCTCATCCTCGAATGGTATTTTCGAAGGATTAGAAACAGGTTTCAGAGTTGTTGACAACGGAAATGGCGGATCTGGCACACCAGACCAAATTTCTCTTGTCTTCATTGGAATCGATGCTGAAGCATTTTGTAATAATATGCCTGCAGTTGGTTTGAATACTGTTGAAAACGGAAATGTAAACGTTCACTAACTTATCCAATAACATGAGGGCTTCCGCCCATGGGCGGGAGTCCTTTTTCAACTTCCGCACCATATGAACTACTAAGAGTATATAGTCTTACTCAGACCTAAAAAAGGTATAAATTGATTACCCCCCTTCTCAAAAAAATCTACGACACTTATGTTCAATACTCTCTTTTTTATTTTTATATCTATAGTACTAGTTACTTAATAATCAATAATATACTCTTGGGGATTATGAACAAAGACCAGAAACTGACTTTCTACTAGTAGTTATCCTATGTATCCATTGTCAGAAGGAGCTGCTCAAATTGCTGAAATGAACCCTGAACTCACAGCTTAATATACCAAACAGGTATGGGATATATTGGGAACTGCGGTAGCCAATTTACCTATCGGGGCTCTAAATGAATCTTACTACATAGATTTTATCTTGGATGAATACAACGGGAAAAATATGATCCATTCACAGCATTTTCTGAATAATGAATCCGTTACCGAATTAAAAGATCAGCCCATAAATCAGATTCTTTGGAAGTATTTAAGGACAAGGCGAATAAGGTATCATGGAGCAAAAAGATAGAGTTGAATCCGACAGAAGAGTATACCTGGAAAACATTTCTTGATACCGATATTGAACCTGGCACAAAAATACCCGTATTACGTTCTTCACCGTTTGGGATCAAGAAATTGGAAATAATATCGTTCGGCGGGCCTGTTTCCCTCGCTTGCCTGCTAATAAGTTGGGGGAAATCCTTTCGCATTACTGTGTATTTTCTATAAAGCTAGTATCACAGTTGGAATAGTAACCCAATCATAACCTGATCCTAAAAAAGAGGAGACAACAGATGTGGTTTCCTCTTTAATTCATGCTAACAATGATATTAGGTCCTGTATTAAAGCTTAGAAGCAGCTACGCATATCGTTTAGCCAGGGCTATAACCGTAGGCTCTACAAGCTCTTCAAAATCATCGTATCGCATCTTCACCAACTCGCGGTGATTACCGGCGTTAAAAGCGATTTCCTCATCTTCTGCCAATGCCTCTGCTACATAGGTATCCATATTAAAGAGGTTTCCAAACGGCGGCATTGCCCCCAACTCACAACCGGGAAACAGATCTTTAAACTCCTCTTCTGAAGCCAAGTCGGCCTCAGTAATCCCTAACGCATCTTTAACCCGATCAAAGTCAACGATATGCGTAGATGGCGTTACAATCATACTCATTTTACCATCGATATTTGCCATCACCGTCTTTGCCATCTCTCTGCCGGGGATATGGGCACTTGCAGCTACTTCTTGGGCGGTATAAGCATTGGAATGCTTGATAACCATGTACTTTTTATCGTGAGAATCCAGATATTCAGTTAATTTCGATAGTGGCATACCATACTCCCTTCTTTTATTGCGATTTAGCTACCCTATATATAGTTAAAACCTTTTGCCACTAATAACATTCCTCAGACCCACAAAAAAGGGGGATGAAGTAAAAAACCATGTACTAAATTGAAACCGGTTTTTTTGATCCCATTACTCCACTGAGCATCCCCCAGAAAACCCTTCGGCAGAAAACTGCGTCTGGAAGCTGCCAAACTTATCTTCGTAAACGGCACGTAGTTCAAGGCTATGGGTACCCGAACGCTTGGGAGAACAATATTCCAGCACGTAAAATGAGTTTGTTTCGGCCTCAAGGCGATCTGCTATTTTTAGAAAGCTATCGTTCAGCTCTAGAGAATCCTCAGCCAGTTCGAAACCGTTCTTCCCAAACTTCTTCAATATTTCTTTATCTATTTCTCCACCCAATCCTATAGTAAAAAGTCCGTGCTCATCTGCAGCACTGCTAACCGAATCCAAGGCTACATCCGTTTTTATATAACCCGCCTGATCCGTACCATCGGTAAAAAGTACCATCGAACCGGCCGTGGCAATATCAGCATCCCCTTTCACGTCACGAAGCCGGGCATCCATTGAAGAGAGTCCCTGTATTACCGCCCCATTTAGGTTGGTGGATACATCATTACTTATCTCTTCATCAATAGATTCAATTCCACTGATCAAGGTATCTCTGTCAGAGGTATAGGATATCAACGGGTGGATGTTTTCCTCCCCATCAAACCAAAAGAGGGCCATCTCTCGAGTGCCATGCAGACTCTCTCCCTTCTTGGGCATTGTCTTTTTAATAAAGGAAGTTGCCGCTTCTTTTAGCTTGGGCAGATCGGCATTATTGAGAATACTACCACTAAGGTCCAACATCAACACAGAAGAATACAGAAAGTCACCGGGCTCTTGCTGAATCTGGGCCTGGGCTTCGAGTGATGATATTTGAGAACCGTTTTCATAGATCTCAAAATTCGACGGTTCCAGAGTCGTAAATTGATGATCTTTTCCCAGATCAACTTTATAAAACAATTGTATTTTTGAGGGCAATTCCGTTTTCGATTCGATAAGCTCTACATCAATCTCCTCATTATTATTGGCTTTTTTTACACAACCGGTCAATAAAATCATTACGTAAAGGCAAAGGATAACAACAGCAAGGAGGGTATTTTTTGAGTCCTTCATATAGGATGTAGTGCTTTTTTTAACATTCATTGCTTTAAAAGGGGATCCCCTCTTTTTGTTCCCTTTCTATAGAGATTTATTGCTTTAATCGATCAATCTTTTTTTAATCAGTTCAGTAACTGTATATAGTGATAAGAGAATATTTTATTTTTGCATACGGGGTTTGTATATACCCTACGATAAGGCAAATAAATTAACAGAATATCCTATTTCTATGAACGTACGAAGTTATATTAAAGGCGAGTGGATTGAACAAGGTGAAGAAAAAGAACTTATCAGCGCAGTAACGGGCAATACCGTTGCAACCATGCTGGAAGCCGACCTGGATTATAAAGGGACTTGTGAATATGCACGTCAACAGGCGGGCCCGATTCTCCGAAAACTCTCTATCCATGAACGTGCTTTTAAGATTAAGTTTCTGGGCCAGTACTTGATGGAACGCAAGGAAGACTATTATAAACTTTCTACCCATACCGGCGCTACGCGACAAGATTCATGGATCGATATTGAAGGCGGTATTGGCAGCATGTTTACCTTATCAAGCAAATCTCGGATTGAACTCTCCGATCTGCCCTACCATGTTGAAGGCGACCACGAACGACTCTCACGCAAAGGTACATTTGTAGGACAACATATCTGCGTGCCCCGTCATGGTGTGGCCGTACATATCAATGCCTTTAATTTTCCTGTTTGGGGGATGCTGGAAAAGCTTGCGCCGGCCATTATCTCGGGAATGCCGGCAATCATAAAGCCCTCACCGACGGGCTCATATCTGGCCTATAAAGTTTTTAAGGATATGATCGCCTCTGAAATATTACCAGAAGGATCTATTCAATTTATAGCCGCTGACAAGCCCGGCGATCTGCTTGATCACCTAACCAGCCAAGACAGCGTTGCCTTTACCGGCTCGGCCAGTACGGGACAAAAGCTCAAGGCACATCCCAATATTGTAGCCAATAATGTACGTTTTAATCTGGAAGCCGATTCCCTGAACTGCTCGATCCTCGGCAGCGACGTTACCCCTGATATGGAAGAGTTTGATCTCTTTATCAAAGAGGTAGCTAATGAGATGACGGTAAAAACAGGACAAAAATGTACCGCTATTCGCCGAACCATCGTCCCCGAAGAACGCGTGGATGATGTAGTTGAAGCCTTGAAAACACGCCTCAAAAAAACAACTATTGGCGATCCTGCTAAAAAAGAAACACGCATGGGTCCGCTGGCCAGTTCTCTGCAGGCCGACCGGTTTGAAGAACAAGTTTCGGACCTGATGGAAATGACTGAATCAGTCTATAGCAATGGGCAAGGCTTGGAGGGCGCCTTTACCGATCCAAAGGTACTGCTTTGCCGCCAACCTTTTGAAGTGGATGAAGTTCACAAGGTTGAGGCCTTTGGACCTATGACTACCGTAATGCCCTACACATCCAATCAGGAAGCGATCGACTTGGCCAATAAGGCCGACGGCTCGCTGGTAGGCTCACTGTTTACGGCTGATGATGATATTGCCGGGGAAATTACGCTTGGCTGCGCTCCGTATCATGGACGCTTCATGGTTGTCAACCGAGATTGTGCCGATGAGTCAACAGGTCACGGCTCACCCATGCCCCATATGGTGCACGGCGGTCCCGGACATGCCGGCGGGGGTGAAGAGCTAGGCGGGGCACGAGCTGTGATACATAATATGCAACGGGTTGCTTTACAAGGATCTCCCACCACCTTAACAGCCATTACAAACCAATATATCAAAGGAGCTAAAACCAAGGAAACTGAGCCCCATCCCTTTCAACAATTCTTCGAAGATTTAGAAGTGGGAGAGGCACGAACTACCGATACCCACACAGTAACCGAAGAGGATATTGAACGGTTTGCCGATCTTTCCGGAGATGAATTCTATGCTCACACCGACCCGGATGCTGCTGAGCGTTCTTTATTCGGTGAGATTGTTGCCCATGGTTATTTTGTTCTTTCGCGGGCAGCGGGTTTGTTTGTACACCCGGATGAAGGTCCTGTAATGCTTAACTACGGCCTGGAAAACCTGCGTTTTACTCAACCTGTGGCGCCCGGTGATACCATCCAAGCTAAATTAATCGTCAAGCGAAAAACCGTACGGCAAAAGAAAGCCAAAGATAAATTCCCGTTTGGCATTGTTTACTGGGATGTAGAGGTGACAAACCAAGATGACGAGATCGTTGCCGAATATACCATCCTTACACTTATCAAACGCCGGGAAGTTCTGGATATGGATATTTTTGAGGAGAAAGAGTAAAGTTGATGCTTCTCACTATGTAGGCAGTAAGACTTAAATCGATTATACTTATATGAATTTAGGAACTAGAATTCTGAATTCTTAGTTCTGAAGCCTATACTCCATATATTATTATTATTCAACATGAAATAGCTCACTGAAAATTTTAAACTGAAATTCACCTTCTAAATAAACTGTTATGGCCGAAAACGGAGAAATTAAAACCCATATCGACAACAACATCGGTACCATTGAATTTTACCATCCTAAAGGCAATTCACTCCCCGGACAGATGCTTCGCGAACTTGCCTCTACCATCACCGAGATGGGTGAAAAGGAGTATGTACACGTGCTGATACTCAAGAGTCGGGGTGATGGTGCTTTCTGTGCAGGTGCTTCGTTTGATGAACTTATAGCTATAGAAAACTATGAGGAAGGAAAACACTTTTTCATGGGGTTTGCCTTGGTTCTTAACGCCATGCGACACTGCCCAAAGCTTACTATCGTCCGCGTACAGGGCAAAACCGTGGGTGGAGGCGTAGGCATTGCCTCTGCTGGAGATTACACCATAGCACACAAATCTGCATCGATAAAGCTGAGTGAACTCGCACTCGGCATCGGTCCTTTTGTAGTAGGGCCTGCTGTGAAACGAAAAGTTGGCACTTCTGCATTCAGTACCCTTTCTATCGATGCAGCTAGTTGGAATGATGCAGAATGGGCTCGTCAACAGGGACTTTTTTCCAAAGTTTGCGGCAGTCATAAAAAGCTTGACCAAGAAGTAGCTGCTCTTGCGGAACAACTTTCAGATTACAGCCCCGATGCGATGGCTGAACTTAAAAACGTTTTTTGGGAGGATACAGAAAACTGGGATGAGCTGCTGGAAAAACGAGCTGAAATAAGCGGACGCCTGGTGCTATCTGACTTTACCAAGAATTTTATCAACGAGTTTAAAAATTCCTAACAGAGTTGTTATGAATCATATGGAGGTGCAGCAGGCCCTTCGAGAAAATGAGAATCCTGAACGTGCTGAACGTTCCCAAAAGTTCTTCAAAACAGGGCCCGGGGAGTATGGCGAGGGGGATCGATTTTTGGGGATCCCCATGCCACAGATCCGTGCTATTGCCAAAAACTATGACGAGCTCTCATTGCCAGAAACTGAGAAACTCCTGCAATCTAAATGGCATGAAGAACGCCTTTGTGCTTTAGTTATAATGGTACAACAAACCCAAAAAGCTGATGATCAATCCCGTAAAGAGCTGTTTAATCTCTATAAACGGAACACCAAGTACGTCAACAACTGGGATCTTGTAGACAGTTCTGCTCACAATATTGCCGGTCGCTATCTTGTGGATCATAATCGGGCAATACTGTATAGCTGGGCTAAATCGAATAACCTGTGGGAACGACGCATTGCCATTATAAGTACCTTATATTTTATCCGTCAAGAAGAGTATAAAGATACACTAGCCCTCGCGAAGATACTACTGCGTGATAACCATCATCTTATTCACAAGGCCGTTGGATGGATGTTGCGAGAAGTAGGAAATCGTGATCGTATACGTGAAGAGAATTTTTTAGAACAACATGCTACTGAAATGCCTCGAACGATGCTACGATATGCTATAGAAAAGTTCCCTGAAGATAAACGCCAACATTATTTAGCGTTATAGTTTAGTTCTCTGTCGGTACTTTTAAAGGAGCTTGCTTCTTTTCAAACACCAGCTCAAATTCTGCTCCGTTTCCAGTATTACGGAATTCAAAATCACCTTTCAGCTGCATGGAAAGGGTATCTATGAGGGACAGTCCCAAGCTATCACTTTTGCTAATATCAAAGTCTTCGGGTAATCCCTGCCCGTTATCAGCTATGATAAGCTTAATATTGTGTTCTTCATCTTCCTCCATCTTTATTTGAATACGTCCCGTATCCTGATTTTTAAACGCATGTTCGTAAGCATTGCTCACAAGCTCATTTAATATCAGCCCGCAAGGTATTCCTTGATCTACCCCCAGCTTAAAATCACCTACATCAACATCTACAGTAATATCTTTTTCTGTATAATTAAATGAGTATGCTACAATATCAATAAATTCCTTGACGTATTTTTTAAAATTAATCTCGGCAAGCCGTTCACTTTGGTACAACTTTTCATGGATCATAGAAATCGACTGTACCCGCCGCTGGCTTTCAGAAAGAACCCTTCTTGAAAACCCATCCTCTGAATATCCCTGTTGTAGCTCCAAAAGCCCTGATATTACGGCAAGGTTATTTTTAACACGATGGTGAATCTCTTTAATTAATACTTCCTTTTCACCTAGTGCTTCTTGCAGATCTTTTGTCCGTTCATCTACAAGTTCTTGTAACCTGTTTTTTTCAAGCATTCCCAAACGAACTCGAATATATCCATATATAAGCCCAATTAAACTCACAGAAACCAGAGCATAGAACCAATAGGTTTGCCAGAAGGGGTATGCAACTGAAAACTGGTATGTTGTAATCTTGGACTCCCTTTTCGGGGAACCGCCCACCGCCTGAATCATCAAAGTATAATCACCAGGTTCTAAGTTTGTATAAGTAGCAGTGCTACTTGAGGAAAGTGGAGACCATCCATCTTCAAACCCCTTCATTTTGTACCGGTACTCCATATTCTCAGGCTTACGATAATTCAATCCCGAAAAAGAAAAAGTATAGGTATGTTCACCATGAGGAAAGGTAACAGATGGAAAGAGCAACCTTCCAGTTTCGTAGTTAACATCAGTATCGTAATTCTCCCATTTAACTGTTTTAGCATTTCTCCTGATACCGGTAATATAAACGTTTAAAGGAGTAGATTTACTGCTGTTATTAAGTTTTGAAATATCTAACTTCATAACACCTTCCATGCTCCCGAACCAAGCACTGCCAGCTGATTCTTCGGCCACTGCTTTGAAATTAAATTCGGCTCCTAAGCCTTCTTCAAATAACTTGTGGTGCACCAACCTCATTTCTCGGGTCTCCCAAAATCTAGGTACATTGAGACGATTTAGCCCCCCATTTGTACCCTGCCATAAGTGCCCCTCCTTATCAAACCAGACAAAGTGCGTGTCTAGCAAATGCATACCTTCATCTTTCCCAAAATTGGTAATATCATATTTTTCGCCTGATTGGCGAGGCTCCAATACAGAGACCCCAGACGCAGTTCCCAGCCAGATATTACCCTTTTCATCTTCTGTAATATAGTTGATCCTGTTATGCCCCAAACCATCTTTGATGGTCACTTTTTGCCAATTTTCTCCATCATAAATACCTAAACCGGCCGTAGTCGCAATATACAGTTTTCCTTGATGATTTTCGTAGATATGATGCACAATATTACCCACCAAACCATCTTCAATGGTAAAGTGTTCAATGTTACCATCGTTTAAGCGAATAATACCATAGTCTGTCGCTAACCAAAATATGTCTTGAGAATCAATAAAAACATCATAAATGAACCATTGTTTTAAACCATGCTCTTTAGTAAAATTTTGATATCTATTTCCATCATACTCCAGCAGCGTATTATCAGGCATCAACAATAACAAATTACCATTAGGTAACTCCTCAATCTCCCAAACATAACTCTCGGCATACTTTTCTGGTAGTGGATGGTGGGTTATCTTCTCTCCGTCAAATGAATCTATTCCTTTTTCGGTACCTAACCATATTACATCTTTACTGTCGACAGTAACACTGAGAATACCATCAGAGGAAACTCCAAAATTTTCACCATAGAATTTGAATGCATCACCACGATAAAGATTTACCCCATTCTCGTCCGTTGCAATCCACATGTTATTCTCAGCATCTTCAAAAAATGTGTATATATAATTACTGCTGAGACCATTTTCTCGCGTAAAATGCCTGTAAGTAGAGCCATCAAAAACAAAGACCCCTTTACTTTCTGTACCTATCCAGACATCTCCATCGGTAGCTGTTTTAACATCAAAGACATATCCTAAATCTACACCGTTAATTTTTTTAACCGACCGAAACTCTTCCCCATCCCATATAGAGATACCATCGCTTGTTGCGAACCACTTATTACCTTCCTGATCTTCAGTAATTTGATATACTTTGCTACCACTCAACCCATCTTCAACAGTATAATTTGTGATCTCACCTTCCCTCAATACTGAAACCCCATGCTGAGTAGCAACCCAAATAGTACTGTCGTTAAATTGTTTGAAGTCCCATATCGAATTGCTTACTAAGCCATCTTTCTTCTGAATCCGTTGGAACTCTCCACCTTCCTCTTTCAATATGAAAATTCCACCGGCATAAGTTCCGAACCAAACTTCATTATTAAATTCATTAATTTGCCATACTTCGTACTGGGTCAGGGAGTCTTGAGGAAAAGGATTTACTAGACTATCTTTTTCAAATGTTACTACCCCACCCGGATAATTAGCTACCCAAAGTCTTCCCTTAGAATCTTCATATATATTTTGTACAGCGTTGTTACGTAACCCGTCTTCGGTAGTATAAGTTTTGAACGTATTCCCGTCGAATCGACTTAACCCACCTCCATTTGTAGCCATCCAGATAAAACCATCACTGGTTTGAACCATATCATGAACTTGTGCCTGAGGGAGGCCATTATTCACAGAATAGATTTTAAAATCGAAGTGTTGGGTCAACCCAACAGCAGGTATCCCAAACAATAATAAGAAAATATAAAATGTCTTATACATGTTTGAACATATGTGTCTCATTAGTATGCCTTAAAACTTAATTTAACCATCCCCACTAATATTGCGCCACTCCAATTTTATTCTTTTAAGAAGGTAACAGCAATTCACTTTATACCCTAACCGTAACTACTATTCTGATCTTAAAAGAAATCAATACTTTAGGTATAGTTTCCTATCCATCAGCGATGAAGATAAAAGAATCTATACTCAGAAAAAATTACAATCTTTAATTAAAAGGCTGTTAATAACCATCTGTTAGCTGTTACGACACAGGTACACGTAAAGAAGCTTCTTCTTTCTTAAAATGAAGAACAAACCGTGTGCCATCTCCCGTATTTTCTAATTTCCAATTTCCATTGAGTTGTTCACACAATGTTTCTACTAGCGTTAGGCCTAATGATTGATTATGTCCCTCTTTATAATTCTCGTCAACACCACAACCATTATCACTTACAGAGAATGTAATGTTCCGATTGCTGTCTTCTTGTATTTTTATTTGAATTATACCTTGGTCGCTGTTTTTGAACGCATGTTCATAAGCATTACTAACAAGTTCATTCAATATTAAACCACAAGGTATCCCTTGGTCAACTCCCAGTTTGAACTCATCGATTTCAGTTTTAACCTCAATACTCTTCTCAGGATTATTAAAAGAGTATGATATATAGCTGATAAGCTCTTTTACATATTTTTCAACCTTAATTTCTGCCAACCGTTCACTTTGATATAATTTCTCATGAATCATTGAGATAGACTGTACACGTCGTTGGCTTTCAGATAATATACGACTACTAAATTCATCCTCGGTATGCCCCACTTGAAGTTCCAGCAGACCAGATATTACCGCAAGATTATTTTTAACACGGTGATGAATTTCTTTGATCAGAACTTCCTTTTCTTCTAAGGCTTCTGTTAGATCTTTTGTTTGCTCATCAACAAGTTCTTTAAGTCGATCTTTCTCAATCTTATGTACTCTAAACTGAATATACGTATATACTAATCCTACAAAAGCCAAAAAAACTACAGCATAAAACCAATAGGTTTGCCAAAAAGGATTTTCAACTACAAACCGAACTGATGCTTCATTAACTACCTGACTGCTGTTTCCAATAATTGCTTGTACTTGAAAAGTGTAATCACCGGGTGCCAGGCTTGTAAACGTCGCCTGAGTCATTTCAGACGGTTGAGACCATTTGTTCTCAAAACCCTTTAATTTATGTCTGTATGTTATATCTGTGTCAGAACCAAAACTTGGGCTCAGATAGTTGAACGTATAGGTATGTTGTCCATATGGAAACTCCAAGTTCTGAAAAACCGGCCTCCCAAATTGATATTCTAAGATATCAGCAAAATCACTACCCTTAATTGATGTCGCATTACGTTCAATATCTGTTATATAAACTGGAATCTCCCCCTTCTTGCTATGCATCTTTTGTGTATCCAGTTCTAAAATGCCATTCATCGTCCCGACCCATACTTTATGTGGACTGATCTTTTGAATCGCCTTGTGGTTAGTCTCAACGCCGATCCCGACATCTGAGAGACGATAGTGTTCTATTTCTACATTTCCGGATCTCTGAAATTCAGCAACATTTATTTTATGTAATCCACCATTAGTGCCCTGCCATAAGTGCCCCTCCTCATCAAACCATAACAGCTGTGTCTTTGTTAGCTTTAGACCATCTGATTTTTTTATATTCTCTATGGAACTAATAGTACCGTTCTCACCCACTGTTAAGAAACTAACACCACCGCTGGTTCCAACCCATAAGTTTTCGTCATCATCAGAGGTAATAAAACGCACTTCTTGGTGGTGAAGACCGTCTTTGTTGGTATAGTTTTTAAAATTTTCTCCATCAAAACGACTTATCCCCCCTTGTGTAGCTATCCATTTATATCTGTTGTGTTCAAATACTTGATAAACAACATTACTTGGTAACCCCGTATCAGTAGTATACTGTTCTACACCTTTTCCAGTGATATGGAAAACCCCCTTATTAGACCCAATCCACACGGTATTATTCTTATCTACATATAATTCATAAGGAATTAGACTGGGCAGATTGTGTCGTTCGCTGTAATTTTGGTATGTATTACCATCATATTCATAAATCATATAATTCGGCATAGAAAAGAGTAAATTCCCATTTTCCAGCTCTGCGATCTCCCATACCTCTCCACGATTTTCAATATTTTGTGGTAGTGATAGTGATTTAAATATATCACCATCTTGCATAGAAAGCCCCTCAAAAGTACCAACCCACTTCCTGTTGTTTTTATCAAAATAGATGCTCGTAACTTTTTGAGAGCTTAATCCCATTTCTCTACCATAAAATTTGGCAAAATGGCCCTGGTAAATATCTATTCCGTTGTTATAAGTACCTATCCAGATATTATTGTACCTATCTTCATAAAGCTCATAAATGGAATTCTCACTTAACCCATTTCTGGTAGAAATTTGAGAAAACGTACCATCTTTATATTTAAATATCCCGTCTTTATCAGTAGCAATCCAGATGCTACCATCAGAACTGGCTAACAGATCAAAAACAAAGCCTAACCTGGTTCCGTTAATCTTTTCGATTGTTGAAAAACCTTGTCCATCCCAAATACTAATCCCACTATCAGTAGCGATCCACAATCTTCCATCTTCTGCTTGCATAAATTCGAAGGTCCTAGTACCGCTAAGGCCATCTTCTGTTGTAACATTATCAAACGTTTTCCCGTCAAATCTTGAAATCCCACGTTGCGTAGCCAGCCAGATAATTCCATCTGATGATTCCCAAAAATCCCAAACAGTATTATCTATTAAGCCATTATCCGTTGTTAACTTTTTAAGATTATTACCGTCATATATAAAAACTCCGGCATCTATTGTACCGAACCATACCTCTCCATTCTCTTGGGGTTCACTAATTTTTAAAACAGTAGTAGTATCAATTGCTAAACCATCAAAAACGGAAACTATAGAATCTGCTTCCAACTTCATTGGACCATGGCCATGTGTGCCAATCCATAAATTTTTCTTACTGTCTTCATATATTACTTCAGTAACATTCGTTTTTAGGCCCTCTTGTGTTGAGTAATTTTGAAAGTTTTTTCCGTCAAACTTGGTTATCCCACCTCCATATGTTCCAATCCAAACAAACCCATCCGTTGTTTGGGTAATATCTGAAACCTGGCTATGGGGTAATCCTTTATTTACAGAAAAACTCTCAAGATTGTATTGCTGACTATAACTAATAGAAGGGAAAAGCCCTATAACTAACCCTATTAGAAAATACTTTCGTAAAACCCTAGATACCCTGCAAGTCTTTCCCACCTATCTCTATATTTCATTATAAAAAGCACCATTGCCCGCAGCTTTTAATATACTAAACAGACCAATTTAGTCTAAATATTATCCGAAACTCAGGTTGCCATCGGCCTGGGGATCAGTTTCTTCAGGAGAGAAACAGATTGTAATCTTAATTCCATTTTCTTTTTCAATATTTAAGCGAGCATTCAATTGATTTGCCAATACCTCAAGTAACGAAATACGCAGTGAGCCAGAATCAAAACTCTCTTCTTTAATTCCAGTGCCATTGTCTGTTATTGTAAAGTGGATTTCTTCTTCCTCTCTTTTCATTTCTAAAGTAATAGCAGCTTCTTTACCATCCTTAAAAGCATTAAAAATCAATTCATTAATAATTAATGAACAAGGAATAGCCTGACTTACTGTTAGAACAATATCCGCGATATCAGTATTGATTATGACACCATCTTCTAAATATGAATCTTTAATAGAAGCAACAAGATCTTCAGTGAAGGTATCAAACTCTATATGTGATAGGCTTTCTGACTGATATAAATTTTCATGGACAAGGGCTATACTTCGTACCCGAAGCTGGCTCTGTTGTAAAGCAGAAATAGCAAACTCATTTTCTGTATCCCACATCTGCATCTGTAACAATCCCGAAATAACAGCCAAATTATTTTTTACGCGATGATGAATTTCAGCTAACAGTACTTCTTTTTCCCTTAAAGAACGACTGATCTTTTGTTGGGCTTCTTTTTCAGCACTTATATCACTTGCAACAATAACATATCCCTTTATTGCATTATTACCACTTCTGATAACACCTTTAGAAACACTAACAGGAATAGAAACATCACACTCTTCATTACCTATTAACATAGCATCATGTCCCTTACTACTACTTTCACCATTCTCTGCCAAAAATTCTTCCATTGGGCCTTCAAATATTGTATGAACGGGCTTTTGTAGCAGTTGCTTTTCCTTAGATTCTAACATATCTATACCCGCAGAGTTAACACGAGTTATATTAAAGTCGGCATCTGTTACGACAAGTAGATCAGCCATAGCCTCTATAATACTATCTACATAATCTCTGGAAACGGTAGTTTTACTCAGGCTTTCGGCCATATGATCAAACGTTTCACTGAGTTCCCCTAACTCATCTTTTGAATTATAATCGATACGTTTATCAAGGTTACCCTCTCCAATACTTTTTGCTGCAGCAGCAATCTTTTTAATTGGATTGGCAATAGAACGGTACAGAAAGAATGTTAATATAACCGCAATAACAATCGAGACGATTGTTGCTATCAGCAGCATATAGCCAATACGGTCTAACTGGCTATTTAAAGATGCAATCTCGCGCTGATGATTATTTTGAATCTTCTCGCGTCCTTTTTCAATAAGAGGTAGTAAATTAGTTCGAAAATACGGCTCAATTGTAACCGTGAAAAACTCTTTCTGATCTTTATAATTATCTGGACTGATATTCTGTAGCTGTTCGATCAGTGAACTATAGATACTAAATTTTTTTTCCAGCTTATTAAGCACCTCCACTCCATCTTTGGGTGGTTCTCTATTTTCAAAAATATTGGCTGGCTCTTTTTTAATACGTTCTCTTGTTTTCTTGATGGTTTGACGAAATTGGTTAAGTGATTCATTAATATTCTCAACCAATGCTTCTCGGGTTTTATTACCCCTGCTAAAACTCATCGACAAACTTTTGCGATACTGGTCTTCTAGTAAATATTGGGTTCTCGTCAAGCTTTGATACAGTTGTAAACCCAACTCACCGGCGAGTTCAATCTCGTCAATGGCTTGTTCGCTCTCAGCGGTAACCTGATCTTTTACAGCCTCACTAATGTATGACGAAGTTATACCTATACCTCCGACGAGAACGATTACAACAGAGAAACTTATAAATAATTTTGTGCTTAATTTCATTCTATACAAACAGTTTATACTCTAACATCGCACACCAAGACCAACATTGGGAAGTAATTTTGCCCATAATTAATTGGTCTTTAAATGTCCCTTTTTTTATAAAATTAAAGTTTATTGCCAAATCGAAATGCCAAATAGGAGTACCCATGCTTTCTTAATCCCATGGTAATACCAAGTAGATAGTAAAAATAAACGAATTTTATTAACAGACGATTAGAAGCTTACCAATGTATTCAACTTCGTAGTTATTTTTTCCACATTTGGCAAGACAGCATCCATAAGGTTCACATTATGAGGTACAGGAATATCAGGCATCGTTAGCCGTTCAATAGGAGCATCTAAATATTTAAATGCTTCTTTTGAAAGAACTGCACTTATCTCAGCACCAAAACCAGCTGTTTTTGTATCTTCATGGACAATAAGACAGCGATTAGTCTTTTGAACCGACTCAATTACGGCTTTCTTATCCCAAGGCATAATTGAACGAAGATCTAATATTTCAGCGTCTATATCTGTTTGCTCTGCAGCTTTTTCACATTGTTCACACATGGCTCCCCATGTAACAATGGTAACTTCTTTACCGTCACGCAACTTATTTGCTTTACCAAGAGGAACAATATATTTATCACCGGGATATGGCCGTCGTGCATATTTAGCGTCTAATAGATTTCGATGTTCAAAAAATATAGTAGGATTATTACTACGCATCGCTGAACGGAGTAACCCAACAGCATCTTGGGCGTTACTGGGCATCACCAACTGCCACCCAACAGCATGGGCAAAAAACACCTCATTACAGAGACTGTGCCAGGGATCTCCGCACTTTGCAAAACCGCCAGGCATGCGTACCACAATAGGCGCTGCAAATTTGTTAGCTGTACGCCATCGAATAGTACCGCAATTGTTTAACTGTTCTGTAGCTGGATCAGCATACTTGCGAAATTGTATTTCTGCTACTGGCATAAGGCCAGAGTAAGCCAAGCCTACCGAACGGCCTATAATACCTTCTTCTGAAAGGCTTGTATCAAAAACACGAGATTCTCCATGAGCCGTCTGAAGTCCCATCGTTGCAGCATGGACACCTCCTTTTGCCCCTACATCCTCACCAAAAACCATAACTTTGGGATTGGTTTCCAGCTCATAATCCAAAGTCTTACGAATAGCTTCAACAATGTTGATACGCTGTTTACCCGGGTTCGGAGTTTGGGAGCTCTCGGGGAAAGTATGCCCAGAAGTAGCCAAACCACCTATAAGCTGGAGGTCTGCAGTTCCATCTTCATTTTCTTCTTCAAATGCGTAACGTGTTGTCTCTTCAGGATCGGGCTCTGAACGCGACAATGCAGCGTCGGCAGCTTCTTCAATATTTTGTTTGGCCTTTACTTCTACAGTACTCCAATCCTCTTCTGTAAAGTACTCAGGAACCAAGAATGATTTCACATTATCAAGTGGATCAGCCTCACGTTCTTTCTCTATAAGTTCTTCTGATTTATAGGCTTGATTGTCTTGATAAGAATGACCGTTGAGTCGGGGCATTGTTAAGTGAATCAGGGCCGGTCCTTTGCGGTCTCTCACATAATTTACTGACTGATTAAGCAAATCGGCAGCCTCAACCGGATCTGTACCATCACCGTCAAAGATGCGGATATTTTTAAATGAATACAGGTTCTTCGCAATGTTCCCTCCGGGTGTTTGAAACTCACCGGGTACAGATATTCCGTATCCATTATCTTCAATATAAAAAAGGATGGGTAAATCTTGGGTAGTAGCAATTGTTAATGCCGACCAAAAGCCGTTGGTAGCCACCGATCCTTCGCCACCCAACACTACTGAAATAGCACGATCATACTCCTCCTGTTCTAGCGTCTGTCTATGATATTGAATACCTTGGGCCCAGCCGATAGCAGGTGTATATTGTGAGCCTACATCTCCTGCCATTGGCAATACCGTAGGTCCGTCAAGTCCCGGTTTATTACAGACTACACCTATATCACGGCCATCGCTGTATCCACCAGATTTTGCCATCGGAGCAGCCATCGCATTTTCCAGCCCCAGCCCTAGTGATAACATCAATGGACGAGAACGATAGTAAGCACTGGCAGCATCATGTTTATGACTAAGTTGTGACCCCAGCAATATCTGTCCCAATTCATGTCCCCGTGCAGAAAACTGATAAAGGACATCCTTATTAGGAACAAGCTCATTTTCTTCTTTATCGTCCATTGCACGAGAGGTGAGCATAAGCTCAGCTACACGTTTCCAATCAACTGAATCAACAACGGCCGGTAGTTCTTTTTCTGCTTCTTTATTCGTTGGCATAAACCTTATATTCAAATACTTATCTTAAAATTCTTGTGTCTGCAACTTTTTCGAAACTTCTCTCGAAATGTTTCATCTCATGCTCTCGTCCTATGGTAATTCGCACACAGCTGGGTAATCCAAAAGCATTGATACGACGTAAAATCACCCCTTCCTCTAACATTGCCTGGGTAAAAGCAACGGCTTGTTCTTCATCAGCTAAAACCATCATTACTGAGTTTGAAATTGAAGGCACATAATCAACATTATGTTTTTCAAAAAATTTGTATAATCGCTTCTTTCCTTCTATAACTACATCCCTACTCTTTTTTAAAAACGCTGTATCACCTAAAGCCGCCAGTGCTGCTGCCTGGGCGGGTGTTGTGGGTTCAAAGGTGAGTTTAGTCTTGCTCATTTCACTAACTAAATGTTCAGGACCAATGCCATACCCAATACGAAATCCTGCCAATCCATACGCTTTTGAAAAAGTGCGCAATGTAATCACGTTATCAAATTCATAATCCAGGCTATGAGGATAATCGGATACGTCGCGAGCAAACTCAAAATAAGCTTCATCCATAACAACAATTGCATCTTTGGGCACTTTCCGCATAAAACGCTCAAACTCAGACTTGGTAACATAGGTGCCCGTAGGATTATTGGGATTGGCAATGTATACCATTTTTGTTCGCTCTGATATCGCTTCTGCAATAGCATCTAAATCATAACGATAATCATTGGTAACCGGTACTTTCTTTAAAGAGATACCGCGTATATTCGCTTGTACAAAAAAACCAACGAATGTTGCGTTGGCCGTTATTGCTTCTTCATTGTTCAAAAAAAATGTACGACATAAGTTAGCAATAAGGCTTTCTGAACCTGCCCCTACAATTATATTTTCTGGAGACACATTATTTTGTTCAGCTAATACTTCTCGCAGTTGACGGGAAACAGGATCTGGATAATCCTGAATTTCTTGCATCGCTTTAATAACCTGCGCTTGAACATGGGAACTGCAACCTAACCTATTTTCATTCGACGCCAATTTTGAGATCTGAGGCGGATCATATTCGGCCTCAACTTCTGCTATTGTTTTTCCAGCTACATAGGGAGAAAGATCCCGAATATTATGAGGTACCAGACTGCGGTCATCCATATTTGCCATAGAAATTGGTCGCTTGGGATACTAACAATTAAAAAGCTTATTTCTACAAAAGATTTTAAAAACAAGGATTCTAATATGCCTAAATTAACCCATTTTTACAATGGATTTGCGTTAAAACTTTTTGCTTGATTCATTATTGTTTGACGCCGAACCACTTGTTACCTTCAAACAAAAAATGATATTTCTATGAAGAAAACTGCTATAATAACAGGAGCGAGTCGTGGTATAGGAATGCAAACAGCTAAAACTCTGGCGGAAAAAGAAGTTCAGATAATAGCAATTGCGCGCTCCAAAAAGCCATTACGAAATCTTGAACAAATAAATCCCGATTTAATTACTGCTGTACCAACAGATCTGACTGATGAAGAATCAGTTAATGATCTCGTCTTGCTGCTAGAACAAAATTATGATGGGATAGATATCCTTATCAACAATGCTGGAGCACTTATTAACAAACCTTTTGAGGACCTTACCCTGGATGATTGGCGTTCCCAAATTGAAAGTAATCTTATTACTGCAGTACATATTACTCAGCGTCTTCTTAACTCATTCAACAAGAACTCACATGTTGTGAATATAAGTAGTATGGGAGGATATCAGGGTAGTGCTAAATTTCCGGGTCTTGCTGCCTATAGTGCATCTAAAGGAGCGTTGAGTATTCTCAGTGAGTGCCTTGCGACAGAACTCTCTAACCACTCGATTAGTGTAAATGCGCTGTGTCTGGGAGCCGTGCAAACAGGTATGTTGGAAGAAGCTTTTCCGGGATTCGAGGCACCGGTATCAGCCTCAGAAATGGGAACCTATATTTCAGAGTTTGCACTTACTGGTCATTCGTTTTACAATGGTAAAATACTACCAGTTTCCTTGACAGATCCCGAGTAAATATCTCAGTGGGAATCTTATCCTATATTTTCTACATTACTGCGTAATTTTTAACAGATCATACGAGAGCCGTGAAAAGATATTTAGCCCTTACTTTTATTGTTATTGTATTTTCTCTTGCAACAATTTCAAATGTAGAAGCACAAAGGCTTGAGTTGCTGGGAGGAAACACCCTTAATGGAGCTATGAATGGTGTCGTACTCGGTGGTGCTACCATGGCTCTAAAAAATAGTGACGACTTCAAACCTGTCAAAATAGGACTAGGCGCAGGTACCCTTTATGGTATCGGAGTAGGAATATATGATATATCTCAAATCAATGCCGGACAGCAATTCTATATTTCGGGCACTTTCAATGATGGGGTAAACTCTTCTATTATCGTGTTACTTGATACCTTTTATGGGGCCGCAGCCGGTGCTATTATATCCTCTTCTGTTTCTTTGATTATTCAAGAACCCATCGTTGATGCTTTGCAATACGGTTCTGGCATTGGTGCATGGGCAGGTTTCGGATTTGGTGTTTTTGATGCTTTTGTATTGTCGGAAGGACCCAACTATTCTCAGCAGGCCAATCAATCACAAACTAAAGTGGACGGATTACTTACCTATAGTAATGCTTCAAAGTCGGTTAACATTGGCATGTTCAATCCAACATTGATTAAACAAAAGAAAATCACAAAAAAAGCGGTGCAGCTCGATTACCGCACCGCTGTAGATTTGATCCAGCTTAAAATAGGATTTTAACTTATTCCTCTAAATCTGCATTCTGTCCTTCATAATCATCGGGTGTTTCTAGACTTGACCCTTCTTCTGGATCTTTAGATAATGCCAGAAAACGGATAAGCTCTTTAACCGTATTCGTATGGCCGGAGAGAGAAGGATGCAAACCATCACTCAAGTAATTCCACGGAGCCGGACCACTTTCTTCGTCTTGGTCTTCCTCCTCTTGCTGTTGTTCATCTTCATCATGCATTCTCTCTCCAAGCGGATCAACAATGTATCCCTTTTTACCCGTTAAAATTTCGCGGATACTGTTCAAATCGTCTTCAAAAAGATCGAAGTGGAACAATCTGATCTGCTGCAACATCTCTGTAATTACCGGAGGGGGCGTAACCCATATTAGGGGATTATCAGTGATTTCTGAAACAGTAGATTCAATCGTATTTAAGTTCTCCCAATAATCAGCAAGAGAAACAAGCGGTCGATCTGGTGCTACATGCAAACGCTGAGCATCAAATGTCCCAAGAGCTACAATCACCCAGTCCGGTTCATGGTCCAGAACATCACGATTCAAACGCTTTAGCGCATCGCTGGAAGTATTGTAGGAAACCCCACTATTTATAAAAGTGAAATCAGGACCTTCTAACCCAATTTTCAACACGTGCTCAAAAATATTAAACCAACCCTGCAGATCATCTGTGATTGAATCACCCAGAGCTACGATCGTATCACCCTCTTCAAACGGTAACTCTTCAATCCAGTCAGCGACTTCGGGATCTTCAAGGAGCTCCACAGCAGCCTGTTTGGCATTTGCAGCAAAACGGTCACGCAATTTTCGTAGTTCCTCCGTTTCTAATCCCATTAACCCCGCAATAGCTTCCTCATTTTCAATACCAGGAAGTAAGGGAAATCGCTTTTCAAGGTTTAAAAATTGTAATAAATACTTTTCAAGTACTTCTTTTTCTTCTTCAGTAGCTATATGATCAGCCATAAGATTCTATAGTTTCAAAATATTTCTAATTAATTAAGCAATTCAGAGGCCAACTTCGGTGCGCCCTCTTCTGCAGTTTTTTTGATATGCGTCCACTTACTATTATTTACTAATTCCGGTGTTTCGGGATCAACAACGTATTTTGGTATTCCGGGTGGAGCTAAATCAATTAACCCCGCCGCCGGATATACTACCAGTGATGTTCCAATAACAATTAGTATATCGGCATTGGGTACAATAGTTGATGCTTTTCTCATATTAGGAACCGGTTCTCCAAACCAAACAACATGAGGACGCAGCTGAGCACCATCTTCAGCAGTATCACCTAGCTCAATGGAATCTCCACCAATGTCATATACTAAAGATCGATCCTCCTCACTGCGTACTTTGGAGAGTTCCCCATGCAAATGTAAAACATCTGATGAACCGGCTCGCTCATGCAAACTATCAACATTCTGAGTTATAACAGTAACATCATACTGATCTTCCAATTTAGCAATGGCATGATGACCTTCATTAGGATCAACAGAATGAGCTTGTTTTCTGCGTTCATTATAGAAATCGAGTACTAATTCTTTATCATTATGCCATGCTTGGGGAGTAGCAACGTCACGAATATCATGACCTTCCCATAAGCCATCAGAACCGCGGAATGTTTTTAGTCCGCTGTCGGCGCTCATACCAGCACCGGTTAGTACCACAATCTCTTCCATATCCTAAACTGAATGGCAAGTTAACGATGCGCGTATTCTGGTGTTATTGCTTCTAACCAGGAACTAGATTCTTCATAGTTTTCTACTACATCAGGATTATTGTAATGGGTAAATGTAGAAACCATCCGTTCTACATCATCTCTCAATATTCTAATAGCGTTATTAATTAATCCTTTATTAAAACCTTTTTCATCTAATCTAAGAGTGAATTCTAAAGAGATCACACGGCTTAATATACGTCCGAGTTCAACAAGTCTATCTTGTCCCAACTGATAATCAATCTTGAAGTCCAATATATCAGTAAAATAATCAGCAGAACGTTGTGTTAGTTTGAATTCACTTAAAAACTTATACAGATTTTTAGATTTTAATTTTCTCATTTGTTTAATTACTGACTCTGATATCTGTTGGTATAAAATATCATTGGACCCTTCAAAAATCTGGAATGGTCGACTATCAACCAGAGACCGCCCGGCTATATGATCAAGCCTATACCCTTTTGCTCCCATAAGCTGAAGTAAGGATTGAGACGCTTGTTGCATTAAATCTGTCGTATATGTCTTGATAGCATTAGCCGTTAAATCCATATTAGACACATTCTTGGTAATAGGAACATTCTCACTCGTAAAAGCACACATCGCAGAACATACTGTAAAAGAGGATTGTAGCCTGTTAAGACGCTTTTTAACCTGTTCATAATTAAATAGGCTCTGCCCTCCCACATAGCGTTCTTTGCAATGATTCACCGCCTCATCTAACATACGCTTGAGGAAACCAAGTCCCATACCTGGGAACTGCAAACGGCTTCGGTGGAGAACATCTAACATCATCTTAATTCCGATTGAGGTAGGCTGTAACTTGTATTCTTCAGGAACGGTAATATTTATTTTATTACGTCCATAGGGTAACATGTAGAGCCCTAAGTTTTTGTAATACTCCTCTACTTCTATACCCCCGCGTCGGCTGTCATGAATGAAAAAACCAATATCACGACCTAAACCACTTCCATTTTCTTTTCGAGCTGTTATTAACCAAAAATCAGCTGCTCCAGTTAGACCGGCCCAATGTTTAGTGCCTGATACCTGAAAACAAGTGTCAGTATCATTTTTAACCTTCCTGAAAGAGGTTTCCATATGCAAAGCATCAGAGCCAAAATCAGGTTCTGTAATCATTAAACCGCCCATATTATTTTCCTTTAAAAAACGGTCAAAAATAGGTTGTTTAACTTCATTAGAGCCATAATTAACAACAGGTTGTAAAAAAAGAGCCCCATTAATTCCCATCATTAAAGATAAGGGAAGCGATTCGTATGAGCTTGCCTGTAACATTGAAAGTGCTTCATGTGTTTCGGCACCGCGCCCACCATACTCTTCGGGAATGAAAACACTTAAAGGTTTGCAGTCCATTACCTTGTCAAATATGTCTTGGGGCAAACCACGGTTAAGACTCAGCTTATCAATATTCTTCTCAACATTGAACAGCTTGTGGAGTCGTTTCTTATAATGGTCGATAAATTCAGAAAAGTCCATATCCATTAGTCAGATTCAAAAAGTTAAGCCTACCTGAAACTTGTTGTCCTTATTACAAATATTACCTGATTAAACGGTAATATACCGAATAAAATTCCTTGCTAAAAACGTATTCAATACCTGAAATTCTTTTAACATCCTAAAACAAGAAAGCCCTTCATGCGGGGCATGAAGGGCCGTAGTCAAAAAAAAGAGAGCAGTCGGGGACCTACGCTTCCGCCCGGAGGGCAGTACCATCGGCGCTGCAGGGCTTAACGGCCGTGTTCGGG